>CALOFA010000043.1:0-11721 GCA_942492545.1 uncultured Cryomorphaceae bacterium | reverse complement strand
TACGGCAGAATTTTGATCAAGCAGAAAGTCCTTGCAGGCCAACTTCTGGTTTATTAACGCCAAAGCAAGCGCTGACACATCTCCATCGCTAAATGAAATGGCTACTAAAGTATTTATGAAAGCTTGTGGAGACGAAATTGACGTCTTCGTTGCGATTTTCGATGCAGTAGAAGTTTGAATCATTGCAGGTGGTGTGAAATGTAACTCTACTAACTGATACGTAAAAGAGGGGCACTTGGTTAAGTTATTGATTACTATTTCAGTATTCCCATATGCTGAAAAAACTACTTAAAAAAAAAATAGCTGCATAAGGAGTGCAGCCAATTTGATTTCAGAATCCGGTTTGAAGGAGGTTCGGTAAGCAAAGGCCCTCTACCTGTTTAAAGGGATTCACTCCTCCCTGACGTCGGAGTGATCCCAGGAGAGGGAACCTGAATCAACGCGAAAACCCACTTCGCGTACCGCGAAGTTTGGTTTTTTTCTTCACAGCCACGTGCGAGCGAGCTCGCGTGGCCTCCATCATTACCTGTTTTAAACTTCACGCGTAAAGGGATTCACTCCTCCTGTCGTAGGAGTGATCCCGGGAGAGGGACCTACATCACTCCGAAACCCACCTCGCCTCTGGCGATGTGAGGTTTTTTTGCTTTCAGCTCCCTACTGAGCGAGCTCAGGGGTGCGGAAAGCAAAAAACCCGCATCAACTTTCGTTGATGCGGGTTTCCGGTCGATGCGGAGAAGGAGGGATTCGAACCCCCGGTACCTTGCGGTACGCCGGTTTTCAAGACCAGTGCAATCGACCACTCTGCCACTTCTCCGCCGCAAAAGTACATCCTTTTGTTCAATCGGCAAAAAAGACTTGTATCAAAAATCAAAAAAACTTTGCGTTGATGAACCTTATCGCATTTCGTACCTTTATAGATTAGAATCGACAACACACATGAAAGGAGTCCACAACTCGTCTATTGAAGCGCTCCCTCCTCTTAACGATGCTCATTGCTGCTCAATGCCTTATGGCATCTCCCCTGGCAGTTCTGAACCACAAAATATTTCTACGTTCCAGAAAAAGGCCGATATATCATGGAAACATACTTCGATTCTTGGGAAATTCCGTGGTACTCTTCAAGAAAAATGAGGAAGGGAAGACGCTTTTAAAGGCAAAGTCGAGCTGACACTAATTTTCAAAGAAGGACGACAGATTATCACCTTTGATAAAACCAATGGTGAAGTCCCCGATATGTCTCAGGAAACAATAACTGATTTTATTCATATTCAGCGATTTGCCACTTCCCTGGTGTTTACGATCTTGAAATTGAAATGAAGGACCTCAATGATCAATCTAGACGTTTCCAGTCCAATTGCCATTTATGAATTTACAGTTCCGAAAGACCGAAGGAGGCGTCTTTTCTCAGACATCGAACTGCTTTCAGCTTAAAGAAAACCACCGAGCCTCCGGTCCATTTACCAAATCCGGATACGACATGCTTCCTATGGTTAGCGATGACTACCTAGTCTGAAACGATGAGTGAAGCAAGTAGTGGTATACAGAAATCTATGGTACAGATCAAGACCAAGAGGACGAAATGTTTCTTTTGGCAGGTTACATTGCCGACGCAGACAATGAAAGACATTGGAGCTACAAGGAAATTACATGCGGCGCAACTCGGGCGAAGTGGTACCCATAACTCTGAAACTACCCATTGCAGAAGTTGAAACAAGGAGAGTACTTACATCGTAGTTGAAGCACGATCCAGAGAAAACGAACTCTTTGGAAAGGTCACAACATCAAATCTACAGACAAAGAACTGAAGCAAGTTGATGTATTAAATCTGATGCAAAGCTGATAATATGGTTGCCAGTTGGGTTTCCAAGTCATACAAACAAAAGTCTCTATTTATGACTATGCGCGCTTAGACTCGGTGAGGCCTATTGCAACAGGGCAAGAAAAAGCCATGCTGGACAATACTTTCTCAGAATTTCGAAAGCACGGACCTAAATTACCTTCAGCGGTATTTCTATGCTTTCTGGAATACCCGCAATCCGAATGATTCGCAAAACGAGTGGCTAAAATACAAGCAAAGAGTTGAATTGGCTGAGAGAAGAGTTCGGTACCATCGATAAAAGGGGATATCAAACCGATAGAGGCCGCGTGTTCTTGAGATATGGTCCGCCAGATGATATAACCGATCGAGCAAATGAACCCTGCTCCTACCCTTATCAAATCTGGAGGTATTACAAGACAGGAATTTTAACAATGTTCGTTTCGTTTTCTACGATCCCAATGCTTATGGGTATTGATTATGAGCTACTCCATTCTGAAGGAATACCAGGAGAGATTACACAATCCACAATGGAGACGAATCCTTAAACAAAGAAATAATCCCATGAATAACGTGGATCAAAAAGACAATCGACAGGATCTTTTGGTAGCCGAGTAAACGACTTTTACGATAATCCGCGTTAAATTAGCCCGCTATTTAACTTACCAATCCATATGAGAACGTCTGTTGTTATTTTAAACTACAACGGGGTGGCCCATCTTCGCCGTTTTCTACCTTCGTAATAAAGCACAACCCTGAAGATGTTGATATTGTGATAGCTGATAATGCCAGCACAGACGGTTCCATCGCCTTTCTTCAATCAGAGTATCCCGACGTGCAGCTAATTCAATTGCCAGAGAACTACGGTTTTGCAGGTGGATACAATGAAGCTCTAAAGGAAATTGATTGCCGAGATCTATGTAATTCTCAATAGCGATTGTGAAGTCACCGAAGGATGGCTAGAACCGCTGCTGACCGACATGAAAGAGAGACCCGAGGTTAGGGCTTGCCAGCCAAAAATAAGGGCATTACCAAAAACGAGAGTATTTTGAATACGCAGGAGCTTCGCGGCGGATTCTTATGGATAAAAATGGCTATCCTTTCTGCCGAGGTAGAATTTTTGACAAATGCGAAAGAGATATCGGACAGCATGAAGATGAGGAGGAAGTATTCTGGGCTACAGGTGCTTGTATCGTGATGCGTTCTGCGTCTTTTCATGAAGTGGAAGGCTTCGATGAAAACCTCTTCGCTCATATGGAGGAAATTGACCTTTGCTGGCGGCTGAAAAATCGAGGTGGAACGCGTTTATTGCAATCCACAATCTACTGTATACCATCTGGGAGGTGGCACCCTATCTGCTACCAATTCCTTCAAAGACCTATCTCAACTTCCGAAACAACCTGAGTATTATTGTAAAAAACGACTATCAAGAGGGTCACTTTTTCAAAGATCCTTACAACGCATGACTTATTCGATGGAGCAGCGGCTTTATATTTATACTATTCACACCGTGGAATTAGCATTTCTTTGCCGTTTTGAAGGCGCATATTTCCTTCTATTTTAATTTGAATCGGCTAAATCAAAGAACGAAAGTATTGGTTTGAGAAATCGCATGATACCAAACCGAACAGGACTATACAAAAGAAGTATCGTCAAAGCCTATTACTTGGAGAACAAGAAAGTATTCTCGGCACTCTCGTCCATTAATTTTGTGCGTCAGGACCTCGCGAATTGAGCAACAGCCAAGCGGTATCCCATGCCGAAACCGCTCCCACTAATTACCCCGCAGCATACTTACTCACATGCGAAAGATGCCGTTTGGCGAAACTCTCGCGCGAAGATAGTTTGAAATATGAACCTCAATAACCGGAGTATGAAATACCCGCAACAGCATCGCCTACAGCAATAGAAGTATGTGAATAAGCTCCAGGATTAAACACAATCCCTGAAACACCCTCACTTTCAGCAGAGTGGAGTCGCTCGAATAAGCTGCTTCTTCTCCGTTTTCTTGAAAATAAACCAACTCAGCGCTGGGAACTCGGTTCTCAATTCATCCAAAAAGTCTTCAAATGAGACTTGACCCATAAAGAACCGGCTCTCGTTTTCCCAGAAGATTCAAATTGGGACCGTTGATAATTAAAATTCTTTTCAATCTAACCGCGTTTGATTTGAACCAAATTTACGCAAGTTCGAAAGATCATGGATTGGTATTCCCTTTCAAAAGGATTTGAAGCATATCTCAAACTTGAACAAGGCACTGAGCGGGAATACCCTTTTGGCATACAAACGATGTATCAAAGCTTAGGGACTAAGCAGTACTGAACTAATGGGAAAAGCGCTAAATGACCTCACTGTCGGTTACCAATGATATTACCGAAATGGTACACATCACTGCCCGATCGGGACAAGAAGCCCGAACCCAGGCACGGCTTATCTCAGGGGTAAAAGCGTTTTACCGCTACCTCAAATCTTGAAAAAATCCGAGAAGATGATCCCACCGAGCTTATTGAAAGTCCGCGACTGAGCTCGAAAGCTTCCCGATACATTGAGCCGAAGAAGAGGTTCAAGCCATTCTTGAAACGCCATTGACCTCAGCAAACCACAAGGAACAAGAAATAGAGCCATGCTCGAAACCCTATACAGCTGCGGGCTTCGCGTTAGCGAAGCGATAAATCTACAAATCTCAAACATTCATCCCGGACGAAGGTTTCATGAAGGTTACCGGAAAGGGAAACAAAGAACGGTTGGTTCCCTATTGGAAAAGATGCTCTAAAGTTATTGCCCAATACCGAGATCAGGTGCGAGTCACATAGATATTGAAAATGCACATACTGATATTCTCTTTTTGAATCGACGAGGATCAAACCTTGAGCAGGTAATGGTATTCAACATCGTAAAAGAAACCGCGCTCAAATCGCCCAAATTGAAAAGAACATCAGCCCCCACACCTTCCGGCATAGCTTTTGCCACACATCTTATCGAAAACGGAGCCGACTTGAGGGCAGTGCAAGAGATGCTCGGCCACGAAAGCATCACCACCACAGAGATTTATACCCACCTTGACAGAACGATATTTACGCGACACCGTCCTGCTTTATCACCCCCGAAATAACTGAATGGGACGCCTTCGGTATTCATAAATCATAGCTACAAATAAAAGAGCATACTCCCCTATTAACCAATTGTATTTAGGCTCTAAAACTTCCAGATAATGACTGTAAGAAAAGAAGGCAGTGAACGACCAAATCAAGATGGCCTTTCGATCGGTCAATAACGATAAATAAACCACGGGGATGACATACCACGGGTGAACGGTGCTTGAGAATAATAGGAAAATGAGATAGACCAACAAGGCCTTCTCTTTTAATTCGGCATTACTAAAACCCACCGCCAACATCAAGGTTGCGCTGATCACGCCCAGAGCAGGCCCGAGTATCGAAACGGGGTTGTACCCGATAATAGCCTGCCCTATTTCCGAAAGGACATAGTAGATCGATGCATTGAATTCGAAATTTCTGAAGAAAAGATCAATTCCCGAAAGGGAGTCCAACACCCCTCCGACAAAAGGCAAAAAGCCCAAGACCACGATAAGTCCCGTAACAAGCACCATACGCCACCCATCTCTCTCCTTCAAAAAAGCAGGAAGAAGAATGAGCGGATTTAGCTTGAGCAGAATAGCCAGCCCAAGCCCTAGAGATGCTCCGTTAGACTTGCTCTGTCTGGCTTGATCTATGGCTATAGCCAAAAAAGGCAACAATGCGGCTTCAAAATGAACGTTGCCAATTCCTTCAACCACAACCAATGGATTGAGCAGATAAGTGTACAAGGTAAAAGAGACTTTTAGCATACCGCCAAAAATAGATCAGACCTAATCCTTCGCAAAAGACGATGAATAAGCGCATCCCATTGACTTGATACCAAAAGGAATCAAACCAAGCTCCGAACGCCATTCCAAGCTGATGCAGTGGCGGATACACCGAAGGATAATCACGGGAATTCATTTGATCCAATAGCCTACCCTCGTTACGAAGGTCAAGACTGACATCGGTTGGTATTTTACCAATTGGATTCACCCCTTCAAGGAGAAGCTGTCCGTCCCAGATAAAGCGATAGAAATCATCGCTGAGCAGCGGCAGATCCAGCGAACAGGCGATACGGGCTAAAAGTGCCGGAACAAGAAGGAATACAACCTTTGGCTGTTTCGTCAGAAACACATACCAAACCGAAAAGGAGATAAAGAGACCGATCAGGAGAAGCTCGAACTCCTGCCTGGGCGTGAATGAAATGAAAAGAATGGCGAATAGATAAATTGCTGCAAGGCCAATGTGTACTACTCTATCGCGCATTTACTGTCGAGCGTGTTTTACAGAATAGTGGAAGACCGCAAAGAATCCAAAAACCAGCATGATATGCAGTGGGATAAATCCCCATTCGCCTAGCTTAATCCCCACAGCTAAAGCCAATAAGAAATAGATTCCCAAAAGGCCTTCCACCCAAGAGATCAGCGGAATCTTTCGATCGACGTATTTCTTTTGCTTAAAGCTACCCTTCTGCCCCACCAGATTCCATTTCGGGGTGCGAACGAAAGGGGTTTTCTTACCGATATAGCCTAGAATAACTGCTCGCGCATTGTGCAAGCTCATTCCCATAGAAAGACTTAAAAAGGCCGGGTAAAGCCAAATGAAAGTCCTTTTGGGAGCCGTTTTCAATTTCACGAAAGCGGTATAGTAGAAAAATGCCAAAACAAAAAAGCTGAAGAGCAAGATTCCACCTGAAGCAAAAAGGAGTTCGTAGCCGACCACTTGATTTTTCAATAGAATCAAAGGCAACGAGGCCATCGCGCAAATCACAATCCAAATGAAAATAGAAGAATTGAGCAAATGGAAGAAAGCGTGAATCTTTGTGGCTCCCGAGAGCGATTTAGATCGAAATACGTTTCCAATGTGCTTCTTGGCGCATTCGGCAGCCCCTTTGTTCCAGCGGTATTGCTGGTTTTTTAAAGCGTTCATCTCGGCGGGCAGCTCCGCAGGCGAGACGACATTCTCAATAAACTTAAACTTCCAGCCTTTGAGCTGCGCGCGGTAGCTGAGATCGAGATCTTCAGTGAGCGTATCCGCACTCCAGCCTCCCGCATCCAAGATGCAGCTGCGGCGCCAAACGCCCGCCGTCCCATTGAAATTGATGAAGTGATTGCCGATGTTTCTGCCCGACTGCTCTACCGTAAAGTGAGCATCGAGTGCAAATGCCTGAACACGAGTAAGCAAGCTATAATCTCTGTTGAGGTGACCCCAACGAGACTGCACCATCCCCACGCCCTCGTCGACAAATTGGGGAATGGCCTTTTTGAGGAAATCTTTGTCGGGGACGAAGTCCGCATCGAATATGGCGACGAACTCGGCATCCGAGCAATCGAGACCATACTGCAAGGCTCCCGCCTTAAACCCTTTTCGCTCGGGACGCTTGACCTGCTCGATGTTGATCCCCTCGCCTTTTCTGGCATTGACAACGGCCGTGGCAATCTCAAAAGATTCGTCGGTACTGTCGTCCAATAGCTGAATGGACAACTTGTCCTTCGGATAATCCAATCGACATGTTGCGTCAATCAGTCGCTCTACCACATAACGCTCATTGAAAACAGGCAATTGAATCAGCACGGTAGGCCAATCTCCTTTCCATTCTTTAGCTGCTTCCGACTTGATCTTTTTGCGGTAATTCAAAAGCAGAGACAATTGAACAAGGCTGTAAGAGAAGATGAAAAACATCCCCAAACCGTAAATCACAATAACGATCCAACCCCAGTCAGGCATACTTGAAAATGGTATAGATGATTTTATAGCCCGCTAAAATACTTCCTTTGACGGTACCTGAAACTTTTGAAACCCCTTTTCGCCTGCGATAGGTAATGGGAATTTCGGTATGCGCAATCTTTTTCTTTAAGGCTTTGACCTGCATTTCGACCGTCCATCCGAAATTTCGATCCACCATCCCGATCTCCTCGTACGCTCTCCGTGTAATAGCCCGAAAAGGCCCTAAATCAGTAAAGGTGGAACCATATATGATTTTCATCAAAAAGGTCGCCAAATGGTTTCCAAATACTTGCTGAGGCATCATAGAGCCTTTCTCACGATCTCCCAGTGCTCTGCTCCCAATCACCAACTCAGCTTGCCCGCTCAGAATAGGCTCGAGAAGCAGCGTCATTTCTTCGGGGTGATCCGAATAGTCAGCATCCAGAAACACCAATATATCGGGTGGTGGGCTCGTATTCAATGAGGTGTCTATTGCCATAAGGCAAGCCGCGCCATAGCCTTGCTCGGGCTGATTTACCACCACAGCTCCCGCCTCTCTGGCGCGCTCCGCGGTGCGATCGGTGCTGTTATTATTAGCTACGACCACTTGCCTCACCAATCCTTTCGGAATGTCGTTCAAGACCAAGCCTATCGACTCCTCCTCGTTGAAAGCAGGAATAATCACATCTACTATTTTCTTCAAAGCGACTTAAAGATTCAATGATACGCCTTCACGGCCAATTAAAATCGGATTGTCATTGATTCGACCCTCTTCACCTTTGTTCTCCAGCTTTAAAACACCTCTGGGACAAACGGCACTGCAAACGCCACAACCCACACAGCTCGACCGTACAATGTTCTGACCGCGCTGAGCGTACCAACGGACGTCGATTCCCATTTCGCAGTGGGTACTGCAGTTTCCACAAGAAATGCACTGCCCGCCGTTGGTGGTGATTCTGAATCGAGATTTAAATCGCTGTACCAAACCAAGGTAGGCAGCTAACGGACAACCAAAGCGGCACCACACTCTATTTCCCATTATGGGATAAAAACCCGTACCAACGGCACCCGCAAAGACAAATCCGATAGAGAAGCCGTAGACGCTCCGTACATCGTAGGAGTTAATTCCCAAAAGTACTGAAGTCCCCGTGAAGGTGGTGTAAGCCACCCAAATGGTCATGAAGACCGCGAAAACCAGAACACGAGTGAACCAAGACTCTTTCAATCTTCCAAGCACCCAAACGCTTGTCACTCAAATGGCGATAGGGATCTCCAACTGTTTCGGCTAATCCCCCGCAACCGCAGACCCATGAGCAATACCAACGCTTCCCGAAGAAGTATGTAAAAAGCGGAACACCAATCGCAAATAGCGCTATCCCCCAGCCAAAGAGGAATATACCGAGGGTTCCTTCATTGAGGTATTGATCTACTCGATAGTCGAAGAAGAAGGTGTACTCCAGAGGCCAGGCGCTTTTGAAATCGTAGGCAGGCAACTGAAAGCTGGTCAATATCTGCGGAAGCGTGAAGGCAAAAGCGATTTGAAAAAAGAGCACCGAAAGTGTCCTGACTTGCTGATACTGATTACCTCGGTACTTAAGCATCATCTTAAAACCCATGGTAACCATGGCAATGGTGTAAAGGAAGCCGTATAAAAACCAGCGATCGGATGCCGAACCCGCCAGCTTTTCAGCCAAAGGCTTGAGTAGCACTACCTGATTGGTGAGATACGCAGGTAGCTGATAAAGAACAATGTAGAAAACAACCAAGCAAACAAAAACGATGATCGCGGGATAGTGGCGCGTTTGAGACTTGTTGTGAAAAATATGATCGTTGTGAACTCCTTTATGCTTGTAAGCCAGCGGCAACGCGTAGAGCAAGCCACCCAATACACCAAAACCAAAGATGAGCCAAGCCATTAGCCCTGTCTTAAGCCAGTCAGGAGCTCCTGCTTGCATAACCTGAGGGAGAAGGTAGGTGACCTGATCTGAACTAATCCCGTATTCATTCACAACGGAGCGATTGACTTCAGCAACTTTCTCTTTCAGGTTTTTCTCAAAGTCAGCATAACTGTCCCAACCCCTTCCGATCATCCAGTTGGTGTTCTCTTTTAACCGCTCTTGAACGAAGACATCGTCAAAATTCTGCTCGATAAAGTCCTCATCGTAATTGGAGGGGTCAGACTCTAATTTTCGGCCAACTTCAGCAATATCTTCACTTGATATTCCTTTTTGATTTACAACATCTTGAGCGTACTCATCAAATGCATCACTTAACCTACCTACCATCAAGACAGGAGGCGCTGGCTCAAGCGTGCTAATGCTATTTGCAAGAGCTTGATTCTTTGAATCAATTAAATTCGATAAATCACTGTTTTTAAAGTTTATATCAACGGAAAATGACAGACTAATAAAAACAAATGCGCTCAAAGTGAAGAGGCTCATTCCAACCGACTTCAAAACCTTCTCTCTCATCATGACATCAATTTTTTAAGTAGTGATTTAGGTAGCTCAATCCCCGTTTCTTTTTCGAAAGCCACTTTAAAATCCTTGGGCCACTTCTTGTAAAACTCGGGATCAAAGTTGGCTTTGTCGATGTTGGCGATCACCTCTCCCACTCCTCGACCTTCCCTCAAGACCTTGTCGAAGTATTCGTGGCGCAGGCGGATTCCGAATGAGCTGATTCCATGAAATGCTTTGGTCACGGGGTGATAGGCCACTGTGATGAACTTGTTGTGACCGCCTTCCCAAAAGAAATGCGCTTGATTTTCGTCGGGCTGAGTCTGAGGATTCCCATACACCTGATACTCGATATCGAAGAACTTAGCAGAATTGAACCAAGGGCCCGGTAGGTACGATTCGTTCTTTCCTGCTAATCGTTGTCCAAGCACTTCGCCCATCATTCGGCCAACGTACCACACGGGCTCAAGGCCTCGGCGGCCAGGTCGCGGGCTTCGAATCTGAGCACAATCGCCTACAGCGTATACAGAGTCTATGCTGGTTTCAAGATTTTCGTTGACCAAAATGGCTCGGTCGATTTCTATGCCCGTATCCTTAAGGAATTCAATATTGGGAGCTACACCGGTAGTAATCCCTACGATATCGCAGGTGATTTCTTCGCCTGTGGTCGTAACCACGGATTTCACTTTTCCATTTTCTCCTTTTATTTCCTTCATCTCAACGCTTAAACGAAGGTCTACTCCGTGTTCTAAGGCATGAGCAGCTATTCGATCGCCTTCAAGCTTTGTGAGAACATTTCCCCAAAAAACCTCTTCTCTCACCAACATGGTAACGGGAATGTTTCGAGTCAGCAGCATTTCAGCCAGTTCTACACCAATCAGTCCACCGCCAACAATCACCGCTTTCATGCCGCGTTTATTTCCTTCAAGTGGCGGCGGGGTGCGCTTTTCAAGGTTCTCAAGGTCTTGTAAACTTACGAGCCCCTGCACTCCTTCTAAGTCTTGCCCGGGCCAGCCGAAGAAACGAGGCCGCGAACCCGTAGCTATCACCAGCTCATCGTAGGCAATCGTATCTCCCGACTTCATTTTCAACGCCTTCTGACTTATATCAACTTCATTGACATAGTCAAAGACCAAGTCTATTCGGTTTTTCTTCCAAAACCAATCTTCGTAAGGCTTGATATTCTCGAATTTCATATGCCCCATGTAAACGTACATAAGGGCCGTTCTGGAGAAAAGTGCTTCGACTCGGCAGAAATCACAACAATCTCTGCTTCAGAGTCATTCTTTCGGAGATGTCGGGCCGTAGAGATACCCGATATACCATTTCCGATAATAACTACTTTACGGTTGGCTGACATTACCCCAAAGAAAACACATTAATCTGAAGGCAAGCTGTCGGTGCAACGACATTGTCGGAGTCCAATAAACGGGAAGAATTGGAACACCCTGATCATCAAGATTTGGCTATATTCGGGCGTTCCAAATTTCAAGTATCATGAAGACTTTACGTGCCGCAATTATTGCATTCACTATGCTTGCCGCAAATATCGGCGTCAATGCTCAACACGCATTCCTGGACCAGCCGCTTATCGAGGCATTGGATGAGGCTCAACCAAATGAATTGATTTCCATCGCCATCATGCTGGAAGATGAAGTTGATC
>CALOFA010000042.1:0-36586 GCA_942492545.1 uncultured Cryomorphaceae bacterium | reverse complement strand
TATTTACCAAGGCCGGTACGGTGGCTCAACGGAGGTAGATCAATAAGTCGGGAGCTTGAAATGTAGTTCTCCATTGAGTTGAAAAGGGAGAAGTAATTCTCAAAATCGCGCGTAGTCATCAATCCCATCGAGTGGAGGTTGGGCGCAAAGATGTACGCATCCTCGTAAATCGTTCGGTCTTGAATGACTTTGATGTTCTTCTCGCGTATTTCCGCGATTTGATTGAATCGACTGTTCAAGAAGTAAATCTGAAGGTTGAAAGACCAGCGTTGCATGTCTTTGTAGAAATCCAAGAGGTATGGATTTTCATCCACATCCTCAAAATGGGTTTCCCATTTGTAATGCTTGGCCAACAATCCTGTGAGAGTCGTCTTGCCTGAACCTATATTTCCGGCTACTGCTACGTGCATAATTTCTGAATAACGGGCAAAAATACAAATATTGACGGTGTAGCGAGGCTTAGGGATTGATTAGCTCCCAAACTTTAATATTGTCACCAGTGAGCACTGCTACTTGTTCTTGAAAATCACAGGTTTGACAGCATTTTTTGGGAAGTTCAATTTCCGTCTCCGTATAGTCGCGGGTATTGTATCGGTGAAGTTTATTGTCTACAAAATAGACCACCGTAGTTTCAAATACTTGAAACCTTTTCAATCCTTTAACGGGAATGGTTTTGATGTAAGTTCCGAAAATATCGAAGACGAGAATTCCCGATTCGGGATTGTTGAGGTAAACGCGATTGGCAAACTCTACCATGTAGTTTGGATTCAAGTCTATTCTCAATATCTGTGATAAATTCCCCGTCGTAGCCGCCTGCGATAGGTTTTCATTCATCCGAGTGAGTGAAAAATTCATGGCGTCATAAAACCAAAAGTGGTTTTGAACGGATGAACACCCCAAGGTGCCCATGCCGATGTTTTTGCTCAGGAGGTTGATCCTTCCCCGTTATTGCTCAACGTATTGTCGAGCAAAACCACGTAGTTCAGGTCGGGGTACATGACCAATGGTCGCAGTGGGTATGTGATATCGAGTGCGCCGACTCCACCCATTTGTTCATCGCTGAATCGAAAGGAAAATGTTCCGTCTGATTTGTATTTAAAAATTTCGGTACTTCTCACCCATAGACATTCAGAAGGTTATCGTATTCGATAAAATCGAATTTTCCCTGAATGGTATAAAGCTCCATGAATTGCGCTTGGGCGAAATGCAAGCAAAAAAGGAAAAGTGAAGAAGTTAGAAAAGCTTTGATCATACGTTTTCTTGAACGAGCATTTCTCCAATATCGTCTAAGAACTTGCGGTTATTGGCCAAGCGAGGACTTTGTGCTGTCCACCCAGCTTGCCTTGATTTTTAAGCCAATTGTAAAAAGTCTTAGTAGGTACTTCCCTTACCAATGGAAATCTCAGAGTTAAATCTCCGGTTCTTTTGGCTTCGTAGTCGCTATTCAGCTTCTTAAGCTCATTGTCCATTACAGCCGCAAAAGTCTGCAGATTCTCAGGAGCTCGGTCGAATTCTATCAGCCATTCATGGCCTCCCGTGCCTTCATTGCTCATGTAGACGGGACCGGCCGTGTAGTCTACGATGGAGCAGTTGCACTCCTTGCAAGCTTTGGACAGCGCTTTTTCGGCATTGTCAATGATCAATTCTTCTCCAAAGGCATTGATGAAGTGCTTGGTTCTGCCCGTTACTTGAATTCGGAAGGGGAATTTTGATGTAAAGCAAATGGTATCTCCAATCCGATAGCGCCACAGGCCCGCATTGGTGCTGATGACTATTTCGTAATTCTCACCAATCTCCACTTCGCTCAAACTCACTATCCGCGGATTTTCCTCGTGCGATTCTGATGCCGGTATGAACTCGTAGTAAATCCCGTAGTCGAGCATGAGCAACATATCGTTTGCATTGCTGCGGTCTTGGATGCCAAAATACCCTTCACTGGCATTGTAACTATCGTAGTAATTCATCTTGTCTGATCCAATGATTCGATCAAACTGTTCTCGGTAAGGGGCGAAAGTTTACCCCTCCGTGAATGTATAATTCGAGGTTTGGCCAGATTTCATTGATTGTCTCCTTGCCTTTCATTTCCAGAACGCTTTTGAGGAAAACCAGCGTCCAAGATGGAACTCCCGCCATGTTCGTTACGTTTTCGTCCTTCACGCTTTCCGCCATGCGCTCAATCTTCTCTTCCCATTTATCCATCAAAGCGATGGATCGATCGGGTATGCGTTTCATCTCCACCCATAGCGGAAGGTTATTGATGATGATTGCCGATAAGTCGCCTGAATAAGAATCCTTCCTGAATTCATTGATTTGGCTGCTTCCGCCTAAAACGAGCGACTTTCCGTTGTACAATCCGTTTTCAGGATGATTGTGATTGTATAGTGCCAGTAAGTCTTTTCCACCTTTGTAATGACAACCTTCGAAGGCTTCTCGGCTCACCGGGTATGAATTTGCTCTTGTCGCTGGTGGTTCCCGATGATTTGGCGAACCAATTAATTTCCGTCGGCCATAGTAAGTTTTGCTCACCTTCTTTCAGCCGGTTCACATATTGCTTTACCTCTTCGTAGGTTTGCAGTGGAACTCTGTCTCGATAGGTTCTTTGTGATCGAATGCCGGCGTAGTCGTATTTTCGGCCCCATTCGGTGTCCTTTGCCGTTTCAATAAGACGCTCGAACAGCTCATTTTGAACCTCTACGGGATATTTCATGAAGAGCTCAATTTGATGTAAGCGCTTCTTCATGAACCAAGAGAAGACAGAGTTAAAGGCCATAGTGACAGGATAGGGAACCAAAATACTAAAAAGGAAGTTATCAAGCTGCAATATGATGAAGGCAAAAGGCACTTTAAGAAAAATGAAGGCTACCGTAAATGGCGGAGTTCATTACAATCTCAACCTCAATAAAGAAATTGGTCCCGAAGTCAATGCGTGTATCAACAAAACATTGACATTGAAATGGACCGGTAAAATTAATTGCACCAACTGTGGCAAAGACATCAAGAAGACTTTTGGTCAGGGGTTTTGCTACGATTGCTTTATGAATGCGGCTCAAGCGGCTCCCTGCATTATCAGGCCCGAGCTTTGCGAAGCACACCTGGGAAAAGGCCGCGATGTAGAGTGGGAGGAGAAGCACCACAATCAGCCCCATTTTATCTACTTGGCCCAAACATCAGGTGTTAAGGTCGGTGTAACAAGATCCACAAATATTCCAAGCCGATGGCTGGATCAAGGAGCTTGGCGAGCTATAAAAATTGCTGAGGTTCCTTATCGCAAATTGGCAGGAGATCTTGAAATTGAGTTAAAGCAGTACCTCTCTGATCGCACTGATTGGCGCAAGATGCTAAAGGATGAAAAAGGCGAAGAGGACTTGGTGGAGCTTCGCGATGCCATGATTTCTTTTTTTCCCGAGGATTTGAAGCAGTATGCTATTGCCGATTCGGAAGTATACGAATTTGACTATCCGGTATCAGAGTATCCCGAAAAGGTAAAGTCAATCAATCTGGACAATGAAAAAACCATCGAAGGAACCTTGACAGGTATTCGAGGACAGTATCTCTATTTTGACAAGGAGAATGTGATCAACCTTAGAAAGTACAGTGGTTACGAAGTAGAATTTGACTGCGAATAAAAAAAGTGCGACCAATGGCCGCACTTCCTTTTACATCGGTTTCGCCGAAAGGCTTAGTCCACTTTAATGATAAATGGCATTCTGGCCTGTATGCCTTTCATTTCTTTAATGTCTTGGATGGTCTTGTACTGCTCGATCAACTCTGAATTCTCCACATCAAATCCCAAAGCGGTTTTAACCATCGCCATATTTAAGTCTTCCAATAGTTGCTGCACGGGGTCTTTCCTTTTGGGAAGTTCCTTGATGGCGTAATCTTCAAGGCCTGCCATTTCCGCAGCAGCGGCAATCGCATCTTCCAATCCCCCCAGCTCGTCTACCAAGCCCAGTTCAAGCGCATCCAATCCTGACCACACTCTTCCTTGACCGATGGAGTCGATGAACTCAGGTCTGGAGATCGCGACCTTCTGCTACGATATTTACAAAGTTGCCATAGGTGCGGTCTACCGATTTTTGCAAAATGGCCATTTCGGCATCATTCAGCGGTCTGCTTATTCCACCGAAATCGGCGAAATCATTGGTTTCCACATTGTCAAAGGTCAATCCTATTTTATCATTGAAGAACCCTTTCATATTCGGGATAATGACAAATACACCGATTGATCCGGTGATGGTAGTTGGCATGGCGAAAATTTTATCGGCAGGCGCGCTGATGTAGTATCCCGCAGAAGCGGCTACATCGCCCATTGAAACGATGAGTGGCTTTGTTTTCTGAGCCATAGCTACTTCATGCCAAATCATATCGCCCGCCATTGCAACTCCTCCCGGAGAGTTAACTCTGAGCACAATAGCCTTAACGAACTGTCTTTTCTAGCTGATTGGATCGCTTCCGAGTAAGTGTCGCTTCCAATGGAACCATCACCTGATTCGCCCAAGCCGATATTTCCTTGAGCGTAAATCACGGCTATCTTGTCTTTCTTATAAGAGAGAGTGAAATCACCATTTTCTTTTGTCGGTTTCGGAGCTTTCAAGTATTTGTTGAGGGTAACGAAGTTGAGGTCATCATCCTCGTCCGTTTCGGTTTTCGTGCGAAGAATGTCCATTACTTCATCCTCATACATCACGGCAGTGGCCATGATTCCGGCATCAACTGCATCAGCTGCTTCGCGTATGGAGTAGTTTTCAGCTATTTCATTGAGTTGTTCGGCAGACAGGGAGTAGCTCTCGCCCATTCCGTCGAGCATAGTGCCCCACATAGACTCCAGCCATTTTCGGTTTGCATTCGGCTTGCCTGGCTCATTTCTTCCAAAATGAAGGGCTCAACAGCGCTTTTAAACTTATTGTTAGAACCGCGAATGATTTGAGGTTCGATTTGCAATTCATCGAGAAGTTTCTTGAAGAATGTCACTTCGGCATTTAATCCGCGAAAGTCCATAAACCCTTCAGGGTAGAGGTAAATCTCATCTGCTACGGAGCTTAAGTAGAGCGCCTTTTGCGTGTAGATTTCGTTGTAGCTCACTATCCATTTTCCACTTTCTTTAAAGTCCAAAAGTGCATTTCGGATTTCTTGGGTAGTGGCCATGCCTGCGGGCACAAAATGCAACATCAAAGTAGATGCCCTTGATTTTGTCATCATTCTTTGCCTTCTCAATATTCTCCAAAATCTCATCAAGACCTATTGGCGTAGAAGATTGAAAACCTCCGAAGTTGATGTTAAAATGTTCATCAGGACCTCGGTCTACGATGGGCTGTTCAAACTTGATGTGCAAAATCGAATTGTCCTTTACCCTTGTCACCTGTTTGGATTTATCCAAATCGCTGAAAGCAGCAGAGAATATTCCACCGATAATTAGTATTCCTACAAATAGCAAGACAAACAGGGAAATCAAGGTTCCCAAAAGGCTTGCAAACATGAATTTGAAAAATTGCTTCATTCTTTTTTTTCCTTTGTACAAAAGTAGTTTGCTTGGCCGTGTTTTGGTTCGATAAATACACGACCGGTCAATGCCGTATTTTAGCGGAAGCTAAATAACGATGAAATTGTGACTGAGGAAAAATCTATGACAACCGTCTATTTGGGCTTGGGCTGTAACTTGGGAAATAAATTGGAATCCTTGGAGCAGGCCAAACACCTGCTGGGTGAGCTGGGCGATGTCGTGGCGAAATCCAAAATTTACGAGTCTCCGGCTTGGGGTTATAATGACGATCGACCTTACTTAAATATGTGCTGTGCGCTTCAGACCAAGCTAAGTCTCGAAGAAATCCATAAGGGAACACTGGAAATCGAAGTGGCCTTGGGGCGAGAGACCTCTAAGCGGAGGCAAGGCGAACCATTCAGGCCCAGAATGATTGATATCGATATTTTATTTTTTGGTGACGCGGTTGTAGAAACAGAATCGCTTACAATTCCGCATTCTCAACTTCACCTTCGTAATTTTGTTCTTCAACCAATGGTTGACATTGCACCTGAGTACAGGCATCCTTTGCTAGGTGCATCTATGATCGAGCTATTGAATGTATCTGAGGATACCACAAAACTGCAAGAATTGGGCTGAATGGATTATAACTATATAGCCGTAGAAGGTAATATTGGATCGGGCAAAACAACATTGGCCCATAAGCTGGCATCTGAGTTTAACGCAGAGCTGGTTTTGGAGCAATTTGCCGACAATGAGTTCTTGCCAAAATTCTATGCTGATCCCAGAAGATATGCCTTTACGCTGGAAATGTCTTTTCTGGCAGAGCGCTACAGCCAACTTTCAGGCCTTGGTTCCGATCGCAACCTTTTTAGTTCGGTTCGCATTTCAGATTACCTCTTGAGTAAGTCACTGATTTTTGCCGCTTCAAACTTGAATGAGGATGAGCTTCGCCTTTTCCGTAAGGTATTTGATATCATGTTCAAGACCGTTCCCACCCCTGATCTTTTGGTCTATCTCTATTCCGATACGGAGAGGCTCCTTCAAAATATTAGAAAAAGAGGCAGGCGTTACGAGCAGAGTATCGAAGAAGAATATTTGAGCCGTGTTCAAGCCAAATACCTTGATTTTTTAAGAAAGCAATCTGACAATATGCGGGTACTGGTTCTTGATGTTTCAGAGGTCGACTTCGTAAAAGATCAGTTCGTCTATGAAAAATTGCTGTCGGTCATCAAAAAACCACGATCTAAAGGTATTCATCATCAGGTGATTGAGGCCTGCGCGTAAATCGGTTTAAAACCGCGTCTATCACTTCGTTGAATAAAAAACTATATGTATGTTTGCACCCAATTAACAAGGAAAAACAAAGACCTTACTAAAACCAAACGAATGAAGCATTCGAAATTTAAATTTCCGGCATTATTAATCGTAGTCGGATTTGCTATGGCCGCCTGTGGTGGGTTGGGTAAAATGGCAAAATATGCTGAGACAGTAGAATACAATATTGACCCCGAGCCGTTGATCGTTCGCGGAGATAGCGTAGAACTAAACATAAACGGAAAGTTCCCGGGTAAGTACTTCAGCAAGAAAGCCATGGTAACTTTGACACCAACACTTACCTACGAAGGGGGTTCTACTCCTTATGAGTCAGTTTCTTTTCAAGGAGAAGATGCTGCAGGTAATGCAACTGTAATTCCTTACGAAGGAGGAAAGAACTTTTCTTACTCTGATCGCATAGCTTACACTCCTGAAATGGAAACTTCTGAGCTTATGCTGAATATTCTAGGTCAGCAAGGAAGTAAAGAGAAAGCGTTTGATCCATATAAATTGGCAGATGGTGTAATCACCACTCCTCTTATGGTGATGAGCGATGATATGCCAATCATTGCAGCTGATAAATTCGAAAGAATTACTTCTCACCAAGCCAAAGCGATCATCAACTACTTGGTGAACTCTTCAAACGTAAGAAGTTCTGAGCTTAGCGATGAGGATATCAAAGCCATTGAAAAATTCTTGAAAGAATTTGGTAGCAACGAAGATTACCAATTCAAAGGAGCTGAAATCATGGCGTATGCGTCACCTGAAGGTGAAATCAGTCTTAACGAGAATTTGGCAGTAGAAAGAGCTGAAAGCGCTATGAAAGCCGTATCTCGTTTGATGGATCGCGCTAAAATGGAATACGACAAAGAAGCTTTCTTCCAATTGATGCCAAAAGGTGAAGACTGGGCTGGCTTTAAAAGCAAGATGGAAGCGTCTGACATTGCAGACAAGGAGTTGATCTTGAGAATTCTCGAAATGTATTCTGATGTAACGAAGCGTGAAGAGGAAATCAGAAACCTTGCTGCTACTTACACTGAAGTGGCTGAGAAGATACTTCCTGAACTACGTAGATCGCAAATCACTGTAAACTACGATATCGTAGGTAGAAGCGACGAAGAAATCATTGCTTTGGCACGTTCTGCAAATGCTGATACACTTTCTCTGGAAGAGATGCTTTATGCAGCTACTCTTACAGAGGATATGAATGAGCAATACGCAATCTACGAAACGACTGCTTCAACTTACCCTGACGACTTCAGAGCTCACAACAATATGGGTGTTATTCACCTTCGCAAGAATGAGCTTTCTCAAGCAAAAACTATGTTTGAAAACGCCATGGGTAAAGAAGAAAGCCCCGTTGTGAAAAACAATATGGCGATCATCACCAGATTGAACGGAGACCGCAAAGGTGCAATGGAGATGCTTGAAGCTGCTGCAGGAGCAGGAGACGAAGTAAATTACAACATGGGTATCATCGATATCCAAAATGGTGATTACTCTTCTGCCATCCAGAATATGAAAGGATACAACACGTTCAACAAAGCATTGGCTCAAGTATTGGCTGGAAACACTGAGACTGCTTTGAAAACTGTTAACGATTCTGACGCTGCTGATACTGCAATGGGTTACTACCTTAAAGCTATCATCGGAGCGCGCATGAACGATGGTGATGCAGTAACTACAAACTTGAACAAAGCTTACAGCATGGATGCCTCTTTAGAAGAGAAGGCTGCCAGCGACTTGGAGTTTAGAAACTTCCGAGGTGAAGCTGCTGAGTAAGTAATACCAATTCATTTTAAAAAGCCGTCTGCCCGTGTGGTAGACGGCTTTTTTTGTTTATTGGCTTTTTAGCCAATTAGCCATTTGCGATTATCTCGAAATTAGTTTGAAATGGAACTAAATAGTGTATCATGTCATTGAAAAGTCACGCGACTGAGTGGAATGTATTAAATGAGGGAGGTTGCTAGCTCTTACTTCCCATCGGATTGCGGACAATTCAGATGAGATCAAGCCTCGGTCTAGTAGAATAAAATTCCTGAAGTCTAGGTTCAATTGCGGAGCAAGTTCCTACTCAGAATGACAGGTCTGCATCGATATATGCTACAAACTGATTCTACGCAAAGACGATGATTTCCATTGATGATAATGGACATTAGAAGACTTGAAGTTCAAAACTGAACGGGGATAAACGTATCAGATCGACTTTAAAAGGATTCGGGAACTCGGTAGTTCTAACCAATCTCAATACTCAATACGCCGTACCCAATACAATCTTAGAATACCACACGTCGGCGACGTCTCTTAGTCACTCGACCACGACCACGCTTAAAGCGCTTCTGGGCTATTTTGTAGTTCGCCGTAAACATACCGAAAAAATAGGCATCGTTATCGTCAGGATCTCGCTGTTGTAGCCTCTCTCTGTGCTATTTAGAGGGAACGCGAGATCATTTTCATCAACGTAGAAACCAAGGCTGGGGTCGGCGAAAAAAGCAGCGAATTCACCTTGATTCTCAGAAATAACTTGATTGTCGAAGTAAACAGTGCTCACATCATCCATATAATCGGTAAAAGTGAGTCGGTGAGCTATTTCAAATCCTACGGTCCATTCCTTGTTTAGTCTGAAGCCTATAGCCGATGCCTAAGGGAATCACTACAGTGTACAATGAATACTGTGATGGTCCACCTTCCTGCAGCTGACCTTCAGTACCGAAATCGCGAAGATTGTACCACGAACCTTCAAAGTTTGCTTGAGGGTTGAACCGCGTTACCCCCACTCCTGCAGAAAGATAAAGGGCGGATCCTTCGAGTCTGCCTTGTTTAACCTTTCCATAGCGGTTTTTTGGAGTAAAATCTATAATGTCATATTCTCCTTGAATCGAAAACTCAAAGATGCTTGATCGAAAGCTGAGGTTCCGATTTCTTCTGAAAATTTCTTCCGTTAGGGCATCGTTTCCGCCAATGTATGCAAATGCAAATTGAGCTTTTTGCATATAAACGACTACCTAGCTGATACCGATAAATGAGCTGCAATGCGGGCCTCGTTCTGGAAAGCTCCAAGTCATAAATAAAATCTGTCCCTATCTGGTCCCTCCCACCGAGTTCTCCTAAAAAGAAAGAAGCACCTAGCCCAATTCCAAAGCTGTGACGCTGACTTTTCCAGTAAGAAGTTTGGCCGCTAAAATACTGAGCGCTGGCTCCCGAAAAGGAAGCTACAAACAAAGTGATCAAGACATACCGACAAAACTTCTTCACAACTATAAATATAAAGGGACGAATATAAGAAATACAAGTTCTTTATTTCCTTGTTTCGATCTGACGAAAAAATTCCCAAATAGTAATCCCGGTACATACGGAAATATTGATCGAATGTTTTGTTCCAATTTGAGGAATTTCAAGGCTTCTGGGACATTGATCAATCACTTCTTGGTCTACGCCATCTACTTCATTTCCGAAAACGAGGGCATATTTTTTCCCGATTTCAGTTTTAAAAGAATCAAGTTTTTCTGAATTTTCGGTTTGCTCCACGGCAATACATTCGAACCCCTGTTCCGATAGTATGTCGATGCAAGAACAGGTATCAGGAAAATATTCCCAATCCACGGATTCCGTCGCTCCCAAGGCGGTTTTGTTCATTTCCCGCGAAGGTGGGGTAGGTGTAATTCCGCATAGACAAATCCTTTCCAGTCTAAAGGCATCGCTCGTTCGGAAAACGGAACCGACATTTTGGGCACTCCTCACATTGTCCAGAACTACCACGACCGGGGTCTTCGGTGCATTCTTGAATTCCTCTTCCGTTAAGCGATTGAGGGCTTCGTTGGGTACTTTCTTGTTCATAAGAATTGAAAACTAGAAATCCTGCATTTTTTCCTTCCCGAAAGGTATTGGTATTTTCGTGAACAAGGAATAGACAGCGCGTGGATACTACCAAAACAAAGGCAAAGCCAAAGAGCACAAAGGCAAACGAACCAAAGGAAACCCCTTTGATGAAGCAATACCTTGGTGTTAAGGCCAAGTATCCTGATGCTTTGCTGCTTTTTAGGGTAGGAGATTTCTATGAGACGTTTGGGAAAGACGCGATTACGGTTTCCAATGTTTTGGGAATTGTCCTCACCAAACGGAAGAACGGCGCAGCTGCTCATATCGAGTTGGCAGGATTTCCGCATCATTCGCTTGATACCTATTTACCAAAGTTGGTTCGAGCGGGTTACCGCGTCGCTATTTGCGATCAGCTGGAAGATCCGAAAATGACCAAGAGCATCGTGAAACGCGGAGTTACAGAACTGGTAACTCCGGAGTAGCCTACAACGACCAAGTGCTCGACCATAAGTCCAATAACTTTCTTGCAGCTGTTCATTTTGGCAAAGAAAAGGCGGGAGTGAGCTTTCTCGATATTTCTACGGGTGAGTTTCTCACCACGGAAGGCTCTTTCCCTTACATCGAGAAATTGCTGCAAAGCTTTAAGCCAAGCGAAGTGCTCTTTCAGCGCCACAACGAACAGAACTTTCTCAATGCCTTTGGCGGTAAATTTCATACGTTCCGATTGGACGATTGGGTTTTTACCGAAGATTTTGCCCGAGACAAACTCGTTTCTCACTTCAAAACCAAATCTCTAAAGGGATTCGGAATTGAAGGAATGGAAATGGCCATCATAGCCGCCGGGGCTGCTCTTCACTACCTCAGCGAAACGCACCACCACAAGTTGGGCCACCTCAGTCAGCTTAAGCGCATCGACGAGGACAAATATGTTTGGCTCGACCGATTTACCATCCGAAATCTGGAACTGGTTTATCCCATGAACGAAGGGGGAACTTCCCTTCAAATGGTGATCGATCGAACGATTTCCCCCATGGGAAGCCGCTTGATGAAGCGCTGGCTTATGCTTCCGCTAAAATCGGTAAAGGCCATTACTCAGCGGCACGAGGCCGTTGAATACTTTATCACCGAAAAAAAGGCTGCTGATTTTATTCGACATCAAGTCGAGCAAATCGGAGACATTGAGCGACTCATCTCCAAAGTGAGCGTGGGACGCATAAATCCCAGAGAAGTCCTGCAATTGGGGAGAGCTTTGAAAGCTACCTTGCCCATCAAAGAGCAATTGGATCAATCCAAAAACTCATCCTTGACCCAACTCGCCGAACAGCTTAATCCCTGTGCGAGCGTTGTGGAACGCATTTCCAATGAAATCAGTTCCGAAGCTCCCGTGCAGTTGAACAAAGGCGGAGTGATTGCCGAGGGTATCAATGAAGAACTCGATGAGCTTCGCGATATTAAATCTAATGGGAAGGACAATCTCCTTCGCATTCAACAGCGAGAATCGGAACGAACGGGAATTCAAAGCTTGAAGATCTCTTTCAACAACGTTTTCGGCTATTACCTCGAGGTGAGAAATTCCCACAAGAATAAGGTGCCCGAAGAATGGGTGCGCAAGCAAACCCTTGTAAACGCCGAGCGCTACATTACGGAGGAGCTGAAAACGTACGAGCAAAAAATACTCGGTGCCGAAGAGCGGATCAACGAATTGGAGTCTCGACTTTATAACGATTTGATTGCCGACTTGGCAGCCTTCGTAGAGCCGATACAGCTCAATGCCCGCCGCATCGCCGAGGTAGATTGCTACCTCTCATTTGCCGAAACGGCAGTAGAGCTGAATTACGTTCGTCCCCAAATGAACGAAGGTCACGAACTGAAGATCCACGGTGGGCGCCATCCCGTTATTGAGCATCAACTGCCCACGGGTGAGGCTTATGTCGAGAACGATGTAGAGTTGGATAACGAGAATACTCAGATCATGATGATCACGGGGCCAAACATGTCGGGTAAGTCTGCCTTGCTGCGGCAAACAGCCTTAATCGTTTTGATGGCTCAGATTGGTTCTTATGTTCCGGCCTCTGCTGCTGAAATTGGTGTGGTCGATAAGGTATTCACGAGGGTAGGGGCCAGCGACAAAATTTCTTCGGGCGAGTCGACTTTTATGGTCGAAATGAACGAAACGGCCAGTATTCTCAACAACTTATCCGATCGCAGCTTGGTGCTTCTGGACGAAATCGGTCGGGGTACGAGCACATACGATGGTGTCTCCATCGCTTGGGCCATTGCCGAGTATCTGCACGAACAGAAGACATTGCGAGCGAAAACACTTTTCGCCACTCATTACCACGAATTGAATGAGATGGAGTCGATCTTTGCTCGGATCAAGAACTTCAACGTGAGCGTAAAGGAGTACAAAGACAAGATCATCTTCTTGCGAAAATTAAAGCCTGGCGGTAGTGAGCACAGTTTCGGGATTCACGTGGCACAAATGGCGGGAATGCCTGCGAGCTTGCTCGATCGTGCCAAGTCCATTCTATCCCGATTGGAAAAAACACATTCGGGAGAGGCATTGGATGCACGTGGAAAAATCGCCAAAAAAGACGAAATGCAACTCAGTATTTTTCAATTGGATGATCCTGTTTTGCAGCAAATACGGGATGAAATCGTGGCCATCGACATAAATTCCCTCACACCGGTTGAGGCTTTGATGAAGCTGAATGAGATCAAAAAAATTACAGGGAGTTAAAAATATTTTGCGGAAAGGAATTAATGGTTAATTTTGCCATCCCAAATGCGAGACCCGACAGCGGTTGGTGAAATGGCTTGGAGATTTTAAAATATTGTCAAGTCGAAATTTTTCGACAGAGCTAAAATAAATGCGAGAGTAGCTCAGCTGGTAGAGCACGACCTTGCCAAGGTCGGGGTCGCGGGTTCGAATCCCGTCTCCCGCTCAACAAAAGCCATCACGACGTAGTTGTGATGGCTTTTTTCATTTTCTGAAGCCTGAGCGCGCTCACGCTTCAGAAAATGAAAAAAAGTCTAATCCGCCTGAGGCGGATGGCTTTGGTTGAAAAGCCTTTGCCTCGGGATCACCGATCTGCCTGAGGCGGAGAAGGTGAATCCCCAATCCCTCTTAAACATCACCTTTATGATTACGTCTCAAGGCATGCCTTGACGCTACATTCAAACTTTTTTCCAATCCACTTGCCAAGCCACCAAAAATTTTAACTTTGCCGTCCCAATTCGCCCGGATGGTGGAATTGGTAGACACGCCGGACTTAAAATCCTGTGGCCTTTGCGGCCGTGCGGGTTCAAGTCCCGCTCCGGGTACAAAAACAGAGTGAGAGTGAGAGCGAAGAGCGATCACTTGAACTCTGTTTTTTTCATTCCACCACCTCTCTCACCTCCTTCACCCAACTCCCAAAATCAAAGTCCTCCTCCTCGTACATCACCCCTAAGCGGACGATAATCATCTCATCTTCGGGGTGGATAGAAACGATTTGACCTTGAAAACCATCCATGGCATAGTCAGTTGGTCGATAGCCTTCATGTCCTCGTGCGTGAGGGAACCAAAATTGCCCGCCGTATACACCATCGCTTTCGGGAACGGGTGTTCGGCAAAACTCCACCCAACTCGAGTCGATGATTTGCTCGCCATACATATTCCCCTCATTGAGGAAAAGCTGCCCGAGCTTGGCCCAATCGCGGGCTGAGGCATAGCCATAAGAGGAGCCGACAAAATGTCCCGAGGCATCTGTTTCGAGAACGAATGTCTCGGCTCCGAGAGGTTTAAAGATTTGTTCGTAGGGAAATTCGAGGTATTCCTGCCGAGTATCAAAAGCCTGCGCCATGGCGTAAGCGAGAATATTGGTCGTTCCCGAAGAGTATTCCCAAAACGTGCCTGGCTCATACTCTAAGGGGTAGCTCGCCGCAAATGCTCCCATATTGTTGGAGCCGTAGAGCATTTTGGTGGCAGGTGTCACTGTGCCATATTCTTCAAGCCACTCGAGCCCTGTAGTTGCATTGAGAGCTTGGCCAAGGGTGATGTTTTCTCGCGGACTCCCTTTCCATTCTTCAATGGGCAATCGTGAATCCAAGTCCCAATAACCATCTTTGGCCAGCACTCCCGCCATGGTTGCCGTGAGGCTCTTTGCCATGCTCCAGCCCAATAGGGGCGTGGTGGGTGTGATTCCATCGGCGTAAGCTTCACCCGCGATCATTCCGTTTTTTAAAACCAAGACGGCTCGTGTGTTGAGTTTGTTTTCGCCGGGAGCGTCAAAGGCCTTTTGTAAGACGACTTGTAAATCAGCTTCTCCTGCAAAAGCCTGAACCGGCCAATCGGATTTGTCTTTTATTCCCATTTCGGGCAAGCTGCCTGCAGGTTTTGTCTGATCGTGAAGCAGGCTACACCCCAAACCTTCACGGTAAATAGCCACCTTCGGATGAAGGCCTAGAACCGAAGTTCGGATCACTTTATTCTCGTAATCAATATCCTTCGAAGCGATCCAAAGCGGGCCGAACCCAAGGTCAATGTCGATAGCTCGCTCTTCGTCAATTTCAGATACGAAAAGGCAGGAGCATAAAATCTTTGCATTGTAGCCCGATACAATTTCCAACTTGGGGTAGAGCAAGAAATAAAAAGCAATGAATGCAACCACAAGTAGGGAAAGACCGATTGTTCTTGTTTTTTTCATAACCACTTTTGTTTCTAGGGGAGTAGAGTTGACTAACTTTGCATTCTCTTCAAAGAAAACAATTTGACGCTTAAATCATCGTCTTTTTAGAAGAGACCTGACATATGAGAACCGCCTACACATACGACATTATCAAGCGAGTGACCTTTATTTTTGCGGTCTTCGTTCTAATTTTAGTCAACGCTCTGTCAAACATTATCCCGTTTGGCGGGCAGACCAATGCCGACATCAGCGCCAAATACCCAACGCTGATTACCCCCGAAGGTTACGCCTTCAGCATCTGGGGAGTTATTTATCTTACCCTTGCCATTTTTGCCGTGTGGCAATTTTTCAAAGGAAAAGAAGTGCGGTTCTATAAGATGATCTGGCCGTATTTTATGATCAATGTGGTGGCAAATTGTTTGTGGTTGGTGGCTTTTCAGAATGAATGGCTGATTCTTTCCCTCGCCCTGATGGCGGTCATCCTGATTAGCTTGATTTCGATTTTTAAGATTTTCTATCGCTTAAAGAAATCTATGGGTACCACGAGACGTTTCTTTTTTCACGTACCCTTCGGGCTTTATTTCGGCTGGGTGAGTTTGGCTGCCGTAGTCAATGCTGCCGTGGTGCTGACCTCTTTCGATCTTCCGTTATTTGCAAATAACGAGGGCCTCTTTGCGCTGATTGCCATTGCTGTGGCCGCTGCCTTAGCGCTCATTATGGTCATCACTCAAAATGATTACATCTACGGTTTTGCCGTGCTATGGGGATTGGTAGCCATTTACGTAAAGCAGATGGTCGAGCCCATGGCCATGAATGCAGCCAAGTTTGGTGCTATTGCTTTGATGGCGGGAATGCTGGTGACTTTTATCGGTGACCGAATAAAAGTGGCGAGGTACGGGCGCTCGGCTTAGTTCAATATTTCCTTCAGAATCTTTTCGGTAGCCCCTGATTGGGAATCCACATAATTTTTAGCTTCCTGCCCTGCCTTTCGGCGAAAGGAATCGTCTTCCAAAAGTCGAATCATGATCTGATCAAAGTCCATTTGGCCCTGAACGGAAAAAGCAGCCCCGACATTTTTTAAACCTACGGCTTCTCTGAACTTTTCGTGTTTTGGCCCGAAAACCACGGGGATTCCATAAACGGCTGCCTCCAGTGTGTTGTGAATTCCCGACCCAAATCCACCTCCTACAAATGCCGCTTCACCGTAATGGTAAAGTTTTCCCAAAAGTCCGATGGTGTCGACGATAAGTACTCGTGTAGCACTATCGCCCATTTTCCAAGTGGAGTATTGATCCGCTTCTTTCAGCCTTTTTTTGAGCCTTTCAATCTTTTGGGGCTTGATTTCGTGGGGAGCGATGATAAACGCCACATCTGCAGGAGCCTTTGTGATAAATTCAGTGATCAAGTCCTCATCTTCAGGCCAGGTGCTTCCCGCTACTATGGCTCTTCTACCGTTGAGCCAAGCCTCTACTTTTTCCACCGGAGTGAAAGAATCGGCCAATTTTTTTACGCGATCAAAACGCGTATCACCCGCAACTGAAACGCGGTTGATGCCTCTTGAGTTCAATAGCTTTATTGAGTTTTCGTCTTGACAAAAAATGTGATTCACTCCTTTTAGCGTCTCGCGAAACCAACCGCCGTAAGGCTTGAAATAAACCTGATCTTTTCGGAAAATCGCAGAAACCATGTAATGAGGAATGCTTTGCTTTTGCATTTCCCGAAAGAAATGATGCCATACTTCGTACTTCACAAAAATGGCCGCCGAAGGTTTAAAATGATCCAAAAACTTGCGGGCGTTGCTCTTCGTGTCGAGTGGCAGGTAGACCACTACATCTGCTTCGCTGTAGTCTTTTCTGATCTCATAGCCGGAAGGACTAAAGAATGTGAGTAAGATCTTTTGCGTAGATTTTTCTTTCAAGGCTTCAATAATCGGGCGGCCCTGTTCAAATTCGCCCAAAGAGGCGCAGTGAATCCAGATGCAGTCTTCAAGCCCTTTCGGAAGATTTTGGAAATAATTTTTCCGTCCCGACTTCCATTTCGAAGCCTTTTCTTGAAAAAGAGCTGCTATGGAGATCGCCAGCCCATACAGTCTGATGCCGAGGGAATAGAGTCCCTGCATTACTCCAGGTAAAATTTATCAGCGTATCGCTTATAAACGGGAAGTGCCCACCCTAGCTTTAATCCGACCATCATGTCAAAATAATCACCGTTGGTTTCTTCCATCTGATCTATGTTGTATGATCGATAATCAGTAGTAAAACCTTGGTAGAAGTCTAAACCGATAAAGAAGTTGGCGTATCGATTGTTGCTGAAATGGCGGTAACCTATGAACTGATTGGTAGCAAATCCTGCTCGTTTTCTGTCGTACCCTTTTCGGTATTCTCCTTCCAGCGGCGGGTAGTCATCTTGGCGAAGTTCGATCCACGTTCGGTGCTCTATGTATTGGACTCCAAAACGAATCTCAAGTCCCGAACTTGGGTTAGGCCCGATGATCGGAAAAATCTTTCCAACATAAAATCCTCCCGTGAAGCCTCTTTGCTGTACAATCGGTAGAATAAACTCTCCCGTAATTCCAATAATTTGTCCTGAACTTGTTCTCAAGCCATGAGCTATCGTTTCCGAATTCTTCACATTGTCTCCGAATAGGAAAAGAAAATCACTTCCTAAGAGAAAATTGTTTTTGGTCTTAAAGGCGTAGGAAAACCCAATATTGAAGTTTGCACCATATAGCTCGGCCATATCACCATAAGGTTGCTGAAAGCCGCCCTGAATTTGAAAGAGCGACATCGCAATGCTGTCCTTCGAAATGTCAGATTGACTTTTTCCCGCAATAGTGCAGCAAAGGCACAAGGCCACAATAATGAGGCTTAGAAATTTATGTGAATAAACCAATGTAAGGCTAGGTGTCAAAGGGGTTGATCTGTGCATTTATACGTATATTCGCCGTCCAAATTTAAGCCTTTCCATGAAGAAAATTCAAATGGTCGATCTCATCTCCCAATATGAGAAGATGCAAGAGGAAATCGACAAGGCAGTACTTGACGTTATTCGTTCATCAGCCTACATCAACGGACCTGAGGTTAAAGCGTTTCAGAGCGAGTTGGAACAATACCTCGATGTAAAACATGTTATCCCTTGTGCCAACGGTACCGACGCCCTTCAAATTGCAATGATGGGTCTTGGCTTGAAGCCGGGCGATGAAGTCATTACGGCAAATTTTACCTACGTAGCAACTGCAGAGGTGATTGCGCTTCTGCAATTGACACCTGTTTTGGTAGATGTAGATCCTGCCACATTCAATATTGACATAGAGGCGATTAAAAAAGCCATTACACCAAAAACCAAGGCCATCGTTCCTGTTCATCTTTTCGGACAAGCGGCTCCCATGGAGGAGATTATGAAGCTGGCAGAAGAGCACGACCTTTTCGTAATAGAAGATACCGCTCAGGCGATAGGGGCAGATTATACCTTTGCTGACGGCAAGAAACAGCCAAAGCAGGTACCATCGGACACGTTGGAGCTACTTCCTTTTTTCCATCAAAGAACCTCGGATGCTATGGCGACGGAGGAGCCATTTTTACCAATGACGATGATTTGGCTCACCGAATTCGCTCGATCGCCAATCATGGTCAAGCCGAAAGGTACTACCACGATCGCGTGGGAGTAAATTCGAGATTGGACTCCATCCAAGCGGCTATTTTGAGAATTAAGTTGCGCCATCTGGATTCATATGCTGCGAGCAGAAATGCGGCCGCCGGCCATTATGACGAAGCTTTCAAAGAGCTGGGTGAAATTACCACGCCAGCGCGCTATGAACACTCCAATCACGTTTTTCACCAATACACTATGGTGCTGAATGGATTGGACCGTAATGAGATGAAAGAGTACTTGGAGTCAAAAGGTGTTCCCGCAATGATTTATTATCCCGTGCCGCTTCACTTGCAAAAAGCCTATCGCGATGACCGATACAACCAGGGAGATTTCCCGATTACCGAGCAGCTTTGTGAAACGGTTCTTTCATTGCCTATGCAAACAGAACTAGACCAAGAACAACTTACCTATATCACCGATACGGTGAAAACCTTTGTAAAGGAAAAACGATCATGAATATTGCAGTCGTTGGAACAGGCTATGTAGGCCTCGTTACCGGAACTTGCTTCGCCGACACGGGAAATGACGTGATCTGCGTAGACATCGATGAAAAGAAAGTCGAAAGAATGCAAAACGGCGAGGTGCCGATTTACGAGCCTTACCTCGATACCGTTTTCGAAAGAAATATCCGCCAAGGACGTTTGACGGTTTACCACCGATCTCAAAGATGCGGCTGTCGAAGATGCGAAAATCATATTTTTGGCTTGCCCACTCCTCCGGGAGAAGATGGATCTGCCGATCTTTCCTACGTCCTTGGCGTAGCCGAAGAGCTTGGTAAGATCATTGACGAATACAAAGTCATCATCGATAAAAGCACCGTGCCCGTGGGTACTGCAGAATTGGTTCATGCAGCTGTAGCCAAAAATGCCAAAGTCGATTTTGATGTGGTTTCCAATCCCGAATTCCTTCGTGAAGGATTTGCCGTGGAGGATTTCATGAAACCCGACCGTGTGGTAATCGGAACGTCTTCTGAGCGCGCAGCCAAGGTGATGACAGACCTCTACAAGCCTTTCGTACGTCAGGGAAATCCCCTGATCGTGATGGACGAGAAGTCAGCTGAGTTGACCAAATACGCGGCAAACGCTTTCTTGGCTACCAAGATTACCTTCATGAACGAAATTGCCAACTTTTGCGAGTTGGTAGGTGCCGACGTGGATAAAGTTCGTGCGGGAATCGGAACGGATGCCTGAATCGGAAAGCGCTTTCTTTTTCCGGGAATTGGCTATGGCGGAAGCTGTTTTCCGAAAGATGTTCAGGCATTGGTTCGCAAGCGGAAAGCAATCATGGTTACGATTTTGAAATACTGGATTCAGTACTCAAGGTGAATGATCGTCAAAAGCTTTCTTTGATTCGACAAAGTGAAAGCACACTACGGCGATAATTTGGAGGGAAAAACATTTGCTCTTTGGGGATTGGCCTTCAAGCCTGATACCGATGATATCAGAGAAGCGCCGGCTCACTACATGATCAGAGAACTCCTTTTGGCGAAAGCTGGCGCAAAAGTCGTAGCCTTTGATCCTGAAGCGATGGACAATGTGAAATTGCTTCATGGAGATAAAATCGAGTATTCTCGAGACAATATGTACGAAGCGCTTGAAAGGTGCGGATGCCTTATTGATTGCTACTGAGTGGTCAGTTTTCAGAAATCCTGATTTCAACAAAGTGAGTTCAGACTTCAAGGCATAAAGTGATTTTCGATGGAAGAAATCTTTTTGAGCAAGTGCGCAACTGAAAGAATTGGGCTACCACTACGAAAGCATCGGTAGAGAAAAAATCACGGCATGAAAAAGAGAGTATTGATAACCGGAGCCGCGGGATTTTTAGGATCTCATCTTTGCGATCGCTTTATGGCCGAAGGGTATGAGGTGATGGCAATGGATAACCTGATAACGGGTGATCTTAGAAATATCGAGCATCTTTTTCCCGAAAAGGATTTCACCTTCTATCACCACGACGTGAGCAACTTCGTTCACGTGCCCGGAGAGCTGGATTATATCCTTCACTTCGCTTCGCCTGCCAGCCCGATTGATTATTTGAAAATTCCTATCCAAACATTGAAAGTGGGTTCCTTGGGGACGCACAATCTTTTGGGTTTGGCGAAAGCCAAAGGAGCTCGAATACTGGTGGCCAGCACCAGCGAGGTATATGGTGATCCAGAAGTTCATCCGCAAACAGAATATTATTGGGGAAATGTAAACCCAATTGGACCTCGTGGGGTCTACGATGAAGCAAAGCGTTTTCAAGAGGCCATCACCATGGCTTACCACCGTTTTCACGGATTGGAAACGCGCATCGTGAGAATATTCAATACCTACGGTCCTCGAATGCGATTGAATGATGGCCGGGTATTGCCAGCTTTCATAGGTCAAGCATTGCGAGGCGAAGACTTCACCGTCTTTGGAGATGGATCTCAAACGCGCTCATTCTGCTATGTGGATGATTTGGTGGAAGGGATTTACCGTTTGCTACTATCTGATTATGCCGAACCGGTGAACGTTGGTAATCCCGATGAGATCACGATCAAATCTTTTGCAGAAGAGATCGTAGAATTGACGGGAGCTAAAACCAAAATCATCTATAAAGATTTGCCGCACGATGATCCTAAGAAGCGTCGCCCTGATATTTCAGTGGCTAAGGCGATCCTGGATTGGGAGCCAAAAGTTGAGCGCTACGATGGCTTAGAGAGAACTTTGGCCTATTTCAAAACTTTGAGTGAGGATGATCTTTATAAAAAGGATCACAAACATTTCGATAATTACATTCGCCGTTGATGGGGTTTCAGGCACATGAAACGGCAGTTATCGACGAGGGCTGCGAAATAGGTGAGGGCACCAAGATTTGGCATTTCTCCCACATCATGCCCAATTGCAAGATTGGCGAAAAGTGCAATATTGGCCAGAACGTGGTCATCTCTCCCGAAGTGGTTTTGGGTAGAAATGTGAAAGTTCAAAACAACGTTTCCATCTATACGGGTGTCATTTGCGAGGACGATGTCTTTTTGGGGCCTTCGATGGTTTTTACCAATGTCACCAACCCGCGAAGCGCTGTTATCAGAAGAGATCAATACGCCAAAACCGTTGTGAAAAAGGGTGCCAGCATTGGTGCCAATGCCACGATCGTTTGTGGAAACGACATCGGCGAATACGCCTTCATCGGAGCGGGTGCGGTGGTTACCAAAACGGTTCTTCCCTTCGCATTGGTTATAGGAAACCCCGCCAAGCAATTGGGATGGATCAGCGAATTCGGTCATCGATTGAAATTTGATTCAAAGGGCCAGGCCACTTGCCCTGAAAGTGGTGATAAGTATATTCTTGAAGACGGAAAGGTCAGAAAGCAATGAGTCAACAAAAAGTAAAGTTTGCCATAGTTGGTTACGGCCACATCGGAAAGCGCCATGCAGAAATGATACGCCGAAATGACGAGGCTGAATTGGTGGCAGTGGTTGATAGTATGTCTCAGGCTGAGTGCGGTGCAGACGGAATCGAGGAATCTTTTTTCGCTACCATGGAGGAGATGTTCGAAGCCCATCCTGAGATTGATGTCGTAAATATTTGCACTCCCAATGGACTGCATGCTTCCCAAGCTCTCAAGGCATTAAACCAAAAGAAGCACGTGGTTTGTGAGAAGCCGATGGGCTTGTCAAAAAGCCAATTGCGAAGAGGTGATCTTCAAAGCTCTTCAAGTAAGCAGACACGTTTTTTGCGTAATGCAAAACCGCTATTCACCGCCTTCCGTATGGCTTAAGCAAATGATTGATAACAAAAGACTTGGAGAGATTTTCTTGGTAGATATCGACTGCTACTGGAACCGTGATGAACGCTATTACAAGAATGATGGCTGGAAAGGGAAAGCCGATCTCGACGGCGGAACGCTTTTTACTCAGTTCTCTCACTTCATTGATATCATGTACTGGCTATTCGGAGATATCGAAAACATAGAAGGACGTTTTGCTGACTTCAATCACGCGGGTTTGACCGATTTTGAAGACAGTGGTTTGGTGACTTTCGACTTTATCAATGGCGGTAAGTGTTCCTTGAATTACTCTACATCAGTTTGGGGTAAAAACTTAGGTAGCAGTATTACCGTGATAGGCAGCAAAGGAAGCGTCAAGGTAGGCGGCCAATACATGAATGAAGTTGAAATATGCAATGTGGAAGGCTATGAAATGCCTGAGTTGACGAGTCTAGTCCCGCTAATGACTATGGTGCTTACAAAGGAAGCGCCGCCAATCACCATTTCGTAATCGAAAATGTGGTTGACACTATTTTGAATAGAAATGTGGCTACGACCAATGCCCTTGAAGGGCTTAAGGTGGTAGACATCATCGAAAGAATTTACAAAGTAAGAGACAAGAATAATTCCTGATATGTACAATTCCCTCTTAAACAAGGAGAAGAAAATGGCCGTTATAGGCCTTGGTTACGTTGGGCTCCCGATAGCCCTTGAGTTTGCCAGAAAAGTTTCTGTGATCGGTTTTGATATCAATCCCGACCGTGTTGAATTGATGAACAAAGGCATCGACCCTAGTAATGAATTGGAGTCATCTGATTTCGAAGGGTGCGACATCACTTTCACTGCAAATGCGGATGATCTGAAGGATGCTTCTTTCTTTATCGTGGCAGTTCCTACGCCGATTGATATCGGAAACAAACCTGATCTAACGCCCGTTTTGGCGGCGTCAAGAACGGTAGGAAACGCCATTTCTAAGGGCGATTACGTCGTATACGAAAGCACCGTTTATCCGGGTTGTACCGAGGAAGATTGCGTTCCCGTGATCGAAAAGCTGAGTGGATTGAAGTCTGTTGAAGACTTTAAAGTTGGCTACAGCCCTGAACGAATCAACCCGGGAGACAAAGAGCATACGCTTCGCAGTATTGTAAAGGTATCTGCCGGATGCGACGCTGAATCGGCTGAGATCATTGCCAAGGTTTATGAATTAGTCGTTGATGCGGGAGTTCACCGCGCAAGCTCTATTCGAGTAGCTGAGGCAGCCAAGATTATCGAGAATACGCAACGCGACGTCAACATAGCTTTGATCAACGAGCTATCGATTATTTTCAATCGAATGGGGATCAACACCTATGAAGTGCTCGAAGCGGCAGGAACTAAGTGGAATTTCCTGAATTTCCGCCCCGGATTGGTAGGTGGCCACTGCATTGGGGTAGACCCGTATTACCTAACGCACAAAGCAGAGAAACTGGGTTATCACGCACAAATCATCAATTCAGGTCGATTTGTGAATGACTCGATGGGAGCTTACGTGGCGAAGCAAACGGTGAAGAAGATTATCTCAAAAGGAAAGCATATTCAGAATGCCAAGGTGCTCGTGATGGGCGCGACTTTCAAAGAGAACGTCAGCGACATTCGCAACTCCAAGGTGGTGGATACGGTGCGAGAGCTGGAATCTTTTGGTGTGCATGTCGATGTCATAGATCCGCACGCGTCCCCTGAAGAGGTGAAGCACGAGTATGGATACGATTTGGCTCCAAAGCCCAATCCAAAATACGACGGAGTAATTGTAGCCGTGAATCACACCGAATACGAAAATCTCCCAGAGAGTTACTTCGAGGAGATTGTCGATGCGGATGGGGTATTCGTTGACCTAAAGGGAATCTACCGAGGGAAGATTAATAAGTTTCTTTACTGGAGTCTATAACTCAGCTGAAGAGGTTTCAAACGCTCGATCTACTTTCTTAAAAAGTCCTTGAAGCACTTTTCCGGGGCCTACTTCAATTGTAGCGGTGGCTCCGTTCGCAATCATGTTTTGCATAGTTTGAGTCCAGCGAACAGGAGCGGTAAGCTGTGCGACCAAGTTTGCTTTGATGGTTGCGGGATCAGTTACCGGTTCTGCCGATACGTTTTGGTAAACGGGACAAGAAGGCGATTTAATCTCCGTAGTTTCGATGGCTGACGCCAAATCGGCTCTGGCAGGTTCCATGAGTGGAGAATGAAATGCACCACCTACGGGCAAAATCATCGCTCGTCGAGCTCCTGCCGCCGAAAGCGCATCACAGGCTTTTTGAACAGCGTCCAGTTCTCCGCTGATTACCAATTGTCCGGGGCAATTGTAGTTTGCCGGCACGACGATACCGTCAATTTCTGCGCAGTGCTTTTCTACGACTTCGTCGTCCAATCCAAGGATGGCAGCCATCGTGCCTTTCGTTTGTTCGGTGGCTTTTTGCATGGCATTGGCGCGTTGAGCGACTAGTTTCAATCCAGCCTCAAAGCTCAGAGCGCCTGCTGCAGTCAAAGCAGAAAATTCTCCAAGGCTATGACCTGCCACCATGTCCGGTTGAAACTTATCACCGAGCATTTTGGCCAAAATAACGCTGTGCAAGAAGATAGCGGGTTGGGTCACTCTGGTTTCTTTCAAATCATCTTGAGTACCTTCAAACATGATGTCTGTAATGCGGAATCCGAGGATCTCATTGGCTTTTTCAAAAAGCGCTTTGGCTTCATCGGACTGCTCGTAGAGTTCTTTGGCCATTCCCGGAAACTGCGATCCTTGGCCTGGAAAAACGTATGCTTTCATATGGTTAAATTGGTTTTAAGTCGGTTACAAATAAAAAAATCCGACGAGGGTCGGATTCTTAGATTTAATGAAGGATTAATCTCTGTTTCCCAAGAAGCGAAGCAGAAACAAAAAGAGGTTAATGAAATCGAGGTAAAGGGTAAGTGCTCCCATAAGGGCGTACTTATTTCCTTCATCAGTTCCCGAGTCAACTTGCATTCCGATTTGCTTCAGCTTCTGCATGTCATACGCAGTCAGCCCTGTGAAAATTAAGACACCGACGGCACTGATAATGTAATCGAGTGCGGCACTTTGCATGAACCAATTGACCACCATGGCGATGATAATTCCTATTAATCCCATCATCATGATGGAGCCAAACTTGGTAAGGTCTGTACTTGTGGTGTAGCCTAGCACGGCCATAATTCCAAAAGTTGCAGAGGTGATCAGAAAAGTAATAGTGATGCTTGAGGCAGAGTAAACTGCAAAAATTGAACTCAAGCTTATTCCCATCAGTAAACTGAAAGCGATCATCGCGGTGAGCATTCCCGTGCTCGACATTTTTTGGAATCGAAAGCCCATGAGTAGCACCAAACCCAGTGGGCCGAGCATCGCTATCCAACCAAAGATAGAACGACCTGTTCCTTCAGCATTGAAGAGCATTCTCATTAATTCGTCATTGGTTCCAAACCAGTAGGCCATAACGCCTGAAATGGCCAATGCCGCTGTCATGTAAGTCATAACGTTGCTCACAAAATTTTTGGCCAAAGCGCCCGAGTCAACTTGCGCTGAATGCTGACCGCCATCGCGGCCGAACATTATATTTTTATTCTCTTCCATATTCGTTTAATGAAGTTTTGCTGATATCAAATTAACAAATTCCTGACGAGTTGTCTCCTCCAAGAATTCTCCATGAAATGCTGACGTCGTAGTGACGGAGTTTTGCTTTTGCACCCCCCGCATTTGCATGCACATGTGCTGAGCTTCTATAACTACGGCCACTCCCACCGGGTCAAGCGTTTCCTGAATACAATCTCGAATTTGATTTGTCAGTCGTTCTTGCACTTGCAATCTTCGTGCAAATACATCTACGATTCGAGGAATTTTGCTCAATCCTACGATTCTGCCTTTTGGAATATAGGCCACGTGAGCCTTGCCAAAAAACGGAAGCATGTGGTGCTCACAAAGGCTATAAACTTCTATGTTTTTTACCAAAACCATCTGGCTATAGTCTTCGTCAAACATGGCTGATCGAATGATGGCGGCAGGGTCTTGATCGTAGCCTTTAGTTAAAAACTGCATGGCTTTAGCTACTCGCAACGGTGTGTCTTTCAGTCCTTGACGATCTCTTTCGCCTCCAAGGTTATCCAACACTTTTCCATACAACGACTCTAAGTTGTCGAGCTCTTTTTCCTTCTGACTCTGCTGTGAACCTTCCATTTCCTTCTCGGTTTTACTCACCAAAGTATTCGGCAAAATTGTTCTCCGTTTCGTGCAAACGAACCGAGTGCAATAGGCAACCTTGACTTTCAACTTTGGTTTTAATCTCTCCCCAAATGGCAACTGCCAAATTTTCAGTAGATGACATTTTGCCCTTCATAAAAGGCACATCTAAATTCAAGTTGCGGTGGTCGAGCTTATCGATAACCGATTCTTTTAAAATCTTGCTCAGATCTTTCAGGTCGATGACACAGCCCGTATCTTCTTGTGGCTCGCCTTTCACGGTTACGAACAGGTCATAGTTGTGTCCGTGCCAGTTCTGATTGGCGCATTTGCCGAAGACTTCCATGTTCTTCTGCTCAGACCATTCCTCATTCCAGAGTTTATGTGCTGCGTTGAAACGCTCTCGTCTTGTGATGTAAACCAATGGCATGCTTAAATTTTCAGGTGCAAATATACAACCTATTTCAACCTTACATCCTTATACCGGTCATTGCCTATCTTTGCGGAAAATCTCAATTCTTATGATTGTTGTAACAGGTGCTGCGGGTTTTATCGGGAGCTGTTTAGTAAGCGCGCTCAACGAAAAAGGCTACTACGATTTAATTTTGGTCGATGACTTTTCTAAAGCCGAAAAAGCACCCAACTATGAGGGGAAGAGATTTTCAAAGTTGGTGGAGAGGCGAGATTTCCACGATTGGCTGGAAGAGAATCACAAGATGGTCTATTTCATCTTTCATATCGGCGCCCGAACAGATACCACGGAGTTTGACAAGTCAATTTTCGACGACTTGAACGTCGACTATTCCCAAAAGATTTGGAAGGCTTGCGTGGAGCATGGAATACCCCTGGTCTACGCCAGTTCTGCTGCTACATATGGTCTCGGCGAGCATGGCTACGAGGACAATCACGAAATAATAGAAAAGCTCGAGCCGCTCAATCCTTACGGAGAATCCAAAAACGAATTTGACAAGTGGGCGCTCAAGCAGGATAAGAAGCCTTATTTCTGGGCGGGACTGAAGTTCTTCAACGTTTATGGCCCCAATGAATACCACAAGGGAAGAATGGCTTCGGTTATTTTTCACGCCTTCAATCAAATCAAGAATAACGGTGAGGTGAAGTTATTTCGCTCCCACAATCCGGAATACAAGGATGGTGAGCAGTTGCGCGACTTCATTTTTGTCAAGGTCTTAGTCTTTGTCTGCCTTTTTTTAATGAACCACAGGAAAAACTCAGGACTCTACAATTTGGGAACGGGTACTGCCAGAACTTTCTTGGATTTGGCAAAAGCTACTTTTTCCGCCTTGGACCTTGAGCCCAACATTTCATTCATCGATACTCCGGCTGATATACGCGATAAGTACCAATATTTCACCGAGGCCAATATGGCCAAGCTTAAGGGAATCGGTTACGAAAAAGAGTTTACTTCCTTGGAAGAAGGGGTAAAGGATTACGTGCAGAATTATTTGGAAAAGGAATCGTACTACTAGCCTAAAGACTCTTCTTTAGCTCCAGTAAAAAGGCTTTGACATTTTCGAGTCGCTTCACCATTTCTACAGTATCCGCCACGTCGTTTTTGTTGTCTTTCAACTTGTCTTTAGCCCCTTGTAGCGTGTATCCGCGCTCCTTTACCAGGTGAAAAATGATTCGGAAATTCTCCACATCATCTTTGGTGAAGAGTCGGTTTCCCTTCTTGTTCTTTTTTGGTTTGATGATATCGAATTCCTTTTCCCAAAATCGGATCAAGGAGGCGTTGACATCAAACATTTTCGATACCTCACCTATGCTGTAGTAGAGCTTTTCGATTTCTTTTTCGCGGTATGGCATCAGTCGAATGATTGGTTTACACTTGAAGAGAGCTCGATCATCAGATCGTATTCTTCAGGCGTTAAGTCGTTAAAATAGAAGTTTGCAGGGTTTATTTGTTGACCATCCTTTATCACTTCATAATGAAGGTGAGGTCCATTACTAGTACCTGTATTGCCCACTAAGCCGATTACATCTCCTCTTTTCACTTTCTGTCCGCGTCTCACGTCAATCTTACTCATATGGGCATAGAGCGTTTCGTAGCCATAACCATGGTCTATTATCACGTGCTTTCCATATCCGCGGCGGCTGTTTACCACTTTCGAAATTACCCCGTCCCCGGTAGCGAAAATCTCAGTGCCCACCGGTGCTGAGAAATCCATTCCCCAATGCATCTTGCGAACCTTGTAGATGGGGTGAACTCTGTATCCGTAACCACTGGCCACTCTCTTTAAATTTTTATTGGGCACAGGTTGCACTGCGGGAATCGAGGCCAACATCTTCTCCTTATTCTTGGCAAGCTCTACTACTTCATCAAAGGACTTGGACTGGACGTAAAGGCGTTTCTTTAGCTTATCCAGTCTTTTTCTGGTGTTTATAACCAAGTCGGAATTGCTGTATCCTTCTAAATAGGTGTATCGATTTACGCCACCCACACCGGCTTCTCTCACAGACTGAGGAATTGGCTCTGATTCCAAAATTTGTCGATAAATATTGTCGTCCCTCCTTTCGATGTCAGAAAGTACGGCCTCCACATTGTCGAGATCTTTATTGAGCAGCTCATAGCGAGCTTGCATCTGCGCGAGTTCTCGTTTTAAAGTAAGCTCTTTTGGAGAGTCAATGAAGGTGTAGGCAAAAAATACAATGATCAATGCGAAAAATAATCCAACAACGAAGTAGGTTAACCCTTTCTTAAGCCGATCTTTGAAGGTCAGCTGGATTTTTTCGTAGTTGAGTGTACTCGGATTGTACTTGTATTTTATTTTTGCCATCCGGTCGGGGAAAAATTAAACCATAAAAGTAGGAAATCGACTGAATGGCACAAACGGCCATTTCTTCGGCGACCCCCTTCAATTGTTAAACTTTGTTTCAATGAAATCATCTCAAATTCGCCGTGTCTTTCTTGACTTTTTCGAGAAGAAGAATCACAAAATTGTTGATTCAGCCCCTATTGTCATTAAAAATGATCCCACCCTCATGTTTACGAACGCAGGGATGAATCAGTTCAAAGATATTTTTCTTGGCAATGAAGAAACGCAGGATAAGCGCATTGCTGATACGCAGAAATGTCTGAGAGTGAGCGGTAAACACAATGATTTGGAAGAAGTCGGAGTAGACACTTATCACCACACAATGTTCGAAATGCTGGGCAATTGGTCATTCGGAGCTTATTACAAAAAAGAAGCAATCGAGTGGGCATGGGAACTTCTCACGGATGTATTTGGTGTGGAGAAGGACAGGATGTACGTTACCGTTTTTGAAGGAGATAAAGAAGATGGTCTTGAATTCGACACGGAAGCATATGGCTATTGGAAGAATTTGGTAGAAGAAGACCGAATATTAAGAGGAGATAAAAAAGACAATTTTTGGGAAATGGGCGACGTTGGCCCCTGCGGTCCTTGCTCTGAGATTCACGTGGATTTGCGATCTGATGCCGAAAGAAAACTCAAGCCCGGCGCTGAATTGGTCAATATGGACCACCCGCAAGTGGTGGAAATCTGGAATTTGGTTTTCATGGAATTGAACCGAAAGGCCGATGGACAGCTTATTTCGTTGAAGGAAAGGCACATTGACACGGGTATGGGTTTTGAGCGTTTGGCGATGGTGCTCCAAGGCAAGCAGTCCAATTATGACACTGATGTTTTTACTCCTCTGATTTCATTTCTTGAAAAAGAAACGGGAGTGAAATACGGAAGAACCGACTCCAAGCAGGATGTTGCTTTTCGTGTACTGGCCGATCATGTTCGTGCGGTTTCATTCGCCATCGCTGATGGTCAAATGCCGAGTAATACAGGTGCTGGCTATGTGATCCGGAGAATACTCAGGCGCGCCGTCCGATATGCATACAGTTTCTTGGATAGGAGAGAACCTATTTTAACTCTCTTGGCGGGTGAGTTGGAGCAACAACTCGGCGAATTCTTTACTGAGTTGACGCATAACAAGACATTGATTTCTCAGGTCATCAGAGAAGAAGAGGAAGCATTTTTGCGCACATTGGCCAAAGGCATGGATCGGATTTCTGAAATCATTCAAAAGACGGAAGGAAAAGAAATCGATGGAGAGACTGTTTTTGAACTGTATGACACTTATGGTTTCCGGCTGATTTGACGGCATTGATACTATCAGAGCAAGGTAAGTTTTACAATGAAGAGGCTTTTGAAAAAGCTCTTCAAGAGCAAAAGACCCGTTCCAGAAAAGACTCGGCAGTAGCAGCGGGAGATTGGGTAGTCCTGTCAGATTCACCATCGACAGAGTTTGTGGGGTACGATGTTTTAGAAGACACTATAGAACTGGTGCGTTATCGCGAGGTGGAACAAAAGGGTAAAAAGCTATTTCACCTTGTCTTTGATAAAACCCCTTTCTATCCCGAAGGCGGAGGTCAGGTAGGCGATAAAGGCTACATTGAAAGCAATGGTCAGAAATTGTCCATTGACAATACCTTCCAGCGAGAACAATCTCATTGTTCACGTTTCAAAAAACTCACCGAAGGAGCTCGGCCCTCAGTTTACTGCAGTTGTAGCTTCTAAGGATCGCAATAGCACTGAGAAAAACCATTCGGCAACGCACTTGCTACACTATGCGCTTCGAGACATTCTCGGAACTCATGTGGAACAAAAGGGGTCATTAGTCGAAAAGAACTACCTCCGATTTGATTTTTCGCATTTCTCAAAAGATGAGTGATGAGGAAATTCGCAAAGTCGAAATGCAGGTGAATGCTATGATCCGAGAGAATCTTGCCTTGGGAGAATTCAGAAAAGTGCCAATGAGTAAAGCTCAAGAAATGGGAGCGATGGCTCTGTTTGGAGAGAAGTATGGAGATGAGGTGAGAGTGATTCAATTTGGCGATTCTGTGGAGCTTTGCGGAGGAACGCATGTGAAAGCTACAGGGGAGATTGGTTTTTTTAGAATCACAAGCGAGGGTTCTGTCGCTGCAGGTATTAGAAGGATAGAAGCCCTGACAGGAGAAGCTGCTGAAGACGAAGTGTTCAGTGAAATAGATGAGTTGCAGACCATCAAAGAGAAGCTCAAAGCTCCGAAATCTCCTGCGAAAGCCGTGGAATCACTTCTGACGAAACAAGCAGAGCTCGAAAAGGAAATAGCATCTTTGAAGGCCGATAAAGCTCAAAGTATAAAGGGTGAGCTTATTAGTAAGGCAAGAGAGATTAACGGAGTCTCATTTATTGCAGAGCAGGTTGATCTCGACCCGGCATCTGTGAAGGATATATCGTTTCAACTAAGAAAAGAGTTGAGTCCGCTTTTCATGGTTTTGGCTACAGCCGAAAACAACAAAGCCACGGTATCCGTGGCTTTGTCTGATGAATTGGTTACTGATGGAAGCTTTAATTCCGGAAATATTGTAAAAGAACTGGCAAGTTATATTCAAGGTGGCGGCGGAGGACAGCCATTCTTTGCCACGGCAGGTGGCAAGAATCCCGACGGTATTTCTCAAGCACTTAAACGTGCCGAAGAAATATTAAGCGTAGGCTGAACTTGATCCTCTTTTCATCATCGCTTTGATCTCGCTCATATCTTTTCCGTGAGCTGGGCCTAAATATTCAGTCTCGTAAGACAGGCCTAGATTAAGGATGTAAAATGCGTTGAAAAGGATAATCAAAACGTAGTCTAAAATGCTCGTCTTTCCAAAACTATTACACAGCTCGATGTACACCTTTGGTACAAGGTAAAGCTGTCCGTAGATCGGAATAAAGAAGAGGAACATATGGCTAGCAGGTCTTCCTACTATCCGAAGGAAAACGATAAAGTTCCAGATGGGAACAATGCAAGCAATACCGGGTTGGTTTGCTTTTTCGTAAAGTTTCCATTGAGCAACGATTCCAAAGAAAGCAAGCACTCCTGCCAAAAGAAGTAAGCCATCTCCGAAAGTTCCGTAGAGCCCCATGAAGAAGTCTTGAATAAAATTGATGATGCCGTCCATAACGTGTAATTTTTTGTTTTGTAACCTTTTTTTCTTTGCTCCGTAATCATACGGTTCTGATTTAAAGACGGCCTTCTTCTATTAGGGTTGCCAGTACACAATTGTTTTTTTATTCGGGTTAAGGTGCTCAATAGCAGTGTTATGACTTTTGTGCTTGTCGGTTGGAGTTCCAATAATGACATGCCATAGTACTTGTAGGGGCCGCGACTTTTCCACAAAAAGACTCAAATTAAAGGGTATTCTGTTCAAAACGTTTGGGGGCATAAAGTGGACTTTGGGTATGGTTTTGTCGAAATTTGACGAAGAAATCCATCAGTTGGTGGAGTGTTTCGACCCAGGTGCTTACAAAATTACTAACTACAACTATCTGTTGCGCGGCTTTCGCTTTATCTGCGCAAAATGTTACCGTGATAAATAGATTTCACGGGGAGCCTATCAATGACGTGCCTGAGAATTATGTTCTGAGTGGCTTTAAAGAGCAAACGATCATCATTAATGAATATGAGATTGCGTCGAACACGAAGCAATCTCTCTTGAATCAGATGATCAGTTATGGGTTGAAGTCATTTGTCGATAACAATTACTTTGTAGAAAACGGTCAAATTCGGGCATACGCTTCAGCTCTTGACTTTGATGAAAATGCCGGTGCCTTAGTCAAGAATGCGATCTGGATAAATGACTTGCCATTCTCTGAACTATTCCAAGGATTTTCTGATGATGTATTAAGCCAAGCTTCTTATCTGAATGAGCTCAATGGACGCCGCATCAGTGACTCTTCTGATCAAGATTTCAAAGAAGCAAATGATGTAAGTCTTTATGGTTTTCAAACTCTGGTTTTTAACTTGAAAGAATCTGCACATTGCTGAAGCAACTGATTTTATCGGAGAGTATATGTCTGTTGAAGAAAGTCAAGAGGATGAGAATAAGATCAAGGTGATGCCTGCAGAAGAGTTTGAGCTGATGGCTGTAAAGGGTTTTGAGGATGATCTCGGTAGTCTGAGTCTCAATCCTGAGCTCTTCTCTTCCGATAAAAGACCTTCCGGGAAAAAAAGGAGAAGGAAAAATGATTTCTCTGAAGAGGTGGTAACTCTACTGGAGGAGAACAATAGGATTCTATCCAATTACTCCGAGATGTTTCAGAATCTTCAGAGTCAAATCGATGAGATTAACAGAAGAGACAACAGCGATTTGAGAGAAGATATGGCAGAAATGCGAGAGATGATTGCTGATTTAAAGAATGAGCCATCAGGCAGCTCTGCTGAAACTGAGCCCGAATACTTGATCTTCGAAAAGAACGAATATACATTGAGCGAGGTGCAAAAGGCGCGGCTCAACAAAACCATAGTGCTCTTGGTGAAGAATCCTTTGAAAAAAGCTTTGGTTACCGGTTATGCTGATATGTCAGGAAATTCAGAGTACAATGCTTGGATTTCTCAAAAGCGGGCAGAGTCAGTTAAAGTATTCCTTGAGTCGATGGGAGTGGAGAAAACTCGAGTAATAGTGACTTAACTTTTTAGGCGATACCGAAAGCACCACTTCAGGTCCTGCTGATCGAAGGGTAGAAGTGAGTTTGATCAATTAGTTGAGGGCTCTTATGAGCGCCTCCTTTAAATCTTCTGTTTTCGAGCGGTCGATATCCATATGAGTCACCAGTCGAATCCGCTGCTTCCTGCAAAGAGACCCCTCGCACTTCTTGCTCTTCCAACTTTCAGGTAAACTTCCGAAAATTATCCACATCAAAAATCAAAATGTTCGTCTCGGGTTCGATCACATTCACCACCGAACTGCAGCCCTTCAAGGTTTCCGCGATTTCTTTGGCCAGATCATGATCTTCTTGCAAGCGGGCTACATTATTTTCCAAAGCATAGATTCCCGCCATGGCCAAGTAGCCGGCTTGACGCATTCCTCCGCCCATTCCTTTTCTCCGGCGACGAGCTTCTTTTATAAAGTTTTTACTTCCCAGAAGCAGTGATCCTACAGGAGCACCCAAGCCTTTTGAAAGGCAAATGGATACAGAATCAAACAACTGACCATATGAAGTAAAGTCATGACCTTTTTTGACAATGGCGTTAAATGCTCTTGCTCCATCGAGGTGAAAGGCGAGTCCGTGTTTTTTGCAGGCAGTACTCAGCGCTTTGAGTTGTTCGAGCTCATAGCACTTTCCACCTCCTCGGTTTGAGGTGTCTTCAGCAACAACAAGCGACGTTCTTGCGAGCCAATCGTGATCGGCTAGAATAGAATCCTCCACCTCTTCAGGTGTCAAAATAGCCTCGTCATTAAAAACGAGCTTTACGGAGCTAAGCGAATTTCGGGCTATGCCGCCCACTTCGTAATTATAGATGTGGGAGGTCTCGTGGCAAATGACTTCATCTCCGGGTTTCGTGTGAAGTGAAATAGCAATTTGGTTGGTCATCGTTCCCGACGGACAAAATAATCCCGCCTCGTGGCCCATCATTTCCGCACCCATAGATTCCAGCCGATTGATGGTAGGGTCTTCGCCAAATACGTCATCGCCAACTTCAGCATTAAACATAGCCTTCAGCATTTCCTTGCTTGGCTTGGTGACGGTATCACTTCTTAGGTCAAACATTGTTTTACTTTTTACGAATCACCATTAATCCATCTCGCACAGGTAGCAGGACATTTTCTACACGGTCGTCTGCCGTTACTGCTTTGTTAAACTCGTTGAGCAAAGCAGTATCGGGATCATTTTTCAATTCCTCTTCATCAAGTACTTTTCCACTCCACAACACATTGTCGGCGATAATGCATCCACCTGATTTCATCTTTGGCAAAACGGCCTCATAGTAATTGAGGTAATTTGTCTTATCGGCATCGATAAATACTAAATCAAATTTGGTATCCATCGACTCTATAATGGGTAGAGCGTCACCAATGTGGAGTTTTATTCGGTCATTAAATCCCGCTCGCTCAACGTATCGATTGATGATTGGCTTAAGCTCCTCATTTTTTTCAATGGTGTGAAGGGTGCCTCCTGCAGCTAATCCTTCGGCCAGGCAGAGCGCTGAGTAACCTGTGTACGTTCCGATTTCCAAAATGCACTTTGGTTGGATCAATTTGGAGTACATGCTCAGGATTCTACCCTGTACATGTCCTGATAGCATTCTTGGTTGGAGTACTTTCAGGTAGGTCTCGCGGTTCAATTCGTTCAGCAGTTCACTTTCGGCTTCGCTGTGTTCGTGAACATACTGGTCCAGTTCAGGGTCGATAAATTCCATGATTACTTATAAATAAGGGTGCTCAGTCTATTTGGGTCGAACGTATAGTTTGCGGCCTCAATCACTTCTTCAGCCGTAATGTTTTCGATTTGTTTTAAAATGGTTTCCGAGTCTACTACTTTGTCTAGCACAAGCAGGCTTTTGCCAATGGATTGCATCATGCCCGCTCCACTTTCTTTGGCCAAAGCATATTGACCTTTCAATTGCTGCTTAGCTCGATGTAGCCCTGTTGTAGTCAACTTTTGTTCCCTCAAGTGCTTTAATTCTCGAAGGATTAATTTCTCGCTTTTGCTCAGCCACTTTTTATCGGTACCCAAATAAGTAGTGAATACTCCGCAATCCGAATAAGCGGAATAAGATGACTCAAGATTGTAGGCAATACCATACTTCTCTCTGATGTTCATGCTCAGTCTGCTATTCATGGCAGGTCCTCCCAATAGGTTGTTGAGCAGAATCATCGGTATGCGCTGTTTATGATGGATGTCGTACAGTTTCGCC
>CALOFA010000041.1:0-8381 GCA_942492545.1 uncultured Cryomorphaceae bacterium | reverse complement strand
CTATAGTCCATGAAAAGAGTCCTTTTATTTTGTTTGATTCTCGCTTTTCACAGCGCCTATGCACAAGTCGATAGTTTGGATCAAAAGCTTGAAGGCCTGGAAGGTCAGGAATTGGTAGACAAACTCAACGTGCTCAGTTTCACCATTGCCCAATCCGATCCAAACCGAGCTAAGCAAATGGCAAATGAAGCAGCTGAAAAATCGCTTGAGCTCAAATACTATTTCGGAGCTGCCGATGCCATGCACAAGCTATCAGTGGCCTATAGATTTCAAGGATATTACAATGATGCCCTAGTCTATGCCGACAGTGCCTTTGGCTACCTTGAAGGCAATGAGGCTGCATCACTCAGAGCAGCAATCCATTCCAACAAAGGGGTTTGTTATAGGTACAAAGGTGAATATGAAGAGGCGCTTAAATCCTACCAAAAAGCCATTGAGCTCCACAAAGAAGTCAATCAAAATACGGATGTAGCCACAGTACTCAATAATGTGGGTGTAATGTTCATGTACATGGAAGACTACGACAAGGCACTCTCCTATTACGATGAGGCTTTGGAAATCCAAAAAGAAGAGAATAACCGAAAAGAGATTGCCAATATTTACAACAACTACGCGATTGTTTATGCCAATCAGGGCGTCTTGGATTCAGCTCTTGTATACTTCGAAAAGTCTTACGAAATAGAAAAGGAGCTCAACAATCTTCAGGGCATGTCTGAATGCATCAATAATATCGGTGCCGTGTATTACTACATGGGCGATGCGGATAGTGCCATTGAGCAGTTTCGTGAGTCTTATAGAATAGACAGTACCCTTGGTGATGTACGCGGGCAAATCAGCACGCTATCAAACATTGCCGAGATGAGAAACGAAATGGGCAACCCCCGCGAAGCAATCAAAATATTGGAGAAGTGCCTGCGCATGGCCAATGAGATTGACTCCAAGCACGACAGAGAGATTTCCCTCGCCAATTTGGCCAGTTCGTACAAGAACTTAGGCGATTTTGAAAAGGCACTGGAATACCATGTGCAATATGTGGCGGTTCACGATTCGGTTTTGGGCGAAAGCCAACAAGAGATCGTTCAGGAGCTTGAAACACAATATCAGACCAAAGAGAAGGAACAACAGATTAAGATTCAAGGACTGGAATTGGAGGAAGCCGATTTGAAAATCCGAGCCAGAAACAATATGGTTCTCGGACTATCGGGTATTCTGGTATTGGCACTTGTTTCGGGATTTCTGGGATACCGCTTTATTCAATCTAAAAAAGACGCAGAGCTACAACGGGCCATAGCCGCAGAGCAGAAAAACCAGCTTGATGCAGTAATAACCGCCACTGAGCAGGAAAAAAGGAGAATGGCAAGAGAACTGCACGATGGGATTGGTCAGCAGCTATCCAGCATCAAACTCGGGCTATCCAATATTTTCAATCAGATCAGTAATTCTACCGAAGAAAACAAAACCAAATTCCAAATACTCGAAAAGGTGGTAGATGAATCTGCCCGCGATGTGAGGGAGCTCTCGCATAGAATGATGCCCAAGTCACTGAGCGAACTGGGCCTTGGCGCGGCGCTCCAAGATTCCGTTGAAAAAAGCTTGGGCCTGAATAATATCAGGTTCAACTTCCATGACGATACGGATGGCAATCGGTTTGACAGTCAGATTGAAGTAAACATTTACCGCGTCGCCCAGGAATTGATCAATAACATTCTCAAGCATTCGGGTGCCGACAGGGTTTCTATCGACCTTTTAAAGGAAGACGAAACACTCGTATTGGCAGTGAAAGACAACGGCAAAGGCTTTGATCCCGAAAAAGACCAAGGGCACGGTTTGCTCAATATTAAATCGCGCCTGCAGCAAATCAATGCCTCTCTTCATTTTGATTTTCCCGAAGAAGGCGGTACCGAGACCACCATTAAAACTCCCCTATCCTGATGCGCATATTGATTGTAGATGATCACACACTCGTTCAAAGTGGAATAAGCGAACTGGTCAATAGCCTTGGCGGTTTTGAAGTGATCGGGGGAGCAGAAAACGGAAAAGAGGCGATCGAATTTACCTTGATGCTCAAGCCCGACATTGTGCTCATGGATGTGGATATGCCCATTATGAACGGCCTGGAGGCTACCATTGAGCTCAAAAAACAAAGTCCCCAAACGAAGATCATCATACTGACGATGCACGGAGACCCATCTCTCATCAAACGGATGATGGAAATCGGCGCCAGCGGTTTTCTATTGAAGAATTCAGACCGCACTGAATTTGAAACGGCCTTGAAACGCGTGGCTGGAAGGGAAAACCTATTTCAGCGGTGATGCTGCGCGGGCCGTCATCACCGGCGAGAACGTAACTCCCGGTAACTTTACCGTAGGCACGGATGCCCTGCTCTTTTCGAAGCTTAGCGAGCGAGAGCGCGAAATACTCAAGCTCATTGCTCAGGGAATGTCCAATAAAGAAATCGGAGAAGAGCTATTTATTTCTCATCGAACGGTGGATTCACACCGAACCAACCTCATGAAAAAATTGCAAGTGCACAATTCAGCTGCACTTATCAAACTGGCCGCTTCTAACGGTCTCGTGTAAGAATTAGGGTATTTACCCTATACGATTACGGCTTTCTACCTATTTATTCCCGCAGTTCCATTAGGAATCTTTGCCTTGTTCTAATTAATTGAATATGGCAAGCGATTCTTCTATCCTCACACATCCCCTCTCCGAAAGAGAAAAGGAAATACTGGCGCTGATCGCAAAAGGCTTCACCAGCAAAAAAATTGCTCTTCTTCTGAATATCGATGAGGGAACGGTAGCGAGTCATAGGAAAAGTATCAGAACCAAACTTCAGGTAAAAAATGTAGCCGGAATGATTCGGCATGCCCTAAAAATGAAACTAATAGACTGATGAAACGATCAAGCATATCCATTCTTGCGGCTGTTATTTTGTTCCCTCCAATTATTGGGACAGGGAACGAATATGGTCTTCGAGAAAATAGACGTCTCGCCCGATCCTTATAAATTTCTACACTCTGATATTGACATCATCCCGGAAACGGAAGATTACATCATATCAGCAACGCAGAGCTTTCCGCTTTACATCGTCGATCGAGATCTGAATATCAAATCAACCTACGACGTTGGCAATTGGTATGGAGGCTCTCGCATTAATACTTCGAGCGATGGGCAATACATTTTACTTCAGCAGCTAAAATACCTGGATTACGCTCCGAATAAAGATCGGGAGGTAAAATTTGAAGTAATTGAAACAGCCACAGGGAAAGAGGTATTGACCATTGGGGCAGGTCATGACGCCGACTTTCATCCGAACAACGAGGAGCTCATTGTACTGGAAGGCGATAATCTATACAGCTACAGCCTTACGGGAAAAGAGAAGAAAGTACTCCTTCCTACACCTGACGCCACAAATTGTATGGCCTTCTCTCCTGATGGATCAAAGGTTGCCATCTCACATCATGTGGAAGATGATTACCTGAATTCATACGTCACTAAGAAGAAGCAAAAAGACAACTACAAAATCTACAAGAAGTATCGGCAATGTGTGTCAGTTTATGAAACTGAGAATTACACAAGGCTTTACACGGTCGATGAAATGTTTGACATTCCTTACGCCCTGGAGTTTTCGCCTGATGGCTCTACCCTACTCTGCTACTCTGTTCCACACACTAAGGTAGTAGAGAAAACCGGGATGACGGGTACCAAATACATCTCTGTAATCAATTCCGAAAACGGAGAAACGCTACCTCGCGGCTTCGTTTCCAATTCCATTTACGAACCCGACTTTGAGTTCAGCAATAGCCATGAGTATTTCGCCCTCGTTACGGTCAACGCAAGCCGTTTCCCTGAAATATGGGTGTGCAAGTACGATGATGCGAGTATCGTGGCTCGATTTGAATTGGCAAAACGGATGTTTGGAAGCCATACAAAAGGGCAATTCCCTGCTGATGACGGCCGCGTGGGCATCGCATTTTCTGCTGACGATAGCCACCTTCTAATAACTAACGGATCTCTAATCTTTAAATGGCAAATACCTTATGAAAACTAATCTCAACATACTATTTCTATTCGCGATACTGCTCATAGGCACTGAGCTTTCTGCACAACGACCCTTTGTAGAAACGAGCGACGAATTTGTAGAACTAGCCACAAAAGATCTCGACCAATTCGTTCAAGATGAAAAGTTTCTTCAAGGCATGGAGAAAGAAGAAATACACGGTAGCTACACTTACCAAATAACCGTGAATGACAAGGGAAAAATAAGTCATATGCGCTCTCTGGAGAGATCAGAAGACGCTTCCATTCACGGGCAAAATACCCTCAATGACTTAGTGAGACATTACAAGTTTGACTTCAAAATCCCCAAGGGTAACCTCTACAATTTTCAATACACATTTATCATTCCATAACTCTTAAAATCAACTAAAATGAAAGCAATATCAATTTTAATTACGGGCTTAGTTATAACCTTGACGCTATCAGCGCAGGAAGACATGCCCGAAATGTGGACAACCAGACTCGACCATACAATAGATTTCTACGGCTGCGACAATGTCGGTGATACAGGCTATGGATATACAGCATCAAAGAAGGATATTTCTGTTTATGAAAATGAAACGGGAAAAGTGGTCTGGACCAAGGACTTTACCGATATCTCTCAACGCTTGAAAAAGGTTGATGACATAATTCCCATCTGGGATGCTAAAAAAATCTTTCTCCTTGATCTTAAATTGGGAAAAGAGCAGGTAGCAGTTATAGATATGGTTACCGGAAAGCTGTTGTGGGATTCTGATCGATACAAGCTTAAAATGTCTGAGATGATTACTTACATCAAAGAGGAAAATGGCTTCTTATTCACTTTTAAGGATGTAAACTTATTCGTAAATGCTGATACGGGAGAAGAACTTTGGAGCACTTCAAAATTCAAAGGAAAAGTTGGACAGTACTACTACGAAGATGGATATTTAACTACTGTAAACTTCATTCCATCGGGATTGATCGCGCTCTTTACGGGATTCAAAAATCAGATTGCCAAGATCAACATGAAAACAGGTGAGCTTGTTTGGGAAAACACCTACATCGGTAGAGCAGATAAAAAAGTTGTTTCGGGCGAGTGGCTATTTGATATTGAAGTCATCGATGGCAACGTCATTCTCCACTTAAGCGGACTTCAGATATACGATTACAAAACAGGGGCACAAAAGTGGAGCGCAGCTTTTGATTACGAAGTTCCAGTTAAAGCACCGGGTAATGCAACTGCCTTTGGCGTATATGGAGCTCTGCCAGATCCCATCATCACTGAAGAGTTTGTTTATGTGCTTGACATGGAAGGGAAAAAAGGACAGCACATCAATAAATACGAAAGAGGAACAGGGCGTTTGGTTTGGCAATCACAAGAAATCGGTAGTGGTGCCAAGGTAGTTCCTAATATGTATCTGGAAGATGGTAAGCTCCTCCTTCAAATTGGCGGCGTAGTTGAAATCCAAGGCGTTTTTAGAGAAAAAGATTCTGAAGGAAATATCACATTCACCAAAAGAATATACGACGAGAATATAAAACCATGCGGTGTTCAGGCATTCAGCGATGAAGACGGAAGACTCATCTGGGACTCTGAACGATTCAAAAAAGGTATCACGAATATGCTTGTCTATGGCGAAAACTTGGTAGTCTGCTCAGGGAAGGAATTGTACAATATTAAAATACACGATGGTGAGGTAAACTACCAGGTTGATGTGAAAAACGGTGGTGTTGGAGATGCAGTAGTAGTGCTGCCCTATGAAGAAATGATTGTAGTTGTTGGTGAGAAAGGAGTGTCAACTTTTAAGGTTTCTGATGGAAGTTTAGTGGCCGCCAATAAATACAAAAGAGCTTCTGTGGTTGATTATTACGAGAATATTCTAATTCTGGAAACAGATAAAAATGATATTGCGGCATTTGACGTCGTAGACAATTGCAAGTACTGGGCTTACAATGCCAAAAAAGGCGCAGGAAATTCGCTTACTACAGATGGAAAGCACGTTTATGTTTACGAGAAAAAAGACGTGACCAGGCTATTTACCACAGCGCAAAAATAGACCGTCGTTTTCTGAACGGAATTCGGAAGAGCCTTTCTTGCTATGGAAGGGCTCTTCTTTTTGTTTTACAATTTTTACTACTCGTAAATATCAAATTTCTCTGAGAAGGCCTTCATCAATTCCGCATTGGAAAAGTCATCTTCATTCATGGTCGACAGCTGCTCCAAGAAAATGTCAAACTCCCCGTTTTTGAATATCGTCAGCATTTTTCCGCCTTCCTCAGATTTGGCTTCGTGCCAAATATTGGGTGGAATCGTCATTGTGTCGCCTTCTTTGAGAACAATGGTTTCATCATCAAAAATAAGCTCCAGCTCCCCTACCAACATGTAGAAAACCTCGGTCATGATCTTGTGATGGTGACGCTTTAGATGAAACCCCGGTTTCAAAGTATCTTCCACTATACATAATTCGCCGTTCGTGTCCCGCGACGAAAGTTTTACAAAGCAATGGTCTTGCGAGTAATCGTAATTCTCGCCTTCTCCTTTTCGAGTTATTTCTTTTGATTCCATCTTGAATTCTAAATATCTTTAATTTGGTGCTAGTCGTTAGTTTAAGAAAAATAAATCCGTCACTAGCTATGCACGACGAGCTACGAAGTACGAGCCACTTTAGCACTCGCCTCTTCAACCCCAATCGTCGCTAACCTTCTACCGGGCGCCCGATCAAGTACCTTCTCGTATTCAGCCAAAGCTTCTTCGTATCGCTCTTTGGACATTAGCCAATCGGCATACAGCTCATGCGTAGGCTTTTGAATGACCGGAGGCCCGTAACTGTAATCTCCCGAATCTTCCAATTCCGTAGACTTCAACCAGATACTCTTCTGCCAATTTCTCATCGCCAGAAAGCATGTAGCCCAGTGCATAAACCTGATACAAAATGGCTTTGGCGGCAACGATATCGCTCGGTCGAGCGGTACTCACATCGCTGGGGATGCAGAGTTTGAAGTCCAAGGTATCGGCAAAGAGAGATTCTCTTCGGATCAATGCTTCAAGTAATTCTTTCGTCGCGTTTAGCGAATCTGCATTGTCCTCTCGAATAGGACTTCATTGCATCAACAAAGTACTGCTTCGCCTTAACGGTGAGGCTAAGGTCAGAAGCGTCTATTTCCAATTCCGCGTAAGGGCTATCCCAAGCTCCCGTCTCTGCCAAATAGGTTCCTTGCAGATAGATCAAATGCGACCGTCCTCTTTTGGAAGGAGTAGCTTCGGCATGGACTTTCATGCTGTCGAGCAAGGTTGCTGCTTTTTCAAACTCACCTTTTTGGAGGTAACCGTATTCCAGCCAGTGGTACGCGTGGTATCCTCGTGCATCGTCATCAAGATCTTTAGCGATCATTCTGTCAACGCTGGCTTGGTAGGAATCTACATTGGAAGCGATCACAGCATCCCACATGCCTTTGGCCACAAAAATATGCGAAGGCATGTGCAGAGCATGACTAGCCGAAGGCGCCACTTTAGCGTATGTCTCCGCCGCTTCCATGGCTTTTTTGGCATGACCTGGGTCATCGTATGCGTGAATGAGGTAATGTAAGGCACCCGGATGTTGAGGGTTTTCTTTGACAATTCGCGCAGCCACCTGCCCCGCTTGCCATAAACCTCCTCATCGCGGCCATCTTCTACTGATCCCATTAGGGAAACGCATAAAAAGATAGTGCACTTCGTGGTTACTCGGATAGCGCTCAGCCATCTCAGTGTAAAATTCCAAATAGTTGTCGTCCCGATCGTCATTCTCAATCTCTTCCTCATAAAGAACTTCCAGCGATTCCAGAAAGTCAGCTTCCAAGTCTGAATCGGGTTCTGCACCCGCCATTTCGCGTCGATTCAAAACAGCGCGGGCACTATCGGGCTCTTGCCGATGCCAGATGGGGTGGTTAAAAGTCATCGCTTCGCCCCAGTAAGCCATTGCCATTGTAGAGTCCTCTGCAATGGCTTTGCGAAAGGATTCGCGCGCATCTTCGTATTCAAAACTGTGCAATAAAAGAAGACCGGTATTGAAGGCCTCCACCGCTTCGGGAGAACCTTGAACTTCCAAATTCACCACACCCAAATCACCGGATGTCTTTGGTGACGGATCACATGCGAATAGCGCAATAGCTAGAAAGAAGAAAAGAAATCGTGTCATAGGGTTCGGTATTGAGATTGCCCAAATTTAGGCAACTTAAATCGCATGACGTGTCCAATAATTTGATTTCGACTTACAGAGGCAGTTGTACTACCGTGCCTTTCCGTTTAGGCAATTTACTTCAATCGCTGAGCGTAATTGTAACCGTACCTTTTCGGTCAGTCATCCGACCTCGCTCCG
>CALOFA010000040.1:0-74062 GCA_942492545.1 uncultured Cryomorphaceae bacterium | reverse complement strand
CATCGCCTTTGAAGTAGGTATACGCGCTCTTGTTTTCTGCTGAGCTGTATTCTAACAACCCTAGTTGCTCCTTTATTCATCTGCCTGAAAAGTTTGTACCCCGCTTTCGGCTATTTGTTGATACGAAAAAAAGCAGGTCCTGAAACCTCAGCTAAGAGCAGTTACAACATAAAGATTTTTTCTTTCTTTGCACCCTTAAAATCTTGAGGATAAGTCTCCAAACAACTAGATACCAAATTAACTAATCATGAATTTAAAGTAGCATTTTGGATTCGTTTGGCCATTTGCTTCGGCACGTTGAGCGCAAGAAGGAAGGAGATTTGACCACGGCCACAGAGATAAGCTTGAGGCTGCAATTGAATTGGAAATGACTCGCTCTGGCATGTGGGTGGAAATATTTGGTTTGAACTTCAAAATCAATCTTACTTGCCAACTGGCTGCAGGGGACAAAACAGTATCTCAACCACTGCGCCGACCAGTCTTTTTGCCAACTACAAAAGAAGGCACAGTTGGGTAAACACTGACTTGGTATACGGAGTTATCGCTCAAGACAATCAGAAGGCCATCAAAACAGATGACCGTATCGATTTTACATCGAAATATGGTTTTGAATCCAATGCTAAGACCAAAAATACAACGTCGGTTCAATTAAACCTAATTTGCAGAAGGTTTTACCTTGAAGAAGGTAGAGAAGTAGACTTTACCAGATTCTTGCCCCGCATTCTCCATTATCGCGATCGAGCGATTACAAAACCCAACGATAAGTTTTCTGCTTTTATCTCACCAGCAACTACTAAAATAACGATTGTAAATGTAGATAGACTGGCTACGAATTATGGTCTTGACGAAGGAGATAACGCCAGGTTTGAAATCCTGGAAAGCCTTGTTAAAATAAGTCGAACAAGACGATATTTTGAAATGTAAACCTACTGTCAAGAGTAGATTTTTTTCTCATTTCGAATTTAGAAATCCCCAAAATGTTGGATGTCAATTGGGAATCCCTAATAACCATGAAAAAGCACAAAATTCGCTCAAGGTTACCCTCAACGCAACCAGCCGATGATGACGATATTGTTGTAGGAGCAGACAATTGATGCTGACACTGAAGAGAATTAACTTGTGGTTCTGGATATTCGAGACTCAATTCTGTGAAGTATTCTCATTTGGCTTGAGTGCGAAGAATTTTAATCCATTCACTAGTAGATCATTTTAAAGCGCTTTGAGGGCGCTTTTTTTATATATGATTCACTTAACTGCTTAATTAAACATAAGATTATGAAACAATTTATTCTATTTTTTGGAACATACATTTTAACCAGTTTGTCTAGGTCAAGAGTACAAAATAATTACTACCGTTGAATCTATAATTCCAGCGGGCATAGGACGTTCAAGAATTATAAGTGAAGAAGACCAATTGAATTATGAAGAATTCAGCACCATGCGAACCGATGGTAAGAAAAGTGACCAAGGTGATGTGAAGAGAGGGGATGCCAAAATCAGCAAATTTGAAGAAACCAAACTTCTCAACTTCTTTAGTGTTGTTGGTATCAATTTCCAGAATATTGCTTCAAATGATGCACTAATAAGCGATAAAATCAACAAGATGATAGCATATGGATGGGAGCTTGAATTCGTAACTAGCGGTGTTGAAAGTGACTCTGGAAAAGGCGATGGTCAAGGAATCTTTATCACAGATTTATCTTCAAGAGAGGATAAAAAAATAATTGGAGCTGGATGATCTCAACCTCAATTGGACTCATCCACGCTCAATAAGCGCACCACTAAAATTCAATAAATAGAGCTGTACCGTAGCTCTAGTTACGGCTGTAGAACCATCTGAAGAATTCGTCGTTCATCATTTCGTCATTCAAATATCCCTGATCTACAATAACCACAGGCCATTGCCCCCCTGTGCTTTGTGACAAGTTAAGGGCATAAGCAAATTTAACTTGCACTGCATTGTAGTAAGGATCCTTTTTTAGAGCTTCCCTCCTCTCTCTCTTTTGTGGGAGGATCATTGTAATCTTCCACAAACGCTTCTGTAAAGTTTATCCACAGCTGCTGCATTCATCAGAAGCTCCTTCATCCATAAGCGAGTCAATCCAAATCACTAAATCTACAGGCTGTTCTTCGGGATAGTCAACAAGTCTAACCGTTGCGTGCCTGAAGTTAAAATCATAGCGTTCCACTTCTTTCCCAATTCTCACCACCTCCATGATATCGCCATTGGCTATAAATCCAACCTTTGCTATCTGCATCGAGCCACTTATAATTATTCTTAACGGCCATGATGTAATCTCCCGTTGCTATAGCGCCTCTCTCGAAAAATATTCTATGCCTTACTTCTTGGTTAAAGCCATTACAACGCTTATTCGAACGGCTAATAAGAACCACATCTTCTTCGCCATATTTACCGTAAGATTCTTCCAAACATCCTGCAAGCTTAAGGCCGTCAATTGGCTTCAATGTCCCTTCGTTTGGGGAAGTAAAGTGGGAGACCTTGTACTCTGAACCGATACACGACCTCTTCTTCAGTGGCGAAGCTCAAGAATTCCCGAGTCCTCTGCCTGACGCATAACCTCGTTGAGACTAATCTCGGCAGCAGTTATTTCAAACTCAGCTTTTAAAAATTCGAGATTCAAAGCAGGAGAATCATCAGAACCGACTGGTGGTAGCTGAGCACCATCACCCCACCAATCAAGCTTACAGTCCTCCTGCTACTAAAAACGTACTCAAATAAATCGCGTAAGTAATTTGAACTGTTCGATCCATAATTCTCCCAAGCTATCATAGATGCTTCATCAACTATAAAAACGGTATTTCTGTGAGTATTAGCCGCTGGAGCAAAATAAAAAACCACCATTAAGACCTTTTGCCGGTAATAGATCTTGTCGATGAATTGTAGTAGCGGGTTTTCCAGAATAATGACCCAATACTTTCAGCAGCTCTTCCAGTTGGAGCGAGCAAACAGAATTGAACCATCCAAGACTCAGAGACTCTTAACCAAGGTATTCATCACAGTAGTGGTCTTTTACCTGTAGCCTGCATATCCCTTAATAACTAAGTACGCAAGATTTTTTTGACTTGTGATGAAGCGCGACAGGCCTCTGAAGAGGCTTCGCTGAGAATTTGTAGGCTCAAAACCAAAGTTCTCGCAGCAGTATTCAGTTTCTACTTGAGGGTGCGCAAAGGAAGAAGATTCGAAACGGGCATGACTCCGCAAAGAACGGAGTTTTAACCTTTCCTTAAATCAGTCGCGGCTTAGAGACATGGATTAAAAAAAATTGTAGTTTTGTCGCTGTCTGAAAAAATCTATCTGATGCAAAATATAGGAAGTATTCTTAGTAAATATTTGTTTCCTGTTTTACTGATTATTGTTGGATTACTCTTATAGCCATCTCAGGAGAACAAACTAATCTTTTCTTGGTCGGTGGCCTCGGTATCCTTTTGGTTGGAGTACTAAGTGTGCTCTACATCAAAGGTATTATCAGCAGGCAAATCCAAATGATCTCTACCAATTGTTATTGCTGTCGATTGCCGCCTATTTTGCATACATGGACTATAATGTAATTCAAGAGCGTTTGGCTTACGAGCGAAAGAAAAGAGATGGTGAATACTCACGTGATCCAGAGAATGAAGGACATTCGTAAGGCTCAATTGGCCTACAAGAAGGAAAATGGAAAGTATGCTGCTTCTTTCGATTCTTGATATACTTTTTGGAGAATGGAAAGCTCTCACTTATAAAAAGGCTGGGGTCATTACCCGATTCGGTTCCCACTGACGAAATGGCTCGAGAACTTGGATTATTAAGTAAGATGCCCGAAGGCATGACCGATGCTGAAGTTCTGGCAATCGGGCTTATTGTTAGAGACACCATAAAGGTTGGAGTGTAAAAGGTTATAATTTCAATGAAGACGACAGAAAAGACAGAAAGACACCATTCTATGTTGATTCCTTTCCCTACGTGCCTTTTGGAAATCATCAAGTTCGAAATGAAGGCAGATATGATTGATTCAGGAGGAGTTAAACAACCCGTGTTCTTGGTTACCGACCCAAAACCATTTGAAAAACCAGGCTTCACTATGGGATCTCTCACAGAGGCAAGTACTAGTGGTAATTGGAAAGAGTAAAACCATGGCAGAAATCCAGTATTTCTACCCAGCTGCATCTAAGGCAACTAAAAAATCTATTGGGCTCGTTTTCGAGCCCAATCTATTTACGCTATACTATTATGCTGACACTCAAGGTGAACAGCTACTTGCATACCAATTTTTTGAAGGCCGTGGATGAAAATCCGGATTCGCATGCACAGGAATTGACTCCTCTTTTGCAACAGAATTCACGAAACAACATACCTTGTTGCCTCAGTATGTTCGATGAATCGGATAATGCAAAAATTCTCCTCAAGTTACTACTTCCTTGGCAAGGAACGAAACCGAGACTAGATCACATCCTGGGATATGGAGCTGATTTAATTTCCAAATGTAAATGAATCAACCGAGCAATTTCGTTAGAGAAAATTTTCCTGGACTCAAAGTGAGACATCTTAGGCTCACTATTGGAGTTAGGGAGAACAGTCGTTCTCGGGGACGAACGTGTCTCCTTCAATTAACAGATCAGGTTCCTTAATGAGCATCTCCATTTTTGAGCCACAAAGCATTACTTTTCTCAAACTCAGTAGAATCAGTACATCTTGAAGATATGTATTACTTCATACACTATACTGCGAACAACTGGACTTGAAGAATATCAAGCCAGGTTTATCTCTTTGGATCAGAACCGAAGTCGAAAACCCATTAAGGAGCATTTCAGGAGTTTCTATTACAACATACATTTGGGTTCCAAAAACAACCAAGAACAATCTTTTGATCATGAAGCAGATACTGCTGCACACTGGCTCGGAATACATGCTCAATGCGCATTATAGGAGGCTTTCTCAAAGGAAGGTATTTGCACGTGCCTTCAGAATTGAAGCACGTCCAACTACGGATGTAGCCAGAGAAGCACTCTTCAATATTCTCGAAGGTGAGTTGAATCTTTCAAAGATTGAAGTGCTTGATCTCTTTTCAGGTACAGGAGCAGTGTCATTAGAATTCCTAAGCAGAGGGCACGCAATGTTACCTCGGTGGATATGAGTCAAGCCTCCCGATTGCTGATTACCAAAACCATCAAGGAGTGGGAGCTTGAAAACATTAAGGCTTTGTTCGGCAAGATGTTTTCAAGCTGGTAAAAAGAGCAAATCAAAGTTTCGATTTGGTGTTTGCAGATCCTCCATATGCGCACAAAAGATTCCAGCGAGATTCCCGACGCTTGTATTGAACTCAGGGTGGATAAAACCCGGAGGAATCTTCATTCTTGAACATGGAGGAAGAATCGAATTAAAGCCCGATGACAGTGCATGTTTATGAGCAAAAAAATATGGAGGTGTACATTTCGACTTTTATCAGATCAAAGAGGCTAATTGAAAGATCCTCGGAAAAGGCTAATTTTGTCAGCATCAAAAAACACGCATATTGACTATTAGTAAAATCCAAGAATTAATCAGCCGAGAAATAGAGGCAATTCAAAATATTCCCACTGAAGGTGCTATTCTCAAAGCTGTAAATTAATTCACGAACAGGTTCACAAAAAAGGTGGTAAAGTCGTGGTAAGCGGCATGGGAAAAGCTGGTCAAATAGGTGTAAATATTGCAACCACACTCAGTTCTACTGGAACCCCAGCGATTTTTATCCACCCTGCCGAAGCACAACATGGCGATCTCGGAACAATTCAAAAAAACGATATTATTCTTGCGATTTCAAATAGCGGAAAAACGAGAGAGTTGGTGGAGCTTGAATACTTAGTTCACCGACTACTATCCCGACATGAAGTTTATTCTCCTTACGGGAAATAAGAGATTCTGATCTGGCTGAAAAGCTGATTTGGTTTTATTGACTGGAGGCCCCGAAGAAATATGCCCGCTTGGGCCTTAACACCCACCACCTCAACACTGTAATGACTGTTGCTGGAGATATTTTGGTAGTTATGCTCATGGAGAAAATAGGTTTTACAAAAGCAGAATATGCCAAAGGCATCACAGCGGTTACCTCGGACAAAAAGCTAAGGAAGAATGAAAAAATTTTTCCTGATTGCGGGGCCATGCGCCATTGAAGATGAGGTCTGGCATTCGAAATTGCGAAGAGGTGAAGAAAATATGCGAACGATCTCGATATCCATTGTATTTACAAGGAAGCTACGAAAAGGCGAACCGCAGCAAACTTGACAGTTTTACCGGTATTGGTAAACTGAGGCTCTCCGAATTCACAAAGCCATATTGGAGATGAACTTGGCATTGAGAACATCACGGATGTACACGAGAGCTAACGAGCCCGCAAATGGTATCGAAATATGTAACCCACCTCCAAATTCCCGCATTTCTTTGCCGACAAACAAAATTACTCAGCCGCTGGAGAATCAGGTTGCACGGTAAACATTAAAAAAGGGCAGTTTTTGAGTCCCGAAGCAATGGAATTTGCCGTAGACAAAGTAAAATCAACGGGAAACGACAAGGTTTGGGTTTGTGAACGAGGCACTACTTTTGGCTATAACGACCTTGTGGTAGATGCAACGTCAATCAGTCGGATGAAAAAAATTGGTCAACCTGTAATGATGGATTGCACCCATAGCGTTCAAAAGCCAAATCAAACATCTGGAGTGACAGGAGGTGACCCTGAACTCATCGAAACCATAGCTCTTACGCGCTATCGCAACTGGAGCCGATGGATTCTTTATGGAAGTTCACCCCGAGCCACACAAGGCTCAGAGTGATCCTTTACAATGCTGCAACTTTCAAAATTGGAAGGCCATTTTGGAAAAATGTATGAAAGTTAGAACAGCACTTAAATCATAAATCATGGAAAAAATTGCCATATTCCCGGGATCATTCGACCCAATTACCAAAGGGCACGAAGATCTCATCAAACGTGCGCTTGCCACTTTTTGACAAAATGATTGTGGCCATTGGAGTCAATGCCGATAAAAAGTACATGTTTTCGTTAGAAGAGCGAAAGGAGTGGATTAAACAAACGTTCATGTTTGAAAATAAGGTTGAAGTAGCCCACTACGAAGGTCTTACGGTAAATTTCTGCCGTCAAGGTGGGGCTTCTCATATTATTAGAGGACTGAGAAATGCAGAAGATTTTCAATTTGAAAATCTATCGCTCAAATGAACAGAGAAGCTGGCTGCAGAAGTAGATACTGTTTTCTTTGTTACGAGTCCAGAATATGCAGCATACAGCTCTTCTATCGTTCGTGACATCTATCGCAATAAAGGCGACGTAACTAAGTTTATTCCGAATACCATCCAATTGAATGACGATTTTTAAAAGTTTTCTTTTTGCTTCTCTTTTCTCATTTTCGCGATGGCTCAAGTTACTTCAATGATGGAACAAGCCGGTATTTTTTGCCGGCTGCAGAATGGAAGCTAGAAATCTCTATTGAAAAATCCCATTTCGAAGAAAGATAATTCTCGATAAACCACTGTCGATGCAAATGGAGTATTTTAACTCTCAGTCGACATAAACAAGACCCAGTCAATTGCTGGATGGCGTCAATAGATTTACAGCGCCAATTTTTGTTGAGCCCAAAGATAGCTTGAATATTGAAGTACTTCCGAAGCCAAATACAAACGTTGCTGATACTTGGCAGAAGAGGTAGTTTTGAATACGTTTTTCACCAAACTCGACTCGACCGATATCAATGCGCAAATTGCAAATTTGATCAGAGCTTATTATGATTTTTATCTCAAAATGCTCGATACTTATTGGAACATCACCAATGAAAAAAAGTCCGAGAATAATTTTGAATCCAATCAAAGAGAAAAATAACGAATTTTTCGAAGATTACATCAAGTACTCAATTGCCGAAATGAAATTGAGTAGTGGATTTCAAAAATGAAGCATCTTATCAACCTATTTAGAAGGACTACGAATTGAAGTTAAAAATCCGGCGTGGTTCTCGTTTTTCAATTGTTCTACGCTGATTATTTTAATCGTTACGATGTGAATTTTGGGGCGCAAGCATTTACAATCAATTGACAAGGGGTCTGAGCTGACGTTTAAATGGATTCTCTTTTTGAGAGATGATTTTCCTTGAAAGAGAAGACATCAGACAATTGGTAACTGCTAATGAGTAAAGAAGTCATTTACCTGACAAACGATTACGAGAAAATACCCTTGTGGAACATTTTACAAATCATTATCGAAACAAAACGGCTGAAACAGAGCGAATTGAAAAAATCGCTAAAATCTAAGATGCAAAATCTCCGAGCCAATTCAAATCGGCAAATTTCAGTAGATCCTATCTTCGTTTCGACATTTGAAAGAGTCGGAGTTTGAAAGAATCCACGACCAATCGTATTAATGATGACAAAGCCGGGCAAATTCTGATGAAGAGAGAGCGAACTTTCAATATGCTAACTTTGTTGAAAAGTATCCCGAAATTACTTTCAAGTTATTGAAATCCCTATTGGGAATGACAGGTGCTAAAACGAAACAACTGGGCAATGATTTATTTGATGATCCCTAAGACCTTTTAAATGACTTTGGATATATACCAGTTCCTCACTATATTTGGGTATCAGCCCAAGGTAATCTAACAAAAGATATCAATAAAACCAAGTGAAGGTCTTGAGGAGAAGCTCTAAAATTTCAGATCGCGACAATTAAGAAAACAAAAAATTAAAGTTGGCCAATAACCCGTCTGAGGATCTTTAAACTTCTTTAATACTGGGATATGTGTCTCAATTTCTTCCCAGAACAGGCTTCTCGATCTTCCCACTCGACCCTTTCAATACCTTCTTCTGCTTGAGGCTCAAAAGTGTTTGCTGCGCACTGGTCATTTCAAACCAATAAGTCTCTTTTCAAGACTCGAACTCCTTCAATTTTATAGGTGTGGTAAGTGGATATTATGATCTGACAGAACTTTCAGGTCAGTGAACTACCACATTCTTCTTCAACTTCTCTCAGGGCAGCTTTCAGGAGTTTCATCACCTTCTAGTTTTCCCTTCGGCAAATCCCATTTTCCATTTCGGTGAATAAATGAGCAGTTCATTGTTTTGATTGTTCAAAACCACCTGCCGCATCAATTTCTTTAAAATGAGCTCTGAAATCAGCCTAGAGAATTTCTAAGGTCATCGCTGTAAATAATAACACCGGATTCAAGAGGTTCAGAAATCTCGAGAAAATCGAGGATAAAATGAATCTCTTCAAAATCGTCGTATTGAAAATAGAGATCACCCTTACTTATTTGGTCAAAAGCATGGCGATCCGTTAAGATAACCCACTTTTTGTTGAAGAAAACTTTATACATTTGCGCTCATGCAATCAAACCGTGATTCAGCGCTAAAAGTAGCTGAATTTCTCCTACAAATCAAAGCCGTAAAACTTAGCCCTGAAAAGCCTTTCACATGGGCAAGTGGATGGAAATCGCCTATTTATTGCGACAATCGGGTTACGCTATCGTATCCACAAATAAGAACTTTTATACGCCAGATGAATTCGTTCGAAGTAGTAACCGAAAATTTCGGAAAACCCGATGTAATTGCAGGAGTAGCTACTGGAGGAATTGCTCAAGGAGCATTAGTAGCTCAGGAATTGGGGAGTGCCTTTTGTCTATGTTCGCTCAGCTTCCAAAGGTCATGGCTTGCAAAACAAAATTGAAGGGACCTTGAATCTGGGCAATCTGTGGTTGTTATTGAAGATCTTGTTTCTACTGGGAAGAGCAGCCTTAATGCCGTTGAAGCTCTCAGAGAAGCTGGTGCAGAAATAAAAGGTATGGCAGCTATTTTCACCTATGGTTTTGATCTCGCCACAAAAATTTCGAAAAAGCAAAAGTAAAACTGATTACGCTACCGATTACCATGACACTTGTTGACCAAGCCGTAAAGAAGAATTACGTGGATAAAAGCGTCGTGGATCGTCTTGAAAGAATGGAGAAGAAACTCACCAGTACTTGGAACTGAGAATAACATGAAAATTGAGAGTAAAACGGTACTAGTTCCGCAGATCGTGAAAGAAAGTCTTCGACTACGTGTCAGATCTTGAATAATTTCAAGGAATCTGCTTCCCCGAAGAACGTATTTCAGACTGGGAAAGCACGTCAGAATATTGCAGTTTCAAAGTTCAAGGTACTGCCACGATAGATCTTCACTTAAAAGAAAACGGAAAACGAAAAACTGCTTCATTAAAAAGTGGCGAAAAGCTCTCCATTTCCGTTCACCTGAGATATTTTCTTTGATGAAGACGAAGGCTGTCTACATCTGGTATTTCAAATTATGAATGCCGATATTAATCCATTTCTGAAAATGATGGTTGAAAAACCCCTGACAAACCTCTTCGACTATCATTGCCGACAGGATTGAGTAGAAGCTTGAATCAATAGTCGATCTTAACCTCTCCGAGCCTAAAACTTTCGGAATCCCCTGCTTTGGAACAACGAGCATTACCATCCTTCATTGTCCCACATCTCTAATGCGGCCTTTAAATTGCCGCTCATTCTGTTGAAATTTTATCCACGAATTCAGCTCCGAATAGATGATTCCATATACGCTTTTTGATGCACTCCAATCACCCTTATCTAAGTATTCATACTAGAAAGAGAACTATTTAAAAATTGAAGTAGCTCGTTTAGTGCCCTTTTAAAATCTACAATTCTCCCCAACTCCAATCCCATACTCGTCGCCGAAATGTTTTCAGGAAAGACTTTTTGATTCACATTTAAACCAATTCCCACAATTACATATCGATCCTCACCTTTGAGAATAGATTCAATTAGTATTCCTGCAATTTTTTTTGAGCTGACAAGAATATCATTGGGCCATTTGGCATAAACGAATGATAGCATATTCTGAGATTCTGACGAAGCTCAAATACCGCACTGGAAACCGCCTTCGAAAAAGAAGCTCTCGAAGCTATCAAAACCATTTGGGCCTAAATGCAAAACTAAAAGTGAAGGTTCTGTCCATGGTCACTCTGCCATGTTGCTGCCCTCTGACCCCTGCCATTCTGTCTGAAAATGCGCCAAAATACATCTCCCAGCGGTATATGCGCCATCATCATAGCCTTTGGCAATATAGTTGCTCGTACTGTCAACAGAATCCAATTCGATGATTTAGTTTCCGATCATAGTTTAGAACGCTCAGACCCATTAGAGGCTAAAATGCTTAATTTTGTCGTTTGTGTAAAATTTTGAATGATAAAAAAATCTGTCCACACTTCTCCTGAAGAACTCGCAACGGCGTTTTAAAGGCATGAAGAAGTAAAAGGAAGAGAAGTACTATCCATTGACCTCGAAATATCCCGAATTCCGTAAGCGATTTTTTCGTGATTTGTCACGGAACATCCGATACTCAGGTTGAGGCTTTGGCACGATCCAGTGCAAAAACGCCTATATCAAGGAGTAGGGAAGACCCTGTTAGCAAAGAAGGAAGCGAAAAAGCAGAATGGATTTTACTAGGACTACTTTAACGTCGTAGTTCACATATTTAAAGAAGAAGCACGAAGGTTTTACAATTTGGAAAAACTTTGGGCTGACGCAGACGTTACACAACTCGAACATACATTCTAGCATTTAGGAGAACAACATGTCTGACTCAAAAAGCAGTAAACAATACAAGGATACCAAAAAGAAGAAGCCTGAATCGGGTGGAAGCAACCCCAAGAAGCCCTTCAATTTCTATTGGATCTACGCCATAATTGGTGTTGTTTTGATATCACTCAATCTCTTCAATTTCAACGGGAACATGACGGGCATTAGCCTGCCTGAATTCGAAGAAATGATAAAGGATGGAGAGGTAAAAAGAGTGGTGATTTACAACAAACAATTGGCGGAAGTATTTCTGACAGAAGAAGGCTCTCAAAAAAGAAGAGCACTCCAAAAAGATCAAGCAACCGCTTATCTCAGGTGCCGAAAATTCGGGACCACATTACAAATTTGATATTGGCCCAGCTGATAGTTTCCAAGAAAAACTCGACGTTTGGAGTAAGGAGTACCAGCTTTCATACGACTACAAAACCCGAAGCTGAATGGGGGAAAGAACTCTTTACTTGGATTCTGTTCATTGGTATCATGATTGCCGTTTGGATGTTTGTGATGCGCAGGATTGGCGGTGGCGGTGGCGCAGGCGGACAAATCTTCAACATCGGAAAATCAAAGGCGCAGCTGTTTGACAAGACCAAAGGAACCAATGTTACTTTCAACGACGTAGCAGGCTTGGAAGGTGCAAAAGAAGAGATTCAAGAAATTGTAGACTTCCTGAAAAACCCAAAACGTTATACTCAACTTGGAGCAAAAATCCCAAAAGGAGCATTGCTGGTAGGCCCTCCGGGTACGGGTAAAACCCTTTTGGCAAAAGCCGTAGCCGGCGAAGCACAGGTTCCATTCTTCTCTCTTTCAGGATCTGACTTTGTAGAGATGTTTGTAGGTGTTGGAGCCAGCAGGGTTCGAGACCTGTTTAAACAAGCCAAAGAGAAAGCTCCTGCGATTATTTTCATCGATGAGATTGATGCGATCGGTAGAGCTCGTGGCCGAAGTGCCAGTATGGGTGCAAACGACGAAAGAGAAAATACGCTTAACCAGCTCCTTACGGAAATGGATGGTTTCGGCACAAACAGCGGGGTAATTATTCTCGCCGCAACGAACAGAGCCGATGTACTCGATCGTGCACTAATGAGAGCGGGACGTTTCGACAGACAGATTTATGTCGACATGCCTGACTTGAACGAGAGAAAAGAAATTTTCACAGTTCACCTCAAGCCTATAAAGGTTGATAAGAAGATTGATATCGACTTTTTGGCCAAGCAAACTCCGGGTTTTAGCGGGGCTGACATTGCAAACATCTGTAATGAAGCGGCTCTGATCGCTGCCAGAAAGAAACAAACCGAAGTGCATAAGCAAGACTTCTTAGATGCAGTAGACCGAATTATTGGTGGACTCGAGAAGAAGAACAAAATCATCACGAAGAAAGAGAAAAAGGTGATCGCTTATCACGAAGCCGGACATGCCACTGTATCGTGGTTACTCGAGCATGCTCATCCTTTGGTGAAGGTCACCATTGTGCCACGCGGTCAGTCTTTAGGAGCAGCCTGGTATTTGCCTGAAGAACGCTCACTTAAATCTACAGATCAGATCCTCGATGAAATGTGTGCTGCATTAGGCGGAAGGGCTGCAGAACAAGTTGTATTCAATGAAATTTCTACAGGTGCACTTAAGCGATTTGGAAAAAGTGACCAAGCAAGCCTACTCGATGGTGTCGATTTACGGTTTGAACGAAGCCATCGGAAACATCAGTTTCTACGATTCCAGAGGAAACTCAGATTACAACTTCCAAAAGCCATACAGCGATAAAACCGCTGAATTGATGGATACGGAGGTAAAGAAAATCGTCGAAAAACAGTACGCACGTGCGAAGGATCTTCTTTCGAAAAATCAGGATAAGTTGACTCAGCTTGCCAATCAGCTTTTGGAGAAAGAGGTCATTTTCAAAGAAGACTTGGAGAAGATTTTCGGAAAGCGTCCTTTTGAAAAAGAGGAGCACCTTATACCCGAAGGCAATGAGAAGAAATCCAAGCCCATGGAAGTAGCTGAGGACGGCGCCACTTCATCAGAAGCAGCCACTCCCGAAGCTAGTGAAAACGGCTCGACTAAAGTTGGAACGGAGAGTTCCTGAAGAGGTCTCTGACGGAGATATCACAAAAAAGGAGTAGATTTCGGGCTGTGAACTGGGTCAAAGTGTACAGCTCAAATAATCTGCAACACATCGAATTGCTGAGACACATTCTCAAAGAAAATGATATCGACGCAATCGTGATGAATAAGCAGGACTCCATCTATGTAACTATCGGAGAGATTGACCTTATGGTCAATGGAAAAGATGTGTTGCGTTCCAAAAAAATAATAAGCGAGACGAAGTTGTGAAAGAATTGGTTCTTCGTATTACAACGGGGCTCGTATTTCTGATTATTGTAATCGGAGCTATATTACTTAATCCCTATACCTTGGCATCACTATTTTATGTGGTTGGGGTATTGGGGATGCTCGAGTACTATAGCTTGGTGAAAATTGGTGGCCATCATCCGCAAGGCACCTTGGGAGTCATAACAGGTACAGCCCTTTACGTAACTATAGAGCTGGTAAAACTGAAGGTGGCAGGAACTGCCATAGTTTCTCTGAGTATCCCATTCTTCATGGCCATTTTTGTATATGAGCTGTACCGCAAACGCCCCGAACCATTCACGAATATAGCACATACCATCGTTGGGATCATTTACATCATGGCCCCTTTGGCGCTGTTGAATGTCTTCACATTTGAAGAAATCATCGTGGAATACAAGCCCGGAGTTATCCTTGGATTTTTCGTGCTTTTGTGGCTAAACGATACAGGAGCCTTTGTTTTTGGAAAACTCTTCGGCCGAACGAAATTATTCCCTCGGATTTCTCCGAATAAGACATGGGAAGGAACGATAGGCGGCGGCTTGGCTACGATGACGGGAGCCGTAATTATTTCTTCTTATACCAATGAAATCTCCATCATCAATTGGCTGGTACTCGGACTCATTATCGTAGTAGCCGCTTCTTTTGGAGACTTGGTAGAATCTCTGCTTAAGCGCAGTCTCAAAGTCAAAGACTCCAGTAATCTTCTCCCCGGGCATGGCGGCATATTAGATAGATTTGATGGTGTACTTTTGGCCAGTCCTATCGCATTTACATACCTTATGCTCTTCGTTCACTCGAATCCCTAAGAACTTATGAAATTTCACAAGGAAGGCAACAGAATTATCGCGACAACACTTGTATCTCTTGCCGCAATCAATTTGATCTTATTTTATTTTTTCGGACAGATCGCACTTACGGTATCACTGATTGCCAGCTTAATAATTCTAACGTTGGTAATGCAGTTTTTCAGGGTTCCAAAACGAGTAGTGACGACTGCAGAGGACTTAGTCATTTGCCCTGCTGACGGGAAGGTAGTGGTAATTGAGGAAACGGAAGAGACAGAATATTTGAAAGATAAACGCATACAAGTGAGCATTTTTATGTCGCCGCTCAATGTGCATATCAATTGGTTTCCGATAGGTGGAATCGTGAGCTATTTTAAGTATCACGCAGGTAAATACTTGGTGGCATGGCACCCAAAGTCAAGCACCGAAAATGAACGAACTACGGTAGCGGTGAAGCATGCCAACGGAACGGAAATACTATTCAGGCAAATAGCAGGGGCAGTAGCTCGACGCATTGTTTGCTATGCAAAAAAAGATTCTCCTGTAGACCAAAGCACGGAGTTTGGATTTATCAAGTTTGGCTCGCGGGTAGATGTATTCTTACCTCTCGATGCTGAAATCAGAGTAAATTTGGATGAAATGGTTACCGGTTCAGTTACGGTATTAGCCGCATTGCCTAAAGCAAATTCTTAAGCTCAAGCAGATCTGCTATTTCATGGAATAATTCTTCCGAATGGTCAATTCGGTTAGGATTGTAATAGACGTGGTCCATCTTAATATTTCGAGCTCCCTCAATATCAGTTCGAAGGTCATCGCCTATCATCAGAGAATTTTTCACTTTTCCTGAAGTCAGACCAAAGGCATAATCAAAGACTTTTGGGTCAGGTTTTCTCGCCCCGGCTTGCTCGCTCGTTATGATCTTGGAAAAATACTTGGTTAGTCCCGACTTATCGAGTTTGATATTCTGCACTTCTTCAAATCCGTTGGTGATGATGTGCATTTCATATCGACCTGCCAAGTAGTCCAGAATTTCCATGCAATTCGGCAAAACCGCCGTTTTATATGGGCTGATCTCAACATATGCTGTTCCCAGCTGCTCGCCCAAGTATTCATCGGCAAGGCCAAAATGCTCAAGAGTTTTCGAAAATCTCAAAGACCTTAACTTACGCTTATTGAGCAAACCTTTGCGGTAGAGATCCCAGAGTTCTTCATTGATTTCTTGATAAACATCGATGAACTCAATGGATGAATCAATACCCTTTTCCTTGAGTTTAAACTCTATATATATTTCCCCCAATGCCAACTTGGAATTGGTATCAAAATCCCAAAGGGTGCGGTCTAAGTCAAAAAAAACGTGTTCGTATTTTGGCATTATGAGAATAACATCTGTTTCACGTAAAATGAAAAAATCGACAAGATAAAGGACCAAACTACGGTAAAGACGAGTAGCAACGGCAATGTGAGCCGATTGTTAAAATAAAATTTGGCGGCGATCACACAGCCAATTGGAATACTGATGATACATGGAGTCAAGAATGTGAGGCCTATGATTCCAAACTTGCTCTTTACATTCACCACCATTCTGTTTTTTCGGGTGAAGACTTTTTTCTCAACCACTTTTTTGCGCCTTTTCGCTTTCCAATTGTCGAATGCCACAAATACCATGTGACCGAAGTAGTAGAAGAAAAGGACTCCCGTCATTCCCCCCAAGCTGGTGATAACTATCGTTTCCCAAAAGGTGAGCCCTGAAGCAACGGCTGTACCGGGAGCCCACAGCAATTTAGTGGCACTAAGAAAAAATATGCTGATTGCTCGAAGAACTTCAGCGCTCATAGCCGAGGTTATTATTTACTTCCGTAACAAAGGTCTCCTGCATCTCCCAAACCAGGAACGATATACGATTGAGCCGTAAGCTCGTCATCAATAGCCCCTACCCAGATGGTAATGTTCTTTGGCAAGTTCTTTTTAAGGTATTCGATCCCCTCTTTTGAGGCGAGCAGTGCTGCGATGTGAACATGGTCAGGCTTTCCTTTCTCCAGCAGAGCATTGTGCACCAAAGCCATACTCGTTCCCGTGGCCAACATGGGATCGGCAATGATCAACTCTTTGCCTTTCAGGTTAGGACTACTAAGGTATTCAACATGTACCTCAAACTCATCTTCGTTCTTCAGGTGCTTTCGGTAAGCAGAGACAAAAGCAGAATCGGCACCGTCAAAGTAGTTGAGAAAACCTTGATGAAAGGGAAGGCCAGCTCTCATGATGGTAGCCAAGACCGGCAGTCTTTCAGGCACGCGCATCACAGCGGTTCCTAATTGGGTAGTGACATCAGTGGTTTGGTAATCCAGTGTTTTGCTAATCTCATAAGCAAAGATTTCTCCCAATCTTTCCATGTTGCGGCGTATACGGAGTCTATCCTTTTGGATTTCCTCATCTCGTACTTGCCGTAAAAATTCATTGAAGATGGAGTTTTGCTTCCCGAGTTCGTGAATCATAATGAGCGAATTTTGACGAAAGTAAAGAATTATCGATGAGAACGAACCATATCAGAGGTAGACTGGTAAACAGAACGCCATCCTTTCCAATCCTGCGTATCGCTCAAAGAGTGATTATGCCAAACCGTTGTAAAGATTCCTCCTGTTTTCTTCATCCCTTCGAGCAGATGTTCCATCACTTTAGTTGCCTCTTTAGCAGAAAGTTTCATGTAATTTTTCATGGCGCTATCCATCACTATTAATGGAATGAGTTCTATCAAAAGCTCCACATCGTTTTGTAAGTCATAAAAAGAATGACTGAAGGCTGTTCCTGAGCGAAAACCTACCTCATCATGAAATCCCATTGAATAGTCCTTTTCGATACCCAATGCAGCGAGTGCATTAAAAGTATCGGGCAAAGAAAACCGCAAGAAATGCTGGCGAGATTCGGTAATGTTCGCTCCCGCTACAAGCTCTAGCCTTGATTTTTCGGTCTTGATCATTTCAGGTTTGCCCAAAGATTGATAAGAAGGATGCAAACCAATACTTACTCTTTTACCCAGTCCTGAAATATGCTGTTTTATGAATGAATTCGAGACACTCAAGTTATTGTCAAAACGACTGCGATCACCTACGGGAACAAAAAGACGCTTTGAATCAGCACCGTCATTGTGTAGGAAAAGATCATAGGTATCATACGGATCAGCCGATTTATCTGATAAGACAGAAACCCGACGGCGTATACGATCAAACCTCAGGCTTACAAGATCTTTTCCCGTAGCAGCTACCTTTCGGGTAAAACTTCGGCCTTTATAGGCAAAAGCAATGTCCATATCCATCGTGCTCAACCAATGCAAAGACCTTGGATTCTCATAACCGGGAAGCCTTTTTTCAATCAATTTTTCCAAAGCAAGAATCCACTTGTCCAAGTATGGTATCCGATTGTACCCATGGAAGATGGAGTCTTCTGCTTTGAAACGGCCGTGTTCGTCTCTCTTATTAATGATGTATTCCTCGTAGCGACTCAGACAGAAAAAAACTGCCGAAAAAAGATCGAAAGGGAGATCAAATTCTTGGGTATTACTAGCCTCAAAAATCACAGGATCCTCTTGGTGAATGGATACTTGAGGAAGTTCATGGCGCAAAACCGACTCCTTCAGAAGTCCTTCATTAAAGATGTTTATAGCTCCGTGTTGCGCATGATTTCCGTATATGATCAAACAAGAATTAGGTTCGACCTCATCAAAAGCTGAAACGAACCTGTAATCTAACTTCAACCATTTTTTAAAGATGGTATCTGCAACATAGGTCAGTCGCGGTGATTGGAAGTCAGTAAGAATGTTGATCATGGAAATTTGAATCGACCAAATCTACAATAATCCTTCATCGGCAAAACTGAAATAGCCTTCATCGGTAAAGATGAGATGATCCAAAATGGGTATGTCTAGAATGGATCCGCTTTTTACCAGCTTTTGTGTGAGCCGTTTATCTTGTTCGCTGGGGTATAGCGTTCCACTCGGATGATTGTGACAAAGTACTATTGCAGATGCCAGTTTTTCCAGTGCGGGTTTAAAAATCAACCGCTGATCTACAACTGTTCCTGAAATACCACCTCTGCTAATGCAAATTTGATCCTTTACCTTATGAGATCGACTCAACAAAAGAATGTGGAACTCTTCGTGGTCGAGATCTACTAATTTGGGTGCTAAGAGGGCATATATATCTTTACTTGAAGAAATCTTGGCATTTTCTAAGCGCTCTTCAGATCGTCGTCTTCGCCCCAATTCCAAAGCAGCAATGATGGTTATTGCTTTGGCCTCTCCTATTCCGGGGAACTTCTTAAAGTCATCAATGCCCAAGCGCCCGAGTTCGTGAAGTCTATTCTTGTAGGAGGCAAGTACTTTTTTGGCCACATCCACTGCCGTAAGGCTTTTGGTACCTGAACCTAGCAGTATAGCTACGAGTTCTGCATCGGAAAGAGCGCTACGCCCTTTTTTGATCATTTTTTCTCTGGGCCTGTCGTCTTCAGCCCAAGATTTGATTCCCGATATCTCACTTATATCTTTCATAATCAGCATGAAAATAAGTGATTTTTAAATAACCGCCATGCATAAATAAAAAAACCCTTCCCGACATATCGGAAAGGGTAAACTATTTAGAAAGGAAAAATCTTAAAGAGAAGTAACGCGCTTGGTCAACTTCGACTTAAGGTTTCCTGCCTTATTCTTGTGAATAATGTTCTTCTTAGCGAGCTTATCAATCATTGACTTAACGTCCTGTAGAAGCTTTTCGGCTTCTTTTCTGTCGCTAAGTTCTTCAAGCTTCTTGATAGCGTTTCTAGTCGTTTTATGCTGGTAGCGATTTAATACTCTTCGCTTCTCGCTGGATCTAATACGCTTTAATGCTGATTTATGATTTGCCATGTGTAGGACTTTTTATCTTCTCAAAAATGGAGTGCAAATATAGAAATCTTTTTCGTGATGCAAAGAAAAAATATTGAGGGCTAATATCAATAAAACAGCGAGAAGAATGGTCTGGTGCAGCTAAGATTTATAGTTTTGAAAAAAATTCAGATAATGGCAACATTGGTATTGATCAGACACGGACAAAGTGTTTGGAATAAGGAGAACAAATTTACAGGTTGGGTCGATGTAGATCTCACCGAAAAAGGAATTGAAGAAGCGGAAAAGGCAGGAGAATTGCTCGCTGATTACAAATTTGACGAGGCCTACACGTCTGTGCTGATGCGAGCCAATAAAACTCTGGACATCATATTGAAAAAAACAGGTCAGGAAGACATCCCTATTACAAAGAATGAAGCGCTAAACGAGCGGATGTACGGAGATCTTCAAGGACTTAACAAAGATGATACCCGAGCCAAGTACGGAGATGAGCAAGTTCATATCTGGAGAAGGTCATACGACGTTCAACCTCCGGGCGGTGAAAGCTTGAAGGATACCGCAGCTCGTGTCTTACCCTATTTCGAAAAGGAAATTGTCCCCAAAATTAAGGCAGGGGAAAAGTTGATCATAGCGGCTCATGGAAACAGCCTGCGTGCCTTAATCATGAAATTGGATAAGCTTAGCCCCGAAGAAATTTTGAATGTAGAGATTCCGACGGGTGTACCAAAGGTTTACGAGCTGGATGAGGATTTGAATGTATTGAGTTCGAAGTTTTTGAAGTAGGACTCCGTAAGACTAAATAGAATTGCAAGCCACTGTGATCGCAGTGGCTTTTTTTGTGCCATATTCTTTCGCCTATGTATGCTTGGCTACCACGGGCATCCGCCTGCCGCTTTGATAAAAAAAGAGATTTCTCTTGCAAGGGATTACTCGGGCTGTTGCCCTCGTGATCCCATAGCCGTTAATTTAGAATACATCAAATCACACTACGGCGATGCCGTAGTTGTTTTTTATGCCCTACCCCTGCGCTCAAGCAAGCTTGGCTGCGATGGGCATGCGCCCTTCGCTTTGACAAAAAAAGAGATTTCTCTTGGAAAGGATTACTCGGGCTGTTGCCCTCGTGATCCCATGATCGTTAATTTAAAATACATCAAATCACACTACGGCGATGCCGTAGTTGTTTTTTTATGCCCTATCCCTGCGCTCAAGCAAGCTTGGCTTGGGATAGGGCATAAAAAAACCCTCAACTCGCGTTGAGGGTGATTTGATGTAGCCCGTAGGGGATTCGAACCCCTGCTACCAGGATGAAAACCTGGCGTCCTAACCCCTAGACGAACGGGCCATTTGGGGGGCTTCTTTTCAGAAGCGGGTGCAAATATAGTAGGTTTTTTTCTTTTGCAAATTGGTTGATGCAAAAAATTTATCCTTCGATGGAATCCTCATCGATTCCGAACTGAAAACCAAGCCGTTTGCCTGTTTTTAAACTAATATTATCCTTAAGGTCATTTGCATCACCCAAACTAATCTGCGATACAGTATTGTAATTGGGTACATAAAGCTCAAAGTTGAGCGAATGCCTTACCACAGCGCTAAGGAAGTTCATGATTCGATCTTCCGTAAACTCATCATTGATGAAATCATTGAACATTGGACCCAACTCTTTTTTTCCTTCTACGAAAAAATGGTTCTCTGCATTGAGAAAAAGTCTGGCGATGAGATAGCCCGCATCTTGCTGACGGTTATACCGAACACTGTCAGCCAAAAAGTTGTAAACCTGAATGGTACCACAATACCCTCGACCTACATTCTCTTTTAAGTAATGCGTGTCCCAATGTGGACTGGAATCAGGAAAGAAGAAAACGTTGGTGTGCAAGGCAAACATGAGCGTATCACCGGCTATAGTCATTTGGGCATAATAATCGCCTAAATCCCTGTAGCTGATCTCTAAACGTGGGTCTACCGAATCGATTTCAGTTCCAAGTTCATTGACTAACTCATGTATACACTTCTTCAAAACCTTAAAGCGCTCCTTGCTCAATTCGAAAACATCGCGCTTAAGAGAAGACTTGGTCTTTATGATTTCCAGAACCTCAGCTTTGATTTTGTCAGTGCCCATCATTAATATGCCTTTGCAAAAAGCACTCGACGTGAAGAAGGATTTCCTGTAAGAATGCATTTGCCTTCTTCTTCGACTGCATCTTGAGGAATGCACCGTATCGTCGCCTTCGTTTTTTGTTTAATGCGCTCTTCGGTTTCGGACGTTCCGTCCCAATGAGCCAAAACAAATCCACCTGTGTTTTTAATCACATCTTGAAATTCATCCCAACTATCTACTGAAGTAGTATTTTCTTCTCTGTATTTCAACGCTTTGTCAAAGAGATTCTTTTGGATAATCTCCATGAGCTCTACCGCTCTATCTTCAACTTCATCAAAAGAAATGAGCTCCTTGGTAAGTGTATCTCTTCGGGCAACTTCTACCGTATTGTTTTCCAAGTCTCGAGGCCCCATAGCCAATCGCACGGGAACGCCTTTCATTTCGTATTCCGAGAATTTCCAACCGGGCTTGCGGTTATCATCGTCATCAAAAACTACCGCAAGACCTCTTGCTTTCAGGGCATCCACCAGCGGATTAAGTTTATTTCTGAGAGCCTCAAGCTGTTCTTCACTTTTGTAAATAGGAACAATAACCACTTGGATCGGAGCCAATTTAGGTGGTAACACCAATCCGTTATCATCGCTGTGCGTCATGATAAGCGCACCCATTAGTCTGGTTGACACTCCCCAACTGGTGGCCCAAACGTACTCTTCCGTTCCTTCTTTCGAAGCGTATTTCACATCAAATGCCTTGGCAAAGTTTTGTCCAAGAAAATGAGAAGTTCCGGCTTGAAGAGCCTTACCATCTTGCATAAGCGCCTCGATACAATAGGTGTCAAGTGCACCTGCAAATCGTTCGCTTTCTGTTTTTACACCCTTGATAACGGGCATAGCCATCCACTCTTCAGCAAAAGTTGCATAAACCTCAAGCATTTTTTCAGCTTCGGCTATAGCCTCTGCCTTAGTAGCGTGTGCCGTATGCCCTTCCTGCCAAAGAAACTCAGCAGTTCTCAAAAATAAGCGAGTTCTCATCTCCCAGCGCACCACATTGGCCCATTGATTGATCAACAGAGGTAAGTCCCGGTAACTCTTCACCCAGCCTTTGAAGGTATTCCAGATTATGGTTTCTGAAGTAGGTCTGACAATCAGCTCCTCTTCAAGTTTGGCATCTTCATCTACCACAATACCGCTACCATCCTCGGCGTTCTTTAAACGGTAATGAGTTACGACTGCGCATTCCTTGGCAAAACCCTCGACGTGAGAGGCTTCTTTTGAGAAGTAAGATTTTGGAATAAAAAGCGGAAAGTAAGCATTGACGTGGCCTGTTTCTTTAAACATTTCATCCAAACGTCTCTGTATCTTTTCCCAGATGGCAAAACCATGAGGCTTGATAACCATGCAGCCTCGCACTTCCGAATGCTCTGCAAGGTCAGCCTTGGAAACTACTTCGTTGTACCAAGAAGAATAATTGTCTGTTCGTGTTGTTAGCTTATTTCCCATTTGTAAACTTGGAATAGTTTTTGCTCAGGTAAGTGTAAATTTTCAAGACTGAACGAATATTGTTCGGGCTGCCGAAAATAAACTTTTTAACTTAGACACAAGTTATAATAACAGATATGATCATGAACATTAAGAGATACATTTTAAGCATCGCAGTTCTGAGCCTTCTGGCATCTTGTTCTACAAATCAGGATTTGGTTCAGCTGGAAGAATATGATGATCTGTATTATACGCCCGTAGCTAGAGAAACGGCTTCGAATGCCTATGATGCAAGTAAGTTTTTAGGAGCCAATAGTGCTGAAAGCAGTTACTACGGAGAAAGTCCCTTTGTAGATGAATCAGAAAAGCCATCTTCTGAATTCAACGAAAAGTCAGCTGAAGACGCCGAAGAGGAAACAGACGATTATTATGATCCCGATTATGCAACACGGATCGATAATTTTCACAGAGACGATGATCAAGATTATGTCTACAGCGATGCCTTTGCCAATAACATGAATCCTCGTTTTTACGGAAGCATGAATATGAATTCATTCAACGGATTCAACAGTTTTGGCTTTGGAGTTGGGTTTGGAATGGGAAATCCATGGATGGGAAACAGATGGTGTGATCCGTTTTTTGATCCGTTTTGTCGCTGCAGCCCATGGGGACGTCCCGGATTCGGAATAGGTATGGGATGGGGATCTACATGGGGAATGTATGATCCGTTTAGTCCTTGGTACAACCCCTACATGGGTTATAATCCATATATGGCCTTCAATCCTTACGGGTATTACCCTTACGGATACAATCCATATTTTGGTTCAGGAGTGATAATCGTTGAAGGGAGCGGAAATTCTCGAGGTTTTCAAAATACTCCTAGGAGCGGCAGTAGCAGTCGTAATTCAAGAGGAGGAGTTGTGGGTACAACGTCAGACAGGCGAGGCATTGTGACGCAAGGCGATGATGGTCCGAAATCGAATAGCGCCACGACCAGCAGAGAAAGAGCCACCTCTCAAGAATCGAACACCAGTCGAACACGCCCCGTAAGAACTGAAGCTGACACTGACTACTACAGCAGAACGGATAGCCGACGCTACGCCCAGCCTGATGGAGTCAACCGTTCAACTCAAAACAGAATGGGAAGTGATAACAGTCGGACTACCCGACAAAATCAGGTGGCTTCTCCTTACACGCGTCAAAGAGAAAGACAAACTTCTACTCGGTCGACTCCTGATTACAGCAGATACAATCGATCCAATTCAGGAAATAGCTATAACTCGGGCAGAAGCGGAAATTCATATAGCTCACCCACGAGATCCAGAACGACATCTCCTTCTATGAGTAGTCCTTCGAGAAGCAGATCAACGTTTAGTTCTCCCGGAACTTCTTCGCCGAGCCGCTCCTCAGGAGGAGGTAGTGGAGGAAGCAGAAGAAGATAATCAAGACTCTCATTATGAAAAGACTCATGTTAATTGCAGCGCTGCTATTCAGCGCTGCCCTAACATCTTACGCCCAAAATGATGCTGATGTGCAGCGTTACACCGCGAATTACTTTGCAGGAACTGCGCGTTTTGAATCGATGGGAGGTGCGTTTGGAGCTCTTGGCGGAGATATGTCGGCACTGCACATCAATCCTGCAGCTGTAGGCGTTTTTCGATTTGGCGAAATCAGCTTTACTCCGGCTTACGAATTCAATTCGATAAATGCAGTCACAGATTTCTCGTCAAGAGAAGAGTCCAAGTCTAAGATGGTAGTCAATAATTTAGGCTTTGTTTTGGCCAATGACATAGATCACCCGAAGTGGAAATCAGTCAACTTTTCAGTATCCTACAACAGAATCAATACCTTCAACGATATTACTAGATTGAGCGGTCAATCTCTCGCAATTAATGGTTTGGCAGGTGACTTTTTGGAAGAGGCCAACGGCAGGTTTCTCGACGAACTAAACGATTTCAGCGCAGGTTTGGCTTGGGACGCATTGGTAATCGACAACGCAAACTATATCGACTCATCCATCATTGACGATGGACAATATGTAATGGGATTTGACCCGAACGAATTGATTGAGACAACCCAGACAGCCGAAAGAGATGGGAGACTTTCAGAAACAGCTCTTACCATCGGTGCAAACTATGATGACAAGCTGTACCTAGGTTTCGGACTAGGATTTCAAGACATTTCGTACCAAAGTATAGTCGAGACGGAGGAGCGTCCCGTTGGTGAGCCCGAAACGGATTTTTCCGGATTTACCCTCACGGAAAGACTACAAAGCGAAGGACTTGGTGTAAACGCCAGGTTCGGTTTTATTTACAAGTTGGACAACCTTCGATTTGGTGGGTCAGTAAGAACTCCTACTGTCTTTTCAATGACAGACAATTTCACCTCTGATATCCGATCCAGATACCAAAACCCAACAGAAACATTTGAAGCCCAAAGTGACGCGGGATTTTTTGAATACCGCATCAGAACACCATGGCACTTTATGGGAAGTATTGCAGGAGTAATCGGAAAGAAGGGTATCCTTTCTGCTCAATACGAAAGGATCAATTTCGGCGGGGGCGAATTGAGAAATTCCAACTCTAGTGCTGATACAGATTTTTCAGGTATCAATGACCTAATCTCACAAGCCTATTCAGCTTCAGATATATTTCGAATAGGTGGTGAATACAGAATAACGAAGAGCTTTTCGGCTCGTGGAGGCTTTGCCTACTTTGCAAATCCCATCACTGTCAATGAGCAGCAAACGGATGAAAATCTCAGTCGTCAAGAAATCAGTTTTGGTTTGGGCTACCGTTTGGCAACTTGGTACATTGACCTATCTTATTCTCGCGCTACTTTTAATGAACTCTACGACTACACACTGCTCAATAGAGCTGTGCTTGAAAACACGCAAAATGTATTCGGACTAACGGTCGGAATAAGGATGTAAAAAAAGCCACTCGGAATGGAGTGGCTTCGGTCTTATCGCTAAAATTTTACTGTCTTTATTTAGAAAGCTTCTTGAACATTGCTTCCATTTTTTCGCTCTCCTCGTCAGCAAGTTCTTTATCTACAAGGATTCTTCCGCTGTGTTCGTCAACGATAATCTTCTGACGAGCAGCCACATCCAACTGACGTTGAGGTGGAATCTTAATATAAGAACCGGCAGAAGCCTCACGATCGATTGGCACAACAGCCAAACCATTTTTTGAACCATTCCTGATTCTCTTATAAGCCTTTAAAAGTCGCTCATCAATCTTCTGACCTGCTTCTTCAGACTTATCCAACAAAGCTTCTTCTTCTTTCTTGGTTTCACCAACGATTTCGTCTAGCTCTTTCTTCTTGATGTCCAAGTCTTTCTTACGACCTTCAAGCTCTTCGCGAGTGCTGTCGATCACCTCTTTCTTGGCTTCAATTTGCGCTTGGAATTCCTTGATCTTCTTCTCAGACAATTTGATTTCCAAATCCTGATACTCAAGTTCTTTATTCAAAGACTCAAACTCTCGGTTGTTCCGAACGTTATCCTGTTGCTCTTTGTATTTCTTGATGAGTGCTTTACTCTCGGTAATAGCGTTTTTCTTATCAGAAATCTCCGTTTCAAGCGATTTCTTGTCAGCTTCTAGTTTTTCAAGACGAGTAGCCAATCCTTCCGTTTCATCTTCCAAATCTTGAACTTCGAAAGGCAACTCTCCTCGAACCGTACGAATCTTATCTATTCGTGAGTCAATCAGTTGCAAATTGTATAACGCCCTTAGCTTATCCTCAGTAGATACGCCTTTTTTGGATTTAGCTGTTGCCATAAATATCAGAAATAATGGATTGGATTAGTATTCACTTCCGTTAAACGGACTGCAAAAGTAGTAAAATTTTCGCGTAGATAATCTGCAATTAAATCAATCGTAAATCGCTCACTTTCATAGTGTCCGATATCCGCGATCATCAGCTCTCCCTCAGCATCGAAAAATTCATGGTACTTAAAATCACCTGTAATAAAAACGTCGGCTCCTGATCGTTTGGCATCAGACAGCAAAAAGCTGCCTGCACCTCCACATATCGCTATCCTTTTAATCTCCTTTTTGAGAAGTTCAGTGTGCCTGATAATCTTTAAGTCCATGGAATTTTTCAAAAAGCTCAAGAAATCAGAAGCTGCCATTTGAGCGGGAAGCTCACCAATCATCCCTGAACCTACATATTGGTTTTCATTATCAAGTGAATGAAGGTAATAAGCCACTTCTTCGTAAGGATGAGAACCTTTCATAGCCGCTAAAACCCCGGAAGAAAGATAGGTAGGAAACATGATCTCCACCCTTGACTCTTCTTCCTCTTGGGTTCTACCTACCGATCCAATAGCGGGTTGAGCGCCATCTTCCGGATGGAAGGTGCCCGTTCCATCTACGTTGAAACTGCAGTTGCTGTAATTGCCGATCACTCCTCCTCCCGCTTCAAACATGGCCGTTCTCACTTTTTCTGCATCTTCCTTTGGCACGAATACGGTGAGCTTATTAAGGACTCCTCTTTTTGGATTGAGAATCGAACGATTCATAAGCCCCAGCTTGTCGGCAATCTTGCCGTTGACACCGGTCAAGACACTGTCCAAATTGGTGTGAATGGCATAAATGGCGATGTCATTCTTTATGGCTTTCAAAATGGTTCGTTCTACATATGTTTTTCCGGTAAGGCTCTTCAAACCTTTGAAAACAATAGGGTGGTGCGAAACTACCATATTGCATCCCTTCTCAATAGCCTCATCGATTATGGCTTCGGTACAGTCGAGACTTACCAAAATACCGTTCACCTCGTTATCTTGGTCTCCTGCCAATAACCCAACATTATCGTATGACTCTGAATACGCAGGAGGAGCCCATTGTTCGAGGTAGCTGCATATCTCTTTAATTTGTGGCATATTTGATCCTTTCTTTCGAACAAAGCTAAGGAATGCAAGAATTACGAAAGCTCTTATTACCGCTCTCTTGGGTTTACGGCTTTATATTGAGCTTGCGGCATCTATTGTATGACTCTGGAATTCTCAAGGTGTATAAGCCTTCCCAGAAAACAATTGTCGTGGGAAACCTCAGTTTGGGCGGCACCGGTAAAACCCCGATGGCAGACTACTTAGTGTCGCTTTTAGGAACCGAGAGTGTCGCTATTCTGAGCCGTGGCTATGGACGCGAAACCAAAGGAACAGTGGTGGTAAATGCATCAATGACAGCCACTCAATGCGGTGACGAACCACTACTTCTAAAGAATAAACACCCGAATCTTTTTGTGTTGGTGGATGAAAACCGAGAAAGAGGATTGGAATATTTAAAAATCAATCACCCTGATATAAAAACGGTCATTCTGGATGATGCCATGCAACACCGAAAGGTAAAAGCAGGCTTCTACCTTCTTTTAACCACTTGGGACAGACCTTTTACTTCTGACTACCTTTTGCCGGCAGGAAATCTTCGAGACATCAAAAAACGAAGCAAGAGTGCGCAAGCTATTGTGGTAACAAAAACACCTTTTGATGCGAGTGAAAAAAATAAAAACCAATTAGCATCAAGCTTAGCTACCAGTGGTCAAAGTGTCGTTTTTTCAGCTATTTCATACGGTGAAATTTGTGATCTAAATTCAAATCTTACCGATTCATCAGATTTTTCAAATGTCGTTCTGGTATCGGCCATCGCAAATCCACTGACTTTTGAACAGGAAGCTCAAAAACGCTTCAAAGTTGTAAAGCACTTCAAATTTAAAGACCATCACCTGTTTAGGCCCGAGGAACTGTTTAAGCTCCGCGATTTTATTGATACTTTTGGGCCTGAAAAACCGATAGTACTCACTACTGAAAAAGATGCACAACGGCTAAAGGCCCACGTAGCATTTTTCGAGGAAAACCAGATCGACGTACTGTACTGGAAAATAAAGACCGATTTCGGCAGCGATGCTGAAAGATTCAACGCCATGATTCGATCGATATGAACGAAACCCAACTCAACAGCTCACTCAATTTTCTTAAGGAACACTTTGGAGAACTTAAACCTCAAGTAGGAATAATCTTAGGTTCCGGTTTGGATGCCGTCGCTCAGAAAATTTCAGTGAAAAAAAGAATTAGCTACAGTGATATCCCTGACTTTCCTCAATCCACTGTGATAGGACATGAGGGCAATTCATCCTTGGTGATTTTGGAGGAAAAACGGTTCTGGCTATGCGAGGACGGTTCCATTTCTACGAAGGCTATTCCATGGACAAGGTGGTGGCTCCAGTGAGAATTATGGCGCTAATGGGAATCGAACTCCTGATGGTTTCGAATGCGTGCGGAGGAGTGAATCCCGATTTTGAAATCGGAGATGTGATGATCATCAGTGACCATATCAATCTTTTTCCGACAAACCCTTTGATGGGGCCGAACAATGATAAATGGGGGCCACGGTTTCCCGATATGAGTCAAGCCTACGACCACGAACTGATTCGCGAAGCAGAGACTGTGGCAGCAGAAAAAGGTATATCCGTTCAAAAAGGAGTTTATGCGGGCCTATCCGGACCTTGCCTCGAAACACCTGCCGAGTACAAATACGTGAGAATAATAGGTGCGGATGCCGTTGGTATGAGCACTGTTCCGGAAGTAATCGCTGCACGACACATGGGAGTTAGATGTTTTGGAATGAGCGTAATAACCGATTTGGGAGTAGAGGGAAGAATCGTTGAAACGACTCACGCTGATGTAGTTGCGGCTGCCGCTAATGCATCTCACCAAAAATGAATTGTAACTCGAAGGTGTGATTGAAAAGACTATGATCGAAGAAAGCAACAGAAATATTGAAAAAATACCAGTTGGTCGTAGGACTTGAAGTTCGCTTGACTTCTGACAAAGTCAAAGGCTTATGCGGAGATTTGAACTCACTACGAATCTCCTCGAATTCAAATACGTCTCCGCCTGTATGGGGCAGCACGGCACTTTGCCAAGAGTGAACAAGAAAGTGATCGAATACGCTATTAAATTGGGACTAGCGACAAATTGCTCGATCACCAGGGCTATGCATTTCGCTAGAAAAAATTATTTCTATGCCGATTTGCCGAAGGGCTATCAAATCACTCAGGACACCACTCCTATTTGCACCGATGGTTTCTTGGATGTAAAGGATGCCAATAACGAAATCAAACGAATAGGAATAACCAGAATTCACATAGAGGAGGATGCCGGTAAAAGCATTCACGACCAAGATCCGTTCAACACACTGGTTGATTTAAATCGAGCAGGCGTACCTCTTCTGGAAATAGTTTCTGAACCGGACATCCGCTCCATTGAAGAGGCCTACAATTATTTGCTTGAGATTCGTCGCTTGGTGAGGTATCTGGAAGTTTGTGACGGGAACTTGGAAGAAGGAAGCATGAGATGCGACGCCAACGTATCGGTCATGCTTAAAGGTTCGAAAGAGTTCGGAAATCGCTGTGAGGTAAAAAACATGAACTCACTACGAAACGTGCAGCGAGCTATCGAATTTGAGATGAAGCGCCAGATTGAAATCTTGGAAAACGGCGGAGAAATCATTCAACAGACCCGAAGTTTCGACGCCGTTCAGGGAACTACCTTTGCCCTTAGAGGAAAGGAAGACGCACACGACTATAGGTATTTCCCCGAGCCCGACATCCAACCGCTCACGCTAGAGCAGTCAGACATTGACAGGGTGAAGGAACAGATGCCGCCCCTACCCAACGAGCTTTACAAGAAGTACATCAATGAGCTCCAACTATCGGAGTATGATGCGGGAATCCTGATCGAGTCAAAGCCGATAGCGCTTTATTTTAACGACTTAATCGGGTATACTAAAAACTACAAGGCTGCCGCCAATTGGGTAATCGGAGAAATCAAATCTCACCTAAACCAATCGGCAACTTCGATTGAAGAGTTTCCGTTAAAACCATCTCAAATTGCAGAGATCATTGCCTTAATCGATTCAGACAAGATCAGTAACTCAGCTGCTTCCCAACAGTTATTCCCCAAATTTATTGAGCAACCCAGCAAAACGGCAGCTGAAATTGCGGATAGCGAAAACTTACTGCAAGAAAGTGACGACGACTCTCTGGAAGTACTAGCCAAGCAAGCCATAGCTGCTTTTCCCGATAAAGCAGAAGCCTACAAAAAAGGCAACAAAGGACTTCTTGGTCTTTTTATGGGAGAAGTGATGAAGCTCTCAAACAGAAAGGCCAACCCAAAGATGGCTAGTGAAATTCTAAGAAAACTACTTGAAGAATGAGAACTAAATTAATTCTACTCGCATTGATATCAGCCGCCTTGTTCAGCTGTGAAAGTCAACCGACCGCAAATACCATTTTCAGGGAGAATATCAAATGCCAGCGGGCAATACTATATCTTTGATTAGCTATACCAACGGAATACCTGATACCCTCAGAAATGTGCGCTTAGATCCAAATGGAAATTTTGAACTTGAATTCAAAGCCGGCAGACCTGATTTCTACACTCTGTCGTTAGGTGAGGAAAACTCGATGATTTTGATTTTGGATAGCACCAATTCGAATGTGAAAATAGACGGAGATGCCGAAAAAATTCGAGAGACCTATTCAATTTCAGGAAGCGAAGAAAGTGAGCGTTTACGGGATCTTCTTACAAGTACAACTGCGTTTGAAAAAGAGCTGGACTCATTGATGACTGCCTTGCGCTCCTCTGCTACAACGGGAGAAAGCGAGAAAAGAGTTGAGTTGGGAAACTCATACAATAGAACAAGACAAGAATACCGAGACTACTTGATTGATTTTATCAATAGTGATCCTGGGAAACTGGCCAACTTCACTGCTTTGCAAAGACTGAATATGAAGGAAGATATGGAGCACTTCAAAAGGTTCGAGAATGCTCTTTCGACAAAGCTGCAAGGAAACTATTTCTTTGATAACCTGAGTGATCAAATGGCGGTCTATGGAAAACCAATTGCGATTTGAAACCCTTCTGGATCCGGGGACAATGGCACCTGAAATTGCTCTGCCAAATCCCGATGGGGACATCATGAAACTTTCTGACCTAAGAGGAAACTATGTTCTCATTGATTTTTGGGCTTCTTGGTGCAAGCCATGCAGAATGGAGAATCCGAATGTCGTTAGGATGTACAAGAAATTTGAGAACGAGAATTTCGAAATCTTCGGTGTTTCTCTTGACAGGAATAAAGAAAAATGGTTGGAAGCGATTGCAAAAGATCAACTCGAATGGCCTCATGTAAGTGATTTAAAATTTTGGCAATCAACCGCAGCTGAGCTATACAACGTGAAGAGTATCCCTTTCACAGTCTTAATTGACCCTGAAGGAAAAGTCATCGCAACCAAACTTCGAGGCGCCGCATTGGAGCAAAAACTAGACGAGATTTTCAATTCCTAATTGATGAAGAAATACTTCTTCGCTTCAGATTTTCATTTGGGAGCGCCCTCTCCTGAAGAAAGCCTTTTGAGAGAAAAAAAGGTGGTTCAGTGGCTCGAAGAAGTTCGTCATGAGGCAGAAGAGATTTTTATTCTCGGCGATGTTTTTGACTTTTGGTTTGAATACAAAACGGTAGTCCCTCGCGGACATGTCCGTATTCTTGGTAAGCTAGCCGAGATTGTAGACTCGGGAACTAAGGTGCATTGGTTTATTGGAAACCACGACATGTGGATATTCGACTATATTCCGAATGAAATCGGGGTGGAGCTGCACCGTGAGCCCATTCAAAGAACCTTAAACGGAAAAAAGTTTTACATCGGTCACGGTGATGGCTTAGGGCCGGGCGACCATGGCTATAAGTTCATTAAAAAAGTGTTTCGATCTGGTCTCTGCCAGTGGCTTTTTGCCAGATTACACCCGAATTTCGGGATTGGACTTGCCAATTTCTTCTCTAGAATGAGCAGAAAAAAAGGAGTAGAAAGCGATAAAGTATTCTTGGGAGCCGAAGAAGAGTGGCTCGCAATTTATTCGAATGAAATAGCAGAAAAAGAACATTTTGACTATTTCATTTTTGGCCATCGTCATTTACCGATGGTAATCGAATTGAGCAATGGTGGGGAATACATCAACCTTGGCGACTGGATAAATAATTACACTTATGCAGTGTACCAAGAAAAGGTAGAGTTGAAAAGCTACGGAACCAAACCTATAATTTATTCCAATAAACAATAAGGTCGCAGAGCCTCGAAGCATATCCCATTTCATTGTCATACCATCCAACCACTTTTACCAGATTACCAACAACAGAAGTCAGCTGGCTATCAAACACACACGAGTGGTTATTTCCAATTATATCTGAACTCACCAAGGGTTTATCCGTGTACTCCAGATAGTTCTTCCATGAGGTTTTACCGGCATTCAGGAATAACTCATTTATTTCCTGAGCCGTCGCTTTTTTCTTCACTGAGTATGTCACGTCAGTAAGGGATGCATTGGGTACAGGGACTCTGATACCGGCTCCACCTAGATTTCCTTCGAGGTGAGGAAAAATCTTTGTTATGGCTTTCGCAGCGCCCGTTGTGGTGGGAATTATTGATAAAGCAGCAGCTCGAGCTCGTCTGAGGTCGGTATGCATGGTATCGTGTAACGCCTGATCGCCTGTGTAGCTATGTACCGTAGTGATATAGCCGCTATCTATGCCAAGTTCTTTGTCAATTATATCAACCAAAGGTGCAGCACAATTGGTTGTGCATGAAGCGTTTGAAATCAGTCTGTCTGATTTCTTTAAGATGTGCTCATTGGCACCTAGTACAATCGTCTTTACCTCTTCGTCTGCTGCTACCGCACTGATCAAGCACTTATCGGCATTCTGCAAATGAACAGATGCCTCTGAAACTGTCTTGAATTTACCGGTACTCTCTAAAATAAGGTCCGGTTCGAGGCTTTTCCATGGAATGGCTGCGGGAGATCGCTCATGAAAAACAGGTATCACCACATCATTTACCAAAAGTGAGTCAAGATGATAATCTACCGCATGTGTCCAAGTACCCTGAACGCTATCGTATTTCAAAAGATGACTGATTGCTTCGATGGTACCGGGATCGTTTATCGCTACGATCTCAATTTGGTCAAGGTAAGATTCAAAGACACGTCTGGTAAAACAGCGCCCAATTCTTCCAAAACCGTTTATTGCAACCCTTGTTTTTTTCATAGAAATAAAAAAGGGTGAATCAGACAACTCTGACCCACCCTTAAAATTGATGATTAAGTTTTTTAGCGCGTCACTACAAATTTTGCACTATTCCAAGTATCTCCAACTCTGAGTTGCAAAATGTACTGACCTCTTGAATAGTCGGAAGCGTCAAAGTCAATTTGTCGATTCACACCTGCCCCAACTCGTTGCTCTTGGAAAGCTTCAATGAGTCTTCCATCGATGCTGTAAATGTACACTTCAATATCAGCAGTGGTGCCAAGATCAAAAGATACACTCGCTCGAGATGTAACAGGATTAGGGAATACTTTCAACTCATTTAGCACAGGAACGTCATCAACAATATCTTCTACACTTGTTGGAGTAAGTAAGTAGCTCGTTTTAAATACGCCGCGTCCGTGAGAACCTGCATAAACGACTCCGCTATTGGCGACATTCCATGCCTCACGTTTTTGTTGACGCAAGTCATAAACGGGAACTCGAGGCATATCTCCATTGTTGGCTTCGCTCCAAGTCTCACCATTGTCACCACTGTACCACACTCCGTATTCAGTACCAGCCAAAAGAATTTCGGGGTTTATCAATATCCATATCTACGCTATAAGCAGGCATTCCTATAAACTCTGAAGGAACATTCCAAACATTTTCAAAGGTGCCTTGACCCGTTAACAGAAGCAGCTTGATCAGAAACTCTGATCTTTCCCTAAACCACCATAACCACCTACAGAAATAGCAACTCTCTCACTAGCATCTTCGCCTCGTCCTTGAGAATAGTCAACTTCTATATCAGTAATCGCACCTAATCCTGTGTGAATAACTACTTCACATAATTACACTATCATCTTGATTGCATGATTGGTCTTCTGCAGTCCAAGCACTGTTAAAATTACTAAGCCTAATCAACTGCCCGTTGTCATACCCAACATACAGGTGATCGCCATCAGGTGACCACTCCATACTTGATACTTGAGATCCGGGTACTATGGTTATCCACTTGATAAAACTGAGGTACACCATTCGTCTTGAGTGGTTGTCGTGTTACAAAAGTTCCATGTGAGTAACCCGCTGCAAACAAAAACTGAGGTTTTCCTGAACGAACACGGTATCAGCTATGTCGTGAAACTCTAATACATTGACCATCGTGATCTAGTCTCTGAAAGTAAGAATAAAAGTTAATGTCATCTTCAGTTGTGTAATTAAGCAGGTAATCGTTGTTCTCTGCATCTACTTGAACTTCAGAATTAGCTGGTATTCTCGCGGTTATCGAATCTCCCTCAGGTGTAACAACTGCAGAATCATAAAACACTAACCATAAGAGAGTCTATGGCAGGAGATACTCTACAAATATCTCAGAATTCTCATTGTTGGGATTCTCATGGAGCGCCATATCCGTAGTAAAATCTGAACTTGCATTTCCCGGATTAATCAATCCTTGCATTAGGGAAACACTTTCTCCTCTATCTGCTGAACGGAAAATAGTTCCTCTCTGCTGAGACATAAACATATAATCAGGAAAGAACTGTGAGATTTCACAAGAAAAACCATCTCCGCCTGAAAATTGTAGTGCGAACTTAGGGTTTACACCTTCTAAACTCAGCCAAAGGGATCCATTGTCCTGCAATCCACCAAGGATTTGTCCAAATGGATTAAAGGCAATCGCATAAAATTGAGTTGTAGTGTAGTTTTGGTTCAAAGCCTGCCCAAGTCAATCCATTGTTGTCTGATCGGAAGATTCCACCATCACAAGCAATGTATAGTCTTCCTTGAGAATCCCAAGCATCGCTATGAATGTCTGAGTGCACATAGATAGGACTAGGTGGCTCACCTGGGACTGACGTGAAGTTGGCATTCACTTCTTCCCAAGCTGTAATACCTGGAGTAGTTCCGGCATATTGCCATCTCCACATGCGAATACCACCCAATATTACTTCCTCGGACTCGTCATTTGGAATACTGGTTAACATATTGATCGTACCAACCTTGAGCAGAAAGACCATTAAAAAACGGAGTAAACTGTGAAAGTGTACCACCATGAGTACTTGGTGGTGCAATAACGGATCAAGTACTACCGCCGTTTACAGACGCATACAAATTCCTCTCAAAAAACCAAATGTCTGGACGCTGTTGCTAGACAGACAAATACATTATGTCAGAATTGTTGCGCGAAATGGCTATTTCTGCGGTACCGAAAGCTCCAGGTAAACCTGAAAAACAATTAGAGCAGTTGATGTGATTGAAATTAGCACCTCCATCATTGGATGTATAAAGTCTATTTCCGGACATAATGGCAAGGAATGGTTTGTCCATCAGGTGAAATGTCAAAATCCTTAACGTTGGATACAGTGAATAGTTCATTTGAATTGATCCTAAAGAGTTGATTGTCTTCTAGAGTACTCACTGCCATGTATATAAGGGTAAAAGCCTAAATTGGAACCTATCCAAAGCTTATCAGGATTTACGGGATCTGCTTTGATCACATCAATATTAGCCCAATCTGAACTAAGATTGTAAGGATGCGGCTCAAAATCTGAAACTAAATCCCATGTAGCACCATTATCATTCGAAACGAAAAGACCTCTCCCGATAAAGCGTGAGCCTCCGCTTCCGTCTGGACTTTCGCTACTATTACCTGTCGCAGCGTAAATTGCTCCATTACCCAACTGAGCCATGGAGGAAACAATCAGATAGGAATCAAATCCTTCTAGCAAGTTCCATGACAGACCACCATTGTCGGTTCTAAAAACTCCTCCGGAAACACCACCAGCTATCAGGGCATTTGGATCCTCGGATAGGGGTAAAATTGCTCGTGTTCTACCTCCAACATTATTGGGACCCATAGATTCCCAATCGATATCTTCATTTTTCGCTTGTGGCAACTTCACCTTTTTTAGTGCTTTCTGCATACTGAGAATGTCCTCAGACTCAATTTCTCCAGTGTAAACATTTGCTTTAATGGACTTGTAATATTCTACCGCTCCCAATGCGCCTGTCTCGGCTTTATTGTAGTCGCTTCTCGGAACATATGCCGCGGCTTCGTGCCCATCGTTATTCACAACATACCAGCCAATACCGGCAATTGAAGCTAACCCTAGGGTAATGAGTAAATTTTTAATTTTCATACTCTTTGATTTTAATACAGTTTTTCGCAAGCTTAAAGTGGCGTAAATTTAACAAAAAAGCTAAACCGTGTTAATTTAGACTTTCAACTCTTCTTGATTTCTTAACAAGTCAAAAAAGATGCTTTTCCGCGTGGTAAGAGGATCTTACCAATGGCCACTTTCCACAAACTTATAACCCATTTTCAGACCTAATTGTTTGTATTCTGCAAATTTTTCAGGAGTTATAAATTCAACCACAGGTAAATGTTTTCTAGTGGGCTGCAGATATTGCCCGAGTGTCAGTATATCTGTTCCTACACTCCTTAAATCTTCCATTGTTTCGATGACCTCAGTATCCGTTTCGCCTAATCCGTGCATTTCGCCCGATTTTGTTTTCATACCTCCAAGCTTCATCATTCTCAAAACCTCTAAACTTCGGTCATACTTGGCCTGAATGCGCACATGTTTAGTAAGTCGGCGGACTGTCTCCAAATTGTGAGAAACGATTTCGGGAGCGACTTCCAATAATATTTTGAAAGTTTTCCCATTTTCCCATGAAATCAGGGAATCAATGTTTCCAATGTTGTCTCGGGAGATTGGTTTCTAATGGCTCTAACAGTCTGAGCCCAAATCAGACTTCCTCCATCGGCTAGTCATCACGATCTACTGAAGTGATAACACAGTGCTTCACCCCCATTAGTTTCACCGACCGCGCTACTCTGCCGGGCTCGAAAGTATCTACCGCTTCGGGACGGCCTGTGTCAACCGCGCAGAAACCGCACGAACGTGTACAGATATTACCCAAAATCATAAATGTAGCTGTACCTGCGCCCCAACATTCTCCCATGTTAGGACAATTTCCACTCTCACAAATGGTGTGCAATTTGTGCTCTTCAACTATATCACGTACTTTTTTGTATTCGGCTCCTGTGGGTAATTTTACCCTTAGCCACTGAGGCTTTTTAACCCGCTCTTTTCTCTCTTCTATTACAGCCTCCATTATTTATTAAATTTTGCACCAAATTGCAGTGCGACGTAAAAGTTAAAAAACAGCGCCTTATTGTCTGCAAAGGCCATTATGTCTATTTCGCCCAGAGGATAGTAGTCTATTGTTGCTCCTACCTCTATTCCTTTAATTCCCTCTCTTTCGGGGTCGTATTCAAAATTCAAGCCGAACGCTCCATGTACACCAGGATTCAACTGAAGCTCACTGAAACCTCTTAAACCGCTGGCTCTGCCAAAAATATCTTCGGGCTTATGTTTTTCAGGGTCGTATTTTTCTACAATGAACATCCACATAGTTAAATTGTCCCCCTCCCCCGGAATACCAATCTCAAGATAAACCGAGCTTTGTAAATCCTAGTGAAGGCCCTACCCTCCAATTATATCCGATAGCTACCCCTGACTTTCGAATTTTATCAAATTTCAAATACTTCTTCCCTATGGTAGGCCTTATTACAAAAAAGTTGTTCAACTTGCCATAAATATAGCTTCTGCTGTCGTCGTAATATGGATTAAAGCTCCTAACTTCTTTGGGATGCTTCATCCCTACGATATCAAATTGCAAAAGCCTTGATTTAAAGGCACCCTTGTTTTTAGTGAAAGTGATATGAGCCCCCCATCCATTAGTATGCAATATAGCTCCACCGTAAACAGATCGGTCGTACAGGACTACTGACTCGTCAAATATTGTTGCCTCACCGGTTTGTGCTTTGGCAAAGCCACAGCCAGTACAACTAAAAATAAAAACGATATTTTCCTTAAAAAACGCGGGCATTAACCGTAAAAGTAACAATACTAGAGGTGATTCTGTTCTGATTGAACTAAGAGAATAAAGAACAAAAATTTCCAACTTCACCCTTCGTGGTTTACATTCAATACAATATGAACGGATACTTCCCTAAAATTATGGATTTGCTGATTGATCTGCAAAAGAATCCAGCAGTATACTAAATCCATGAGGCTTAATTGCCAAATGAGATTTCACCTCGATAAGTCTAGAATCCTTAATTAAGAAATGCTTGCGGTGATTCATGCGAAACCGAAAATGTTTCTGCCAACGCATTACTCACTTCCTGATCCTTTGGATAACGTCAATTAAATAGTACCGAGTCTATCATCCTTGCTTTTCTCGATGCGACTTTTGGCCATAGAACTCAGGGCACATCGAAAACTGTGCTTTAGAATAAACACAGACGATGCAGCTGACGAATCTATCAGTTCCTTCAAGGCATCCTCACTTTCAACAGGACTCCAAAAAGCCATTAGCTCGGTGAGTCTTGAGCTTGTTTTGTTTGCTCTACTTTGCTGTAAGCGGCGCATGCTTTCTTCTGAGTGCGGCATGAACTTAGCACAATTGCCAAGACAAAAAGGACGGATAGTACTATACTTGCTTTCTTCATTCCGGAGATCTCGTTGGTACAAATATAATTAAACGTACAAAAACCGTTTAAATTTGATTGACTCCTATTCTGAAAGACACATATTCAAAACCTGAACTTGAATTACTTTTTAAAAATCTGCGCTGTTTGTATCGGCTTTTGCTACTATTCCATTGTGGGGGCTCATGGGCAGAAAGTTCTGGCACTAAAATACGATCAGAAAGTCACTTCATTCGAGCCTCCACTCTTCTTTAATGGTATTACAGACTCGTTGTCAGCACTGGTGGAAATAAAGTTAGTTAAAGACCAATTCTTAGCAGAAGGATTCTTAACCGCAGGGATCGATAGCATTGAATCCTTCGATTCAGACACAGTAGAAGTGCAAATTTATGTGGGACCAAAATTTAAATGGGGCGTCCTCCGTGGTGGAAATGTTGCCGAGGAGACTCTATCTAAAATTGGGTTTCGAGAAGAATTGTATTTCGAAGAATCGCTCAACGCAAATCAGATCCAACGCTTGTTTAAGAAGCTTCTAGACGAGGCCGAAAACACGGGTTATCCATTCGCTCAAGTCTATCTTGACAGCGTTCAAATTGATAAAGTGGGATCAAATTCGGGCTACACTGAATTTCCAAAAAGGGGATTTCGTGAAAATTGACAGCTTGATCATCAAGGGCGAATTGAGCACCAATCGAAAATACATCGAAAACTTCATCGGATTTAAGAAAGGTGAACCTTACAATCAAAATGAACTTCGAAACATTCCCACCCGTCTTAAGGAGATCCCGTTCGTGCAAACCATCAAGCCCTATGAAGTGGGCATGCGACCAGGAATGGCAGACATTTACCTCTACCTCCAACCACGTAAATCGAGCAACTTTGATGGGATTCTGGGGGTGCTACCCGACCCGGTAACAGGAGATATTCTATTTACAGGAGATGTGAAACTCAACTTGCTAAATGCCTTGAAAAGAGGAGAAACAATAAAACTGCAATGGCAGCGATTACAGACGCAAACAAGTCAACTTGACATCCAATTCAAATACCCCTTTCTCTTTAATACTCCCCTCGGAATAGATTTCAAATTTAACCTTTACCGTCGGGATACTACTTTTAGCCAAAACAGACTGAATGTAGGACTAGAATATTACTTCTTGGAGATAAAAGACTCAAAATTTTTTATGAAAACCAAGGAGCCAATACCATTGGAAATGATGATTTTGTTTCCCCCGATCTTGCCGATTCTCAAACGAATCTATTTGGGATAGGAGCCTATGTTTCAGATCTGGATTATCGATTTAACCCTCGCAACGGATACTACCTGGAAGCCACAGCAGCAGCGGGTCAAAAGAGGTGACTTCACAAGTGGAAGGAGAGGCAAATCAAAAAAGCGACATCTATAATTTCAACTTAGACGGTGGCTTTTTTTTGCCTCTATTTAAACGAAGTGCCCTGCACATCCGTATGCAGGGTGGAATGTTCCTGAATGAAAATATGTTTCGAAACGAAATCTATAGAATCGGTGGATTGAAAACCCTTCGAGGATTCGACGAACAAGCCATCTTTGCTTCTTCCTTTGCCATAGGAACGATTGAGTACCGATTCATTCTTGAACAGAATTCGAACCTTTTCGTATTTTTCGATCAGGCATACTATGAAGATGAATCTGACAGAAACTACGATATCAGATACTCCTTTTGGCTTTGGCGCAGGTGTAAACTTTGAGACCAATGCAGGAGTCTTCTCTTTAACTTATGCATTAGGAAGACAATTTGGCAATAACATTTCTTTCAGAGGAGGAAAAATACACTTTGGTTTTATCAGCTTTTTCTAAATGAAAAAACACTTGGACCATATTTCTCATTTTCTCTGTGATCTCTTTAAGCTTCAGCATAGGAAGGAACAAAGCAATGGTATGCTCGAACTTTCTTAATGGAATACCTTTCCATAAAGTATTCCGACAAGGAATTTGACTCATTTCTTTACGTGGCCGTAAAGAAGCAAAAGCTCTTTCTGGTAGAGAATAATGAGATAATAGCCAGCTACACGATTTCAACTGCAAAAAAAGGACTGGGCGGCGAAAAAGGTAGTTTCAAAACGCCTCAAGGGCTACACAAAGTGGTAGAAAAAGTTGGCTCAGATGTGGAGCCATTCGGCATTATCAAACAAAAAGTTCCTACACGGGCGAAAAGACAGAGCCTGTTTTGCAGGCAAAGTCTACCAATCAAGACCTCATCACTTCCAGAGTTATGCATTTAGCAGGAATGGAAGAAGGAATAAATCGAGGTGGAGATGTAGATTCATACAACAGGGGAATATTTATTCACGGCACTCACGAAGAAGGACTCATCGGAAAGCCTGCCAGCAAGGGGTGCATCAGAATGAAGAATGCTGATGTTATTGATCTATTCGAACGAATAGAAGTTGGTACCTTTGTGGTAATCTTGAACAACTAAAAAACAACTGAGTGAATGGGTGCAGAAACCCTTCTATTGATATCGGGACTGGTCTTTTTCGCCTTGGTTATTGGAGTTTTTACCGGACTTCAGCTTGCAAAAAGGAAAGATAATTCTGCACAAATTCTCCGAGAACTTGAAGAGAACAAAGCCAAGCTTTTGCAGAAACAGAAAAAAATGAAGAGTTGAAACAGTCGGCAAGAGAAATCAACATCTCCTTGGAGCGACTCAGAGATGAAAAAGAAAGAGCACTGGTTCTAGTCTCACGACTGGAGGCCGAAAAATCGAATGTCGAGAAGCAAATCGAAGAGCAAAGAGCCGACATTCAAACAATGCAGGAAAAATTCACCAAGGATTTTAAGCTTATTGCCAATCAGATTTTTGAAGAAAAAACAGAAAGTTTCTCTAGAAAGAGTAAGGAGTCTATTGATCAATTGCTTAGCCCACTCAAAGAAAGACTCGTCTCATTTGATAAAAAAGTAGATGAAACCCACAAGGACAGCATAAAAGAAACCTCGGGACTCAAAGCAGAACTTAGGACTTTGCGAGAAATGAGTGCCAAGATGACCGAAGAAGCTGAGAACCTCACGAAGGCTCTGCGAAACGACACCAAAGTGCAGGGAAACTGGGGAGAAATGATTCTTGAAAGTATCTTGGAAGGGTCGGGATTGAGAAGAGACGAAGAGTATTTCCTTCAAAAAAGTTTTTCTTCCGATGAGGGCAGGCGTTTCCAACCTGACGTAATGATCAAATTGCCCGATGATAAGTGGGTGATAGTAGACAGCAAAGTATCATTGAAGGCCTATGAGGATTTTGTCACCGAAGAGGAACCAAAGCCCAAAGAGAGGTATCTGAAAAATCATCTGATTTCTCTAAAAAATCACATCAAAGGGACTATCTGAAAAGAAATACCAAGAGTCGGCATCCGGCAAAAATCTGGACTTCATTTTAATGTTTGTTCCCATAGAGCCGGCCTATTTACTAGCTTTGCAAGCAGATCACAGTCTCTTTAACGAAGCTTATGATCGAGGTATAGTAATGGTAAGTCCTACGACGTTGATTGCTTCGCTCAAAATCATTTCGACCACTTGGAAGCATGAATACCAAAACAGAAATGCTCTTGAAATTGCCGATCGCGGAAAGCTTCTCTTGGAGAAATTCGTTGGGTTTGCAGAAGATTTTGAGAAAATAGGCGATTGCAAATTGATCGCACATCAGCTACGTATAACGATGCCATGAAAAAACTTCGAGATGGAAAGGTTCATTAGTGAATCAAGCCAAACAATTGGAAGAGCTCGGCGTGCGAGCCAACAAAAAATTGAGCAGTAATCTAATTGGTGATGGTGAGAACGAATAGGCTATATGGCTTTCTTGGTATTGTGCTGATTGGCTCCCTCTTTCAGGCATGCTCTTCCGCCAGTGAGGTTTCTTCGGAAAATTCTCCCACCTCATATGGCGAGGCCAAATTGAACATTCAACCTGAGATTAAACTCTTTCATAAAAGCTCAGACTCTACAACTGTATTCATCAAATTCGATACTGAAAACTTGCTCTATGTGAGATCAGATGAAGAATATGAGGCATCGGTTATTGTGGAAATAGAACCCATTCCCGGAAAGGTGGAGACAACCGCCAGACCACAAAAAAAGACCGTTTCAGTTCCCCCCATACCAAAACAGAAAAAAGGAGAAACGGCATTGATTAAAACCGACATTTATCTACCCGCAGGCAATAACTACAGCGTAACCGCAACCATTCGAGACGAATCAAATGGAAAAAGCTCCGAAAAGCTCATCATCACCAGAAAGGACGGATTAAACAACCGCGAAAATTTCCTCTTATTTGAACAGGGTTCGTCAACTCCGCTGTTTACGGATAGAATAAAGAATAACACCAGCTATAGGTTGGACTTCGAAATACAAGACGCCTCGGTCATTTATGTAAATTATTACAACCGCTCATTCCCGCTGCCTCCGCCTCCTTTTGCCTATTATGAGCCAAAGCCTTTTGACTATAATCCCGATGATCAATTTGTGCTTGCAGGGGATTCCGGTCAATTCAATTTCACTTCCAAAAATGAAGGATTCTACCATTTTCGATTGGACACTACGGTAAAAGAAGGATTTACACTTTTCGTTTCTTCAGATGAGTTTCCCGAGATCCAAAACGTCCAAAATATGGTAGACCCTTTTCGCTATTTAGTTAGTGGAAAAGAATATAAAAACCTTCTGGAAGCCCCTGCCCTTAAGGTAGAAATGGAAAAATACTGGGTGGATTGGGCAGGAGACAGGAATCGTGCACGAAAGAATATCAAAACCTACTATGCGAGAGTAGAGACTGCCAACAGATTTTTCTCTTCGCATCTCGAGGGCTGGATGTCAGACAGAGGATTGGTTTACATCATCTACGGAGAGCCTGACAAAATTTACAAAACAGGCCAATTAGAAACCTGGATTTATGGCGAGGACCGCAATCCTCTTTCCATCACTTTTCGATTTATAAAAGTAGACAATCCCTTTACTGAAAACGATTATCGTCTCAATCGAGAAGATTATTACAAACCATCTTGGTACAGATCCATCGAATCTTGGCGCAACGGCCGGGTATATTAGCTCAATATGAAAAACAAAGAATTTATTGCTTACGGTATTCATCCCATTTCTGAGGCTTTGAACGAGGGCAAGCCCATTGAAAAAGTTCTCGTTCAAAAAGGACTGAAAGGTGATGCCGGATATGACGTCGTAAACGCTCTGCGAAAAGCAGAAGTCCCCATTCAATATGTACCGAAAGCAAAACTTGACCGAGTTACAGGGAAGAATCATCAGGGAATGATCGCATTCATCTCTCCTATCGAATACCAGAACATTGAATGGTTGCTGCCTGACCTCTACGAAAAAGGTGAAACACCACTTATCCTCGTATTAGACGGAGTAACCGACGTTCGAAATTTCGGAGCTATCTGCCGAACCGCTGAATGTGCGGGGGTTCATGCCGTTGTAATACCCACTAAAGGATCTGCACAAATAGGGCCCGATGCCATTAAAACCTCAGCTGGTGCGCTTCTTCAGATACCGATTTGCAGGTCAATGAATCTTACTGAAACGCTCAACTTCTTAAAATCAAGTGGTCTCAGAATAATTGCTTGTCACGAGAAAGCAGAACTATCATACACCGATGCTGATCTCACTGCGCCTTCGGCGCTAATAATGGGGTCTGAGGAAAGTGGAATTCAAATCGAAAATTTGGCAACCTCTACTGACCAAATCCGTATTGCACTCAAAGGACGTACTTCTTCATTGAACGTGTCGACAGCTACAGGTATCATTTTGTTCGAAACCTTGCGACAGCGATCTATGAGTTGACCGAGGTTATTGAACTGTGATTCTTTATAACTTCCGTAGGTGCGTCCAAATGCGCTTACATGGAATTCTAACTTTATCAAGTAATCACACATCTTGACTATGTTCTCTCCCCTGAAAACTTGCAAGTCGACCGTTTTCTTTTTAATCGGCTTCTTTCTCATTTCATCACTTTCCAACGCACAAGAGTCTACAACCTACTATAGGTATTTTGAGGTTACGTTTGAGCAATCCGTTGATGCAGAAAAAGATGTGAGATCGGATATATTTAGCGAAACACCATTCCAACTCCGCTCCGCTTGCAGTTCAAGAAACTCCATCATCGTAGCGGTTCCTGCAGACTATCCTAAAAGAGTGCATCAGATCGAAGATGAGTTGAAAACTTCTTTGAAGAGCACGATCTCTTCCGATAAGATTGAATCTCTCCATACCATTAAAGCAATGGACCTAGAATCTCTTTGTCAATGAAAGCCGCATTCAAAAACACCCTAATGAAGCTTCTATCAGCAGCCTTTCTTGCGCTTGCCGTACTTCTCATTCCTACCCAATCTATTGCTCAAATTGACCTGCAGTACAATGTTCCTGCTTCGGATTTGAGTCAAGCGATAGCGGGAAACGGAGTTCAAATATTGAACCCCCAACTGATATGTGCCGACAGTGCATCAGGAACTTATTCAATTACGGGGATTGCAGACTTTGCTCAAGGCGAAGGAATCATCCTTACAACAGGAAACATCGGGAATCTACTGGGTCCGAATAATACGGAAGCCTCGACCACCATTAACGGCACTCCCGGAGATCCTTTGATCACCACTATCACCGGAAACAGCAGCTTCGATGCCTGTAATCTTGAATTTGATGTGGTCCCCATCGGGGATAGTCTTCGCTTCAACTTCACCTTTGCCAGTGAAGAATACGATGAGTATGTAGGAACTCCGTTCAATGATTTCTTCGGATTTTTTATCAGCGGCCCCGGCATCATTGGTGATCCCGGATTAGGCGGACTAGAAAACATCGCAGTACTTCCCGGCACGAGTACCTCAGTAGGAATAAACACCATCAACAACGGAAATCCCGACTTAGGCATATCACCGTCAAATCCGGAATTCTATGTACCGAATCCTTTGGGACTTACAGCGCCAATTCAATACGACGCTTGGACTACAGGACTTTCGGCAGTCAGACAGGTAACTCCATGTGACACTTTTTCCATCAAATTAGTCATTGCCGATGTAGCCGATCCCGAATGGGATTCAGCCGTATTGATCGAAGCGATCGAAAGCAATAGCATTGCACTTAGCCAAAGCAACGAAGGTAACTTAGAGTCGACTATAGAAGGCTGCAACAACGGAACGGTAACTTTCACTCGAACGCCTGTAACGGACCAAGATGCAGTCGTGACTTTCTTCGTAGATGGAACTGCAACGAATGGAACCGACTACGAGCAAATCGGAGATGACCCTGACCCCGATGTTCCGAAAACCATTATTATCCCTGCAAATCAGGCTTCCGTATCGATCGATATCATTCCTTTTGACGACGGAATCATAGAAGGAGAAGAATTCATAGACATATTCGTCGGAAACCCCAATTGCGCAGGTACTGTTCAGGATAGCATTCGCGTATTCATCAATGACTCAATCAATGTTTCGATTGATCCACCCTTGGCATTTGTGTGCCTTGGAAGCTCATTGACCTTTTCGGTCGATGCAGATGATAATGCAAATTTCAGCTGGAGTCCGACAGATTATTTGGATGATCCTAACATCAAGGAGCCCACCACTACCCCGCTTCTTGATATTGACTATTTCCTGACAGTTACTGCAGCAGCTTGTCAGTCTACGGCTTTGGCCGAAGTACGTGTGAGCGACGTTCAGCTCTCAGCAACATCAGTCAATATTGACTGTGCAGGAGATGATAACGGGAGCATCGACTTGACCATTTCAGGAGGAGAAAGTCCCTATGAAATTGAATGGGTAGGACCAAATGGATTTTCATCAACCGATGAAGATCTTTCAGGTCTTTCGCCGGGGGTATATGCTGTCTTGGTAACCGATCGCGATGGCTGCACGGAAGACTTATCTGTCGAAATTACAGAAGTCCCCGAAATCGTATTGGAGCTGACTGCCTCAGTATTTCAAGGTGGATTCAATGTATCATGTTTTGAAGCCAATGATGGTCAAGCTACGGTAATCCCTTCAGGGGGAACCCCACCATACAGTTATTTATGGAATGACGGGGCAGCTCAAACTTCACAAACTGCGGTTAACCTTGTGGCCGGTACTTACGAAGTTACCGTGACCGACGACAACGACTGTACTCAAACAGGTACGATCACTTTGGTAGCTCCTGATCCGATAACAGCAGGGCTCGAAGACAGAACAGATGTTTTGTGTAATGGCGAAGCTACAGGAGAGGTAACCATTTCTCCAATTGGTGGCGTCGGACCTTATACTGTGGTGTGGAACACTGTGCCACCACAATTTGGAGCAACAGCGATAAATCTAAGTGCCGGATTCTACACCGCATCCATTACTGATATCAATGGCTGCCAGGGAACCACGGAAATTGAGATTTCTGAACCGGCAACGGCGCTTGAAGGTAGCGTCACTACTACTAATGTATCTTGCAATGGATTTTCAGACGGATCGGCCTCCGCAAGCATAAGCGGCGGAACGCCTCCCTACACCTATGAGTGGAGCGCTCAGCCAGGGGTTGATGAATCATCTATCTCCGGCTTGGGAGCAGGAAATTACAACCTCGTTGTAACGGACGATAACGAGTGTACCCTCGAGATTCCGTTTAACATTTTGCAACCCGCCATTTTGGAAATCGATCTGATCGCATTGGTGAATCCCACGTGCAATGGATTCGACAACGGGAGCATTTTAGTAAATGCAACAGGAGGGACAGCACCTTACACTTTTTCATGGAATACTGATCCCATTCAATCAGGGTCGAGTATAATCGGCCTTTCACCTGGAAGTTACACCGTTACCGTGACTGATGATAACGGCTGTACAACCGATGCAACATACGAGCTCACGGAACCTTCAGAGCTCGAAATCAACTTGATTGAACTCATCACTCCCTCTTGTTCAGGATTTGCTGACGGAAGCATAGAAGTCGAAGCTATTGGCGGAACTGCTCCGTATTCATTCGAATGGAATACCGTTCCGCCTTCTGCAGGGCCACTACTTGAAAATCTCGAGAGCGGTTCATACACCGTGACGGTTACAGACTTTCAAGGATGTGTAATTGCTGAAACGTTTGAACTTACAGAACCCGCGCCACTTCAGGTTGAGTTGATTTCTGTCCAAAACGTGCTCTGTAACGGAGACGCAACGGGTGCAGTTACCATCAACGTATCGGGAGGTACAGCAGACTATATCATTTCATGGGATGATCCATCAAACCAAACAGGACCTACTGCCACCAATTTATTAGCGGGCACCTACACGGCATCAATAGAAGATGCTAACGGATGTACGATCAATTTTGAAATAACAATCACAGAACCGAATCAGCCACTTGATGCCCAAATCACTTCTCAAACAGATGTGCTTTGTTTTGGTGACGGATCGGGTACAGCCACGGTAACCGCCTCAGGTGGTAGCGGCTCTTATAGCTACCAATGGGATGACCCTTCAGGTCAGCAAACTTCTACTGCCACAGGCTTGGTAGCAGGGACATACTCTGTAACGGTTACCGATAACAATGGATGCGCCACCCCGGTGGTCGTTTCGGTAACCATCGGCGGACCAACCGAGGAATTGTCTTTGGAGTTGACCCCTTCTATTTTTGGTGGTGGATTTAATGTGGCTTGCGCTGATGACAGCACAGCGACGATTGACTTGACCATCACAGGCGGATCTGCTCCGTATGATGTTCTCTGGAACTTGCCCGGACTTGATACATCAACAGATGAGGATCTTACCGATCTGGCTCCCGGAACTTACTCAGTCACCGTAACAGATGCCAACGGCTGTGAAGCTACTGAAGAAATTACCCTCACCGCTCCCACACCTATCAGCATCGAATCTAGCTCTACCCCAAGTCTTTGTTTTGGTATTCCTACGGGAACTCTTGACATTACCATTTCGGGAGGTGTCCCAACTTATACTGCCGACTGGACAGGACCAGGTGGATTTACAGGAACCGGCACTAGTTTTACCGACTTGGAAGGAGGCGTTTATCTGGTTACCATCGAAGATGCCAACGGATGTATATATCTCGATGCCGTTACCGTAATTCAACCCGACGACCTTGTGATTACGGTTGACTCTCTTTCGGATTACAATGGATTCAATACCACTTGCTTCAATAGCCTTGACGGAGAAATTTACACCACTCCCTCAGGAGGGACAGAACCCTACAGCTACCAATGGAATACCGCGGGAAATCCCGGTTTTTCAAATCAAGAAGATGTTATTAATCTCGGCCCGGGTGTATATGAGGCTGTGCTGATTGATGACAATGGCTGCGTTCAAAATGAGTTCATTGAGATTATTGCTCCTGACACATTAAAGGTTGATTTCGCATTAAGCGAATACCTGAATGGGTTTAACATAAGCTGCTTTGGGTCGGAAGACGGATCGGCAGAAGCCATTCCTGTAAATGGTGTGGCTCCGTTCTCATTTGTTTGGATCGGACCCAACGGATATGGCCCTGTCTTCGACAATCCTATTGAAGATCTCGAAGCCGGAGAGTACAGTGTTTTCGTAGAAGATGATGACGGGTGTACTGCCGTTGAATCGGTAATGCTCGTACAACCGCCTGAACTCGAAATCGCGCTGATCGCCGAAACCATTAATGGAAATAACATTTCCTGCCAAGGCGAATCTGATGGATCGATCAACTTGATATTTGAAGGAGGAACTGCTCCGATTACGATAAGCTGGACAGGACCTGACGGATTTACATCTTCGGACGAAGACCTATTCAACCTTGCAGCAGGCGAGTATTGCGTCACCGTAACTGATGACAACAACTGCAGCCAAAATCAATGTATCACTCTTACAGAGCCTGATGCCATCGCAATTGGCCTGGTAGCATTTGAATACGGAAATGGATTCAATTTGACCTGCGAAGGTGCAGAGGATGGATCGATTGATGCGACAGTATCAGGAGGCACTTCTCCTTTGAGCACTCTTTGGCTTGGCCCCAATGGATTCACATCTACAGATGAGGATATTGAATTTCTCGCCGAAGGCGAATACTGCCTTACGGTAACGGATGCCAACGGTTGTACCGAAACCGAATGCATAGAATTAATCGCTCCCGACGGAGTCCAAATTGATTTGGATGCTATTGTTGATGTAGATTGTTTCGGAGGGAACAATGGTGCTATCAGTATCAATATCATTACAGGTAGCGCTCCTTTCGATATTGCTTGGAACGGACCGAATGGGTATACTTCTACCGATGAAGACATCACTGATTTGGAAGCCGGCACCTACTGCGTGCTAGTGATTGATGCCAATGGTTGCGAAGGCGAGGCGTGTTTCACCGTATCGGAGCCTGACGGGATAGCCGTCACATTTACTACTTCTTCTTTTGAAGGGGGCTTTGAAATAGCCTGTGCAGGAGTAGCGAATGGATCCATTTCTACCAATATCCTTGGCGGAACCGCTCCTTATACCTTGAATTGGACAGGTCCTGATGGATTTACGTCTTCGTCAGAACAAATCACTAATCTGGGACCAGGGACTTATTGCTTGGAATTAACCGATGACAACGGTTGCGTTTTTAATGACTGTGTCGATATTGAAGAGCCCGCACCCTTAGCGATTGATCCGGTAATCACTCTGCCCGATTGCGGAGATGGAACTCTTGCTGAAGTAGATCTCCAGATTTCAGGTGGAGTACCACCATACACGATCAACTGGAGCAATGGTGGTGACACGGAGGTCATATCACTGGACAATGGTGAATATGATGTAATCATTACCGATGCGAATAATTGTGTAATCGAAGAATCTATTGTAATAACCCTTCCGGAAACGTTGGAAATAGGATTTGAAACTCCCATACTTCCAGGAGGAGTGAACATAGCGTGTAACGGAGAAAGCACGGGTACGATTGATTTAACCGTTTTCAATGCAAATGGAATAGTCACTATAAATTGGATCGGCCCTAACGGGTTTGTCTCAACAGACGAAGATTTATCAAATCTCGAAGCAGGCGAGTACTGCGTAACCGTGGTGGATGAACTTGGTTGCGAAGCCAATGAGTGTATTACTCTAACTGAAGCAACTGCAATTACCGCGACGATCCAATCTACTGATGTTTCTTGTGATGCAGGAACTGACGGTGAAGCGACGATAACCATTTCAGGTGGTGTTCCTGTTTATGAAATTTCTTGGACGGGGCCATCAGGCTTTACAGCAATGGGCTCAACCATTAGCGGACTGGCTGCCGGAACTTATTGCGCAACAGTGACTGACGCCAATGGGTGTATGGAAACATTTTGCGTTGACGTTTTTCAACCATTCGCCATATCTATAGCTCTCGCAAGTCCTGAAATCGATGGATTCAACATTGCTTGTTTCGGTGATAATTCGGGAGAAATAATCAGCACTGTTTCAGGCGGAACGACTGATTATGATTACAGCTGGACCGGACCGAATGGATACGCATCTGGTGATGAAAACCCGATTAATCTTTTTGCAGGGGAATATTGCTTAACAATAACAGATGCCAATGGATGCACCGAAACAGAATGCATTACCCTGACGGAAGCACCCGGAATAGAATTCACATTTGACATATTTGAATATGCGAATGGTTTCAATACTTCATGTGGTAATATCTGCGACGGAAGTATAGACTTGAGCATTACCGGTGGTTCAGAACCTATTGATATAGTTTGGACAGGACCTCCAGGATTCAGCGAAACTGCAGAAGATCTCAGTGATTTGTGCGCAGGCACATATACCGTTACTACAACTGACGCCAATGGATGTGTTCAGTCTGCCTCGGTAACCTTGACACAACCCACTCCCATTTCCATTGACTTGGAATCACCTGTTTTTGGTGGTGGATTTGAAGTGAGCTGTTTTGGTGCCAATACGGGATCAATCATAACTACGATTGCGGGAGGTGAAAATGGTCTAACCTTTAGTTGGAGCGGTCCGAACGGTTTTACATCCGAAGATCAAGACCTTCAGAACCTATTTGCAGGTACTTATGATTTGATCGTAACAGATGGAAATGGGTGCACGGCAGAATCAAGCATAACCTTAGCCGAACCTGCAGAGGCATTGCAAGGTATTGCTACGGCATCATCTTTTCCTTCAGGCGATAACATCAGCTGCACCGGATTAAATGACGGAACTATCGCAACTGTGGTTTCAGGTGGAACAGCACCTTACGAATTCAACTGGAACGGTCCCGACGGATTTGTTTCCACTGAGCAGAATATTGAAAATCTTTTTGCCGGAGATTATACCCTTGTAATTGTCGACGCAAATAGTTGTGTGCAAACCATCAACATTACTTTAACAGAGCCAACTGAAGCACTCACGGCTGAGCTGGAAATTCTGTCGGAAGTACTTTGCGCAGATAGCCTGAACGGAAGCCTCTCGGTATCATTCTCAGGAGGTAGTCCTGATGTAGATATCCAATGGATTGGACCAAATGATTTCACATCAAATGACTTCACCATTTCTGACCTGCCTTCCGGGACTTACACTTTTGCTTTAACAGATGCAAACGGATGTTCGGTAAGTGGAGCTCAAAACCTGGCAAATCCATCGTCTATTTCGATCACGGCCAGTCTTACGAGTCCTATTTGCGAAACCCTGACTGGAATAATTGATGTTTCAGTTTCAGGAGGTACTCCGGCATATGAATACTTTTGGAATACCGGTGATACGAGTCAAGATTTAGTGGCCATTGGTCCGGGAGTTTATGATCTTTTGGTTACCGATGAAAATGGATGCGAATCAACTGCTTCCTTTGATTTGACCGTCACCAATAATTTGGAAGTGTCCGCATCTTTAACCTCACCGGCTTGTTTTGGCGATTTGAATGGAGCAATTGAAATTTCGGTTATAACAGGTGAAGAGCCTATTGATTTTTCTTGGACAGGCCCGGATGATTTCACCGATGTTGGAGATTTCATCATGAATATTGCCGCAGGCACTTACACCTTGACTGCTGTCGATGCCAATGGATGTTCCATCACTGAAAGTTATACTCTTTCACAACCCGAACCACTCGAAATTGAAGAAATCGATCCTGTGGTTTATTCCAATGGATTCAATCTTACAGGTTTTGAATCCGGAGATGGAATCATAAGAGAGCCTGATGTAGTGGGTGGTTCCTCACCTTATTTGATCGGATACACGGGACCAAATGGTTACACATCATCAGGTCTGGGAGATCAAGGTGGATTGGAAGCAGGATGGTACTTTATAACGATTACAGATGCCAATCAGTGCACCGCAGTAGATTCTGTAGAATTGATACAACCTGTACCCATCGAATTACCAAATGGAATTTCTCCTAATGGAGACGGGTTTAATGATGGTTTAGAAGTGCGAGGTCTTGAGGATTTCCCTCAAAACAAACTCATCGTTTTCAACCGATGGGGAAATATCGTTTACGAAGAAGACAACTATCGAAATACAGCACAATGGTTCGGAACCAACGAGAGCGGAGAAGAGCTTCCTGAAGGAACTTATTTCGTGATCGTTGAGCTAAGCGGAATAGATAATTTGAAAGGCTACCTAGAACTAAGGCGATAAAAATTTTAGCAATGAAGAAGATATTATTCATCGCAGTATTTCTGTTTTCGGGCATCTACTCGTATGCTCAGCAGGAACTATTGATAAGCCAATACATGTTTAATGGTTTATTCATCAACCCGGCTTACAGTGGTTCGCATCCCTATGCGGAGGCCACGGCACTCTATCGAGCGCAATGGGCAGGTTTGGATGGAGCACCCACGACTCAAACTTTTGGTATTGACGGGCCTATTGCCGATGAAACCATGGGTATAGGGTTAACTTTTATCAACGATCAAATCGGGGACACCCGCCAAACGGAAGTATTTGCCAATTGGAGCTATCATCTTTGGCTTGATGCCGATGGTAAAAATAAGTTGAGTTTTGGGATACGAGCCGGATTCTCCGATTACTCCTCTAATTTATCCGAAACTTATGTTTTCGAAGAAGGAGACCCTGTTTTCAATGAAAACGTGAGCAATGCTTTTGTTCCCAAGTTTGGTGCAGGAGTTTACTATTACAGCAAATATTGGTATGCCGGTTTGAGCGTTCCCACTATCTACGCAGCTGATGAGAATGTTCGGTTTAACATAAATGATCAAGGCGACAGGTATTTTGACCCACACACATACCTTACTGCCGGATATGTATGGAATGTTAATCCTGACTTTGCAGTAAAGCCTTCATTTTTGCTTCGATACTTAAATGGATCACCTGTACAAGCTGATATAAATTGTAACCTATTGATCCGAAATACGTTTTGGATTGGAGCATCATACCGCACGGGAGATGCTGTAATTGGATTATTGGAATATAACATCGGAAACGATTTGAGAATCGGTTACGCATATGACTTTACCACCACAGCTATAGGAGACTATAGTTCAGGTTCCCATGAATTCATGTTGAGTTATAAATTTGGCCGAGACCCTATTAAAACAAAATCTCCTCGATACTTTTAAAAGATGAAAAATTCTCTCTCCCTTAAAAATGTAGCTGTGGCAATCGCTGTTGTCGCAATTTTATCTGCTTGTTCTAATGCCCTGATTAAATCGGGGGACAAAGCTGTTGACAACCTCAGTTATTCTCGAGCAGTCGAGAAATATGAAAAAGCTTTGAATGGACAACCTGAGAACACAGACTTGAAGCTAAAACTTGCAAATGCTCATCGACTTCAAAATAATTCGATAGCAGCTGAGAAGTATTACCAAGAAGTAGCAGATTCAGTCGGTTTGCCAAGTGAAGAAGAACTTCATTTTGCTCAAACCCTCATGAAAAACACGAAATACGAAGAGGCAAAGAGTTACTTGCAAAGCTATCTAAAAGAAAATCCTACGGATGTTCTTGCATCAGATCTTCTGGCTTCCATTAACAATATCAATAAGCTGAAAGAAGACACCTCTGCGTATATTCTAACGGATCTACCACTGGACTTCTTGGTGTCAATGTACGGGCCTGCTAAATATGGCAATGGAATTATTTTCTCTGGAGAAACGGAAATAATCAGTGCCAAATCTGCTAACCCATGGACGGGATATTCGTTTCTCGACATTTTCTACGTAGAAAAAGATGCTGATGGAAATTGGGAAATACCCGAAGCATTTGGAAATAATTTGAATGGTCCATTTCACGATGGTTCTGCTACCTTCAATAAGGAGCAAGATATGATCATCTACACCAGAAGCGCCATGAGAAATGAGAAGAAAAGGCTTTTGAATGAAAACAACGAAAACCAATTCTTTCTCTACATGAGTAAAAAGAAGACGGTGAATGGACAGAGCCAACCAAACTTCCATTTAACAATGTAGATTACAGCATCGGTCACCCTTCCCTTTCAGCGGATGGAAGCACTCTGTATTTCTCAAGTGATATGCCCGGTGGCTATGGAGGATCTGACTTGTATAAATCTACTTATGATGGAAGTTCATGGTCTCAACCTGTCAATCTTGGGTCTTCAATCAATACTCCCGGTAATGAAGTATTTCCTTACAGCGATAAAGCCGGTAAACTTTACTTTTCAAGTGAAGGGCACCGAACACTAGGAGGTTTGGACGTTTTCGTTTCTGAGCAAGTAGCAGGAGTTTGGTCTAGCCCTATTAATTTGGCATACCCTCTTAACTCAAGTAGAGATGACTTTGCAATTTTGGTAAATGAAGACGATACAACGGGATTCGTTTCTTCAAATCGATCAGGCGTAGATATGATCTACGAATACGTGAGAATACCGGCCATCTTCGTCTTAAAGGGAATAGCCAAGAAAAAGGCAGATAACCTTCCAATTGATGATGTTACCATTACTCTTATAAACTTTACAGACGGAGACACAGCTATTTATACAACGGACGAAAAAGGAAACTTCAGATTCAGCTTACTTCCTGAAAAGAAATATAAGGTAGTAGGTGAAAAACCTGGATTTTTCACGCTCTCTGAAGAGTTTGAAACTGACCGAAGCAGAATTGAAAAAGACATAACTCTTTCGTTTGAAATTGATGAAATAGTGGCCAGTGAACAAGGAACGGGAAGCGGTAATCCAAAAGATGGATCTGCCACAGCCGCCAAGGTTTATGAAATCGGGGAAATCTACTACGACTACGATAAATCTGATATCAGTGCCAGCGCTCAACCTTCTTTGGACAAATTAGCCAAACTGCTAAAGGATAACCCTAGTGTAAAAATCGAAATTCAATCTCATGCAGACGCAAGAGGTGGTGATTCTTACAATATGAACCTTTCTAACAGACGCGCACAATCAGTAGTGAACTACTTGGTTAAAAAAGGTGTGTCAAAAGCGAACCTAAGCAGCAAGGGATTTGGTGAAAGCCAACCTGTGAACAAATGTATCGATGGTGTGGAATGCACTGAAGCAGAGCACCAAGAAAATCGACGTAGTGAATTCATTGTGGTTGATAATAAAGACAGCTAAGACTTCGAAATATTGAATAAAAAAGGTCGCTCTTGAGCGACCTTTTTTTATGCCTGAGCCAAACTCAGTTCATATTGTTCTTTGGTAGCTTGATGAAAAGGAATCCCTTTTATTTTGCTATCTATCCAGATGATAAAATTGAAATAGTCCAAAATGATTTCATCATTTTGACGGCTAAGTTGTTCGGAAAGTTCCTCCTTGAATTCAACAAAAATATCTCGTAAATCAGCATTTTGAGTACCCCGAACCAACCGCTTCATATAGTTTAGAATCACCACTTCGAGCTCGTGGTCACGCTGACGTTTGCTTAAATATCTGGTGGTTGATTTAATAATGTACTCTAAGAGATCGTAGTTGCCTAGTTCGAAATGAACAACCAAATTGAAGAGTCGAGCATAGCTGTAAATATCCTGTCTCAAATTTGGTTCATTGTCATTCAAGACACGATTTAGCCACTGTAAAGACTCTTTGTAGCGGCCTGCTCCGAAATAGACGGTAGAAATCGTATTTAAAAATAGAAGCTCTTGCTCCTTGTTCATTCTTCCTTCGTTTTCATCAAGTCCACGCACTATTGTGTCGATATTATCTGATAGCCTTGTCATATTCGACCTTTTTTCTCGTAGATGCGCATTTCCGCCAGGTAGGTAGATTTGAAAACTCGCAAAGCAATATCTTCGGAAGAGAAGGCCGGCTTTTTTGAAATTTTGCGCATCATTTGAATCATTTCCAATGCTTCATCAATTCTACCTGTATCGATTTGAATCCTAAGTAGATTACTCAGGGTAAGGATGTATCTTTTGGGAAGATCATCTCGCACGAGGGGTCTACTATCCAATATTTCTTTGACCCGCATGAACTTGACGTAAGCTGATTCCTTATCGACATTGGCCGTGGCACAAAAGCCTTGGATGTAATAGCAAATGGTTGCTGCTCTATAGCTCAAGGCAGTATTGCGACCAATGATCAGCGGGTGGTGAGAAATTTCCTCCACCAATGCTCTGTCCTTATCGTTACGCACGTAACCTCCACTTCTAAAGACATAATTGATCTTACTATATAGAACGTGATAAGCGGCCAAGTTTCTGAGCTTCTCGATGACCTCCTGTTCTTCCTTTATTAAAGCATCCAGATCAGTTGTAAACTCACCCGCTTCATAAGCTTCTTCAAGGAGCAGCTTTTCCCAACTTAAAAGTTCGAACCAATAATAGAACTTCTCTCTTTCAATCGCGATTTTCTTGGCTCTGGCCAAAAACTTATTACACTCTTTAAAAAGAGCCTTGCGATATAAAATTTCGATGTTCTTTATTTCCTGTTTCAGAATGCTGCTAACGGAATTATCTGAATGATAAGACCTCAAGCTTTTCAAAATCAGCTTATACAGATGATTCTTCTCGGATGGAAAGTGCTTAATGAACGTCTCTTTTTTGAATTGCTTCTTAATGGCATCCTCATCGTAAGACTTCTGACGATCGATAACGTCAAAGATTTTCAGGTAATTCTTCTCTCCCGATTGAAGGGAGGACGAAAGTTTGAAAAATCGTTTCTCTCTGATTTAGAAAGGGACTTTACCAGTTCAAACAGTTCGGTAGAAGGTTTCATGGGAATTCAATGTTTTTCGCATTAAAACTCTGCAATCGCAAATAATACAAAACAATTGAAAATCTCCCTACCAAAAAAATGAATTTGAGAATCCAATAACACATGGAACTTGGAATGAAAAAAGGCTAACGCGAAATGAGTCAGCCCTTGAAAATTATTGTATTCCTAAAAAAAACTATTTCAGGAATTTGAATTCTTTCCCAGGGAAATATGCCATTTTTCCCAACTCCTCCTCAATGCGCAGAAGCTGATTGTACTTTGCAATACGGTCACTTCTTGAGGCACTACCTGTCTTTATTTGACCGGTATTGAGAGCCACAGCCAAATCAGCAATAGTGGTATCTTCAGTTTCTCCAGAGCTATGGCTCATAACAGAAGTATAGCTTATTCACCTTGGCTAGATTCAACCGCATCAATGGTCTCGGTTAAGCTTCCAATTTGATTTACCTTGATCAAAATTGAGTTTGCTATTCCTTCATTGATTCCACGTTGAAGTCTGCTTGTATTCGTTACAAAGAGATCATCTCCTACGAGTTGAACCTTGTGCCCGAGTTTATCGGTCATTTCTTTCCAACCAGTCCAGTCATCCTCATCCAAGCCATCTTCAATACTTACAATGGGGTATTTTTCGCTCCAAGCTTCCAACATGGATACCAAATCATTTGAAGTCAACTTTTTCACTCTGATGAAGCCAAGGTTATATGTCTTCCTTTTTGTCGTAAAACTCAGAAGATGCAGAGTCCAAAGCAATAAAAATATCTTCTCCTGGCTTATACCCGGCCTTTTCAATGGCTACCATTATCATTTGAAGGGCTTCTTCGTTGCTTTTAAGATCCGGTGCAAATCCGCCTTCATCCCCAACATTAGTAGACATCCCCATTTCTTTCAACACGGACTTAAGGTGATGGAATACTTCCACTCCCATTCTCAACGCTTCAGAAAATGTAGCGCCTCCAAATGGCATGATCATAAACTCTTGAACATCCACATTATTATCAGCATGAGAGCCACCATTCACAATGTTCATCATAGGTACGGGAAGTGTATTGGCATTTACGCCTCCGATGTATCTAAACAAAGACTGATTTGACTCTTGAGCAGCTGCTTTGGCCACAGCCAATGAAACTCCCAAAATGGCGTTTGCGCCTAAAATGGATTTATTGTCAGTGCCATCAATGTTAATCATGGCGCGATCTATCAAGTTCTGCTCAAAAATGTAGGCCCCGTTCAGCTCTTCATTCAGCAAATTGTTGATGTTATGAACTGCTCTGGTAACACCTTTACCTAGATATCTGTTTTTGTCGTCGTCGCGAAGCTCAACAGCTTCATGCACCCCCGTGGATGCACCTGATGGTACCGCTGCTCTTCCCATCACTCCGTTGTCTGTGATTACATCTACTTCTACAGTGGGGTTTCCTCTTGAATCAAGGATTTCTCGTGCTACTAATTTTGCAATGTAAGTCATTGTGATTGGTTTATGTGGTAAGGGTTTTCTTAGACCTCTTTGATTCGGCTCAACGAAATCTTTGAACAGGTATCGTGAATCATGAGGGCCCCGTGAGGCTTCAGGGTGGTATTGAACACTGAAAACAGGTTTAGACTTTAAAGCCAGACCAGCCACTGTATTATCATTCAAATGGACATGGGTCACGTCAATATCATTCATTGATTCAATTGAGTCGCGATTTACTACAAAACCATGATTCTGAGAAGTAATTTCTGACTTTCCCGTGATAAGATTCTTTATAGGATGATTTATTCCTCGATGCCCGTTAAACATCTTCTCTGTCTTAACTCCTTGGCTCAAGGCGATAACTTGATGCCCCAAACAAATCCCAAAAACGGGTTTACCTAAGTCTATGATCGATCCTACCAAATCAATTGAATCTTTCATGGCTGCAGGATCACCGGGACCATTGGAAATCATGTAGGCATCAGGGGCCCAAGCTTCCATTTCGGCAAGCGTTGTCTCCATAGGGAATACTTTCAATGACACCCTGCAAGTCGATCAAGACATCTAATGATATTCTTCTTTGCTCCCAAATCAAGAACTGCCACCTTGATGAACTGCTTCGGAATTTCCAATTTCATATGCTTCATCACAAGTAACTTTAGAGCTCAGCTCGAGGCCTTCCATTGAAGGAACAAGTGCGAGTTAAGGATTTTTTCTCTTCAATTTACTAATGTCAGTCTCTTCGGAGGAAATAAGAGCATTCATCGCTCCTTTATTCCTGATATGTCTTATTATAGCTCGTGTATCAACATCTCAGATTCCTACTACACCATCACTCTCAAAATAATCTTGGAAGACATCCCTGAGGACCCTGCCTACTAAAAGTTGGCTGAAAATTGCTTGGTTACAAGTCCGAGAAATCTTAACGCTGTCTGACTCTACCTCGTCTGCGCTGAACACCGTAATTTCCTATATGAGCAGTAGCCATCACGACAATCTGACCATAATAAGACGGGTCTGTAAAGATCTCTTGGTAACCTGTCATACCCGTGTTAAAGGCAATTTCTCCTGTAGTAGTACCAATTTTACCTGCAGCCATGCCATGGAAAACAGTACCATCTTGGAGCAGCAATACGGCTGGAATTTCTGGAAGTTTATTCATCTAAATTCAGATAATAAAAAAGGGATAATGCAAAGTTACATTATCCCTTTTATCGTAATAGTATATCTCAAAAGAATCAGTCTTTCTTGTCCTTGTCTTCTTTGTTCTCATCCTTGTTGTTCTTTTGGGACTCGTCAGCTTAGCATCATCAGCTCACTACTTCTTCTTCCTTCTGCTTCCGGAGCAGGAGCATCAGCCTCCTTTACTTCAGCAGCAGGAGCAACTTTTTCTGCAACTTAGGCTCCTCAGCCTTAGCTTCCTTAACTCCGCAGCAGGAGCATCAGTAGCTTCAGCAGCTTGTAGATTTCTTCTTACCTCCTCGACGGCTTCTCTTGTCTTCGTTTTCGTTTCAGCGAGCATGATTTCGTTAAAGTCTACTAGTTCAATCATCGCCATTTCAGCTGCATCACCCAAGCGGGTGCCAAGCTTGATAATTCTGGTGTATCCACCGTTGCGCTCTGAGCAACTTTAGGAGCTACTTCTCTGAAATAGTTCAGTAACTGCATTTTTGCTTTGAAGATTCTGAAAACCACTCGGCGTCGATTGTGAGTAGAATCAGTCTTTGGATTTCGTGATAATAGGCTCAACAAACTTTGCGCAGTGCTTTGGCTTTAGCCACAGTTGTTGTAATGCGCTTGTGCTCAATAAGCGAACAGGCCATATTAGATCCAACATTGCGCTCCTGTGGCCGGTCTTGCGGCTGAGGGCATTATTTCGATTCGCCGTGTCTCATGATTCTTCATATAGTCAATACACTACCAAAAGGCAAGTGTAATTTTACTCTTTATCTAATTTGTACTTCGAAACATTCATTCCGAAAGAAAGACCTTTAGACTCAATTAAGTCCTCCAGCTCGGTCAAAGACTTCTTACCGAAGTTTCTAAATTTCAACAGATCGTTCTTGTTGAAAGAAACCAAGTCTCCCAAGATTTCAATATCAGCTGCCTTCAAACAGTTCAAAGCACGTACTGAAAGATCCATATCAACCAATTTGGTCTTTAGGAGCTGACGCATGTGAAGTGAAGTCTCATCAAACTCTTCAGTTTCTGATTTCTGCTCGCTATCCAATGTGATCTTCTCATCAGAAAACAACATGAAGTGATGAATCAAAATCTTCGCAGCTTCTTGGAGAGCATCTTTTGGAGTGATGGAACCATCAGTGGTTACATCCATCACTAATTTCTCGTAGTCAGTCTTTTGCTCAACACGGAAGTTCTCAATCGTGTAGTTCACCTTTCTGATTGGGGTGAAAATAGAATCGATGAAAATTGTTCCAATAGGAGCATTGCTGACTTATTCTCTTCAGACGGACGGTAACCTCTACCTTTTCCGATACTGATTTCCATATCGAGCTTTACAGACTTCTCTTTGGTGCAGATCACTAAATCAGGATTCAAAACCTGAAAACCTGTAGTGAATTTTCCTATGTCACCCGCTGTAAATGCATCGCTACCACCTATAGAAACAGTTACCTTTTCAGAGTCTGTTCCGTCTATTTGGCGCTTGAAGCGAACTTGCTTAAGGTTTAGAACGATTTCAGTAACATCTTCAACAACTCCAGCGATGGTCGAAAATTCGTGTTCCACCCCTTCAATTTTGATTGCAGTAATTGCAAATCCTTCTAAAGATGAAAGTAAAATACGACGAAGTGCATTACCTATTGTAATTCCGTATCCTGGCTCCAAAGGTCTGAATTCAAACTTTCCTTTGTTGCTATCAGATTCGATCATTACAACCTTATCTGGTTTTTGAAAATCTAGTATGGCCATTTAAGTTTTTCCTTAGTGATGATTATTATTTCGAGTACAGCTCGACGATAAGCTGCTCCTTGATATTTTCAGGGATCTGCTCTCTTGTCGGGTTCTGCATGTAAGTTCCAGTCATTGAAGATCTGTCAAACTCAACCCAGTCTAATTTTACTGCTGGTCCTGAAGCTAGCAAGTGAATTGGTAACTACTTCAAGCGATTTAGAACGCTCACGTACAGCAATTTTTATCTCCAGGACGCATTGAATAAGATGGAATGTTTACAACATCTCCGTTAACAGTAATGTGACGGTGACCTACCAATTGACGTGCAGCACGACGGTTGGAGCAATTCCCATTCGGTAAACAACATTGTCTAGATCGAGCCTCACAGAATTGCAGTAAAAGCTCACCAGTAATACCAACTTTTCTTTGAAGCTTTGTCAAAAAGATTCGCAAACTGACGTCTCAAGAATTCCGTAAGTGTACTTCGCTTTTTGCTTTTCTAAAAGCTGAACAGCATATTCCGATTGCTTCGAACGACGCTTGTTTGGTCCGTGAAACCCAGGAGGGTAATTCTTTCTTTCCAACGCTTTATCAGGGCCGAAGATTGGTTCTTTAAAACGACGTGCAATTTTTGACTTGGGGCCTGTATATCGTGCCATAGTTCTTGGTAATTTGGTCTTAGCGACTCGCTTTAATTATACTCTTCTTCTCTTTGGTGGGCGGCAACCATTGTGTGGTACCGGTGTTACATCTACAATCTCGGTAACTTCAATACCTGAATTGTGAATGGATCGAATGGCTGATTCCCTTCCAGAACCTGGGCCTTTCACGAAAACTTTTACTTTGCGTAAGCCCGCTTCATGCGCCACTTTAGCACAATCTTCAGCTGCAACTTGAGCAGCATAAGGAGTATTTTTCTTAGATCCTCGAAATCCTTGCTTACCAGCTGAAGACCAGCTAATAACTTGTCCGCTCGCATTACACATGGATATAATGATGTTGTTGAATGAAGCTTGAATATGAGCTTCGCCAACAGCATCAACCTTTACATTACACTTCTTTTTTTACGTTAGACTTAGCCATTCTTGACAATTTTTAATCCAACCGATTATCGATTATTTGGTAGCCTTCTTCTTGTTGGCTACAGTTTTACGTTTTCCTTTTCTTGTGCGCGAATTGTTCTTCGTGCGTTGGCCTCTTAGTGGCAAACCTGAACGGTGACGAACACCTCGGTAGCAACCTATATCCATCAAACGCTTTATGTTCGTTTGAATCTCAGAGCGCAAAGCTCCTTCAACCTTAAATTGCTCATTCAGAATCTGACGAATCTTTGCGAATTCATCATCATTCCAATCCTGAACCTTGGTATCGTGGCTCACACCAGCGCTATCAAGTATTTCAGATGCACGACTCGGTCCTATTCCGAAAATATAGGTGAGGCCAATGATGCCTCTTTTGTTCTTAGGTAGGTCAATACCAGCTATTCTAGCCATAGTAAATCTTTATTTCTTATCCCTGACGTTGCTTGAACTTCGGGTTCTTTTTATTAATTACGTATAAACGTCCTTTTCTTCGAACGATCTTGCATTCTGCCGAACGCTTTTTGATACTTGCTCTTGTTTTCATCGTTTCCGATTATTTGTATCTAAATGTGATTCTTCCTTTTGTTAAATCATATGGCGACATCTCAACCTTTACCTTATCTCCTGGAAGAATTTTGATGTAGTGCATTCTCATCTTTCCAGAAATATGAGCCACGATCACATGACCATTTTCAAGTTCGACTTTGAACATTGCATTTGACAATGCTTCTACAATTGTTCCATCCTGTTCGATAGAGGCTTGTTTCGCCATAAAAATTCTATACTTATCCTGCCATTCCGAAAGCCGAAGATCTACCAGAAAGTTTTCCGGTTTTCATAAGGCCATCGTAGTGACGCATTAATAAATAACTCTCAATTTGTTGAAGGGTATCGAGAATTACCCCTACCATAATCAACAATGATGTACCACCGAAGAATATGGAAAACGCTTGTTTCACACCGGCTTGCAAGGCAAACACCGGTAAAATTGCGATAAGTCCTAAGAAAATCGCACCTGGTAGTGTTATTCTCGATAGAACCGTATCCAAAAAGTCAGCAGTAGATCTTCCCGGCTTAACACCTGGTATAAATCCTCCGTTTCGCTTCAAATCATCTGCCATCTGATTTGGATTAACCGTAATAGCAGTGTAGAAATACGTGAAAGCCACTACCATAATAAAGAAAATCAGATTGTACCAAAAGCCGGCAAAGTTAGCCAATTCTACGATAAATCCCGACTGTGAATCAGAATATTGAGCAATGTATAGTGGAACGAACATTATTGCCTGAGCAAAGATGATTGGCATTACACCCGCACTGTTCACTTTAAGCGGTATATACTGTCGTGCTCCTTCGCTGTACTGACGGTTGCCCATCTGCTGTTTAGGAAACTGAATTGGTACTCTACGCACCGCTTGTACCAGCGCAACCGTAGCTGCAATAACCACCAGAAGCGCAACAAGTTCAATCAACAACATTACCAATCCATTACCCTCAGGACCCGTGGCGGCAATAACTTCTTGGAAGAATGCCCCAGGAAGCCCTGCAATTATACCGATCATGATAAGTAAGGAAATACCATTACCAACTCCTCTATCAGTAATACGCTCACCCAGCCACATTACGAAAAGTGTTCCAGTAGTTAAGATGATGATTACAGTTGCCCACCAAAATGGAGTATCATACAATCTAGCTTCGGCATCAACTGATGCTGCAATGTACCCAGGGGCTTGAAAACAAGTAATTACAATAGTTAGAAATCTGGTGTACTGATTAATTTTCTTTCTTCCGCTTTCTCCATCCTTCTGCATCTTTTGGATCGTAGGAACTGCGATACCCATAAGCTGCATGATAATCGATGCAGAAATGTAAGGCATGATTCCCAAACTGAAGATTGATGCCCTGTTAAAGGCCCCTCCTGTAAACAAGTCGAGTAGTCCTGCTAATCCTCCACCATCAGCATTAGCCGCAGCCAATCGCGCTGAATCGATTCCAGGAAGCACAATGTATGAGCCTATACGGAATATCAGAAGGAGTGCAAGAGTTGTGAGGATACGCGAGCGCAGCTCCTCAATACTCCAAATGTTCTTAAGGGTTTGAATGAAATTCTTCATACGAACTAGAGTTGTGTCGTTTCGCCTCCGTTCGCTTCAATTGCAGCCTTAGCTGTAGCAGAAAACGCGTGAGCAGTTACAGTAACTTTCGAGCTTAATTCTCCTCTTCCGAGAACCTTGATAAGATCTTTTTTACTTGCAAGACCATTATCGCAAAAGACTTCGGGCGTGAATGCCTCTATTTTCTTTTCAGATGCCAATTTCTGAATAACATCTAAATTGATTGCCTTATAGCTAACTCTGTTTGGGTTTGTGAAACCAAACTTAGGAACACGACGTTGAAATGGCATCTGCCCACCTTCAAAACCACGCTTTTTACTGTATCCACTTCTTGATTTAGCTCCTTTGTGACCACGTCCTGCGGTATCGCCAAATCCTGAACCTTCTCCCCTCCCGAGTCGCTTTTTATTTTTGGTTGAGCCTTTTGCAGGCTTCAGATTGCTGAGATTCATTATTGTCTTTCTTAAATACTTTTACTTCTCTTCTACTTTCACAAGGTGAGATACACTTTCGCAATCATTCCCATAATTTGAGGAGTGTCAGTTTTCTCAATTGCCTTGTGTAATTTTTTGCACCCCAAAGCAGCCAAAGTTGCTTTTTGGTTTTTCGGCCTGTTAATGGCGCTTCTTACTTGAGTGACTACTAATGTTTTTGCCATGATTATAATCCTTTCGGCATTAACCGTTAAATACTGTATTTATACTTACTCCTCTTTGCTGAGCAACTGCTCTAGCATCTCTCATTTGTGTGAGAGCATCAAGTGTCGCTTTTACAACATTGTGAGGATTAGAAGATCCTTGAGACTTTGCAAGAACATCTTTTACACCAACACTCTCCAATACTGCGCGCATTGCACCTCCGGCAATAACTCCAGTACCATTAGAAGCTGGCTTCAATAAAATCTTTGCACCGGCGTACTTACCATATTGGCTGTGAGGAACAGTATCCGTTAACGATAGGCACCTTCATCAGGTTTTTCTTAGCGTCATCTATCCCTTTAGCAATTGCAGTAGTAACCTCTTTTGCTTTTCCAAGACCGTGACCTACTACTCCATTTTCATTCCCAACAACTACTATTGCCGAAAAACTGAAAGTTCGTCCACCCTTGGTAACCTTGGTAACACGATTAATCGCTACCAATTTATCTTTAAGCTATATATCGGTTGACTTAACCCGTTTAATGTTTGCTTTTGCCATAATCTCTTAAAATTTTAGACCGCCTTCACGGGCTGAGTCAGCTAATGATTTAATTCTTCCGTGGTAGAGGTATCCGTTTCTGTCAAAAACCACTTCAGTAATTCCTGCAGCTTTGGCTTTCTCAGCAATATCTGTACCAACAATTTCAGCTTGCTCAACTTTGGTTACTTTTTGTGCATCCTCGTTTTTCAAAGAACCTGCTGAAGCAACAAGTTGTACCGTCTAGAATCATCTGATGAGCTGAGCATATATCTGTGTGTTACTTCTGAACACAGAAAGTCTTGGACGTCTAGCAGTAGTTCCGCTGACATTCTTCCGCGGATGCTTCGCTTAATGCGCTCTCGGCGTTGTAATTTATTCTTTGCCATAATGCTATTATTTACCTGCTGCTTTACCTGCTTTACGTCTGATCTGCTCACCAGCAAACCTGATACCTTTTCCTTTGTACGGCTCTGGTTTTCTAAATGATCGAATCTTTGCAGCAACTTGACCAATCAATTGTTTATCATGCGACTCTAAGTGAATCGTAGGATTCTTTCCCTTTAAGAGTCTCAGTAGAAAGTGTTATTTCTGAAGGGAGCTCGATAACGATAGGGTGTGAATAATCCAAGAGACAATTCTAATACTTGTCCCGTATGCTTTAGCTCGGTAACCTACACCAACCAACTCTTGCGTCGTTTTATACCCCTCACTCACACCGTTTACCATATTATTGATAAGCGATCTGTAGAGGCCGTGCATAGCTCTGGTATTTTTATTCTCATCGCCGCGCACAACAGTCAAAGTTCCATCTTCAATTTCTATTGAAAGATTTCCTTTAATCTCTTGTGTCAACTCGCCTTTTTTCCCTTTTACGGTAACAATGTTACCGTAACCACTACGGTTACGCCATCTGGGGACAGTGTAACTGGGGCTTTACCTATTCGTGACATGCTTCTCTTTTATTAATATACGTGGCAGAGAACTTCACCGCCAACATTTTGCACTCTGGCTTCCTTATCGGTCATCAATCCTCTAGAAGTTGAGATGATCGCGACACCCAAGCCATTTAATACTCTTGGTAACTCACCTGCACCTGCGTATTGACGCAAACCTGGACTTGAAGCTCTTTGCAATTTCTTAATTGCAGGTATCTTAGTTACCGGGTGATACTTCAAGGCGATTTTAATCGTCCCTTGAACTGAACTATCTTCAACTTTATAGTTGAGGATATATCCTTTTTCCATCAAGATTCGAGTAATCTCTTTCTTGATATTGGAAGAAGGTATTTCAACAACACGCTTTCTAGCCATGATGGCGTTTCGTACGCGTGTTAAATAATCTGAAATAGGATCGGAGTACATAATGCTCTTCTTTTAACTCAATATTAATTTACCAGCTGGCCTTTTTAACACCAGGTATCTTGCCCGATAATGCCATTTCTCTAAAAGTTACACGAGAAATACCAAATTGGCGCATATAACCTCTTGGACGTCCAGTAAGAAGGCATCTATTGTGCAAACGCACCTTTGACGAATTCTTAGGAAGTTTTTGAAGTGCATCCCAGTCGCCAGCTTCTTTCAAAGCTTCACGCTTCTCAGCGTACTTCGCTACCATTCTGGCTCGCGCTTGCGCTCACGGGCTTTCATTGATTCTTTATGCCATCTACTTATTTTTTTGTAAATGGAAATCCGAATGAGAACCTAGGGCTTTGGCTTCTTCGTCGCTATTTGCAGTGGTAACGAAGGTGATGTCCATTCCGTTTATTTTATTAATTTTTTCAATATTGATCTCTGGGAATACGATTTGCTCCAAGACACCCATGGTGAAGTTTCCTCTTCCATCAAATCCCGTTGCCTTTACTCCGCGGAAATCACGCGTTCTTGGTAAGGCCACAGCAATAAGTCTGTCAAGGAATTCGTACATATTGTCACCTCTTAAAGTAACTCTTGCACCAATAGGCATTCCTTTTCTCAATTTGAAGTTAGAGATATCCTTCTTTGAATAAGTAGGAATTGCTTTTTGACCGGCAATCGAACTCATTTCCTGAACTGAAGTTTCTACAAACTTCTTGTCAGCTACTGCCTCTCCCAAACCTTGGCTCAAGATAATTTTCTTGAGACGGGGTATTTCCATGGAAGACTTATATCCGAACTCCTTCTTCAGGGCTGGAACGACCTCTTCGGTGTACTTTGATTTTAACCTCGGCGTATACATGATTATACTTCTTCTCCAGATTTCTTAAAATAACGAACTGATTTTCCATCGGCATCTTCCTTGTATCCGATGCTATCTCCTTTCCTGATTTAGGATCAACTACAATTAGATTTGATATGTGAATCGGTGCTTCTTTTTTAACTATACCACCTTGAGGATTTGTAGCGCTTGGCTTGGTGTGTTTAGACACCATATTTACGCCCTCTACTATGGCGCGATACTTTTGACGATCTACGGACACCACTCGACCTTTAAGGCCTTTAGATGCGCCGCTGAGCACTTCTACAGTATCGTCTTTTTTGATGTGAATTTTCATCTTCTCAGTCTTTAAAAATTGCTTAGAGCACTTCAGGTGCGAGCGAAACGATTTTCATGAACTGCTTTTCGCGAAGCTCACGAGCAACAGGGCCGAAAATTCGAGTTCCTCTCATTTCACCTGCATTGTTCAAAAAAACAACTGCATTGTCATCAAAGCGGATGTAAGAACCGTCAAGTCGACGCACTTCTTTGCGCACTCGAACCACTACGGCTTTGGAAACCATACCTTTCTTTACGTTTCCTGAAGGCATTGCATCTTTTACTGTGACCACTATTTTATCGCCAATGGAAGCGTACCGACGGCGTGTTCCTCCGAGTACACGGATACAAGCACTTCTTTGGCTCCGCTATTATCGGCAACTTTAGCCTACTTTCCTGCTGTATCATCTTCAACACTTATTTAGCTCTTTCCAATACTTCGACCAAACGCCAATTCTTGCGCTTACTTAATGGTCGTGTTTCCATGATTTTAACCGTGTCACCAGGGTTGCAGTCATTCGTTTCGTCGTGTGCGACAAATTTTGTGGTCTTCTTTACGAACTTTCCGTAAAGACCATGCTTTACTTTTCGCTCTACCACTACTGTGATGCTCTTGTCCATCTTGTTAGATGAAACCACACCAATACGTTGTTTTCTAAGATTTCTCTCTGACATGATTCAGATTGTCTTTATTTCTTCTCGCTAAGTTGACGTTCACGCACTGCAGTTTTCAATCTCGCAACTGTTCTGCGTTGCGCTCTCAACTGCATCGGGTTTTCTAAGGCAGCAACAGCGTGGTTCAGCCTCAATTTCCCGAAATTTTCTTCTTCGATCTCTAATTTTTCGATGAGTTCATCGGTCGTAAGATCTCTAATGTCTTTTGCTTTCATAATTTCTTATGCTTGAACGCTGTAATCCCGTCGAACCACAAATTTTGTTTTTACCGCAGCTTTTGAGAAGCAAGTCTTAACGCTTCTTGAGCTACCTCTAAAGGAACACAGTCGCACTTCAAAGAGAATTCGACCTGGTCGCACCACCGCTACCCAATGACTAGGGGCTCCTTTACCCTTACCCATACGTACCTCTGCAGGCTTTGAAGTGATTGGCTTGTCCGGAAAAATTCTAATCCAAACTTTACCTTCACGCTTCATGTATCGGGTTACTGCGATACGAGCGGCCTCGATCTGACGAGAAGTAATAAATCCCTCATCCATCGTTTTGATTGCGAAAGATCCAAACGCAATTGAAGCTACCTCTGCAGCAACTCCTTTGATGCGACCTTTCTGCATTTTTCTAAACTTCGTTCTCTTCGGTTGTAACATTGCTGTTCGTCTTAATCCTTATTAATTCTTACTTACGTCTTGCTCTTGGCTTGCGGTTTCCACCACCTGCACTAGGGCGCGGTGCTCCGGGAGAATTACTCTTCTCGAAAGAAGGTGAAAGATCTCTCTTACCGTAAACTTCTCCTTTGCAAATCCAAACTTTCACTCCGAGTCGTCCCATCTTAGTGTGGGCTTCAGCTTAAAGCATAATCTATATCTGCTCTGAAAGTGTGAAGTGGTGTTCGTCCTTCTTTGTAAGATTCTGTACGCGCCATTTCAGCACCGTTCAATCTTCCTGAAACAACAACCTTTATTCCTTCAGCACCCATTCTCATGGTTGATGCAATAGACATCTTTATCGCTCTTCTAAAAGAAATACGTCCTTCTATCTGTCGCGCTATGCTATCAGCTACCAAACGAGCGTCGAGCTCTGGTCTCTTTATTTCAAATATGTTAATCTGAACTTCCTTATCAGTTAGTTTCTTAAGCTCTTCTTTCAGCTTATCAACCTCCTGACCACCTCTTCCGATGATGATTCCCGGACGTGCAGTTTTAATCGTAATTGTAACAAGTTTCAGGGTACGCTCAATAATCACTGCGGCTACACTAGCCTTTGATAAACGAACATCTAAATACTTGCGAATCTTGTCATCCTCAACAATCTTATCGCTGTAATCACGACCTCCATACCAGTTTGAATCCCATCCGCGGATGAATCCCAGTCTGTTTCCTATTGGGTTGGTTTTCTGTCCCATATTACTTCGCTGTATCTAAAATGATGGTTACGTGATTCGATCTCTTGCGTATGCGGTGCGCTCTTCCTTGAGGAGCAGGTCTCAATCTTTTTAGCATCCGACCACTGTCAACTGAAATCTCTTTGATAATCAAGGTTTCCTCGTCAGCACTCTTATCTTCATTCTTTGCTTGCCAGTTTGCGATACCCGAAAGAACAAGCTTCTCCAAGTCGTCGAGCTGCATCTTGAGGCATGAACTTCAACATGTTCAACGCTTTTAATACGTCTTCACCTCGGATAACGTCTGCTACCATTCGCATCTTTCGTGGAGAAGTTGGAACATTATTCAACTTGGCAATAGCCAAAGTCTTTCGTTCCTCTTTTCGCTTATCGGCTGCGATATGTTTTCTTGAACCCATGTGATAATTCAGTTTAAGTCGGTTCTACCGCTTCTTATCTTTTCTATTTCCTGCATGACCTCGGTAAGTTCGTGTTGGAGAAAATTCCCCAAGCTTGTGTCCTACCATGTTTTCAGTAACATATACAGGGATGAATTTATTTCCGTTGTGCACAGCAATGGTTAGTCCTACAAACTCTGGAGTAATTGTACTTGCTCTGACCCAAGTTTTGATTACTGATTTCTTTCCACTAGCCTGGATAGCCTCAATTCTAGTCTTCCAGCTTTATAGTGAACGAATGGTGGTTTTTTGAGTGATCTGCTCATTTCTCAATTATTTCTTTCTTCTTTCGATAATGTACTTATTCGAAGCCTTTTTCTTATTTCTGGTCTTGAATCCTTTAGCTGGAATACCATTTCTAGATCTTGGGTGACCACCAGAATTACGGCCTTCACCACCACCCATTGGGTGATCCACTGGGTTCATTACTACTCCACGTACTCTCGGACGACGACCTTTCCATCTGGAACGACCCGCCTTACCCGAGCGCTGAAGCATATTCTCGCTATTTGATACAGTACCAATTGTTGCTAGGCAAGTAACCAGTATCATTCTTGTTTCACCTGATGGCATTTTAAGAATGGCATACTTTCCATCACGAGCATTAAGCTGCGCATACGCACCAGCTCCTCTCGCAAGAACTCCACCTTGACCAGGTCGCATTTCAACATTGTGAATTACTGTACCTAGTGGAATTTCTCTTAAGTAAAGTGCATTTCCTACATCAGGAGAAACGCCATCACCACTAGTAATAGTTTGACCTACCTTGATTCCTTCTGGAGCAATAATGTATCGCTTCTCTCCATCAGCATACTGAACCAATGCAATACGTGCAGTTCTGTTTGGATCGTATTCAACTGATAAAACCTCGGCATTTACTCCGTGCTTATCACGCTTGAAATCGATAATACGATATCGACGCTTGTGTCCACCACCAGTGTAGCGCATAGTCATTCGTCCTTGGTTGTTACGTCCACCGGACTCTTGTGATCGGAGCCAAAGCGACTTCTCAGGCTTAGACTCAGTAATCTCAGTGAAAGTACTTAGGATCTTATGACGTTGCCCTGGGGTCGTTGGATGAAACTTTCTAACCGGCATCTCTCTGTCTTTTAAATGTTGCTGTATATGTCAATTGTCTCACCTTCAGAAAGCGAAACCACCGCTTTTTTGTAAGCTGTGCTCTTTCCGTTACTCATACCTGTTTTCGTGTAACGAGATTTCGATTTACCTGCATAACGCATCGTCCATACTTTATCAACGTTCACGTCATATAGCTTTTCGATGGCCTCTTTGATCTCGATCTTATTTGCCTCTTTGCTCACATAGAATCCATAGCGGTTCAGTTTCTCTGAAATCGCAGTCATCTTTTCTGTGACAATTGGCTTTAAAACAATACGACTCATCACTTAGCAGTTCTTTTTAATGTGTTCTCTATCACTTCGATAGCGCT
>CALOFA010000039.1:0-86111 GCA_942492545.1 uncultured Cryomorphaceae bacterium | reverse complement strand
AAATATATTCTCCATCCAATTCGAGTAAAATGAAGTTTTCTAAACAAGTCATTAGAAGCGAGTCATATGCTACTCCCTCTATGGCAAGTGCCTGTTCATAATTGCATTGTTTAAGAATGTATTCTTCTTCATACTCCGAGCCATGGACAATCATGACTTTCGCCACATTTCTTTCGATAATATCAGACTCAAAAATAAGCCGTTTGGATGGCTTGCCCTCGGCAAGATTGGCATAGTTCAAAGCTGCGACGTAATCTTCTCCATAGTTGATAGTAAGTTCTGTTGTTCTCAATAAATCAGGCTTCTCACGAATGGCCCAGACCATTACGAGGGTTCCGAAACAGAAAAATAGCATTGCTATGGTTACTTTCCACCACTTATGATTTGTAACAAATCCGTAGTAAATACTTCGGTACAACGGCGAAAGCGAGAGGAATGACATGACCCGATAGAACGGAAAGTAAATTCTATTGATCAGTGGTATTCTCTTGATGATGCCTAATCCTATAAAGTCGATCAAATAAACGATTCCCAATACTTGTAGAAAGGGGTCAGCATACTTATCAATCATATTAAGTTCACCTCCCAGCTCCAGATATGCGAAGGCAGCGGCACCAATCCAACCAATAAATACAAACACCCCCACTACGCACATGAACACCAAAAAGCTAGCCGCGAAAACTGTGCTACAAAACTTCTCTAACCTGATAATGAGGTTTTTATAATCGGATGTTTTGGCAATGACACGCTTGAAGTTATCGGGATATTTTAAACGATCTACACGAACTCCATCGATATATACGAAACTGAGACCTACGAAAGCTGCCCAGATACTTCTGCCTACGAGGTGGGTCGAAAAACCAATTATGAGCCAATAATTTGCGGCCAGTAAGATCGCCGCAAGCGTTTCATCAACATTTCCGCCACTAAATAGTTGTCCTGAGTTTACGTCGAGATAAGCATTGGCTTGTTCAATGTATGGCGGAATCTGAAACAGGGCAAAAAGTACAATACCCGAAATCAAAATCTCCGGCTCCCAGCTTTGCTCTTGCACTCGCTGTAGCCAGTTTCTGTGCTTTTCGGCTTTATTATCCTCAGACATCTCCCAAAGAAAGAAAAATCAAGTCTATTTCGAGAAATTCTTGCAGATTTGTTAGCAGTGAAATACGCGGTATTCTGTTTTTATTTGCTGGTTTCTTTTGGCGCTTTCGCGCAAGAACGCATTGATCTGCTCACCGTTTCAACGCGATGGGGCCAACCTTCCGCATACGACGATTTCGATGGAGAGGCCCAAGAGTCGGGACTTTTCGTCAATGCCAAATTGCCGGTTGTCCTTTCGGAGAAGACGATTTGGTTCAACAACTTTACCTACACGGGAAGTACGGTTAAGAATGAATTCGATTCGCCTGAACTCTCGGCGCCCGACTTAAATCTTCACGCGTTCATTCTCCAGACAGGACTGGTTCAAAAACTGGATAACGATCGAGCCATCCAGCTCCTATTCGTTCCGCGATTCATGAGTGATCTCAAGAATCCTAGCAGCGCCGCCTGGCAATTTGGAGCTATCGGTCTTTACGAAAAACGCTACCACGAGAAGCTGCGATTGCGCTATGGGTTTCTGTTTAATCAAGAATTGGCGGGGCCGCTACTTGTCCCTTTGGTAGATGTGCTCTGGCAATTCCGTCCCAAGTGGAGCCTTTCGGGCCTCTTCCCCATTTACGGAAAGCTGAATTACCATGCCAGTGAAAAACTCACCGTCGGCTTGTCTCACTTCGGTTTGATTACCTCTTTTGATCTCGGAGGAGATTCGCGCGGCACTTACATGGAAAGAACCAGCATCGACCTCAGCCTCTTCGCGAGCTACAATCTTTTTGGAAATATTTTCGCCGAAGGGCGAATCGGCTATGCACTGGATCGCAATTACGAGCAATACGATGAAGACGAGAATATTGATTTGCGCATCAGCATCTTCCGCATTGGCGATAATCGAGGCGACCCTCTCAACGCGACCTTTGCCGATGGCTTGATCGCTTCGCTAAGGGTGGTGTATAGTTTACCATTGCCCGAGTAGAAACATTTAGTTGACATGTGACGTCTTCAGTGACTCTAAGAAGTTAACTACTTAATACAAATTTTTTATCCACTCATTTTTCATAGCCTCTATGTGACTTCCATCTCTTTCAAAACACAATCAATCGTGTATTTTTAAGGCTCAATATGAAATTATGAATAAGAAGGCCATCATTATTCTATCAGCATTTGGACTGCTCGCAATAGCCCACAGCTGTGATACGAGCAACGAAAACCAGCAGCAAACTGAAGCGCCCGTCTCCATGATTCAAAACGACTTGAGCAATGGATTCAATCTTTTGGACAAAAACTGTTTCTCCTGCCATTCTCCCAAAGGTGCGCACGATGCCAGAATTGCGCCTCCGATGGTAGCCATTAAGAAGCATTACATCGATGAGGAGACGTCTCTTGAAGCTTTCTCAGCAGACTTGATAGCTTTTGTTCAAAACCCCACAGCAGAAAACTCAAAAATGCCGGGAGCCATCAACAAGTTCGGTGTAATGCCGAAAATGGAATTCTCTGAAAAAGAACTTCGCGACATTGCCGCTTACATTTTTGAAACGGAACTCGAAGAACCGGAGTGGTTTGAAGAGCACTATCAGCAAGAACGAAAACGCTACCGCCAAGGACAGCAACAGGGCGAGATAAACTATCTGGAAAAGGGAAAGGAAATGGCGATGCAAACCAAGTCGCAACTCGGGAGTAATTTGATGGCCGCCGTAAAAGAAAGAGGTCCCGACGGTGCCGTTGAGTTTTGCAATACCAGAGCCTACCCCATTACCGATAGCATGGCCGTGGCACTTGGAGCTAAAATCAAACGAGTAAGTGATCAACCACGAAATCCCTCAAACAAGGCAAATGAAGCCGAGTTGAAATATATTCTGAATGCCAAAGCTCAATTGGCTCAAGGCGAAACAGCAAGTCCGCAATTGACTGATTTGGGAGAAACGATGGTGGGCTACTACCCCATTACTACCAATGCAATGTGTCTAAAATGCCATGGCGAACCAAATGCACAAGTCAATCAGGCGACTCTCGATGTGTTGAGTGCGCTCTATCCCGAAGACCAAGCTACCGGCTATGGTGAAAACGAATTACGCGGTATCTGGGTGGTTGAGATGAACAAGACGACACCTTAAAGATCAAGAGTTAATCCATCTTCACCGAGAAAAACATTTTCGGGGAGTTCTCGACTTACGTCTTCATGCTTACCTAAGAGGTGCGAAATATGTGTGAGGTATGCTTTCTTTGGCTTTAGCTCAGCGATAACATCAAGCGCTTCTTGCAAATTGAAATGCGAAATATGCTCTCTTCTTCGAAGCGCATTGATCACCAAAACATCGAGCCCATGTAGCTTATCCATCTCTTCGGGAGCGATGAAATTAGCATCGGTGATGTAGGCCAGATTCTCAATCCTGAAGCCAAATACGGGCATTTTGTAATGCATCAGTTTAATGGGAAGAATCTTGGTTCCGTTCACCTTAAACTCTGTTCCATCTGAAATATCGAAGAGATTGACCTCGGGCACCCCGGGATATTTATGATCTGAAAAGACATAGTGAAACTCTCTCTTCAATGCCTCTTGCACTTGTACCGTCGCATAAATATCAATAGGCAGATGGTACTTAAAATTGAAAGCTCGGATGTCATCGAGACCCGCGATGTGGTCTTTATGCTCGTGCGTAAAGAGCACTTTAGGCATGTCGGTCGGTGTATTCCGAAGCATTTGTTGACGAAAGTCGGGACCGGTATCTATTATAAATATGTTCCTATCTACCTCAATCATGGCAGATGTGCGAAGTCGATTGTCTCTTTTATCCCCCGAAAGGCAGACATCACAAGTGCAACCGATTACAGGAACCCCTTGAGAAGTGCCTGTTCCTAAAAAGGTAAAACGCATTCATGCGAAAATAGAATAAACCATCGAACAAACCGTTGTGAAAATAAGGTAGAGATAGTTGGTGAAGTTCTATTAAAGACCTTAATTTTGGTGCCACTTTAAAAGACGAAAAACACATTGGAACGGGTAATTCTTACCTCCAAGCAAAAAGCACTTAGGATCAATCTTGATCCGGACATCTACGGGACCTTTTCTGAAATCGGAGCGGGGCAGGAAGTGGTGAGACACTTTTTCCGTGCGGGTGGTGCTTCAGGTACCATCGCGAAAGCTATGTCGGCATATGACAAAGACTTCAGCGATGCCATCTACGGTACGGAAACGAACAATCGATATGTCTGCGAACCGCGACTGCGCAAGATGGTCGAGCACGAATATGGATTGATAGAAGAGCGTCTGAGCCGCGAAAAACACCCTTCCAAAAAATTCTTCTCTTACGCGAATACCATTGCCACCATCGATTTCAAAAAGCGGTATCCGGGCCATGGTTGGATGGGAATAAAATTTCAAACCAGCCCTGAGAAAGAGCCAAACGAGGTGGTACTTCACGTGTAGCCTCATGAAAACGAAGCATCTTTTCAGCAGGGAAACCATCGGTGTTTTAGGAGTAAATATTCTTGATGGATGCTATTTCTACTACCAAAACCCAAGAGAATATTTAAAGTCGCTCTACGATAACCTGACTCGAGATCAGATTGAAATCGATATGATCTCAATGGAAGGACCCGATTTTGAGGGTGTAGATAATCGACTGCTCAGCTTACAGCTGGTAAAGAATGGTTTTACAGATGCTGTAATTTTCAGCCCCGACGGGAAAAACCTCCAGCCTTCTGATCTTCTTTACAAAAAGAATATCCTTACCATTCGCGGAAGTTTCCGTCCGGTAACGAAGGTGAACATCGATATGATCATCAATGGATATAACGCCTTTGTAAAAGAAAAGCGCGTGGACTCTGATGACCTTCAGGTTTTGTTTGAGATTACGCTCAGCAATTTAAAATCTGACGGTGATATCGATGAACAGGACTTCAACGACAGAGCCGACATTCTATGCTCTCTGGGGCAAACTGTATTGATCTCGAATTACCATGAACATTACAAGTTGATCCGCTACTTCTCGACTATGACGAAGAAGCGTATGGGACTCATTATGGGTACCAATAATTTGGATGCGCTCTTTGATGAAAAGTACTACCGCGACTTGGATGGCGGAATTCTGGAAGCTTTCGGAGTGCTTTTTACGCGTGATTTGAAAGTCTATGTTTATCCATCAAAAGTGGAGGACAAAGACGAACTGATTACCTGTGCCAATATGGATGTTCATCCGAGGTTGAGACCTTTATACAACTACTTGCTGAGCAACGGTAGAATTGTAGACTTGGAAGAGCATGATCCCGATGTTCTTTGGATTCAAAGTCGCACGGCCTTGCAAATGATCCGAAATGGCGAGCCCGGCTGTGAGAAAATGGTTCCGAACTATGTCGATGTGATGATCAAAAAGAATCGGCTTTTCGGTTACGACCCCGAATTATTTGAAGAAAAAACTACCGAGTCGAAATAAGTCAGGAGGCTACTTCTGAGGTTACGGTTACCAAGTGTTTGCTCAACTGACTCACTACGTAATCCACCTCATCTTTTGTGCTGTATCGGCTAAAGCTAAAGCGAATACTCGGCACAGAGGTATCCGCATTGATGGCGCGCAATACATGACTCCCTTGGTTGCTACCACTTGAACAGGCGCTACCTCCTGAGCAGGCTATGCCGTCAATGTCCAACAAGAAAAGAAGCATCTCGGCCTTATCAGTCTTTGGAAGCCTCACGTTTAAAACCGTGTAGAGGCTACGCTCCAAACAACCATTAAAATTCGTTCCGTGGATTTCTTCACGCAGCTTCCGACACATGTAGTCCTTGATGGATTGAATATGCTCGCGGTGCTCATCCACATGCTCTAAGGCCAGCTCCAAAGCTTTTGCCATTCCTACGATCCCGTAGATATTCTCCGTGCCGGCGCGCATATTCCTTTCTTGTGATCCTCCGCGGATCAAAGAGTTCACATGAACATCCTTATTAATGTACAGAAAGCCCACACCTTTTGGTCCGTGAAATTTATGTGCCGCTCCTGTCACGAAATGAACTTTCGTTTTTGACAAATTCATGGGAAAATGCCCCATCGTTTGAACCGTATCAGAGTGAAAAAGGGCGCCGTATTCTTCGCAAAGCTGACCGATTTCATCAATATCGATCATGGTCCCTATCTCGTTATTGGCATGCATCAACGATACCAAAGTCTTTTTATCACTACTTGCCAAAAGCTCTCTCAAGTGATCTAAATCAACATGCCCCAGCTCAGTAAGCCTCACCATTTCGAGCTCTACATTGCAATTGGATTGGCAATGCTCTACGGTGTGAAGCACAGCGTGGTGCTCAGCAAGCGATGAAATGATTCGGGTAACACCCAGTTCTTCAATCGCTCCGTGTATGGCCATATTGTCGGCCTCGGTTCCGCCCGATGTAAAGCAGATTTCCATCGGTGAGCAGTGAAGCAACTTAGCGATGGTTTTTCTGGCCATTTCTATGGCCGACTTCGTCTTTCTTCCGAATTGATGGGTGCTTGATGGATTTCCAAAATCGTCACGAAGTAGAGGCAACATCACATCTAGCACCTCAGGTGCTAGCGGAGTGGTTGCAGCATTGTCAAAATAAACTTTCATGTTCTGCAAAATTACGAAATCATTGACTTGATTTCATCTATGGTTCGTTCGGCCAGTTTTTGCGCGGCTTCGGGACTTTTGCTTTCGGTGTAAACCCGTATAATGGGCTCAGTATTGGACTTTCTCAAGTGTACCCACTCATCGGCAAAATCGATTTTCACCCCATCGATCGTATTGATGTTCTCATTCTTGTGCTTTTCAGCCATTCTCGAAAGAATGTCATCCACATCAATAGAAGGAGTTAGCTGGATTTTATTTTTGGACATATAATAGGAAGGATACGAATCGCGAAGTTCGGTCATCTTCATCCCGCTTTTCGCTAAATGTGTCAAGAAAAGGCCCACTCCTATCAATGCATCTCTTCCATAATGCAATTGGGGGTCGATTATTCCTCCATTCCCTTCACCACCGATCACTGCCGATACTTCGCGCATCTTTTCTACTACATTCACTTCTCCCACAGATGAAGCATAGTAAGTACCGCCGTGTTTCTCTGTAACGTCGCGCAGTGCGCGAGTCGACGAGAGATTGGAAACCGTATTTCCCGTTTTTTGCGAAAGCACGTAATCAGCTACAGCCACTAAGGTGTACTCTTCGCCGAATACATCGCCGTTTTCGCTGACAAAAGCCAAACGGTCTACGTCCGGATCAACTGTTATTCCAAGGTCGCAGACATTTTCGCGCACGGTTTTCGAAAGTTCGACCAAGTGCTCGGGCAGCGGCTCGGGGTTGTGCGGAAACCTCCATTTGGGGTGCAAAAGAGTTGCTCAACTCGTTTTACACCAAGCTCTTCCAAAAGAGCAGGAATAAAAATTCCTCCACTGGAATTCACTGCATCCACGGCCACATGAAAATCTGCAGCTGCAATTGCTTCCTTATCAACCAGCGGATGGTTGATCACCATTTCAATGTGCCTTAACAAATAAGACTCATCAATGCTATAGGAACCCATACCGTCAATTTCAGCGAAATCAATATCCAACGATTCTGCGAGCTCGATAACCTGCTGACCTGCATCTGCAGAGATGAACTCACCCGATGAATTGAGCAGCTTCAGCGCATTCCACTGTCCAGGGTTATGGCTGGCAGTAATGATAATTCCACCGTTGGCGCCCTCTTCGGGAACGGCAATCTCTACCGTAGGAGTTGTGCTCAGACCAAGGTCTATCACGTCTATACCCATTCCCGTAAGGGTAGTTGAAACAAAGGTCCTCACCATAGGGCCGCTCTTTCGCGCGTCTCTACCGATTAACACCTTTACCGGATCGCCTCCTGCAGAATTTTTTAAAATCTGACCGTAGGCGGCCGTAAATTTCACAATGTCTATTGGTGTGAGGTTATCTCCGGCTTTTCCGCCAATGGTACCTCGGATACCGGAAATGGATTTTATTAGTGTCAAAGCTTACTTTTTTCGCAAAGTTATTATTCACAGGGATTTTGATGGCTTCTGCGCCGATGAGTTTTCAACGCTAAAATTGCTTTTATTCCGAATGAGAAAGGCGTAACTTTGTAGGCTGTTTAAAAAAGGAGGAAAAGCAAACAAGGATTTTTCCATGGTTGCGTTGTTAACAACAAAACAGCTCCTCCGAGATTAAACGGTGAGTGGTTTTCTAAATTTGAGAATACTCATCCACCAATAAAGGCTTATGACGGAATATTCGCACAACCTTTACCCGCAGTCTGACTCAGGTCTCATTGAGAAATTTGAGAAGATGCTCAAGTTAAGGCAAGCCTACTTCTTCGATGTAGAGGAATTAGAATCTTTGGCCGACTTTTATTTAGAGAAGAGCAATCACCGAAAGGCAAAGCTCGCTGTGAATCATGGATTGTCCATCTTTCCGAACTCTTCCACGCTTCTTTTGAAAAAGGCCCAAATCTTTGCGGCCTCAAAAGAGTCGACAAAAGCCTTGGAGATCTTGGAGTTTTTGGAAGCTGCTGAGCCTACCAATACTGATATGCTCTTGTTTAAAGCAGTGGTTCACCGAAACCTCAGTGATCACGAGGGCACTAAGTCTTGCTTGCTAAAGGCATTGGAGATCGCTCCTGAAAACAGAGAGGAGATTTTCATGGATTTGGCCTACGAGCAGCAGATTGCCAATGATTACAGCGGAGCGATTGACAGCCTTAAAGAGTCCTTAAAAATCAATCCGAATCACGAAGCGAGCCTGTTTGAATTGAGCTACTGCTACGAGATGGCCGATCAGATAGAAATCGGAGTTGAGTTTTTCCAGAAATACTTGAACAAATTTCCCTACAATTTCGTGGGTTGGTACAATCTGGCGCTTTGCTACGATAAAATTGGTCTTTACGAAAAAGGAATTGAAGCAGCGGACTTCTGCATAGCGATTAGAGAAGACTTTGTAGCCGCCTACATCTTGAAAGGCAATCTACTTACTTCTATGGATATGGATTTGGCCGCCGCCGAATCATATAAAGATTCATTGGAATTCGATAATGAAAACCCATTGGTTTATACGGCTATTGGCGAATGTCAAGAGCGAATGGAACTTTGGAACGCAGCCGAACTGAATTACAAAAAAGCCTTGGCCATCGATCCTGAGTATGTCGAAGCATTAATGGGTATTGGCGCCATCAGAGAGAACGAAGGTGACCTAGCGAAAGCCATCTCTTACTACGAGGAAGCGGTGAGAAAAGATGACTTTCACTTAGACAATAGACATATTTTGGTGGAGACGTACATCAAGGCTGATAAACTGGCTGAAGCCAAACAGCATTTGGAGGAAATGATCAAAATATTCCCCGATGATGCGGAATCTTGGATTTCTTTATCCGATTTAGCCGCAGCTGAAGGATATAATATTTCATTGGAAATAATAGATCAGGCCATTGAGAAAATGCCCGATGAATATGACCTCAAATGGCATAAAATCAAGCATTTAATTAAGTATAAGAAACAACAACAGGCCATCGAATTGTTCATGACTTGTTCTACCGATAATCCTGAGGGTTTAAAATACTTCCTAACAATTTTCCCTGAAGCATTACAATTTCCGAATATTGCAGGCTTAATCGAAATTCAAGATAAAGCGCAGAAGGAAAATGAACTTTAATTTACCCTTTATTCCCGAACGCACCGAAAGACCACGTGACAACGGTCTTACCATGGTGATGGACAAAGGATTGAGCCTGAAAGGTGCGTCCAATTTTCTAGATGCGAACGGAACACTCACAGATATTATCAAATTGGGTTTCGGTACTTCTTACCTCACCAAAGACCTAAAAGAAAAGATCAAGCTCTACCACGATGCTGATATGAAAGTTTACCTCGGAGGTACACTTTTCGAGGCATTCATCGTACGAGGGATGTTTGACGAATACCGAAAGTTGCTCGCAGACCTGAAGCTTGAAACCGTAGAAGTGTCGGACGGTTCAATTGATCTGCCCCACGACGAAAAACTTGAATACATCTCAACACTCGCCAAGGACTTCAGAGTTTTATCTGAAGTAGGTTCAAAAGAAGAAGGAATCCTCATTGCTCCCGGAAAGTGGGTAAAAATGATGGATACGGAACTCAGAGCCGGATCATGGAAGGTTATTGCTGAAGCGCGTGAAAGCGGAAACGTAGGTATTTATCGCCCTAACGGAACGGCACACGTAGTGCTTGTAAACAAGATTCTGGCGAAAGTTAAATCTGAAGACATACTTTGGGAGGCTCCTCAAAAAGCTCAACAAGTGTGGTTTATCAAATTAATCGGGCACAATGTCAATTTGGGAAACATCGCCCCATATGATGTCATTCCACTCGAAACCCTGAGAATAGGTTTGCGAGGTGACACTTTTTTCGAATTTTTGCCCGAAGAAATTGCCGCGAAGATGCGGCCATAAACAAAACCATGTCGCAAATCAGCGTTCAAGAACTCAAAACCCTCTTGGATAAAGGGGAAGACGTTCAAATCATTGACATCAGAGAAATTCACGAGGTAGACTCCGGTTCCATCGGCGGGATTCATATCCCGATGGCGAGCCTCATTGAGCGATCAGCTGAAATCAGAAAAGACATTCCCGTGGTGATTCATTGCAAGAGTGGATCAAGAGCGTCTGCCATGGTTCATATGCTGCGCACCGAAAAAGCACTTGATAATGTGGTTTTACTCGAAGGCGGTATTGAGGCATGGGCTCGTGAAATTGATCCTACCGTAATCGTTTACTGATGAGAACTCCAAAAGAATACGTTTTCCTGGTCCTCAAAGGCATGGGCATGGGAGCAGCCGATGTGGTTCCCGGAGTGTCAGGCGGTACCATCGCTTTTATAACAGGAATCTACGAAGAGCTGATTGACACCATCAATCGTGTCAACTTCATTACTCTGCAGATTCTCTTCAAAGAAGGAATCAAGCCATTTTGGAAAGCCTTGAATGGCAATTTTCTGGTAGGCCTCTTCGCAGGAATCTTCATCAGCATAGCGTCATTGGCTAAGCTTATCACTTATCTTCTTGATACGCATCCCGTAGCCATTTGGTCTTTCTTCTTCGGGCTGGTCTTCGCCAGTATTCCCTTGGTGGCCAAATCAGTTAGAAACTGGTCAGGGTCTCGATACTTTGGTTTTGCCGCAGGTGCGATCATCGCTTACCTCATCACCGACTTACCACCGGTAGAAGATCCGGGTGCTACTTGGTATCTTTTCGTCAGTGGTATGATTGCCATCTGCGCGATGATCCTTCCGGGAATATCGGGAAGCTTTATCCTTTTGCTCTTAGGCTCCTACTCCACCATTTTGCAAGCGGTAAACGATCGAGATCTTATATCCATCGGCGTATTCGGCGGAGGTTGTATTGTCGGAATTCTGGCTTTCAGCCGATTCTTGAAGTGGATGTTCGGACGCTACCACGACGTGACCGTGGCCATCCTCAGTGGGTTTCTATTGGGATCGCTCAATAAAATCTGGCCTTGGAAAAACACATTGGAATACTTTATCAAACACGAAGGGGAGCCCAATGAAGAAAAAGTAGCTTTGGTTCAAGAGAATATTCTTCCAACGACCTATGAAACGCTCACCGGGCTCGACTCTGAGCTAACCATTGCCATTGCCCTCGCTTTGGTCGGCGTACTCATCATCTTCGTGATGGATCGGTTTGCACCAAAAAAAGCCTGATATGAGTCGATTTGGCCTCATTGGCAAGTCTCTTTCTCACTCTTTCTCCAAAGATTATTTCCAAAAAAAATTCACTGATCTCCAAATTCAGGCGACTTACGAAAATTTCGAACTCGCTCAGATCGAGGAAATCAAGAACCTCCTTTCAGATGAGAATTTGAGTGGGCTCAACGTCACCATCCCCTACAAGGAAGCTGTCATCCCGTTTTTAGATGAAATCGCCCCGATAGCCCGTGAAGTGGGCTCTGTAAACACCATTGATTTTAAAAACGGTAAAACCATCGGCTACAATACTGATGTGATCGGATTTGAGAATAGCTTAAAACCCTTTCTGGAGCACGGCATGGACAGAGCGCTCATTTTGGGTACCGGGGGAGCTTCCAAGGCAGTGGCTTATGTGCTGAAGAAAATTGGTTTGGATTTACTTTTTGTGAGTAGGAATCCTACGGTCAAAACGAAATTTCATATGAGGAGTGCAACGAAAATGCGGTAAAGTGGCATCGACTTATCGTGAACACAACTCCCGTAGGAACGGCACCGAATATTGAGGACTCACCTGACATTGCCTACAACGGCATTACCGAAAGTCATCTCTTGTACGATTTGATTTACAATCCCTCAAAGACTCAGTTCCTAAAGGAAGGCGAAAAGAGAGGTGCCTCCATTCAAAACGGATTGAGCATGCTCAAAATTCAAGCGGAAAAGAGTTGGGATATCTGGAATTTAAAGACCTAATTCGGTCTTGACGTCTATGGATCCTAAGTAATCTTCTGCGACTTTATCAATGTCGGCAACTTCAATCCAACAAACCTGGTCCAAATCGGGCCTCATCCACACTTCGGTATAAAACCCCTCTGCCTCATACAAGTGCACGCGGTATGTCCCATAAAAACGAGAGTCGATGTACCTCCCGTGATCACGCAAGTGACGAAATCGGCCACCGAGATTCAGTTTTTTGAATTGACGAAGTTTTTGCTCCACGATAAATAAAGCTTTGAAAAGGGCGGATTGTTTTACTCTTCGAAAATTTCTATCCGAATAATGTCGTTCTCACGAATGCCCAAAAGATCGGTAGCTCCACCTCCGCTTCCTTCCACGCCCCGATTAATGGCTATTTCCAAGTAACCCTCGGAAGTAAACAATGCCACTTTTTCTCCTTGAGGCACCTCGTTGTAGGTTCTGGAAATCCGATTCAAATCGGTGTCGCCTCGGCGTATCACGATATTAAACCCTTTCGAGCCCACTTCTTTTTCGAAGAGTGCTCTGGTGATATTTGTGATCACATTGCCGTAAGAATCAATGTATATCGCCATGCCGCGAATGTTATCGTATTCAACCACCGGAATGGGCAGAGGTCGGCGGCGGTAGCTATCTACCTCGGTGCTGAAGTCATCCAGTTCCTCGGCAGCTGCTATTTTGGCAGCAATGCCAACAAAAATCGACTTAGCGGGAAAGCTTAAATCCTCATCGCCTTGGAGCTTGATTGTGCGAATCCAATCGGGCTCCGGCACATCATCGAAGAGCAATGAAAAGAAACCATTATCAGTTCCTATGAAATACTGCCCCTGCATTTTGACAATCGCATAAGGCGTTTTTTTGGTCCACTCCGAAGCCACACCCACTATGTGAATGGTGCCTTCGGGAAATTCTTTCCAAACATTCTTGAGCACAAAAGCTGCCTTGGCCATGTCAAAAGGCGGAATATGATTGGAAATATCGATCCACTTCACATCAGAATTCAGCCTGTAAGCCGTGGCCTTCACAGCCGCCAGGTAATAGTCTTTCGTACTTAAATCAGAAGTGAGGGTGATGATTGGCATGGGAAAAAAGCGCTGTTTTCTACGCCGAAATATTCTTTATTTTTGGAATTCAAAAGTAAGAAAATTACAGTGGGCGATTCCCTCCATTTAAAAGTAAAAACAGCATATTTTAAAGCTATTGAGCGAAAGAATAATTCCAATCGAAAACGTTGACCCGATAGACATACTCGGTGTAAACAATGCCAAGTTTCAATTCATCACACGTCACTTTCCAAAGCTTAAAGTCATAGCCCGTGGAAACATGATTAAAGCCATAGGCGAGCCCGAAGAGATCGATTATTTCGAGCAGAAGATGAATTTGTTCATGCAACACCTGGACAAGTACAATCGACTGACCGAAAGCAATATAGAGCGATTAATGACCGAAGAAGCACCTAGCCTCATGATCAATGCCGGTGGCGACGGAATTTTGGTGCACGGAAACAACGGCCTGAAAGTAAAAGCCAAGACGGCCAATCAACGCCGTATTGTCGAAGCAGTAGACGAAAGCGATTTGGTTTTTGCCATAGGTCCTGCGGGAACGGGAAAAACCTACACGGCCGTGGCCCTTGCGGTAAGAGCCTTGAAAGACAAACAGGTTCGCAAAATCATACTGACTCGCCCTGCGGTGGAAGCCGGAGAAAACCTGGGATTCCTTCCCGGCGATTTAAAAGACAAGCTTGATCCCTACTTGCAACCGCTGTATGATGCCCTGCGCGACATGATTCCCCCGGAGCGATTGCGCGACTACTTGGAAATGGGCGTCATCCAAATAGCCCCTCTTGCCTACATGCGTGGAAGAACTTTGGACAAGGCCTTCGTGATTTTGGACGAAGCGCAAAACGCAACCATTTCCCAATTGAAGATGTTTTTGACCAGAATGGGACAAACCGCCAAATTTGTGATCACGGGAGACATGACCCAAGTCGACCTTCCAAAGAAGCAAACGAGCGGATTGAAATACAGCATCGAAAAACTCACGGATGTGGAAGGTGTAAAATTGATCTTCCTCAACGAAAAAGACGTAATGCGACACCCGCTGGTGAAGCGAATTATCACCGCTTTTGAAAGCGATAAAACTGAGAATTAATGGAAGCACCTGCCCAAATTGATTATTCCTTTCCCAATCAAAGTTCCGTTTACCACGGAAAAGTAAGAGACGTTTATGGAATCGGCGAAGACCTGCTGGTGATGGTAGCCAGCGATCGCATCTCGGCCTTTGATGTCATTTTGCCGAAAGGCATACCCGGAAAAGGTGCGATGCTCAACCTCATCGCTGCGAAGTTCTTGAACGCCACGGCAGATATTTGCCCGAATTGGCTGATGGCTACTCCTGCGCCCAACGTTGCCGTCGGACACAAATGCGAGCCTTTCCGCGTGGAGATGGTCATTCGCGCTTACCTCACGGGCCACGCTTGGCGAGAGTACAAGTCGGGCAAAAGAGTACTCTGCGGTGTTTCGATGCCCGATGGCATGAAGGAACACGACCGCTTCCCCACTCCTATTATTACTCCCGCGACCAAGGCCGAAGAAGGACACGATGAAGACATTTCGAGAGAAGACATTCTCGCGAAAGGAATTGTGCCACAAGATCATTACCTGAAAATGGAGGAGTATACTCATGCTCTTTTCCAAAGAGGAACGGAGATGGCAGCCGAAAAGGGATTGATTCTCGTTGACACGAAATACGAATTCGGACTGAAAGACGGTGAGGTGATGCTGATGGACGAAATCCACACGCCCGACTCATCGAGGTATTTTTATGCCGATGGCTACGAAGAAAGACAAGCCAACGGCGAAGCGCAAAAGCAGCTCTCAAAAGAATTCGTGCGCGAGTGGCTGATCGAAAACGGTTTTCAAGGCAAGGAAGGACAGTCTGTTCCCGAAATGACTCCCGACCGCGTGGAGATGATCGCCGCGCGCTACCGCGAACTTTATGAAAAGATCACAGGCGAGGCATTCGATAGAAATGCTGAAAGTCTGACCAAAGAAGAAGTTGAGAACCGAACGACCGAATATTTAAAGACCCTTTAAAAGACGGACATGAGCAAAGCCAATTGGATTAAAGTCAAAGACTATGAAGACATTACCTACGCCAAGTCAGGAAGCGTAGCCCGAATTGCTTTTAATCGTCCCGAAGTGAGAAACGCATTCCGACCTAAAACGGTGAAGGAGCTTTACAGCGCCTTTTTGGATGCGCGCGAAGACACTTCCATTGGTGTGGTCTTATTTTCGGGAGAAGGTCCTTCGGCAAAAGACGGCGGCTGGGCTTTTTGCAGCGGGGGAGATCAAAATGCTCGCGGCCAACAAGGCTACGTCGATGAAGACGGAATGCCTCGACTAAATATTTTGGAAGTGCAGCGGCTGATTCGCTTTATGCCGAAGGTGGTGATAGCCGTGGTGCCGGGATGGGCTGTTGGCGGCGGACATAGCCTGCATGTGGTTTGCGATATGACGCTTGCAAGTAAGGAACACGCCATCTTCAAACAGACGGACGCCGATGTGAGCAGCTTCGACGGTGGCTACGGTTCGGCCTATCTGGCAAAGATGGTTGGTCAAAAACGCGCCAGAGAGATTTTCTTTCTCGGTAGAAACTACTCCGCACAGGAAGCATACGAGATGGGAATGGTGAATGCCGTCATCCCTCACGCCGAATTGGAAGCCACCGCTTACGAATGGGCTCAAGAAATTTTGGAAAAATCACCTACTAGTATCAAAATGCTCAAGTTTGCTTTTAACCTCACCGACGATGGAATGGTGGGTCAGCAAGTGTTTGCCGGCGAGGCGACTCGCTTGGCTTACATGACCGAGGAAGCTAAAGAAGGCCGCGATGCCTTTTTGGAGAAGAGAAAGCCGGATTTCAAGGATATTAAGTGGATACCATAATTAGAGATGTCAGAGATCAGATTAGAGAGATCAGATTAGAGATCAGATTGATCAGATTAGAGAGATTAGAGAGATCAGTTTAGAGTTATCAGATTAGAGATATCAGTTTTTCAGTTTGGGAGTTAGATGGACGATTGCTGAAAATTATTCGTTCTGTGAAAAATCGGTGATGGGGGCGTTTCGAAAGAAATTTTGCATGTGATCATTTTATTATTATAGCGCAGGAGCTGCGGGATTGGATGACGCATGGGTGGGCTTGGAACCCTGAGCAAAATTCCAAGTGATACCTATCTTATCAGTTTTTCCAGCTTACAACAAAAAAAACCCTCGGTTGAATACCAAGGGTTTTTGTAATTCAGTTGAAACTATCTATTAATGATGCGATTTCAATTTGTCTTTCTCCTTAGCGAGAATAACTTTTAAACGGTCAAAGTTTTTCTGAGCTGCGGTTTTGAATGTGTCTGCTTCGAATTCCACGAATATGTCTTTTCCCGGAAGGAAAACGCGCACTTCGACTTTCTTAGCCCGCTCGGGAGTTTCACGCAGTGATTTTAAATATATATCTGCTTTAACGATCTGATCGTTGTAACGCACCAACTTGTCGAACATTTGATCCAAGTTATCAATCAATTGCTGGCTGGCTTTGAAGTTTACAGGTTCTATCGTTTTGTCCATGGTTATTGTGTTTTCTTATTCGTTACTAATTTAGTCAATCAAGTCGGTTGCAAGTATGATAATCGTCACCTACTTTTTAAATTCTGTTAATGCAAATAAGTGATTACCTCTATAAGTTAACGTCGGAACAGGCGGGGATTGTTCAGTGTCTGCACGACCTGATTATGGAGACGCCTGCAATAGAGGTAAAGCGCAGATGGCACCTTCCCTTTTATTACCGCAAGTCGTGGATCTGCTATTTCAATATCCTTAAGAATGGAAACGTGGAATGGGCATTCACCCGCGGAAATGAACTCAGCAATGAAGACCAATGGCTGGAAGCACGGGGCCGCAAACAAATCTACAGCGTCAATTTTGCCTCTGTTCAAGATATCGATTTGCAGCTTGCCAGAGTCACCCTTCAAGAGGCTTTACTCCTAGATGAGCATGTGCCCTACTCGGTAAAGAAAAATACATCTCTCTGATTTTCAGTTACGATTTTACTGCAAAACTTGGTGATTCGCATGCACAGCGGGGTGTTTCCAATGCGTTCTGAATCGCATCGATTGCGATAATCTTTCATGAAATTGAATTTTTTCCAGAACTAAATGAAACCTTAATTCGAGCAAGGGCGTAAACGGGTGCAACAACTGCCTATAGAATTATGCTAAAAGTGAAAATCGGACTACGAGGATTAAATCCCTCGGAAAAAGTAGAAAAAGCCCAGCGTGTGGTGTCCGGGATGAGCAAAAGCAAAATCTATAGCAAAAACAAAAAGTTGATTGAGGAATTGACATCGGCCCAAAATGCACTTAATAAGGCAATCGAGATGGCCGAATACGGAGACCGAAGAGCGATCGCAGCGAGAAATCTATGCGTGAAGAATTTGGACGCCAAATTGAGGCAAGCCGCCTCTTATGTCGAAGCCTTGAGCAATGGTGACAAAGAAGAGATTGAATTAACCGGTTTTGAATTGCGAAAGCGCAACAATCAAGCGGCCGAGTTAAGCCATCCGGAAAACTTTCGCATTAAGCGAACGGACAATACGGGAGAGCTGCAATTGATTTGGTCGCCCGTAAAGAATAGCAAAAATTACCTGGTTCAAAGTTGCCTTAAAAAGGAGGCGAAGAACACGGATTGGACAACCATTAGCTACAGCACGAAAAGTCGATGCTTAGTGGACAATCTGGAGCCCGGGAAAACATATTATTTCAGAGTCCTGGCCATAGGTGCCGGGGGAATCGGCCCCCCTAGCAACATTGAATCTATTATGGCCGCCTGACATTACTACCCCCTTAAGCTGTATGTCGGTAAGGACAAGACGCCCGAGTTAACGCTCGGGCGTTTTTTTTAGTCTCTCTGTAAAGCGTGATGTCTTCTTTTCAAAAATTTAAGACCGCAGATTAGGCAAAAAGCACTTTAGTGATGTGAATTGGTTTAACCGCGAAGCCCAGAAAGCAGGAGCAAAGTTCGCAGAGAGTTTTTCTTAAAGGGCATTGAAATTTCAAGTGGAATTACCACGAGTCCTGAAGGGACGAAATATGTCAGCCCGGGGTAAAGAACGAAGTGACGCAGCCCCGGATTAAAATGAGATGATTGGAGGTGATGGCGTGATTTTTTGCCTTGGGGCAAAAATCATGACAACACCGTTAAAGTGAGTTATCGCAAACAAAATCCCGTTCATTTTTTGAAAAATCCACAAAACAGAAAAGCCCCGATTCACGGGGCCTTTCAACGATGTATTTGTTTAATCCAAACTCTCTAACGATTAATAACCAGTAAGATATCAATCGTTCGCAAGAAAAATTCGGAAAGGCAAATGTACGTAAACTTAACGGTTAAGAAGCTTGCGTTTTGTGCTTCCAATTCGGAAATAGGGATGATCAATTCGGTAGTGCCTGTTGAATATGGAGCCACCTCATATGGGTTATAGATGAGGATCAATCCCTTGGAAGAATAGCCAATATTATCGGGAAGGATAAATCCCTCTTCAGGAAAAATAAAACCAGCTTCGTTGAGTGGCTCATTGGCAGAAATGCCGTGATGTGCTCTGAACTTTTCTTCGGCCACTTCTTTCAAACGACTTCCATAGCGCTCGACGAAGTCAATGCGCATTCCGTCTTTCAAACTGTAGGATTGAATAAGCGTTGCGGTATTTCCATGCGCACCGCCCATAAACTCGCTGTCGTTGACAATCACCGTGAAAACGGTATCGGCAACAATGGAAGACTCCCTTCCTTCAAGGTACAAATACCAAGAGGTAGGATCATCGGGAAACTCCATTTTGAACAGCTCGTAACCCTCAATAAAACTCGCCGCCAGAGATTCCCAAGGCCCCGTCGATCGCGGCTCAGGCAATCTGGACTTGATCAGCTCGCGATATTGGTCTTCAATCCTGTTATTGATTTCAGCCGCAATGAGGGTATCACCGCCTTTCAAAAATGGCAAAACGATTTTAACCTCGGTACATTCTTCACCGCTACAATCGGCTTCGCGTTCGGAATATTCTTGAAATTCCAATGCATAAGTCGGCGCTTTCTCAGAGCTTTCTTCAGCGGTTTTTTCCACAGTGCTCCCACAAGATGCGAGAAGGAGTAATAGAATAATGGGAAGGAAATTTTTCATCTATAAATTGTATTGACCTTTTAAAACGGTTTTCAATTGATCCAAAACTGAAGCATGTGGCGCATCGGGATGCTCATCCAGAAACTCATCGATATCGAGCATATACTGCTGAATCAAATCGGGATCTGTGAAGACATCTGAATTCTCCACGACGGTCACCACTTCCACGGCCACCATAAAATCTCCCTTGATGGCGCTGGAAATGAGAACATCCAATTCATCGGTCGGATAGATACCCGCATGCCAAAACACGGAAATGATCATGGCCCGTAACTCATCAAACTCCTGATCTTCCAAAGCGCTGATCAGCTCAGGAACGGCATCCTGGGTTTTAAGCTCTCCTAAGATTTTCTCGATTCTAGCTCGGATATCCGCTTCATCAGGCCAAGCCAAGTAAGTTCTGAGCAACGGCTTGATCAACGAAGCATTCCCCTGTTCGGGAATCTTTTGCAATGCACCGATTACCTCGTTGGTTTTAGTCGAATGCAGAAGGCTCATTAAGGCCTCTACTCTTTTATTCTTTACTGTTGACATTTATTCTAACTTTTATACCATTCGTTTATGCCTGATCTGAGGGTTCATTGGCACCGCAGTTTTAAAATTAAGGAGTTGACAAATGTCAATGACTGATTTTAAAACAAGTGGAACGAAGATAATGAGCCATATAGACAGGCACTAATTAAAAACGGCAGAACCGATTCGCACCATCGTCGAACCACATTCTACCGCAATTTTATAATCATTACTCATCCCCATGCTGAGGGTTTTCATCTCCACATTTGCAGGGGTTTCGGCTTCCGCCAAACGGTCAAAAATCGATTTCAAACTTTCAAATTCACTTCTGATTACTGCTTCTTTATCCGTATTGGTGGCCATTCCCATCAGCCCTTCTACTCGGACATTCTTCATCTCAGGCAATTCGGCGGAACGAATCAACTCCATCAACTCGCTTTCGTCCAGTCCGAATTTAGACTCTTCTTTTGCGATGTGCATTTGCAATAAAACAGGGATAACTCGTTCCGACTTTTTCGCCTGTTTATTGATCTCCTTTAAGAGTTTCAAGCTATCAACGGCATGAATCAGATAAACATAGGGAGCAATGTATTTCACCTTATTTCTTTGAAGGTGCCCGATAAAGTGCCAACGAACATCCTCGGGAAAACGATCCTTACGTTCCGTCACATCTTGAGCTTTGTTCTCGCCAAAATCACGGTGACCAGCGTCGTATGCTTCTTGAACGGATTCATCGGGACTGTATTTCGATACGGCTACCAACTCCACCCCTTCTCCCAGTTCCTTCTTGATTCCTGCTATGTTCTCCGCTATTCCCATCCTTCCATTTTAACCAATGCTCCATCGCGGTAAACAGGTATCACTCGAGTTTGGTTTGGAGTCAGGCAATATTTGATATCCTCGTTGAGATTCAAGTTTCTGAGGCGCCTTCTGTGCGAAGAGGCTTTCAAAAACCCGAAGTAATTATCCGTTGCCTGTCGGTACAAAAACAAGGAAGCGATGGTGGAGTCTTCGTCGCTCATGTAGTCTCCCGTTTCCAAAAGGGCTTCCGCAATGGCTCCTGCGCAAATGCTATCCTCCAGATTGAACTTGCCTTGCCAACCCGATGCGAGGAGCAATACGTCCGTCGGTGAATGACTCAAATAATCGATAATCGACTGCAGATTCAGCAAGGAGCCAACCAACACTTCGTGGGTCTTGGCAGCTCGATTGATGGCTTTGGTTCCGTTGGTAGTCGTCAAAACCAAGGTCTTTCCTTTTACCAAATCGCCCATGTAGCTGTAGGGCGAATTTCCAAAATCAAAACCGTCAACGATTTTACCGTTGCGTTCCGCTCCCACCAGGTATCCTTCGTCTTTGAAAGCTTGCGCTTCTTTGACGGAACTAACGGGGATCATCTTGGCTGCACCGTTTTCGAAAGCAGTACAGATGGCACTGGTGGCGCGCAATACGTCGATGGCCACCACCGTGGTGTATTCTTGTTTATACAAATCGAACTCCTCGGGAGAGAAGCAAACTTCTACGCGGCTCTTATCAGGCATTCTTAAAAAAGGGGAGTTTGACCACTTTGGCCTTGAGGTTCTTATTTCTTACTTGGATGAAAATCTCTGAATCGGGCGATTTATAGTCATTAGCTACATATCCCAATCCGATGGCAGTGCCGAGCGACGGGCTCATCGTTCCCGATGTCACCACGCCAATTTTCTCACCTTCGGCATTCACGATTTCGTAGTCCTTACGGGGAATACCTCGGTCGATCATTTCGAAAGCTACTAATCTTCTAGAGGTGCCATTCTCTTTGTGACCTTTCAACACGTCCGCATCGACAAAGTCTTTGGTGAATTTGGTGATCCATCCCAATCCCGCCTCTATCGGCGAGGTGGTATCGTCAATGTCATTGCCGTAAAGGCAAAAGCCCATTTCCAAACGAAGTGTATCGCGAGCCGCCAATCCGGCAGGCTTCATTCCTACTGCTTCTCCTGCTTTCAAAACGGCATCCCAGATTTCTTCGGCGTGCTCGTTCGGAACGTAAAGTTCGAAACCACCTGCACCGGTATACCCCGTTGCCGAAATGATAACGTCGTCTACTCCACCAAGCTGATCGGCCGTAAAGGTGTAATAGTCCATTTCAGACAAATCCACCTCAGTGAGCGTCTGCAGCGCCTCCGTTGCTTTAGGCCCTTGAACGGCTAGCAGCGAATAGTGATCGCTGGCATCTTCCAGTTCCGCTCCGAACTTGTTTTGACTCTGCAGCCACTTCCAGTCCTTCTCAATATTGGACGCATTCACCACGAGGAGGTACTCCGTCTCGGAAATGCAGTAAACGAGCAAATCATCTACGATTCCGCCTTTTCCATTTGGCAGGCAGGTGTATTGCACCTTGCCGGGAAAAAGCTTTGAAACGTCATTGCTGGTGACCCACTGCAAAAATTCGAAGGCATTCTCTCCGCTCACAAAGAACTCACCCATATGGGAAACATCAAAGAGGCCCGCGGCTTCTCTAACGTTGCGGTGCTCGTCATTTACTCCCGTGTATTGCACGGGCATTTCGTAGCCTGCAAAGGGAACCATCTTGGCCCCGAGAGCAATGTGCTTATCGTATAATGCGGTTTTTTTCATGTGTTGATTTTACGCGGGCAAAGGTAACATTTCATCTTGTCACCCCTCGTGTTGAATTCTCTTATATTTGGCTGGTTTATCAGCCTAAACTCAATGCAGTTCCCCAGGAGAAACGTACCCAGATGGATCATTTTTTTGATCGACACCTTTCTGGTGATGGTATCGCTGTGGCTGGCCTACATGCTGCGGTTTGAATTCAAACTACCCGCCGTTGAAGTCGGCCCGCTGATTTTTGCCTTCCCGATTTACATGATCATCCGCATCCTTTCTTTCATGATCGGGAGGACATACGCGGGAATCATCCGGTACACGGGCACCGAAGACTCCGTTCGCATTCTCAAAGTCGTCATTGGCGGAAGCCTCCTGATGGCACTCTTCAACCCGATCAAGTATTTCTTTTGGGATGCGGCTTACTTTCTCCCCTTTTCGATCATTATCATCGACGCCATTTTGAGTTCGATTTTGATGATTGTTTTTCGCCTTGCGGTAAAGATGGCCTACGTGGAAATCAAGAATCCGCGGAGTGAGCGAAAGCAGGTGATTATATACGGTGCGGGCGAGGCTGGAATCATCACCAAGCGAACCCTCGACCGCGATGGGGAAACGCGCTACCGCGTGGTGGCCTTTGTCGACGACGACCCTAAGAAGCAAGGAAAGCGGATGGACGGCGTTCCGATTTTTCACACCGACAAGTTGGACGAATTGCTCCGATCCAACCGAATTGAGAACCTGATCATCTCCATTCAAAATCCGCGGATCAGGAATCGCAGGCGAGTGATTGAAGCGGCCTTAAAACAACAAACACAAGTACTCAATGTACCTCCCGTAAATCAATGGATCAACGGAGAGCTGAGTTTCAATCAGATCAAGGACGTGAAGATTGACGACCTTTTAGGAAGGGAAGTCATCAAATTGGAAGACGGCAAAGTCGAGGCCGCGATTAAGGGCAAAACCGTTTTGGTAACGGGCGCTGCGGGCTCGATCGGCAGCGGGCTAGTTCGGCAAATTGCGACCTATCATCCCAAGAAGGTGATCGCCTTTGATCAAGCGGAGTCACCGATTTACGATTTGGAAAATGAACTGAGGGCAAACTTCCCTGACTTGGAACTGGAAGTGGTGATCGGCGACATCTGCAGAACCGAACGCGTGCACAACGTTTTCAAGACCTTCCGACCTGAAATGGTCTTTCACGCCGCTGCTTACAAGCACGTGCCATTGATGGAACTCAACCCGAGTGAGGCCGTTTTGACGAATGTCTTCGGGTCGAAGCTACTGGTCGACAAAGCCATCGAATTTGAAACGGAAACTTTCGTTTTGATCAGCACCGACAAGGCGGTGAATCCAACGAATGTAATGGGCGGCTCGAAGCGTATCGCAGAGATTTACGCGCAGAGCAGCAACAAACGGGGAAAGACAAAATTTGTGACCACTCGATTTGGCAATGTTCTCGGCTCAAACGGTTCGGTTATTCCGCTATTCAAAAAACAGATCGAAGCCGGTGGCCCGGTAACGGTGACTCATCCCGAGGTAACGCGGTATTTCATGACCATTCCCGAAGCTTGTCAACTGGTATTGGAGGCGGGAGCGCTCGGTCAAGGAGGAGAAATCTTCGTTTTCGACATGGGCGAAAGCGTCAAAATTATTGACTTGGCGAAACAGATGATTCGTTTGAGCGGATTGGAGTTGGATCGAGATATAGCGATCAAGATTACCGGATTACGACCCGGTGAGAAGCTTTACGAAGAATTGCTCAACAACGAAGAGAATACCCTAGCCACGCATCACCCGCAAATTAAAATTGCGCAGGTAAGGGAGTATCCGTTTGAGGTGGTAAACGAGAAGATAACCCATTTGGTGGAGCTCTTCGATCAACAAAACAACGACCTACTCGTTCAGGAGATGAAGGAGATTGTTCCCGAATTCAAAAGCAACAACTCCGAATTCAGTAAATTTGACGCGTAATTCAGCACAATGACAGACAAGAACATCGAAATCGCTAACACTCAGCGCGAAATCGAGCAGTACATCGGCTTAGGCCCGAACAGTTTAATTTTCAATTTTTCCGAGACCAACGGCAAGACTTTATTGCACTTGGTCACTTTGAACCCACGTCACAATCAGTCCTTTCTCTTTCACGACGAAGAAGGCTACGACAAGGTGGACGTTATGAAGAAGATGCTGAAATACGTCAAAAATTACAAGGACAAAGAAAGTTCGTACACCATTCAGTGGAGACGAACGGATGAGGACGTATTGAACACGTCTTACTTCAGCGCAAAGAATGTTCAGTCGGCGCTAGACAAGTTGTTTTATGACCGCGATCCGAATAGCATTATGGTATTCAGTGTCATCATGAACCCTACCACATAGTGACCAGCTATAATGTCCGATAGCTGCGTTGCATTTGTTTTTTAAACAGTCCCTTCGACTTCGCTCAGGACATCGCACTGACATTTGTCAACTCCTTGGTTTAAAAAACTACATGCGCCTTACTCTCGAACATTCTAGCTTGGTCACTGAAAGAGTACAAAATAAATAGATTTCATGCATAAAACATTTCCGCTGCACATCCGATTCAATGATCTAGATGCGTTCGGACACGTGAATAACGCCGTGTACATCACCTATTTTGAGGAAGGTCGATCTCGCTGGTTTCAAGATCAAATCGGGAAAAATTGGGATTGGGCTACCAGCGGTTACCTTCTGGCAACCAATGAAGTGGAATACAAGCTACCTCTTCTTTTCACTGATGAGGCGTTTATCGAATTATGGATTTCACAGATCGGAACAAAGAGCTTTGAAGTGTCTTACCGCATTTACAAGAAAGTAAAGGACGAAAATATACTTTGTACCACAGGAAAGTCCAAAGCTGTTTGTTTCAACAATCGAACGCAAAAATCCATCGAGATCCCCGAAGAGTGGAGAAGAGTATTTGAAGCAGATTTGGAAAAGGCGCAAGCCTAACCGTGCATCGTTTCCTTCTTACCGTACTTTTCCATTAAGGTACTTTCGAATTCCAAGTACTCATTCCAACGTGCATCCACGTCAATGCCTTCGCCATATTTGCGTGCAAAGCGAAGGAAAAGGGTGTAGTGGCGGGCTTCACTGGCCATTGCTTGCGGTAGAATTTGCGCAGGTCTTCATCGTTGATTTGCTCGGAAAGCAATCGAAATCGCTCACAGCTGCGGGCCTCGATCATAGCAGATACCAAGAGTGCTTCTACCAACTGATTCTGACGGCTACCGCCTTTTTTACTATAGGCTCGCAGATCATTCACATAAGCATCCTTTTTTTCAAATTCCAATTTGAATCCTCTCTCCGTCAGCTTTTCATGCACCATGGCGAAATGTTCCATTTCCTCCCTCGCCAACGCCGTAAATTCCTTGACCATATCAGGGTATTCAGGAAAACGAGTAATCAGCGTGATGGCCATAGTTGCAGCCTTCTGCTCGCACCATGCATGATCTATAAGGATTTGGTCGATGTTCTTCTCCACGATATTCACCCACCTTGGATCGGTGGGAAGTTTTAAGCCTAGCATTCCTTGAGTTTTGTAGATGCAAAAATCTCCATTTCGCATCAATCGACAAAGCGGTGTTCATTCTTTGATTGCCAAATGGTGGGGAAACGACTTGCAAATCTGTATTTTGGTCAAGTGCAGTTCGGCTGCAACGCTCAAATCCACCACCTATGAAAACGACCCTCGGAGGCATTTTTCTCTATTCTGAAAACCCGAAGTACCTGGCAGACTGGTATAACAAGAACTTTGAAATAGAGTACGAGTATGCCGAAGACTACAAGGCCTATTACGTTTCTTTTCCCTACACGACCAAAGACGGAAAAGAGGAAAGCTACACCGTGTTTTCGATCCTCTACAATAAACACCGCCCTTTCGTAGATGGAAAATTCTTCACGATAAACCTAAGGGTGCAAAACCTGGATGAGACCCTAGAAAAGCTGAAGGGAAACAAAGTCGAGGTGCGTGGCCCCGAAACCCACGACGAAGGAAAATTTGCCTGGACGAATGATCCCGATGGGAACTTTATTGAGATTTGGGAAGACGCGAAGAAGTGAGATGTCAGATGATTCAGATGTCAGATGTCAAAGATCAGATGTCAGATGTCAGATGTCAAAGATCAGATGTCAGATGTCAGTTTTTGAAAAAATGGTCAATTATCAATGATCAATTAACAATGGTGGCGGCTGTCATTTCGAGTGTTACGCGGAGGGAACGAAGCGGGATGTATCGAGAAAGCAGGAAAAGCGAATAACAATGGTCAATTTTCAATGATCAATTAACAATGGTCGCGGCTGTCATTTCGAGTGTCACGCGGAGGAACGGAGCGGGATGTATCGAGAAAGCGGGAAGGGGAATGTTCAATGTTCAATTAAGAATTAACAATGGTGGCGGCTGTGATTTCGAGTGTCACGAGGAGGCACGACGCGGGATGTATCGAGAAAGCGGGAAGGGGAATGATCAATGACGAATTTTCAATGATCAATTAGGAATGTTTCAAAGAGCTGTCATTTCGCCCGCCCAATCTCAATACCCAATACTCCATACCCTATACCACTTCAAAAACCGATTGCCATTTCGCGTGTTTCATCTCCATGAAGAACACATTCCTTTTTTTCATCCTCTTTTTCGTCATTGGCTGCAGCCCGAGCACGGGACAAAATGAAACGGATACGGTTTACACCCTCAAATCGGGTGACCAATTCGGAACGGGGAAATGGTACATGGGTCGCGAGATCGCCTATGTGATGGGCTTTCACGGGATGGATTGGCTCGAGCGACCCGAGCGCGAGGAAGAAGAAAACGTAACTAAACTTCTCAAAAACCTCGACCTCGAACCTACCGATGTTGTAGCCGATATCGGCGCTGGATCGGGATACCACGTTTTTAGAATGGCTCCCAAACTCAGCGAGGGAAAAGTCTTTGCGGTGGACATTCAGCAGGAAATGCTCAATGTGATGCAATCGAAAATCGAAGAAGATGAAGTCGAAAACGTGGAACTCATAAAAGGCGAAGAAAAAACCACCAACCTCCCTCCCAACTCGGTCGACAAAATTCTGATGGTCGACGTGTACCACGAGTTCTCCTTTCCAAGGGAAATGATCGAGTCGATGAAGCGAGCCTTGAAGCCAAATGGTGCCATCTACCTCATCGAATACCGAAGAGAAGACGATTGGGTGCCGATCAAAACCGTGCACAAGATGACGGAAGAACAAGCGGTGAAGGAATTTGAGGCTTCGGGATTTTATCTCGACAAAAACATCGGAAATCTGCCTTGGCAGCATTGCATGATTTTTCGAATCGAGTAGCTTTGAGGTCATGGAATGGATCTCAATCAGCGAGCAGCTCCCCGAAGACAACCAACGCGTGTTGGCCTTTCTACCAAACAATGTGGTCTACCTTCCCGGCAAGACGGGTCAGTCAAAATTGCTACCCGTTATCTTCTTGCGTTTCGCCAAGGATTTTTTCGGCCCTCAAAACCCGAAGCGAGAAAAATTCGGCCCTCACTTTTGGCTAGGCGAAGGCCAAAGCAATCAATACTTTGATGCAGTTTCTCATTGGATGCCTGCGCCTGAGGGGCCAAACGGAGAAGTAGAAAAATTAATTTAATCCATCTTACGGAGTCCGATCTCAATAAATGAAAAGGCCCTTTTCTACCGAGAATGCTGACTTCCCGGCAGAAAAAGAGCACTTTTCACTAATCAAACAACCATTACTTCCAACCTCCTCCGAGGGATCGATACATGTTTATTCGAGCATTCAATTGACGCTTCTTGGTTTCGATCAAATCGAATGTGGACTCGAGCGCGTCTCTCTGGGTCAGCAATACTTCCATGTAATCAGCCCTCGCCGACTTGAAGAGCGTATTCGAAATATCGATTGACTCGTTCAGCGCATCCACTTGATCTGAAAGCAAAGCATACGATTGATCCAAGTTTTCCAGATTAGAAAGCTGATTGGTCACTTCGATGTAGGCTTTCAAAAGCGTTTGCTCGTAGTCGTATATGGACTGAACTTGACGAGCATTGGCGCTTTGGAATGCCGCCTGTATAGCCTTTCGATTGATCAGCGGCGCGGCCAAATCTCCCGCCAGCGAAAACAGCATAGACTCGGGCGTCTTCAATAATAGATCAGGCTGATAAGCATTCAATCCAATCGCCGCGGTAATGTCCAGCGAGGGATAAAACTGTGCTTTGGCCGATTTCACATCTAAATTTGCCGCGGCCATTCGCAATTCAGCGCCTCGGATGTCGGGACGGTTTTCTAGCAGCTGGACGGGAATACCCGCCTGAACATCGAAAAGATCGAGATCCAGAAATGGCGAGGAATTTCGTTCCACTCTCTGCGGAAATCTTCCGACGAGAAAGTTGATTTGATTCTCGGCTTCCACGATTTTCTGCTTGAGTTCATACTCAATGCTCTTGGTCTTGAGCAACTGAGCTTCGAACCTTTTTACGGCCAACTCTGTAGCTCGGGCAGAGGCTTTCTGAAGGCGCGCCGTGTTCAAAGCATTGGTTTGGATTTCAATGTTTCGTCGGACGAGTTCCAATTGGCTATCCAATGCCAGCAGCTCGTAGTAGGTATTGGCGATTTCTGAAACCAGATTGGTAACCATGAAATTCTGTCCTTCCACACTCGACAAGTAGCGGCTGAATGCAGCCTTCTTTGCGTTGCGCAGTTTGCTCCAAATGTCCACCTCCCAAGAGGCAAAAGCTCCGACAAAGAGATCCGGAACCGGATCGGGCATTTCCGTTCCGGGTCTGATATCCGTAGTCGCTTCGTTGGCACCGAGTGGCGTGTAGCGGGCGGTTTTGTCCAAACCGGCTCCCGCTCCGAGGCCAATCGAAGGAAGAACCTCTCCCTGTCTTGCACCGACTTCGAAATTGGCAATCTGGATTTCCATCAGAGTGATTTGAAGTTCCTGATTGTTTTCCAGAGCCGTGTCTATCAGTGCCTGCAAGTATGGGTCGGCAAAGAAATCTGCTCGTAAAACATCCGCAGTATTGATAGTATCTCCGCTAGCTTGATAAACGTCGGGGACAGTTCTGTCCACCGTTTTCTGTAGCGATTCGGGTGTTTGGCAAGACGAAAAAATCAAAGCCAATACACCGAGTCTTATCAAATATTTGATCATCTTTTTCATCAGTTCTCTGTTTGTTTTTCTTCGCTCAAAGGCGATTCGTCTTCATCTTTTATCAAGTGTCTTCCATCTGCCAATGAGGCAAAAATGAAGTAGAGTCCGGGGACAATTACCACCCCGAAGATGGTTCCGAAAAGCATTCCACCGAGAGCCGATGCTCCGATGGTTCGGTTTCCGATGGCTCCTGCACCTGTGGCAATGATAAGCGGAATCAAACCGGCGATAAAAGCGAATGAAGTCATTAAAATTGGTCGGAATCTAACCCTCGCTCCCTCAATGGCAGCCTCGAAAATCGACAAACCTTGCTGCCTTTTCTGAACGGCAAACTCGACGATCAACACGGCGTTTTTACCCAAGAGTCCCACCAGCATGATGAGTCCGATCTGCGCGTAGATATCGTTATCGAGTCCCATCATTTTCAATAAAAAGAAGGAACCGAATACCCCAACCGGGAGAGAGAACACAACCGACAGCGGAATGATAAAGCTCTCGTATTGTGCAGACAGAACGAAGTAGACGAAAATCAATACAATCGCAAAAACATACAGCGCTTCGTTTCCTCTGTTTGCTTCATCGTATGAGAGTCCCTCCCATGCGATGTCGTAGCCTTTCGGCAAAGTAGTTTCAGCTACTTCGGTGATGGCCGCGATGGCATCAGCCGTTGTGTAGTCCTTTGCCGGCAGTCCGCGAATCGCCGCTGAATTGTACATATTGAAACGAGTGATCTCGTTAGGGCCTTGCTTCTTCACCATTTTCATAAAGGCGGAATAAGGAACCATTTCTCCGTGGTCGTTTTTCACAAAGAGCTTCAACACGTCCGAGGGTAGCCTTCTGAATTGGGGATCGGACTGAACGTAAACTTTAAAGAAGCGCCCGAATCGAATAAACCCTTGTTCGTAAGTACTTCCGATCAAGATGTTCAGGTTTTCCATGGCTTTGCCAATGGATACCCCCTTCTGCATGGCGAGCTCATTGTCGATCTCCAACTCGTACTGCGGATAATTGGCAGCGAAGAAAGTGAACAGACCAGTGAGTTCGGGTCGCTCGCTGAGATCGGCCAAAAACTGTTGATTGATCTTGTCAAACTCTTCGTAGTCGGTGGTGGTTCCCTTGTCGAGGAGCCGTAGCGAGAAACCACCCGACGAACCAAATCCGGGTATGGCCGGTGGTTCGAAGAACTCGACGATGGCGCCGAGATCCTTTGACTCTTCCTCGAGTTCTTCCATGATCTCCTTTACGCCGTGTTTGCGTTCAGACCAAGGTTTGAGGTTGATGAGGCAAGTCCCGGCATTGGAACCACGACCTTCCGTCATGATTTCGTAACCCGCCAATGATGAGACAGACTCGACGTCTTCAAACTCTTCGCAGATCTCGAGGAGTTCCTGAGCTACCTGATTGGTTCTCTCCAGCGTGGCACCCGGAGGAGTTTGGATGATCGCGTAGATCGTTCCTTGATCCTCATTGGGAATAAACCCTGATGGCAGGATGCTGTTTTCGAAAACTATTCCTAACCCGAAAACGATGAGCACGGTAAACGTAACCCACCTTCTGCTGACGATGGAACGCAAGAGCCAAACATAGCGCCCGGTGAGTTTATCAAATCCGCTGTTGAAGGAATCCAGTCCTCTGCTGAGCAAGTTGGTTTTCTTCGGTTTTCCGTGGTTGTTCTTGAGTAACATGGCGCAGAGAACGGGGGTAAGCGTAAGGGCAATAATTGCCGAAATCACAATGGCACTGGCCATGGTAATGGAAAACTGACGGTAAAATGTACCGACAGGCCCACTCATAAAAGCAATCGGGATAAACACCGAAACCATTACCATGGTAATGGCAATGATGGCACCGGTAATTTCCCTGAGTACCTTTTGCACGGCTTTATAGGGTGTCAGGTTTTCTTCTTCCATCTTAGCGTGGACGGCCTCGACGACAACAATGGCATCATCGACCACAATACCGATGGCCAACACCAAAGCGAACAAGGTGACCAAGTTGATGGAAAGTCCAAAAAACTGAATGACGAAAAAGGCTCCGATGAGTGAAACGGGAACGGCCAGAATCGGGATCAGGGTGGAACGCCAGTCTCCCAAAAAGAGGAAAACTACCAAAGCCACCAGGAGAAAGGCATCGCGCAACGTGTGCAAGACCTGCTCCATCGAGGCATCCAAAAACTTGGACACATCATAGCTGATTTTGTAGTCCACTCCGGGAGGAAAGATTTCTTTCATCTCTTCGAGCTTAGCTTTCACTTCTTCGATGACTTCGCTGGCGTTACTTCCGTAGTTCTGCTTAAGCACTATTGCCGCAGAAGGATTTCCATCAAGATTCGAGTAGATATCAAAGAATTCGCTACCCAGTTCAACCGTTGCTATATCTTCTAAGTGGATACTTTCTCCTTCGGCATTTGCTCGAATGATGATCCTCTCGTACTCTTCGGGCTTGTTAAATCTCCCTTTGTAAGTCAGAACGTATTCCAAAGATTGAGCTTCAATTCCCGAACTTTGACCGATTCTACCCGGACGTCCGATGATGCTCTGCTCTTGCAGGGCCTCCATGACCTCCTCTACGGAAATGTCGTAGGCTCGCATCCGATCAGGATTGAGCCAAACGCGCATAGCGTAGGTTCGACTACCCAGGATATTGGCCCTTGCCACTCCTTTTATCCGATTGATTTCGGGAATCATGTGGACATTGGCATAGTTGTAAAGGAACTTCTCGTCGATGCTTTCATCCTCCGAATAAAGGTTGACGTACATCAACATACTCGGCTGTATGGGAGTAATGATTACCCCTTCTCGCTGCACCAGTTCAGGAAGTAAGGGCATTACTTGATCGACCCTCGTTTTGACTCGAATTACCGCCTGGTTTGGATCGGTGCCCGGTTCGAAAATGATGTTTAATGTGGCCTCTCCTGCACTCGTGGCATCGGTAGCCATGTACCGCATTCCTTGAACCCCATTGATGGAGTTTTCGAGGGTGATCAGTGTGGATTTCACCAATACATCAGCGCTCGAACCCGGATAGGCTATGAATATACTAACCGTGGTAGGCGCAATCTGAGGGAATTGTGAAATCGGCAATTGGCGGATAGCCAATGATCCGGCAAATACAATAATCACCGAAATGATGATGGCCAAAACAGGCCTGTGTATGAATCGCTGAAACATATCTTTTCTTTTTAGAGCTGAATTACTCAGCGTATAGACTGAGATTATTGATCACCGAATCGGGGCTGGCAAAATGATAGGAGATTTCGTCATTCGCCTTGACGCGACGCAGTCCTTCAAGGAGAATTCGATCGTTTTCATCCAAGCCCTCCTGAACAATGAAGAGATGCTGCAGCTCAGCGGCAACGACTATTTCAGTCGGAACCACCACTCCCTCATCCGTAATGGTGTATACGAATTTCTTGTCGAGAACCTCGAAAGTTGCTTTCTGAGGTATGAGCAAGGCATTCTCGAATGGCACGTGCATCTGAACACTACCCGTTTCACCGTGGCGAAGCAATCGCTCGGGATTTGGGAAAGTGGCGCGGAAAGGAATGTTCCCCGTTTCGTTGTTGAAGTCGGCTTCAATGGTTTCAACTCTTCCTTCGTGTGGAAACATTTTGTTGTTGGCGAGCTTCAGGCTTACTCGAATAAGACTATCACTCTTCACTTGCGCTTGATAGTCGAGGTATTCGGCTTCGGGCACATTGTAGTACACCCACATTTTGCTGTTGTCAGAAAGATTGGTGAGCAAGTCACCCTCTTCCAACAAGCTACCTTCTCTGACGTGAAAGCGATCGATAATTCCATCAAACGGCGCTCGTATTTTGGTAAAGTCCAAGTGAACTTGGGCTAGAGCCAATTCAGCCTTGGCATGGTCGAGCTTTGCTTGAGCCATAGCCAATTCATTTGGTGCTACCACGTTGCTGTCGGCGAGCTTTTTGGTGTTTTTGAATTCTATCTCGGCAAAGCTGACTTCCGCTTGTGCCTTTTGCTTTTCGGCATCATAACGGTTGGGCATGATTTGAAAAAGAAGTTGTCCCTTTTGGACGGTTTGCCCTTCGTCGACAAATATTTCAGTGAGGTAACCGCGTTCTTGAGCCATCAATTCAATGTGTCGAATGGACTTGATTTGGCAGACATAGTCTACCACAAGAGAAGTGTCTTTTCGCAAGGGCGAGGACACCAAGAATTCACTTTTTCTTTCTTCGTGGTGTTCTTCGTGATCGCAACTTACTTGAAATAACACGGCGCAGAGGCCAATAAGCATGAGAATTTTATTCTTCATAACCAGTACTTGTAAAAGCAGTCTGAGCTGCTTGAGTTAATGAAATATGTATGTGTTTGGAAATGCTCTTTTAGCGAGAAATCGCCAAATAGCCGAATAGGATTCTTCTCTTCAACAGGGAGTTGAGAGGAACAGAATCACTAAATCAAGAAAGTATCAAATTCTAAATACCTCGAAGAGGATGCACTTGCTCGTAGTGACGGCAGAAGATGCATCGGTGAGGTGCAAAAGCGTAATGTAAGTAGCGTGTGAAGAGGCAATAAGGTAGCTACAAGCCTTAAAGAAGACGCTTATGTTCGTCAGAAAAAGAGGGCTCCGCTTTTCGTCTTCGGTCTCCTCTTCTTCGACATCAGCAACGTCTGCGTGATGAAAGTGAACTCCATCGCTTTTTGATGGAATGAGGTAAGTAGATGAAAGATTGGTCGAATGACTCGCGGAAACATCACCTAAAACTTCTTGAGCAGATGCCAAGTCTCTTCCTCCATTCTCATTGCTCTGAAATTGAGCAAAAGAAATAAAGCTGCTTATGAAAGCAACGCATAAAACGAAAAGAGGCCTGAGGCAAATTTTGGTCATTCTGAGTGCGAAATTAGAGCAAGTTTAGATGACGTCCAAGCTATTTCTGTGAATTACGCCAAGGAATATTTAAAGTTTCTTAAAATGATTTTAGATCATACTAAAGTGCTCCTTAGATTTACTCAAATGAAAAACGGAGCTTGTGGCTCCGTTTCAATTCTTTTTTCAGTAAGTAGGATAAAGTGACTAACTAGTCGTACTTCCCTTTTGCGTTTTTCTTGGCCTTTTTTTCAGCGCGTTTTTCCATCATAGACTTAACGGGGGCTTTCTTGGCGCTATTCTTTTGGATGTTTTTTTCTTTTGCCATCTCAGTAATCGTTAGAGATATTAAGGCATTCAATAGTTTGAAATACCTATATAAAGGTATGTAAAAGACCGGTTCAATAATCTATCTATCGAAAAATATTTAAGCGAAAAAAAATCAGCCAAAAAAAAGGATGACCACCACTAATTTTAGTGTGGCAGTCGCTTTAAGAGAGCTCCGTAAGCGTATGTACCCAGAGCGGCGGCGGCAATGACTACGATGAAGACCATATATCCGTAACCAAAGTTGACAAACATGGGACCGGGACAAGCTCCTGTGAGGGCCCAGCCCATTCCGAAAATGGTTCCACCGATGATGTAACGTCTCCACGTTTTTGCCTTATCGTTGAATACAATGGGCCTTCCGGCAATGTCTTTCAGGCTCATCTTTTTGATGATCATATGGGCGATTACCCCTATGATGACAGCAGTGCCGATAATGCCGTACATGTGGAATGCTTGAAATCGGAACATCTCCTGAATTCTGTACCACGATATGGCTTCAGATTTCGTCATAACGATTCCAAAAAGGATTCCTGCCAGTACGTATTTGATTGCTTTCATATTTAAAATGTAAAGTTCGTAATGATGTTGTAGTGATTGTAATTTGATTGATAATAAACGATCTCGGGTGGCACGTCTTCCCGAGCTTGTTTGTGAACGTAAAGAAGACGAATATCCAAGCCTTCAAACCAGTTGTGAAAATGGTAGCACAACTCCAAGTTCAGCTGATCGTAGTCGGCTATGCCGTATTTATTGTACTCGTAATTATCCCAGCCGGGGCCATCATAATGCACGTAATCTACACTGGCCGAAAGGCGATCGCTAAAATCTCTTTTCAGGCGAATATCGTAGAGTTGACCATTGCCCGTTCCTTCTATGCGTCCGCGAGAGACGGTAGCAAAAAAGTTTTCTCTACCCCACTCTCTTGGAAAGAGAAAGCGGCCTTGGTCGTTTAAGGCTAAGGCATTGACGCTTAAATCAATACCATTGTACTTGATTCCAACCTGTCCGCCGATTCCTTTTGAATGGTCTCCTGAGCTCACGTAAGATTGATCTTCCACGGCATTACCTCCTTCACCTATTTTTTCCTGAAGCATGGCTTCAATACCACCGTAAATGGTCAGCTTTTCTCCGAGTTTTGCCTGATCCTCGATTTTGCCATAAAATGTGCTCACAAGGTTGTGCGCGTGGTAATACCAGCCTGATACCTTCAGGTTTGACTTAAAATTGTGCTCAATTCCCAAAATGGCTAAACCGCTGCTCGAAATATACTCGTGGTAGTGAGCTGTATCACCGCTCGGAGTAAACCCTTGGGAATTAATCCCCACTGACTCTTCCAAGCTATACCATTCTACCGTGCTTCTCGGAGAGACATGGGTGATCCACATAGCGTTGATCCGAGTATTTTTAATCTCATTGAATTCCATCGTTAAGCCTTGAAAAGCGTACGGTTTCATTCTACCATCCGTTAGGTTAACAAAAGGTGTTTCAATTACTTGCCGCCCATAAGAAACAACCGATTTACCAAAGTGATAGGCCAGGAAAAGCTCTTCCAATCGATCTAAGTCGTGCTTATTGGAAGGATTTTGCACATCAAAGAGTTGAAGCTCAAAAGCAGGGTATCTCCCTGCTATGGGGTCTTTCACGTCTAAATCACTGCTGAACAAGTCGAATGAAAAAATCCCACCGATTCCCAACTCAAAGCCTTTGAATCTGGCTGTTCGAAAATCGATTCGCATACCGATTGCATTGGCATATTGCGTATCAAAAGGCCCGGTATGGTCAGTCAGCATGAAATAATTGCGAACATGACCTCCCCAATGTCCATGGGTAAAGAATTCCCTCAAGCTATGGATCTGCTCGCGTACTCGAGAGCTATCCACTCTGGAGGGATGATCCTGATGGTGTTGAGCCATCATAGGAACCGCAGAGATGAGGATCAATATGGACAAAATGAGCCGCTTCATTATCCTAAGATCAATGGCAATAAAACAAAAGTTGAAAACAAGCCTCCGATGAAGAAACCGATCACGGCGACTAAGGACGGTAGCTGGAGATTGGAAAGTCCGCTAATTGCGTGCCCCGAAGTACAACCACCGGCGTAGCGAGAACCAAAACCAACAAGAAATCCACCCAGCACCAATAGTATCCAGCCGGAAGGATCAGCCAAGGAACTCCAAGAGAAAATCTCAGTTGGCTGCATTCCTTCAGGAGCACTCAATCCCAATTCTGCCAAATCGGCTTTTGTGGCCTCAGATATCTTTACCCCTTCGCCGTTATTCATCCAAGTCGAAGCGATGAATCCACCGATAATCGAACCGACCAAAAAGAGGAGATTCCAACGCTGCGAGCGCCAATCAAATTTGAAGAACTCGCATTGTTTTCCTCCTCCTGTAAGGGCACAAATCGTTCTAAAATTGGAACTAAAACCAAATGATTTCCCGAAGTAAATCAGTATCAGCATTACCAAAGCAATCACAGCACCCGAAGTGTACCACGGCCAAGGATCTTTCAACATTTCCAGCATATTTTTTAGGTTAAATGATTTATTTCAAAGACCCAAGCACGGCTTTTGTCGCACTTGGGTCTATGAAGAATGGTAATATTTACAATGGACTAATAAGGCCAAGACATCACTCCACCTTGCAGATTAAAGGCGGTAAAACCCTCCCCTTCCATAAATCGAACGGCTTGTCCGCTGCGGTTTCCGCTGCGGCAGTAGACGTAGTAATTCTTGTCTTTAGAAAGTTTCTTTACTTCCTCGCGAAAGTTTGGTGAGAAAAAGTCGATGTTTTTAGCATCTCCAATTTTTCCTTCAGAAACCTCTCCTGCGTTTCTTACATCCAAAAGCCGGCTTTGGGATCTTTTTTATCCATATTAGACTTGAATTCTTCTGCACTCAAATCAGAGAGCGACTTTTTTGCAAATGAGAAAAATGACATAGTTTCTTCTTTTAGTGTTTAATAAAAACAGGACTCCTTGCGGTATCCCTCTATTTTAATGTAGAAGGGCAGACATACTCTGTCTTCGGAATGTCTGTTTCAGAAATCCCTTTAAAACCTTCTTGAACATTGATTACGTTTTCGAATCCTCGAGCTTTCAAAATTGATGAAGCAATCATAGACCGATATCCACCTGCACAGTGAATGTACTGTGGCTCATCGTGGGTAAATGACTGCATGTTATCATTGATGAAATCCAGTGGCAAATTCACGGCGTTTTCCACATGCTCAGCTTCAAATTCACTCGGCTTCCGAACATCGATGACCAAAGGTTTCTTCGCAGCGTATATCTCAGCGAACTTTTTCGGTGAAATACTCTCGATTGAATCAACCGCTCGGCCGTCTTTTTTCCACGCATCGATTCCACCTTTCAGGTAACCAATCGCGTGATCGTATCCCACACGGGCCAATCGCGTTACGGTTTCTTCTTCTCTACCATTTTCGGTAATGAGAAGGATAGGTTGCTTAATATCGGGAATCAACGCACCTACCCAGGGGGCAAAATTTCCATCAATACCAATATTGATCGAATTGGGAATAAAGGATTTAGCAAAAGTCTCGGGATCGCGCGTGTCGAGCATAAGAGCCGAAGTTTCATTGGCTGCAGCCTCAAAACCACCGGGGCTTAGCGCTTGCAATCCGCGATCGAGAACTTCGTTAATACTCTCGTATCCTTCCTTATTCATCAAGGCATTTTTCGGGAAGTACGAAGGCGGTGGTGCCAATCCTTCAGTCACTTCTTTTATAAACTCCTCTTTGCCCATATCCTCGCGGAGAGCGTAATTCGTTTCTTTCTCTTCTCCGATCGAACCAACGGTTTCCTTACGCATGTTTTTACCGCATGCCGAACCTGCTCCGTGACCGGGGTAAACGATCACATCATCAGGTAGCGTCATAATCTTATTGCGGAGTGAGTCGTAGAGCATTGCTGCGAGTTCGGCTTGTGTTAAGTCCGATTTTACCGCAAGGTCAGGTCGACCGACATCACCTAAAAAGAGAGTATCTCCTGAAAAGATAGCGTACTCTTTTCCCGCTTCATCGAGCAGTAAATACGTGGTGCTCTCTAAAGTGTGACCGGGCGTATGCAAAACCTTAATTCGCACTTTTCCGATAGAAAATTCCTCCCCGTCTTTTGCAACGTGGGTATCGAATTTGGTAACTGCATTGGGGCCATAAACGATGGTCGCGCCCGTTTGCTTGGCCAGGTCTACATGACCTGATACAAAGTCAGCATGAAAATGGGTTTCAAAAATGTATTTTATTTTCGCACCCTCTTTCTCAACCTTATCGATGTATTGCTGCACCTCTCGGAGCGGATCGATGATTGCTACTTCTCCTTCACTTTCGATATAGTAGGCTCCTTGTGCCAGGCAGCCTGTATAGATTTGTTCGACTTTCATTCTTCAGTTCTTAATTTAATTTAATTACAAAGTTCGTACTTCCATTCTCGTAAACACGTTGTCTACTTTACATTAAAAGAATAACTCCTTAACCATGATGTAGACACCCATCACTAAGACAAAATATCCAAATCCTTTCTTCAATTTATCACCATGAATTTTCGTAGATAAAGCACTGCCGATAAAGATTCCCAGAATTGAAATACCGGTGAATATGAGCAAAAAGCTCCATTCGATTTCGTAGTTGGCGATATCTCCCAGAAATCCGAATAAACTCTTGGCAGCAATGATGAGCAATGATGTACCCACCGCCATTTTCATATCCAACTTGGAAAAAATAACCAGCGCCGGGATAATGAGGAAACCACCACCTGCACCTACTAAGCCGGTCAGAAAACCAACGACAACACCTTCCAAAATAATACCGGGGTAATTGAATTTCTGTTTGGCGGGTTCAGCCTCTTTGTCTGCTACAGGAGCTTTCTTTCCTCTGATCATGCTGAATGAAGCGAAGACCATCAGGGCTGCAAACAGCACCATGATCAATATTCCTTTGGTTACTTCAAATTCGCCGATCGTCATTATCGAATCGGGAATAGCAGGAACGATATAAGCTCTGGTGGCATAAACCATAGCCATTGATGGAATTCCAAAAACGACGGCGGTTCTAAGACTTACCAAACCACGTCTGTAAAAGGAATAACTTCCTGCTAAAGATGTAGAGCCTACCACAAAAAGAGAGTAAGCTGTAGCCATTACCGGACTAAATCCAAACAGATAAGCCAATACCGGAACAGTAAGAATAGAACCTCCCCCACCAATAAGGCCAAGAGAAAGACCAATTAATAATGCTCCTATGTATCCGAATATTTCTAACATACCAATTTGTGCTCGTTGAGGGTGCAAAGGTCAGTAGAAAGAAAAGTTTCGGACGTGATTCGCGTCACACTGCAGACAAAAAGTCCAAATCTATCACTCGAATTTCGTTTCGATGAAGTTCAACAGCGCCGCGCTGCTCCAGCTTTTTCAGCAATCTGGAAATGACTTCGCGAGCTGAGTTCAGATCTCGGGCAATATCCTGATGTGATATATGCAATACATCAGCCCGCCCATCAGTCATACGCTTAAGGTAGAACAAGAGTCTTTCGTCCATACTTCTGAAGGCGATATTATCCAATACCTGAAGCAGTTCATCCATTTTAGAACGATAAGTTTTCAGAATAAATTCGTCCCAAGAGGGGTAGCTATTGAGCCACTTTCTGGTAGAATCAAATGGAATGGAAAGTAAGGTAACATCCGTCTCGGCTATCACCGTAATTTGACTTTTCTCTTCCATAGCGGCGCACATGATGGACATGGCACAGGCACTGCCCGATTCTATAAAGTATATAAAGAATTCATTGCCGTCGCTGTCTTCACGGTATACTTTTAGTCTGCCATCAAGCACGAGCATAGTGCTGTTGATGGAGTTTCCCGCCTTAAGAAGGGTGGTGCCTGCCGGCACTTCTTTCTCCACGGCAATGGCTAAAATTTCTTCTTTCAATTCAGGTTCTAATTGATCGAAGCGAGCTGCAAATAAATTTTCAGTAGTAATCATAGTTCTAAAAGTGATACAAAGTGCAAATATAAAGGTTTGAATCAGGGCCACAGAGGTTCGAATGACATGGAAAAAAAACTAAATTTGTGAGCACTTATAACCATAGCTAATCTCCCCTTATGCTGAACCGCGTTATCATTATAGATGATGATTCCATCTCAATTTTGGTTACTGAAACTATGATGAGAAAGAACAACTTCGCTAAGGAAATAATCACCTTTGAGAAACCTCAAAAAGCTTTAGACTTCTTCGAAGCTGAATATCCTTGGGATCAAGGTGCGCCTGACTATATTTTTTTGGATGTAGAAATGCCTGAAATTGACGCATGGAAGTTTATGGACTGCTATAAGAATCTTGATTCTCGCATTGAGGAAAGAAAACACATCATTCTGCTATCGGCTACATTCAACCCTGATGATGAGGCAAGAGCGCGTATTCACCCTATGGTAATGGAGTTAATCACCAAACCCGTAAATGGTCACATACTTGAACGATTGAAGTAAAGAATGTCTCAAACTCAAAGCAGAAGAGAAGTCCGCAAAGCGCACAGCTTATTGGAGCTTACGCAAAATATAAAGCTCCAAATTGAGAAAACATACCACACTGCTTATTGGATAAAAGCGGAAATCAATAAATTGAATTACTTATCCGCAAAGCGGACATTGCTATCCTGAGTTGGTCGAAAAGAAAGACGGAAAGATCGTCGCTGAAATTCGCGGTTTCTTATTCCGAAACGCTTACGAAGAAATCGATCAGAACTTTCGCACTCAAACGGGCAAGCCTCTCTCAGATGGCATGGAAGTTTTGCTACTATGCCGAGTGAGCTATGACCCTAAATATGGACTTTCGCTTTACATTTCAGATATCGACGCATCTTTCACATTGGGAGAGATGGCGAGATTGCGGTCTGAAGCAATAAAGCGCTTAAAAGAGGAAAATACTTTCGGCCTCAATAAGGAAAAACCCCTACCAACACTAATAAGAAGCCTGGCCATAATATCAGTAGAGACCAGTAAAGGATGGCGCGACTTTTCGCAAACCATAGAAGAAAGCAAGTACGCCAATCAAATTGAGCGAAAACTCTTCCCAGCGAAATTACAGGGTGACGCTGCAGTAATGAGTATCTCAAAGGCACTGCAGAAAATTTCATTCCACCACGAACAGTTTGATGCAGTAGCTATCATTCGCGGAGGCGGTGGCGATACAGGCATGGATTGCTATGACAGTTTCGAGCTGGCAAAGACCGTGGCAACTTTTCCAATCCCGGTATTAACGGGTATTGGTCACAGCACCAACTTAACCGTAGTGGAAATGTGTGGTCGCCAAAACTTGATCACCCCTACGGCATTGGCACAATTTATAATCGATGGATACGCCAATTTTGAGCAACGTTTGAATAGAGCTCTAAGTCAGATTATGCGCGTGAACAAACAGATGATGCCTCTGCTAAGAAGTCGGTTGGACGGTATGACCGAAGAATTGGATAGAAAATCGAAGGATCGCATCGGCGATTCCACTAGTGAACTGAGGCAGGCAGGGAGAAAATTGGAGCAAGCGGTAAAATCGGGATTGATTGAGGAAAATAAACGATTGGCATTCCGCATACCACTCAGACTAAACCATTCAGTAGAAAACCTTCTCCGCAATAAGAGAGATGGAATTCAAACAGCCTCCGAATTCTTAAAGAACGCTGCTCCCGAATATTGCGAAGACAAGACCAAAGTATTAATCCATTTGGAAGATAAGCTGAGACTTCTCGATCCTCAAAACATTTTGAAAAGGGGATACAGCATTACACTTAAGGATGGAAAAGCAGTAAATTCGACTGCAGATTTAAAAGAGGGAGATGAAGTAACCACTCGACTTGCGAAGGGTGAATTCACCTCAACGGTAAAAAAGAAATCAAATGGCTAAAAAAAGATTCTTACGAGGACCAATTGTTGGAATTGGAAGAGATCATCAAGGATATAGAAGATGAAAGTATCTCCGTGGATGAATTGAGTGCGAAGGTGAAAAGAGCAGCCGTTTTGATCAAGAATTGTCGAGCGGTGCTCAGCAGCACTGAAAAGGACGTTGAAGATATTCTTAAAGATCTCGAAGACTAAGAACGGATTCTCTTGATCCGTTAATGGGTCTGAAAACCAACCTCAACCGGATTTCATAAAAAAGGACCTCCTTTACTTAATCGGGAATATTGATCTAGTCAAATTTCTCTCGAAGATCGTTTTCCATTTTTCGAAAAAGGACCAAGACTCCGATAATGAGAAGCCCTAATGAAATGGCCGTGCCTAATCCGGCGAAATCCCATCGATGATAAAGTCAAAGAGGGAGGTACAGAAGTAAGCCATACCCAAATAAACCAATTGTCTACCTGCCTTAGGTTGGGCATAATCCCAGATTTCCTGACTTTTCATTGACCGCCTAGTGCGGTAACCATATAAATGGTTAATCTTCTTTGGCGGAGCAAAAATCAAAATGAACCCCGCTATGATCAAAAAAGGAGAAACAACAATTGGAATTAGAGCTATGGGATTTGAAGTGTCCATAATTCAAATTTAAACGTAAATGATTCAATCGCAATGAAGAAAATGGAAGGAAGAGAAATGGAATAAAACCTTAACGACAATCTGTTTCGTGCTACAGCGAAATCAGCATGAGTGATCTTATTGATTGCTCAAATAATTGATTTCGAAAATTTTATTCTGTAACTTGATATTACGCAAAACAAAAGACCTAACTTGTCGTTTGAATTAGGACAGATTTAATAATTCAATATGCTGCCAAATCCGATCACCCAATTTATGATCCCTTTCATTGAGAAAGCCATTTTAAATGGCAGGCACAAATTGCTTGTAGGCTTGGCATTGTCAATTTCTCCTTCACTGAAAAAGGAAATAATGGATCGACTTTCGAAAGATCGCGTAAAGCGATAATCTCACCCTAAAAAATTTTTCAAGCACATCGGTTGATGTGCTTTTTTTGTTTGACAAGGCTGCCTATTTTGCGAAAAAAAGATGGAGCTCAGAATAGAACAAGGAGAAACAAAAGGTTCAGCCTACTTTGAAGATGAAGGGAAAAGAGCAGCCGAAATGACATTTTCGATAGCATCGGCACAGCTGGTCATCATCGACCATACTGAGGTTAGTGAGCATTACCGAGGGCAACAACTCGGCCGACAATTACTGGATGCGATGGTACAAAAGGCGAGGGACGAAAACTTCAAGATTATGCCGCTGTGCCCGTATGCGAGAAGCGAGTTCCAAAAAGACGCTTCGATTCAAGATGTGATGAGATAAACTCGTTCACGCTTTATTCCCATTCTTGAGATTGACCAATAACGATCGAATCTGATATTGATCAGGGTTGATTTGCGCAATGCATTAATTCGCGATTTCTCTATCTTGGCGGCACCTCTTTGACCGTAAGCACTCAGATGATTAAGCAACTATACTCCCGAAAAAACCTGGCAGGACTCCTTTTAATTCTTGCCCTTATACCTTTGTTCGGTATCAATTTGGGAGCATATCACGATTGGGGCGGAGACTTTGCCCAATATATTCAACAGGCTATCAATCTTGTAGAGGGAATACCTCAAGGCGATACACATTACATTTTCAATCCATATCATCAATATCTCTCGCCACCTTCCTACGGTGTTGGCTTCCCATTGCTTCTCGCTCCGGTCTATGTTTTCTTTGGCAATAATATTCTCGCCTTTTTATACCTCATCACGGCAATTTTTGCTCTCTACCTGATTTCATCTTACTACTTCCTTTCTTCTCGCTTTGGAGTTGTGGAATCTCTAATTGCAACATTGATCTTTGCTTATACGCCTCAGATGCTTCGGTTCAAAGGCGAAGTTTTATCTGACCTTCCGTTTGCCTTGATCATATGTATAGGCCTGGTTCTTTATTCAAAACACGCCAAATCAAAAAACCTCTTGCCTTATGCGGCCATCGGTCTGCTCATTGGGTTTTCAATGCTGATGCGGCCTATTGGAATTCTGCTTTTAGTTGCCATAGTTTTGGATCAGTTGATCGGAATCGGGCGATCAGGAAATTTCACAAAACAGAATCTGATCCGCCACGGCACTTTAATGGGAGTGACGGTTTTGGGATGCATAGGTGTATATGTGATTCTGGGCGTTGTTCTTTTCCCTGCCAAGCAAGAATCCATTTCCTTCTTTTCAGATCTGTTTGTAACCAACGAAATTGGAGATCAAATTAGAGAAGGACTTGAGTATTACTTTTTGGAACTGGAAAAAGTGTTCAATCCTGACGCTGATAAATGGCAGTTTCTGAGCATTCTTCTCAAGGCTTTTGTAGTCGTGATGATGATTTTAGGACTGATTAAAAGCCTGTTGAAGAAAGCCGACTTCACTGATTATTTCTTCATTATGTATATGGGTGTGGTCGTTTTATTTCCGGTTTACACCCAAGGGTTTCGGTATGTGCTGCCGGTATTTCCCATTGCCATGAAATACATCTTGGTGGGCTTCCAATCCATCTCCCTCGAAATTCACGTCAGAAAGCCTATCGTATATGTAGTGGTTTGCTACTGCGTTTATCTCACTTACGAGCGCGAAGTTGAAATTGTAAAAGACCATTATCCCAATCAAACCTACGGACCGCAGACGGTTCAGGCTAAAGAGCTATTTCAATACATAAATCAATCCACGGGTCCTGATGAAGTAGTAGTCTTTAATAAGCCGAGGGTTCTCGGCCTTTACTCGCAAAGGGGGAGCTTCGCGTTATACACTTTTGGAGAATTAGAAACCACCGAAAGTCAGCTCCGAGACCTGAATTGGAATTACCTCCTTCAATGCACTGAGCTTTCCGACCCACCGATGGAGGAGTACTTGGCTGCCCATGGAAACGAGGTCGAAAGCGTCTTCTCTAACGATAAGTTTCAACTATTCAAGAAAAAATGATCGCAATGCAAACGTTCGCATGAGTCGGTTAATCCGACCGCGGGTATTGCAATAAACACCTACCGAAAACTCAACGAGAGTCCATTTCCGAAAGGACGGTAGCTTAGCAGGACTTACATAAGCCGCAACAAATTGCTACCTTTGCGGCCCTTTTAAAATAGATCGGCTATGCTGGAAGTACAGAACGTAAGTCTTCAATACGGGAAAAGAATACTCTTCGATGATGTGAATATCTCATTCAACGGAGATAATTGCTACGGCGTTATCGGCGCCAATGGTGCGGGGAAGTCTACTTTCTTAAAAATCCTTTCGGGTGATATCGATGCCAATACCGGCACAGTGCACTTGGAATCAGGAAAACGCATGGCCGTGCTGAAGCAGGAGCACTCAGCTTTCGATGAGAATCTCGTTTTGCATACCGTTTTAATGGGGCACAAAGAGCTTTGGGACATCATCCACGCCAAGGAATTGATCTACGCCAAGCCTGACTTCTCGGAAGAAGACGGAATGAAAGCCTCTGAGCTCGAAGCTGAATTTGCCGAAATGGACGGATGGAATGCTGAGAGCGATGCAGCCTCTCTCCTTTCGGGTCTTGGAATTGACGAGAATCTCCACTACATGGAGATGAAAAACCTTACGGGAAAACAAAAAGTACGCGTGCTTTTGGCGCAAGCCCTTTTCGGAAACCCCGATGTACTCATTCTGGATGAGCCTACCAACGACTTGGATTCTAACACCATCAATTGGTTGGAAGACTTCTTGCTCGATTTTAAAAATACGGTGATCGTCGTTTCTCACGACCGTCACTTCCTCGACACTGTTTGCACGCACATTGCTGATATTGACTATAGTAAAATCAGCATGTACACGGGTAACTACACCTTCTGGTACGAGAGTAGCCAATTGGCTTTACGCCAAAGGTCAAACCAGAACAAGAAGGCTGAGGAGAAAAAGAAGGAACTTCAGGAATTCATTTCGCGCTTTAGCGCAAATGCTTCTAAGTCTAAACAAGCCACCAGCCGTAAAAAGCTCCTGGAAAAAATCGACGTGGATACGATTAAGCCGAGCAACAGGAAATACCCTGCAATCATTTTCAACTCTGAGCGTGAAGCGGGAGATCAGATTCTCCACGTGCGCGGTCTCACCAAATACCTGGATGGAAAGCCGCTTTTCGAAAACTTCGACCTCAACATTCAAAAGGGAGAAAAAATATCATTGGAAAGTGACAACAGTCTGGCTACAACGGCTTTTTATGAAATCATCAATGGCCGCATGAAACCCGATGCCGGTGAGTTTGAGCTAGGCTTGACCATCAGCCCCGGCTATGTTCCCGGTCACAATGATGACTACTTCAAAAGCAACGACAACCTGATAGACTGGTTGCGCGAATACTCAACCAACAAGGACGAGCTTTACATCAGAGGATTCTTGGGGAAAATGCTCTTCTCGGGACAGGAAACCTTGAAAAAGTGTAGTGTATTGAGCGGAGGTGAAGGTGCGCTGCATGCTCGAAGGCGATGCTTGCAGGGGCCCAACCTCCTAATGCTCGATGAACCGACCAACCACCTTGACTTGGAAAGTATCACGGCGCTAAACAATGCACTCATCGACTTTCCCGGTTTGATCGTAATGACGACCTACGACCAGAAATTGAGGGAAACCGTGACCAATCGGGTGGTGAAGATTTAATCATTCTTTCTTTTCGGTCACAATCTTGAGCTTCTGCCTTGACAGATGCGTATCTTTCGCGAAAATTTACTTCGATGAAAATCTACGCATTGGCCCTCGCTCTTTTTGTTTCTGCATATGGCTTCAGCCAAACCACCCAACTGGGTCTGGTTAGCGATGTTTGGCCACCCTTTACCAATGTACCGGGTGAAACGGCCGTGGCCATGGAAATAGTCAAAACGGCGCTTAACAAAAATGCCATTGCGGTAAAAGAAAGAATACTCGATTTTCAGACTGTGCTCAAAGGGCTTGAGGCAGGAAGTTTCCAAGGAAGTCCCGCGCTTTGGAAAACGGAAGAGAGAGAAAAATTCTTGCTCTACTCAGAACCCATTTTGCACAATCAACTCGTTTTGGTAGGCCTGAAAGGTGCCGATGTAAGCGCCACAAGCATCGATGACCTCAAGGGAAAACGAGTAGGCTTGGTAGAAGGATACGCCTATGGCGAAGAAGTGGAAAATGCCGATGGGGTCAGTTTTATAAAAGGAAAAAATGATCAGGCAAATGTTCTGCTTTTGCTCGAAAAAAAGGTGGACTATATTCTGGTAGATGGATTACTGGTAGCCTACCTGCGCTCATATCAAGCCGAAGATGCCGAAAAACATTTGGAGCTCGGCACCACTCCTTTAGTCACTAAGGCCCTCTACTTTGCTATCCAAAAAAACATTGAAGATGGAGAAGAGTTGATGAAAAACTTCAACGAATCCATTGCAGAAATGCAAGTCGACGGCACCTACCACCGCATTCTTAAACTCAACTGGATTCAAGCGGATGTGGATGGCGATGGGGTACTGGAAATGATTCCCGGAGCCAACGCGGGAAGGGTAATGAAAAACGCTTATTCACTGAACGGTAGCTCTAGCGATTCATCCAATATTTACTACAACGGAAAACTCCTGAATTGGGAGGATCTTCCTGACGACGTGAAGCGAACAGGCATCAACAGCCAAGATATTCAAGACGTTACGTTTATGAGTTTCGGACTCTAAGCCTCGACTACGAAATAAGTGTCGAAACGGGCTAAGTGCATTTTGATTTCTTCGAGGGTATCTTCTCTGCCTTCCAGCGTGAGCTTTCCGAATAGTTCCATCAGCGGTAGAAGATAATTGTGCAGCTGCTCGTGGGCTTCGCCCTTCATGGTGCAATTCTTAAAAATCAATCCGAATTCATCTCTCAGGTTCGACTGTAAGGTGTCGTAGCTTTGAACAGACGGATCGAACTGACTCACCATCACGCTCAGGTTTTCAATTCCATCAACAGTGGCTTGATTGGCCATCCAGCGTTCGCCATTGTTGAGCTGCACTTCAGGCGCTGCAGGTTTCTCGACTTCGGTTACTTCAATTTCTTGTTTTACCTCTTTTGAGGGCTCGGTGCACGAGGCGAGCATTAGCAGTGCTGCGGAGATCAATAGTATTCTTTTCATTTCTCTTTCTTTTTTTCGAAATCAGCGTAATAGAAATACCCGTAGATCAATGCCGAAGAAGCCACCAACCCGCTCAAAATATCAAAGAAGGAATCTCCTTGGACAAAATTAAATATGGAAGCTGCTACACCGAGGAGGCCAATAGTCAGTAATATGTATCTCGTAGTTCTCATTGAAAAGCATTTGTATTAAGTGCAATGTAAAGCCCAAGAGAAAGTCCTAATAGAAAAGTCCATATGACTGAGCTCAGAATCAAAATAAACGACATTTCAAAAAATGATCGAATCCAAGATTTGTTGAGAAACTCCTTATAGCCGTAGATGTAGAAGAAAAACATCAGAATATAAACCACTAAGAAAATGACCCATCCCGGAAGAAAATGGTCAAGCGGAAAAATAAAACTCAACATATTGCTGAGGCAGAATAGATAAGTCTGAAAGACAATATGCTCGGCATAGTTGAACTTGCGCTTGAGGTTAATCAACCAAGTAAAGAGAGCTGTAAATGGAATAAAAGTCCAGAGGATGAGATTAAAATAACCTTGAATTTCACCGAGCAACCCAATTATTGAAACTGTTGCCTCTTGAGGATTACCGCCTTTGTCTTCCACAGAGCTTGAATAGCCCTGTGTGAAATCGGCGCTTGCCTGTTCTGTGAACTGTGCTAAACCGATGAGAAACAAAGCCATCGCCGTGGTTACGACCAATATTCTGAATGGCGGAACGTAATGAAAGCGATTGGCACCCAAATAGTCAAGAACGGCGGCACCCGGATTTGTAAAAAGCTGCTTAATGGTATAAATCCCTCCGCGCTCGATATTGAAAGCTTCGACTGCTGAGTGCATCACCTGCTTCATGGTGATGCGCTTTACCGTTCTTATTTCTGTAATGTCCAGCGGTTCTTCTTCGGTAGGAAATTCATTCATCACATTGGCTTTAAGCGCCTAAACTAAGTAATAAAATTTCAGAGAAACCACATTTTGAAACCAAAAAACCCCCGAAAAATTTCGGGGGTTTAATTGCTCTTATTTTTAAGTAAAACTAGCTTCTACCTCTCTTGGGATATCCACTGCCTTTCTTGGGGTAGCCTCCACCCTTTTTGGGGTAGCCGCTTCCTTTCTTCTTTCCTTTGAACTTTCCGCCACCTTTGGAGCCAAAACTCTTTTTCTCTTTAAATGGTTTGTCTTCATAAGATGATTGAACGTGCTTGTCAGTGACGATCACATCTACTTGTCGTCCACTGAAGTTCATTCCACTAAGCGACATGGCCACCTCGGTAGCGTACTTCTGTTCAACATCTACAGTACTGCGTTCTGCGTCAATCGAAATCCGACCAAAGTTCACCTTGTCATTGCCCATTACCTCATTGATGACTCCCATCAATCGATTGGGCTTCAAATCTTGGCTAGCGCCTACATTGATTTCTAAGGTGGTAAATCCGGACTCGGTTCTTCCACCGCTTCCTCTGCTAGGGCTGCGCTCCGGGCGGTCTCGGAAACTATCGCGGCCTCCTCTATCGCTTCTTTCGTAGCGGTCACCACGATCACCACGATCACCACGGTCATTGCGGTCACGTCTTCCCGATCGGTCGCGTCGGCCATCTCGGTCGTCCCTATCATTTCCTCTGGAAGAGGGTGAAGCGTTGATGTCGCCACCTTTCTCGGTTTCTACCTCGATAGATTTCAAGGCATACCGCGTAAGCTGAGAAATGAGCTGTTCTCGATCCATTTCGGCCAATAGCACATTCATTTCAGCAACCAAGTTGTCAAAATCCTTGTGCTCCGTATTGGCGTAATGAATGTCTTCCCCCACTCCCAAAACTCTTCCGCGAACGATCTCGTCCATGGTTGGAACTTTCTTCAGTTCGAATTTCTTGCCCACCATATTCTCAATCTCTTTCAGCCTGCGGTTCTCGCGACTGTGGAGGATGGAAAGGCAAATACCGCTTTTCCCTGCCCGTCCCGTTCTACCACTTCGGTGAACGTACACTTCAGGATCATCCGGCAAAGTATAGTTGATCACATGAGTCAGGTCATCCACATCGATTCCACGCGCGGCAACATCAGTTGCAATGAGCATGCGCAGGCTTTTTGAACGAAAGTTCTGCATTACGGAATCTCGTTGCGCCTGAGAGAGGTCACCGTTAAGGGCCTGTGCAGGATAACCGTGTCGGCTAAGTTTGCTGGCCAATTCATTCGTTTCGCGACGGGTTCGGCAAAATACCACTCCGTAAAATTCAGGATGGGCATCGGCGAGTCGCTTCAGCGCCTCATAGCGATCAGAAGCCCTCACCATGTAGTATTCGTGGGTAACGTTCTTAGCGCCTTCATTTCGTTTTCCAATGCTGATGCGCTTGGCAACTCCCATGTACTTTCGTGCAATGCTCTCCACTTTGGGAGGCATTGTGGCAGAAAACAACCATGTCGATTTTTCTTTCGGCATTTCTTGGAAAATACTTTCCAAGTCGTCCTTGAAGCCCATGTTCAACATCTCATCCGCCTCATCGAGTACGAACCAATTGATGTTTTCCAATTTGAGAATACCACGTTTGATCATATCGACCACGCGGCCCGGAGTACCGACAACGATTTGCGATCCCTTGTTCAGAAATCTCGCTTGAGTACTAATAGGTGCTCCTCCGTAAACAGGAGTAATAAAGAGGTTTTCGATGTACTTGGCATAATCTTGTAAATCCTGTGTAATCTGCAAGCAGAGCTCGCGAGTAGGACAAAGAATAATTGCCTGAGTAAGTTTTGAAGATGTATTAACGTGATGTACCAAAGGCAGTCCGAAACCAGCCGTTTTACCCGTTCCCGTTTGCGCGAGTGCCACCAAATCGCTTGCATCCTCCTCTAATAAAGCCAAAGTTTCTACCTGGACGGGCGTAGGCTTAGTAAAGCCCATTTCGTCAATAGCCCGCAATATTTCAGGCTTTAAGCCCGATTCCAAAAAATTTTCCATGAAATTGTTGTGATGTGTTCCTGCGGGTCTGGCTGAGGAAAGATGAAGTAATTAAGTATGTATGCCCGCTATTAATCAGGCCGCAAAGATAACTCAATTTTTTGAGCCTTTGATTTTTAAGAGCGACTCTATTTTCGCCCTGGATACAATGAGTTTCTCGAGGGCCCCTTCATGCGTTCTTTTGAGATTTAAATGCGCTATATACATGTATGTCAAGCGATCCAAAAACTCATCGTCATTGTACAGTCCCTCCCAATCTGTTGCAGCAGGTCTTTTAAAATGCTCAAACTTCGGCAGGGGAATCAAACTATCGCTGGAAGCAGTTTCAAATTGCACCTTATTAACCATACTGAAGTTGATATCCAATGCAGAAATTGAAGCGGACAATTCCTTAAACGCGGGTATCAACATTTCAGAGGTAATGGTTTTGCGCATGGTTTCATAATCGATCAACTTACCCGAGAGCTCAGTCAATTCTATGCGTGTGCTGTCATCGGTAATCAATTGAAGATCGCCCGAATTGACCAATGAAAGGAGCGTGCTCTGTAGCAAACTCCCGGGCTCAAAACTCATACATTGAAGCGCATAGATATTAAGCTCCATAGGGGATGGAATGCTATCTGAATAGGCTACCTCCAAGAGTTGGGATGCGGCGTGACTCGCAGTAACTTCAAATTCGACAGCCGATTCCATCATATCAATTGAACTCCTGATATCCTGTAGAACTTGGTTGAGATAAGTCTGTTCCTTTTTATGATCCTTCACATCCATCCACCAGGAATTGAGTGCGAATGCCACTAATACACCCGTTACCACAACCAGAAATTCGGCAAAAAACCATTTGATTCCTTTCATGGGTTAAATATGTGAATTGTATTGAGATATGGAAAGTTTAGGGCAGAGAGTTCCGAATTCAAAAGCAAAAAACCCCGCTCGAAAACGAGCGGGGTTCTATAGTTTAATGGTTGCTATTTAACTCATCTGGCTATGATCAACTTCTTGACTTCCACCTGTGCTCCGCTGGTATAGCGATAGAGGTAGATGCCATTTGGCAATCCACTTCCATCAAACTCAGTGCGGTATTCGGCATCAGCATCCATCATTCCGTTGAAAAGCATAGCTACTCTCCTTCCGGTCATGTCATATACTTCCAGCGTTGCAGAAGCTTCTTTCGAAGAACTGAAAACTGCGTATGATGTTCCTTCGGTTGGATTGGGTGCGATTTCAAGATTTAAATGAGATTGCATCTCTGTGCTTGTGCCTGTCCAAATACCGGCTACATTAATCGGCATACAGCCCGAAGCCATATCGCCTTGATTCACAAAGAATGACTCTCCATCCAGTAAGAGCTGAACTCTCTGACCGGTGTCATTGGCATCAGCATCACCTACGATAAGCCTTTGACGTCCGTCAACTGATAAGAAGAAGTCTCCGTCGCTGCGTAGCGCGAGTCCTGAAGATCCCTCAGGCACAAAGCCCAAGTTGACATTCTGACCATCGATGATCACTTCGAAAGCTCGATTGGGCCCCGAAGAAACCAAGTAGAGCATTCCGTTTTCACCGAAGGCTATGTCACCATCGCCGATATTGGCACCCGAAACCGCTACCCCTACTCCATCTTGAGGGTGGTAAGTGTACACTCGATTCATCAATTCGCTTGAAGCGAAAAGTGAGCCATCGTTGAAACTTGCACCCGTAAATCCTGAAACGGAATATTGCGTTTCAATAACTTCGCTTGGCACGACTTCAGTGGCATTCATGTCTAGCGTTTGGTAGGCTGCATCATTTCTGTGCACCATGTAAAGCAATCCGCTTACCTCATCGTAAGCCAAGCTCACTTCCACTTCGAGAGAAGCGATGAGATTCAAGCTGGCTTCATCAGCATCGTCTGCAGCCATGAAGCTGTAGATGTCCGATCCACCGCCTTCATTGGCAGAAGCCAAGAAGTACACATAGTCGCAGCTCACCACATCGGGTACGCAGTTGCAATTCTCGTCATACGTTCCCGCTTGTCCGTCTGCATCGCAGGAGGTTCCCGGCTCAGCAGGTCCATTCGGCACACCTTCACAGTCCGCACAAGTCTCATTGTCGTTATCGGGATTGTCGTCGCAGACTCCGCATTCATCCTCGGTTGAATTTCCGTTTGGAACTCCGGCACAATCCGCGCAAGTGCTATTGAAGTCAGGATCGTTGGGAAGACGGCAAACACCGCATTCGTCGAGAATGGATTCTCCATTCGGAACACCGGCACAATCCAGACAAGTGCTGTTGAAGTCGGGGTCATCCGCCTCACGGCAAACGCCGCATTCATCAACTATACCTGTTCCACCCAGAACACCAAAACAATCCTCCGTACAAGCTTCTTCGCCCGTGGTACCACCAACACATTCGCCGCAATTGTCGAGGAATGCCTCTCCGTTGATCACGCCTGCACAATCTGTACACGTCTCGTTGTCGTTAGTTGGGTCATCGTCGCAAACGCCGCACTCATCCGTAGTAGCTGAACCACCGGGAACACCTGCGCAGTCAAGCACACATGGGCCTTCATTATCGAATACGGTTACATTAATTGAGTTTGAAATGGCTTCACAGCCGTCTATGGTCGTTCCGGTTACGAAATATGTTCCGGTTCCTTCTACCACAATCGATGGCCCCGTATCACCCGTGTTCCAGAGATACGATTCGAAAGCGTCATTCGCGCTAAGCGTAACCGAACCACCCAGGCAGAACTCAATATCGCCATCAGCGACAATGCTCAAACTTGGAACGTCGCGCACATCAATCACCACTTCATTCGATTCGGCTGAACAGCCATCAGCAGTGAGGGCAGTTACGGAATAGACGCCGTCTACCGTTACTTCAATGGATTGGGAGGTTTGGCCATTTGACCAGAGGTAGCTGGCAAAACCCGGAGTTGCTTCTATCAATACGCTTTCGCCCTCACATACAGTCACGGGACCATCGGCAGAAACCGATACTGCAGGAACGGTAAAGTTGGAAAGCGTTACATCTCCTGACACTCCGATACAGCCATTGGCATCAAAACCGAGAACGAAGTATGTTCCCACCTCCGATGTCATAAGAGTCGATTCAGTACCAACTACGGCTCCGTTCGAAATCCATTGATATTCGGCCAGACCTGAAGTAGCTGAGAAAGTAACTTCCTCTCCGGGGCAAACGATTTGGTCTGTTTCGCTAATCTCAACAATTGGTTCGCTTCCGCAGAAATCACCAAGAGTGTATTGAGCGCAACCAGACGAGCGGAGAAGCCTGACGTAGTATGTTCCTGCATTGGTAATTTCATAATTCAATACATTCTCACCTTCCGAAAAGCTTGTGCTAGTTAGGATAGTTCCACCTCCACTATAGAGATAAAACAGGCCTGACATGGTTCCGGCAACGTTGAAATCAGCCTGAAAATCAAAAGGAACTTCAGCCACTTCCAGTTGATACCAGTCTTCAGTATCTGTTCCTGCATTAACGTAACCCAAATGTCCTTCATTAACGGTTCCGTTTGCCGAAGGTATGGCTGTCGCAATAGATCCATTAGGTTCCGCATCATTGGCGTAGATCAGGGGTGGCGACGATACATTTCCCGTATAAGACCCACATCCCGCTGATCTTAATATGCGAACTCCAAGTGTGTCTGCAGCTCTGCAATCTACCGTCAATTACATGATCACCTTCTGAAACTGTAGAGCTGGATATTAGAACCCCATTGGATTGGTAGAGGTACATGAAGCCGGTGAAGGATCCCACGAAATTCATCGACAGTGTGTATGAACCGTCTTCGGGCATCACTACGTCAAACCAATCATCGCTATCAGTTCCTGCTGCGACATTGGTATAACCGATGCGACCGGTAAATTCCTCATCAGCCTCAAATACTTCCTGAACTGTGGCCTGCGAATTATTGGGTTCCATATCACCGGGATAAAAAGTCGTTTCAAAACTCACGGAGCCTGTATAGGATCCACATCCCGCTGATCTTAATACGCGAACTCCAAGTGTGTCTGTAGCTCTACAATCTACCGTGATTACATTATCACCTTCTGAAACTGTGGAGCTAGATATTAGAACCCCATTGGATTGGTAGAGGTACATGAAGCCTGTGAAGGATCCCACAAAATTCATCGACAATGTGTATGAACCATCTTCGGGCATCACCACGTCAAACCAATCATCGCCATCAGTTCCTGCTGCGACATTGGTATAACCGATGCGACCGGTAAATTCCTCATCAGCCTCAAATACTTCTTGAACTGTGGCCTGTGTATTATTGGGTTCCATATCACCGGGATAAAAGTCGTTTCAAAACTCACAGAGCCTGTATAGGATCCACATCCCGCTGATCTTAATACGCGAACTCCAAGTGTGTCTGTAGCTCTACAATCTACCGTGATTACATGATCACCTTCTGAGACTTGGGCGCTGGATATTAAAACCCCATTGGATTGGTAGAGGTACATGAAGCCGGTGAAGGATCCCACAAAATTCATCGACAATGTGTATGAACCATCTTCGGGCATCACCACGTCAAACCAATCATCGGCGTCAGTTCCTGATACGGCATTGGTATAACCGATACGACCTGTAAATTCCTCATCAGCCCCAAATACTTCCTGAACTGTGGCCTGTGTATTATTGGGTTCCATATCACCGGATAAAAGGTCGTTTCCGAAACTCACGGAACCTGTATAGGATCCGCATCCCGTCGATCTTGATACGCGAACTCCAATTATGTCTGTAGCTCTGCAATCTACCGTGATTACATTTTCACCTTCTGAAACTGCGGAGCTGGATATTAAAACCCCATTGGATTGGTAGAGGTACATGAAGCCGGTGAATGATCCCACGAAATTCATGGTGAGTGTATATGCCCCGTCTTCTGGCATCACCACATCAAACCAATCTTCTGTATCAATTCCCAAGTTTGAATAGCCGATATGTCCCGTAAACTCTTCGTTAGCTGCAAAAGTTTCCAGCACCGTGGCCTGCGTATTGTTTGGCTCCATGTCGCCCGGCAGCACGGGAGATGTGAGCTCCACTGAGAGTGTAGTTCCCCGTATTTGCCGAATTCACGCGAACGTAAATGAGCCCTGACCCAATGCAATCTGCGTTTAAGACGGCAGTTCCGTTGACAGGCACATTTGTGATCTGGACTCCATTCGGTTGATAGAAATATAGAAATCCCGTCATACCATCGCTATAAGCTACGGTGGCTTCCAGGGATCCGTTGTCAGGCAGATCGATCACGTAATAATCATCCGCATCAACGGCCGGTTCTGTATTCAAGGTTCCGGTTACCTCTGTTGCCAAATCCAGAGGAGTGGCATTTGCAATTGCATTGTTTGGCTCGACGTCGGCAAATGCAGCCGTAGCGGTCAAGCTCAGGAAAAGGAGGCAAAGTAGCCTCAATCCCTTTTTCGTTTTTTGTAAGCAATACTTCATTTATTTGGTTTTGTGCCCTCGGAGCGAAAGAGTTTAAGGTAGGTTTAGATTGATTATTTATACAACTCGTCGAGCGGGTTCAGCAATTCATCGATTAACTTCAAAAAGGTGAACACTTTTTCAGAGATCAGATATTTAGAGGTCAGAGGTCAGATATCAGAGGTCAGATTTGAGAGGACAGATACCAAAGGACGGTTTGGAAAGATCAGTATGTAGTGATCAAATAGGAATTATCAATTAGGAATTATCAATTAAAAATGGGAATGATCAATTAAAAATGGTTGAGCCTGATTTGTCTTAATACTTTGGTACTTAATACTTCGTACAAAAATTAGGCGATTTAAACGCTGAGCCGCGAAGAAGGCGCGGAGGTCGCAGAGGGAGTTTGATCAATCACAGTTAATTAGGAATTAAGAATTATCAATGATCAATTAGGAATGATCAGTGGGCAGTTTTGCAGTGGGCAGTGGGCAGTGATCAATTAAGAGTGAACAATTAAGAATTATCAATTAAAAATGATTGGGCACGATTTGTCTTAATACTTAGTACTTAATACTTCGTACAAAAATTAGGCGATTTAAACGCTGAGCCGCGGAGAGGGCGCGGAGGTCGCAGAGCGAGTTTGATCAATCACAGTGAATTAGGAACCGAGCGCAGCGAGCTCATCGACCGGAGGGAGATAATTTTCAATTAAGAATGATCAATTAAAAATGGTTGAGCCTGATTTGTCTTAATACTTGGTACTTAATACTTCGTACAAACCACAGCATACTTTCCGGTATTTTTCGATATTCGCTCGACCAATAGAATGAAAAGCCATCTCCATTTTTTCATAGCACTCGTCGTGCTCATCATCGCCGGCCGAAGTGTTTTTGGTCAAGCCAATGCAGACTCTCTTAACGGTGGCCTCAGCTTGAGTGTGAATGCTCATTATGGATTTGTGATTCCCGAATACTCGAGTTTCATATTGCTCACCGATGAACCCGTCAGGAGTGGTGAAGTATCCCTCGAAAAAAGGCTTGGCGCAAAAAACCCTTGGAATGCGGTATACAACTACCCCACGGTAGGACTCACCTTATTCTACACGACTTTGGGAAACAACGAGATTCACGGAAGTGAAATCGCACTCTTTCCATTCATACGACTACCGGTTTTTCAATCGCCAAAGTTTAATGCGGGGATTTCTCTGGGATTGGGATTGGGATATGTGACCAAAACTTACGACGAAGAAACAAACCCTTTCAACGTGGTGGTCGGGTCGAATCTGAATGTCCATTTTCAGACGAAAGTCGACTTGCGCTATCAGCTCTCTGACCGATTGGGAATTCAAACGGGAATGGCATTCGGGCATCTATCCAATGCCAATACTGCCGAACCGAATATCGGGATCAACAATGGCACCGTTTACTTGGGATTGAACTACGTTCTTCAAAGTGAAAAATTAGCCAGGAACACAGAACAGTTCTCGCCCTCGAATGAAGTGTTTTACGAAGTAGCTTTAGCGCCCGGGTTTAAGTCTACAAGAGCATTGAGAGACTCCCGACATTTCACCCTCTCAGCTACGGGAGATGTATGGAAGCCGCTGTCGAGAATCGTATCGATAGGTGTCGGGCCCGATATTTTCTTTGACAGCTCGGCAGAAACAGAGTTGTCGATAGATGAAAGTGTGGAGTACAAACCGCTTATGCAATGGAGCACGGGAATCCACGTTTCGTTCTCCCTGCAGGTATGATCGACTGCGGTTGATCCTCCAGGCGGGAGTTTATGTCGGGCTCCCAAATGAAGTGGAAGACGAGCCGATTTACAACCGAGCCATGGTGCGATATGATGTTTCAGATCGATTCATCGCCTACTTCGCCATGAAGTCGCACTTGCACATTTTAGATCATCCCGAATTTGGATTCGGTTATCGCTGGGGGAAATGAGAAAACTCTGTTTCATATCGCTTCTGCTCGTGTTGAGCTCTTGCTCGAAAGACGAGGAGGTTGTAAAAACATTCAACCTCTCGAAATTCAACAAGATCGAATTTGACGATAGCTTCGAAGTGCGGTTTCATACTTCGCAAGAGTTTAAAATCGTGGCTAGTGGAACGGAGCGATTTATCGAAGATCTCAAAGTTGTCTTCCAAGGAGACTCAGTATTGGTAGAAAACAAAGTGAAAGCCGCCTGGCTGAGACCCGAGTCCAACAAAGTATTCTTGGACATCTACTGCGATTCTCTCTCACAAATCAAAGCGAATGAAAGCTGCCGTATTTCAACCGTCGACACTTTGCGATCGGATGATCTGCTCTTAATCGTGGGGAGCAAATTGAATATCGCCGATCTTAAAGTCAATTGCCGGGTATTTGGTTATTACAATGTTTTTCCGTGCAGCGGAGTGATGACTTTTTCAGGAAAGGGAGATCAACTTAATATTTGGAATGATGCCCTGATGGAGGTAGAAGCGTCGGAGCTTAGCGCCGATAGAGCGTTTGTGGAAAATCGTTCAGGGGCAATTTGTAAGGTGAAAGTGCTAGACGAGTTCACGTATTCCATTCTCAATCGAGGGGATATTTTGCTGGCGGGAGACCCGGATTTGATAACTCTTATTGAAGACTCGGGAGAAGGCGAGTTGATCCTTGTGCCTTAGGCACTTAAAAATTTTCTATTAAATTTAGTTCAAACCAAACTTATCAATAATGAATCCTATTCTTAAAAATATCCTGGCTGTGATCGCCGGTATTGTCGTTGGTTCGATTGGAAATATGGCTCTGATTGAGCTGGGACATTTGATTTATCCATTGCCCGAAGGGATCGTCGAAGGTGAAATGGATAGTTATGCGGCCAATATAGATCAATTCAGTACAGGCAGTTTTGTGACGACTTTTTTGGCGCACGCATTAGGAACCTTTGCAGGAGCTTTTGTTGCGTTTAAAATTGCAGCAAATCACAAATCAAAATTTGCTTACGGCTTGGGCATTTGGTTTTTATTGGGCGGAATCATGATGGTTTACATGGTTGGAGGTCCTACTTGGTTCATTGCCCTTGATCTGATTGTTGCTTACATACCTATGGCTTGGTTGGCAGCCAAAACTGCTTGATTCTTGATTGAAATTAAATTCTTTGAGTACGAGCTGAATTCATAATTTCGGACCATGAACGGAAAGAGAGCCGTCAATTGGGTCGTACTCCTCGCACATCTTTTGGTCATCCTGCTTTATCACAACCTGGTGTATATTGGTCACTACGGTTACGATGATATGGAGTATGCCAAGGCTGCCGTTGATCTTTTAAAGGGCCGCGCTGATTTTTCCAACCACTTCTCTCATCGCTTATCCGTTACCGTTCCTACTGCCTTGTCATTTGCCTTGGTAGGAATAAATGATTCGGGCACCTCTCTTCCTGCCTTACTCTTCACATTTCTCATTGCTTTTCTGCTCGCTTCTTTGCTTTGGAAAAAAGGACCAATTGCATTGTCCATCGGTTTGTCGATGGCACTACTGCCTCAATGGTTTCTGTTTTATACCGATAAGCTCATGCCCGATATGGCAGTGGCGTTTTTTGTTTTTGCAGCGGTAGCCTTCTACTGGTGGGGCATCAAAAATTTTGGAAGGCGAAAAGTAGCTTACGGCGCTGCATTTTCCCTCTCCTTACTTCTTGGCTTTCTGGCTAAAGGAACCATTGTGCTTGCACTTCCTTGGGTTTTGGTCATTTTCTTTATTGATCTTTTCCGAAAACGAGAAAGGTCTTTTTGGCTGGCTGCCGCCGGATCAGGAGTTGCCCTTCTTGGGCTATACTTCATTGCCACTTGGTGGCTTACCGGCTCATTTACCAGTCGATTTACAGCCATTGCAGGCAATGCTTATATGAACGCTTGCAGTTACGCAGAACTCCCCGTAAGCTTTCTTCTCGAAAGGGTAGTCAAAGGGTTTTGGGAGATGGGAATAAAATATGGCCTGCTGCCGGGAATGGTTTTTCTGATGGCTGGTTTGATTGGCAAAAAGTTCAGACTCATCGGAGAAAACTACTCCCTTTTGAGGTATTCATTATTGACGGGAATAGTCTTTTTACTCTCGGCAAACTTCATGACCATATCCCCCTCGGCCTACAACCCTATGTGCTTGGACGTTCGGCATTATCTTTTTCTGTTTCCGATACTCTCTTTACCTGCTGCTCTTGTTTTTACCAAGTTCATCTCCGAGGATCGCTACAACATTATTCTTCCCCTGATCGGAATAGTCTTCGCATTGATCGCTTACCGAATTGACTTAAAAGAATTTGAAAAGCTCTGGCTTCCGTTGACAGGCTTGATTTTAATTGGTGTTGTTCCCATTATTCGCCGAAAGGCGAGCTTTCTTTTTCCCCTCTTGATTTTCGGGGTCATGCTCATTCTGCCTTGGGAAATGTTTTCATTTTCAGAGCAGGTGAAGTATCGCAACCAAAGAGAATGGACGCTGGATCAATTGGAGAAACTCGACAATGGATCGACCATTTATACCAGTCCTGTTCAAGAACGCCTCACGCGGTACTATCTGCGTTTTGATACATCAGAAATCAAAGTGCAGCGGTACTCCGATTTAGAGAAAGCCAACCTGAACTCAGAACAAAATTTTCTTCTGTTCAACCCATATACTCTTCAACTTTCAGGATTGAGTAAAGATGAATTGCCTTACACAGCTCTATACGCTGACGAAACAGGACAACTTGTAGACCGAGATGAAGAAACAGGGATGGAACTCTATCGAATAAAGGAGATGACTTCGCCGAGAAGTCAAGGAACACAGGTTGTATCCATAAGTGAGAACTTTGAGAGCGACATTTCACAATTGGAATTCAACAAAGAGAATTTTGTAGCGAAAGCAGGAAGATCGGCTTACAAACTTGGAGAGTACTCCGGCACCCTTAGAATGCCTTTTGACTCCATTTCTGCTTTAGCTGAAAAGCAAGCTTTCGTATTTGTGGATCTGGATGCTTATGCTGAAGCTGAATCGACGGCACGAATTGTTATTTCCATTGAGAAAAACGGCAAAGTGCTTTTCCGCGAAGACAAATACCCTGTTCGTCAGGGATTCATTTTCGGAACATGGAATTCGGTGAAAACAGACGTGAGACTACCTCTGATTGAAGAAGAGGGCTGCGAATTACTCGTTTACTTTTGGAATCCGAAGGGAGATGAAATGTATATCGACAACCTACACCTTTCGATAATCTCCATGTAGGAAAGTATAAAAAAAGCCACCCCTGGAGAGAGGTGGCTTTAAAGTTGTATGTTAAACTTTTACAGTCTTATTTTGATTCCAGCATTGATAACGAAGGAATTGTGTTTGGTGTCACTAAATGAGTCCAACGCTTCATCCACATCATGGACATCAGTAAGACCTATTTCATATCCTAAGTCGACGAACAAGAAGGCAATATCAATACCCGCACCCACACGAGCTGCCCAAGCCATACTTTTCCAGTCTACCGCGTCATCAACGAAGCTTTCTGAATACTCGGTTTTTGTGTGAAAGGTCATAGAAGGACCCGCAAAAACTCGAAAATTTAAGAGATTCTCTGTCTCCGGATCGATAAATCTATATCCCACAAAAAGCGGAATCTCCACGCCTGCAATAGTTTGATCGATCGACACATCTCCTGCGTCGTCCACGTATTCAACCACTTGCTGTCCGTAGGTAATACCAGGATAGAAATGGAATTTCTCACCGATCAAAATATGACCACCGAACTGATAACCTGCCTTTGCAGAAGTAGTTACTCCATCAGGTTCTTCTTGCACATTTCCGAAATTCAATCCAACCACAGGGCGGATTTCAAATTGAGCCAGAGCATCAGACCCGATCAACAGTACGGCCAACGCCGCAAAAATTAACTTTTTCATAGGGATATTTATTGGTTTATGCAAGCAATGTACTTTTTTTTAAAAGTCTCTCGTTCGCCTTCTTTAATGGCTTGACGCAATATATGAGCTGATTCTAACAAAAGCTCTTCTTCTTTTTGATCAGTATTCATTATCAACACCTTATCAATTCCAGCGTCCGATATAACTACGGGTAACGAAAGTGCAATGCCCCCAAACTTGGTTTCCTCGTCTTGGACAATGCTCAAAGTAACAACCCTTCTTTCACCTCTCAAAATCCACTTCAGCAAGGTGGCTGTTACCAAACCGATGGCGTGATTGGTAGCTCCCTTGCGCTTGATAATCTCCTGTGCGGCAGATCTCACCTCGTCTTCAATCTCTTTTTCGTATTCCGTTTTCCAACCGTCCCATTCCCGAATAGCAATACTACCAATCGTTGCCTTGGACCAAAGCACAACCGAAGAATCGCCGTGCTCGCCTACCACTTGGGCATGGATGGCTTTAGGTTCAAGGTTAAGTTTATTTCCAATAATCTCTCTGAGTCTAGCCGAATCAAGAAAAGTCCCTGTTCCTATCACCCTGTTTTTAGGAAGACCGGTGAACTTTTGGTAGAAGTAGGTCAACACATCTACGGGATTTGCCACGATAATTAATATTCCCTTGAATCCCTTCAGATCTTCCGAAATGCTTTCGGCAATTTTGAGATTGTCGTTGAGAAGCTCCAACCTTGATTGGCCCTCACTACCTCCTTTTCCTGCCGTAACGACTATAGCGTCGCAATTCTTCATTTCGGCAATACTCGCCGCGCGAATCTCCGCCGAAGGGAAGAATGACGTACCGTGATTCAAATCCATCGCTTCACCCTCTGCGATGTTTTGATTGATATCATTGAGCAAAAGCTCTCGGCAAACTCCTTTTTGCAAAATGGAGATGGCCACACTGGCTCCTACCCAGCCCATGCCTATAATTCCAACGGAGTTCTTCATGACTTTATAATTACGAGAATGAAGGTCAAATCGGAGTGATCTACTTCTTTTTCTTCGGTGGAACACAAGTCTTGCAGAAATCGCGTGCTTATTTCTTCCTTAACCAATTGAAGTTTAAAAAGCACATCATTGCGAAAGCTTCATAACGGAGGCATAAACATCGCTCATCTCTCTTTGTAAATCTTGCGAAATCACCTGAAAAAAATCTACCACTTGAACCTTCTCCGTCCTCTTCCTGAATTAAAATCCATCTGATCATTACAATGATAGTGCATGGCAACTCGCTGATTAACCAATCATCATTTGGAGCAATTATCGCAACGCTTTTCTGTCAAATACACAAGTCGCGTATTGATTGAAGTTTTTCTTGAAGGCGACGCGTACTCATTTGGAGAGTCGAGACTCGCTCCCGGATAATTGCAGCACAATCGCTCAGTTCTTTCGGGCGAAAAATCTTAATGAACATAACCTCAGACCATTCAAAAGTATCTTGCGCTGAAAGTGGAACTTTCAAAGCCAAAATCAGCAACATTAGTAGAAATTGTTTTTTCATCACTCAAGCTATTAACACAGCGCGAAAATAATCCGAAAGACAAGAGCCACAAAAAAGTAAAACAAAGTTCGATAGCTCACTGCTATTAATATTGACATGAAACAATTCTGAACCCTTGGTATAGAAAACAAAGATGGTTCGATGAAATTGCTATGATCGTTCTCAAAGTAATCCTACCTTTATATCTACTCTACGCCATGAAATACCTTGCTCTTGCATTGATTCCATTTTTGATTTCCTGCTCGGAAAAAAAGGAAGGGATACATCCTGAATATGTCGTTTTAACTCAATCCGTTTACGCGTCGGTAATCGTTGAACCTGAAGATTTGTACAACGTCTACCCCACGGTAGCGGGAATCCTCGATTCTCTTTTGGTGGATGAAGGTAGTATTGTAAATGAAGGACAAGTTATCGCACATATCGTTTCTCAAAGTCCTGAAATAGCCAGCGAAAATGCTCGATTAAGCATGGAGCTGGCCGAATCAAAATACCAAGGCAGCGCCACATTGCTTGGTAACATTGAGCAAGAAATCTCACTGGCCAAAGCGCAATTGAGCTTAGACTCGGTGAATTTCATCCGTCAACAAAATCTTTGGAATCAGAATATAGGATCGCAGTCTGAATTCGAAAACAGAAAGCTCAAATACGAACAGAGTCGAAACAACCTTGACTTATTAAACCAGCGATACGAACAAACGCAAGTAGAATTGCGCAATGCTTATCGCAGGTCTAAAAACGCATTGGAGCAAGCCAATACCAATCTCCAAGACTACACCATCCGTTCGCGAATGGACGGAATGGTTTATGAAATCTTGAAAGAGGAAGGCGAATTTATCAGTTCGCAATCTGTCCTTGCCAAGCTCGGAAGAGCCGAAAGTTTCGTTCTAAAAATGCAGGTCGACGAAGTTGATATCGCTCAGGTGTCAGTGGGTCAATCCTGCATCATTTCTTTGGATGCTTATCCTGAGCAAACCTTCGATGCCCGCATCACGAAAATATTTCCCTTTAAAAATGAGCGCACACAGACATTTGAAGTTGAAGCCAAGATGGACAGTCCCCCGAAGGTGCTCTATGCAGGTTTGGCCGGTGAGGCAAACATCGTACTCGAAATCAGAGAAAATGTCTTGAGCATTCCCATCGAATACCTTTTGGAAAATGACAGAGTAAAAACCTCGGACGGCGAAATCGAAGTGAAAACGGGAATCCGCAATATGGAGCGTATCGAAATCATTTCGGGCATTGATACGACCACCACTCTTTACAAACCCTAGGCCGTGCAAATCAACGTCATATTCGACATAACGCGCACGCATCTTCTCTCCAGATTCAAGCAAAGCAGCATCGCTGCGCTTGGTGTCACTTTTGGAATCGGGACCTTCATCGTACTGATGAGTTTTATGACGGGCCTGAACGGATTGCTGGACGGGCTTATTCTCAACCGCACTCCTCATGTGAGAATTTACAATGAAATCGAACCTTCGGAAGTGCAGCCTATCCAAGCCGACGAAGTATTTTCCAACGCTTGGAACATCGTCAGATCTATAAAACCTAAAGGAAGCGAAGAGCGGATTCACAATGCACTACCAATCATCTCGACCCTCGAAAAAGATTCAGGAGTACGTGGGTATTTCACCCCAAGTGAAAGCATCGGTATTTTACCTCGCGGGCTCCATCGAGCTCAACGGAGTGGTAACGGGAATCCTGCCTCTTGAAGAGACACGACTTTTCAACTTCGACGAGTACATCGTAGCAGGAAGTCCCGAAGCCTTGGCAAAAAACAGGAACGGCATACTTCTGGGCGCGGGTATTGCCAAAAAAATGTCGCTTTCCATTGGAGATAAAATTCAAGTTTCGACGGCGCGAGGTGTGCTCATTCCATTGAAAGTTGTCGGGATCTTTCAAAGCGGCTTGGCCGATGTAGACAACATACAGAGTTACGTCAACCTCAGCATGGGGCAGCAACTACTCGGCGAAGGAAAGACCTACATCACCGATATCAATATGAAATTGCACAACATCGAAGATGCCGTGCCGATGACCAATGAAGTGAGGCGCTCATTCGGAGTTTCGGCGATTGACATCAAAACCGCCAATGCGCAATTTGAAACAGGCACCTCCATTCGAAACCTTATTACTTATGCGGTTTCCATCACTCTGTTGATCGTTGCCGGATTTGGGATTTACAACATCCTCAACATGATGATTTACGAAAAGATGAACGACATCGCCATCCTCAAAGCCACCGGGTTTTCAGGTGATGACGTAAAGAACATTTTCATCTCTCAGGCCATGCTCATTGGTTTGGTTGGTGGACTGCTCGGGTTAATCATGGGTTTTGGACTTTCGGTGCTCATCGACAATACCCCGTTTGAAACAGAAGCTCTTCCTACAATCAAAACCTTCCCTGTGAATTTCAATCCAATGTTTTATGTAGGTGGAATCATCTTCGCTTTAGTGAGCACCTTTTTAGCCGGCTATCTGCCTGCCAGAAAAGCCAGACGAATCGATCCCGTAGAAATAATCAGAGGACAATGAGTTTGGTTCTTGAAGCAAAATCGATCAATAAGCACTTCTACAATCCCGTGGACTTCCACGTATTGAAAGATGTTTCCTTCGGGATTGAAAAAGGTGAATTTGTGTCCATAATGGGTAAATCGGGTTGCGGGAAGAGCACACTACTCTACATCCTTTCCACCATGGATACGGACTACACGGGTGAGCTCCTTCTGGGTGGAGATAATGTGACAGATCGCGATCACGACGAACTGGCTCGCATTCGAAACGCCGAAATTGGCTTCGTCTTTCAGTTTCACTACCTCCTACCCGAATTCAGCGTGCTGGACAATGTGATGCTCCCCGCCAGAAAACTCGGTAAAAATCCCTGTCGGCCATTCGAGAAGCGGCTATGGCAAAATTGGACCTATTGGGCATTGCCTCCGAAGCGCACAAAAAAGCTTCGATGATTTCAGGAGGACAAAAGCAGCGCGTGGCCATAGCCAGAGCTTTGATAAACGAACCGATCATTATCATGGGCGATGAGCCAACGGGAAATCTGGACAGCAAGAATTCAGAGAATGTCTTTGACATTTTTAAAAACTTGAGCCACTCCCAAAACCTGTCCCTCTTGGTGGTGACCCACGATCACGATTTTGCCGCCAAGACCGATCGAATCATCACGATGGAAGATGGCAGAATTATTTCTCACGGAAAATAAGCTATACCCCCAATCGCTTCAAAACTTCCTCACGATAAGTCTTCCCGATAGGAATCAGCTTTTCGCCGACAAAAACTGAATGCCCCTCGAGGCGTTCGACCTTGTTTAAGTTGACAATAAAAGAACGGTGTATCCGCAAGAAGTTGGAAGGAAGAACGACTTCGGCTTCAGTGAGGGTGAGAAGAGAAACTATCCTTTCAGATTGAAAATGAAATGAGGCGTAGTTTCTCATTCCTTCAACAAAGTGAATACCGGCGGGATCGATTCGATGAAAACTCCCTTTCCCGTCGCCCTTCAGCGTGATGAACGAAGCCTCTTCCGTGCTTTTTCTCGGCTTGCCTTTTTTAGAAGCCACACGCTTTACCGCTTCTTCAAATCGCTCAAAAGAAAATGGCTTTAGCAGGTAGTCGCAGACGTTGTATTTGTATCCGTCGAGGGCATATTTTGGATAGGCACTGGTGATCACCACATCGAGTGGCTTTGATGCTAAATCGAGCAATTGCAAACCCGTAAGCTCGGGCATTTGAATATCCAAAAAAACGATATCGTAAGATTCTGACTCCAATAGTTTGCGCGCATCGTGGGGATTATCGGCTTTGGCCGAAAGGCTCACCAACTCAGACTTTTCCGCGTAAAGCGAAATCAAATCCAAGGCATGGGCCTCATCATCTATTGCAATGGCTTGGAGCGTTTTCATGAAATGGGAATCTTTAATTCCACCACGAATCTATTCGATTCATTTTGGATTTCCATCAAATGGCGACCGGGATAAACCAATTCCAATCTCTTTCGGGTATTTCCCAGACCAATACCTGACCCACCGTGCGGATCACCCGGCATAATCTTGTTCTCAAATTTGATCAGTAATTGATCGTTCTGCGATCCGATAAAGACTTTGCCGGGGTTATCGGGCGATCGCAAGTCGCCATGTTTGAACATATTCTCAGCCAGCGGCATCAAGAGCAACGGTTCGATCCGTTTTTCGAGAATGGTTTCATCCACCTTAAAGTCCACATAGCACTTTCCGCTAAAACGCTTTTTCATGATTCCGTAGATATTCTCTACCATTTCCATCTCTTGGCGGACGGTCGTTTCATTCTCTTCAGATGCTGAAAATGCCTTCCGCAAAACATTAGATAGTTCGGTGGTCATCTCGGCTGCTTCGGGATCGGCACTATACACGCGGCTGTGAATAAAGCCAAGCGTATTGAATAAAAAGTGTGGATTGATTTGCGACCGCAAGAAGGCCAATTCAGCCGCGATCTTTTCTTGTTCCAAAATTGCCCGATTGGCTTTGAGCTCATTTTGGCGCTTTAGGAGCCACGCTGCCAAGCTAAGGAGGATGATCGAAATCGGTCTGAACGTATTGTCAAGGACGTAGTTCACCGTGTAAGGATCTCGGTAGTTTCCAGTTCCTGTCATCCACTTCAAAATTACTTCTTCGAGAAAAAAGCGAGAAAGAATAAATACGCCGATTCCTGCAGGTACCCAGAAAACCAGTGACCATGGTTTTTTGTCTTGAATCGCCTCCTTCCAAACCTTCGGATAGAAGAAGTAGAAGCAAGCTGCCATAGACAGCACATATGTGACTGAAAGATAGAAGCCGTGCGAATCAAGGGTGTCATTCACCACATCTTCTGAGACGTAGTAGAGTAAAAAAGCCAGCCAAGCGAGTGGATGTAAATAGCGATTCATAAGGTCAAATGTAAACCATCAGAATAGCTGAATACAGAATATGGGACGAAGTTGCTTTTTCAAAGGACGAATGGATATATAACTGTTGTTCATTCCGTTGATCCTTTAATTCTGCAGTCTCATCCCAAAAAATGGATAAGCAGAAAAGGAACCCTGAGTTTTGGAAGAAATTCTACTCTTATGAAAAATTTCAAAACAATCATTTTCGCAGGGCTTGCTCCCCTTCTTATTCATCAAGCTGTTGCTCAAGACACTTTCACTTCCGAGCATTTCGCTAAGAACACCTACAGTTTTACCATTGAAAAGGGAAAGATGTCAGGAGATGGAGCTGACCTATTGACCAATGCCATTGACGGAAGTCAATTCTTCCTCTTGGGAGAGTACCACAACGATGCGGGCATCTCTGAAATCACCGCCGCTCTCCTACCCTTGCTGGCAAAAGAAGGCTACAAACACTTCGCGGTAGAAACGGGACCACTTGCCGCTAACAAACTCGAAGAGCTCGGAAAATCCAAAGACGTAAAAACTGCCCTCAATCAATTTTACACAAGTCATGTTCAGCTCGCGGGAGATATTCCCATTCCCTTTTTTGAAGGTATTGAGGATGCCGAATTTCTCGAAATCGCCATGAAAAACGGCTACGACCTTTGGGGATTGGATCAAGAGTATTTGGGAGGCTACCTTTTTTTGCTTGATGAAGCATGGAAAAATGCCCGCATGCCCGAAAACTTGAGAACCGAATACGAAGCGAGTCGAAAGAAATTGATGGAAGCTTACGCCAATGTGGACGACGAAGAATCCAGCGAGGTCTACAACGTGATTCTCAAAGATGAGTTTATCCAAGATTTGCTCGAAAAGCTGAACAAAACAGCTTGCCGCTCTTGCTTTAGCGCCGCCGACGAGATGATTGCCAGCTGCGAGATCTACCGCGACTGGAAAGCTGATCTTCTGGAAAATCTGGAAGGCCGAACCGACTTGATGAAAGATCATTTTCGCACCTACTATCAAAACTCCGCTGAACGCATGCCAAAAGTATTTGTCAAAATGGGTGGCATGCACATCGCCAGAGGACTCACGGGAAATGCAGATTACGAATTGGGAAACCTGCTCTACGAGCTTGCCGCCTTCAATGGAAGTCACGACGTAAATGTGGCATTCGCCACACGCTATTACCTCGATGAGGAAACGGGAGAAATAGGCGACAACCTGGACTTCGAAAGCACTTGGACGGAGAATATGACGCCATTGCTCTCAGTTGGAGATAAAGAAGTCTGGAAGATCATTGACCTCAGGCCGCTCAAGAAGATGTGGATCAACCAAAGGGTGAAGCCCAATGCTCAAATCAGAAAATACTTGGCTCAAAACGATTTTGTAATAATTATGCCGCCAAGGGGCGAGAATACTCCGAATTACGATGAGGGCTTGGTGAAAGAATAGCGGCCTCTATCACAAATGATAATCTTTTTGAGCTTTCCGAGAAGTTTGTGAAGGTGGACTAATCCAATCGTTCTCCGTGCTGACTCAAGTCGAGTCCACGATCTTCTTGATCCTCACGAACGCGCATAGAGAGAAGTGAATCGACCAGTTTAAACAGGAGGTAGCTTCCACCAAAAGCAAAGGTTGCAGTCAGAACCAATGCCAATAGATGGTAGAGAAAAGTTGTGGTTTCGCCGTAGACCAAACCAACATCTTTGGCAAAAACGGCGGTGAGGATCATCCCGACAATGCCCCCTACACCGTGGCTGGGGAATACATCAAGCGTATCGTCAATCGACGATCGATTTTTCCACTGAATGGCCCAATTGGAAATCAGAGCAGCGATAAAACCGATGAACATCGACTGACCGATATTGACAAATCCCGCGGCGGGTGTAATGGCCACAAGACCTACTACGGCGCCGACGCAAGCACCCACTGCCGACATTTTACGGCCCAACATGCGCTCGTAAAACATCCAGGTAATCATGGCCGTGGCAGAAGCGATGTTGGTATTCGCGAATGCGATCTCCGCATCGGCATTGGCTCCCAGAGCAGAACCCGCGTTGAAGCCGAACCAGCCAAACCAGAGTAATCCTGTACCGAGAATGACGAAAGGCACATTACCCGGCTCGTGCGTTTGCTCCTTTCTTTTTCCAAGAATAACGGCGCCGGCCAAGGCAGCCAATCCCGCCGACATGTGAACTACCGTACCTCCGGCAAAATCCAAGACTCCCCAATTGCGGAGCAAACCATCGGGGTGCCAAGTCATATGCGCCAAAGGACTGTAAATAAGCAATGAGAACAGCACCATGAAGAGGATGTAGCTGCGGAAGCGAATCCGTCCCGCCATACTACCCGTTATCAACGCAGGAGTGATGATGGCAAACTTGAGTTGAAAGAGGGCAAAAAGCAAAAACGGAATGGTACCGGCAAAGTCGGGATTGGGCTCAGAACCCACTCCATGGAAATTGAAATAAGTAAAAGGATTACCGATAATTCCTCCGATGCTTTCGCCAAAGCAGAGGCTGAATCCTACGATTACCCACAAGACACTAATGACACCCAGTGCCACGAAGCTTTGGAGCATAGTGGAGATAATGTGCTTTCTGCTGATCATCCCGCCGTAGAAAAAGGAAAGCCCGGGAGTCATAAGCAGTACAAAAGCACTGGCCACAATCATCCAAGCGGTATCTCCCGAATCGATGGAAGAGCTTAACTCTTCATAGTGACTAGCGGTAACCACGCTGATCAAAACGATCAGTGACAATGCCAAAAAATTGATTTTCTTTCCCATAAGTGATTGGACTAGCTGCTCATTTAAACGAGCTCAATTATGGGGGCGAAACTTAGCTAAGTGTCAGTGAAACACTTTAAGATATTTTCAAGCGGAATATACTTTTACGAATCCCTTAAGGATTGAAGCAAAAAATCGAAATGTTTGCAACAAAAAGGATATTCTCAGTAGGTTATCTTCACTACTTCAAAGACGCGATCTTCCTTCGGTAGTTTTAAAATCGCCGTTTCTCCTACTTTCTTGTTGGTCAGCAATCGGGCAATGGGAGAAATAAAAGAAATCTTTCCTTTCGAAACATCGGCTTCGTCTACTCCTACTATTTGATACTGCACCTCCTTTTTCTCACCACCTATTTTGAGAGTGACCGTGGCGCCAAATCGAATTTCGTCTTGCGGTTGCTTACTCAGCTCAAGCACTTGAGCCGTGGCGATTCTATGATTCAACAATTGCAGCCTGGCATTGGCATGATTTACGGCAATTCGCCTTTCTTTATCACTGGAAATTTGAAGGTTATCCCGCTCGTGAATCAATTCTTTCTTCTCAGCCAGTAGTTCATTTAAGCCTACCTGCGTAACGTAATTCGTCACACCAGTGGGCAAATCAGCCCTGGGCGGCACGAAGGGCACTTCTTCCTGATCATCTTCTTTGACAAATCCTCTGCTCATGGCTCAATATAAATTATACGATCCGGATTTCTGATTACCTCGATAGCTTCACAAAATTCTAAGGTAAAGTCAAATCGGCATCAAATCAAAAAGGACTCTCTTCAGTGCTGTTGACAGCACGATTATTGAAATTAAAGGCTATTCTCAAACTTAGCCAGCATCCCGTTGGTTTGTGCCTGAAGTTTCTTTTTGAAAAAATTCGTTCCTCCTAGGAGTGCACCTTTAAATCCCAAAGCTTGCTTTGCCCAACTTCTCAGATCGAATACATCCGTATGCTTTATGATCTTGCCATCTGAAAACTCGAATTGAGCTTCAATCCTATTGTGAACTTTCCTACCTGTTTTTGAAAATGTGTACTTGGCTTCCCAATGTGCTGAACCCGATTTCTCTCCTGCTTCGACATTCGAAAATTCAACAATGAAATCCTTTCCTTTCTGACTTTGGCATAGCATGCGCCACATATTTCCTGCCCTTTCTCCCTTGAGAATTCCAAAGGCGGGATCTTGAAAAACTACATTTTCATGGTAAAAGGAAGCCATTGCTTCTGCGTCTAACCGCGAAAACGCTTCGTAGAACCGGGTGATTAAATCTTGATTTGAAGAAGACGTCATAAGTATCAGTTTAGAGATCGACACTTCTGATTTATCCATTTCATTGATAGAGAAATCAAGCGCTAATTCTTGAAGAAGCGAGAAACTTTCCCATCCATATTGAGAAGGTAGTAGCCCATTTCGATTTCATTCAAAGAAATTTGATTCGTATAAATTCCCTGCTTGATTGTGCGGCCCTGCAGATCGGTTATTCTGTAATTCATCCCTAAAGGACTAGCTCCCGAATCAAACTGGACTTGAAGATTTTCTTGTGCAGGATTTGGAAAAATTGTCAATCCTACAGGGACTACAAAGAAACTCACTTGAGAAGGCGCCGTAGGTTCAATAGGATTCAGCGAGCAGGCGCATTGAACTCGCCAATTGTAAAGCGTACCTGCGGTCAAAGCACTCAAAGGAGCAGTGAAGCTCGAAGGCTCAGTTCCAAAAATATTTTGTTGTGTGATTTGAGGCATTTGATCTTGGAGCGTGATTCGGCAGGCTACAGTTCCTGGAACGGGATCCCATGAAAATTGAACTGTACTTGCCGTAAAGGAGACCTGTAAGTTGTCAGGCCTTAATGAAGAACAAGATTCGGCCTCATTTGCATAAAACGCGAGATAGTTGCGGAATCCTGATGTTAAATCTAAAGCTCCGTCTCCGTTGAAGTCTTCAGCCAATAATGTCGAAGGATTCTCAAAAACATTGTCAATTGTGCGTCTTTCGACGAATTCACCATCTTCCAGCAAAATCAGCCGAATTTGATTAGAAAAGAAGTCGGCATAGGCCAAATCATCATCGCCATCGAGATCCGCGTCAAGAACGGCAAAACTATAAACACCTACTACATTGAAAGGAACTTCCACATCTGTAGCAAAATTTAAGTTGCCAAGATTCTCGGCATAGCGAATTCTATTGGTAAAGATTCCCGAAGAGAAAACGTCTAGATCTCCATCATTGTCATAATCCATGAAAGCAATATCTCGGCAACCGTTTACAAGATCTACGATCAATTCTGACGGACCAAAAGTCAAACCACCCAAGTTCTCGTAGATTTCCAAGTCTTGGTTTTGACCTTTATAAACCAATACTTCAGGTAAACCGTCTTCGTTCAAATCTTCTGCGGCAATTGCAGTGGAAAAAAGACAGTCATCGCATAGGACGATTCTCGATCCAAAAATACCATCCCCGAGATTGGGATAGATATACACTTCTTGATCCCAACCTGATGCCTGTAAAACATCCAAGTCACCGTCATTATCAAGGTCGGATAGATAAGGTGAATAAGGACCGTCCAGGCCATGGTCGAGGATGATTTCTGTAAAAGCTGATCCGCCACCTTGATTGAGATAAATTGCTACTGTACTATCGGGAATATTGGATACTATCACATCCGCAGAGCCATCACCATCTATATCGCCCACGTCGAGTCCTGCTAAACCTTCGTTGAGATCGAGTAAAACTTGTCGTCGGCTCAAGGTGCCTACTGCATCATTCTGATACCAAGTCACCTGACCTGTTGTACGTTCAGTCGTAATTAAATCATTAAGCCCATCACCATCTATATCGCCCGATGCTTGATCATTTACCCGAGAGGCGGGTTGGTTAATCAATTGCTGCTCGAGGAATGGGTTTGTTCCAGGGGTAATAACTCCCGGGTCTTGCCTAAACCAAACCAATTTATTGTCATCTTGAGAGGCTGTTACCAAATCAATTCTTCCATCTCCATCTATATCGCCCGCAAGAAACTGTTCGGGATTATCAACGCTACCTGCATCATCAATAATCAACTCAGTGAATCCTCCTGATCCATTTCCGAGGAAAAGAATTGGGAAATTTCCGTTCTCAATACCTACACATAAGTCTACATCGCCGTCGTTGTTGAAATCACCAACGGCCAAATTTGTTGCTCCGTCCACGTCATTGGAAATAAGAGTTTGAGGGGCAAAAACTCCTTCACCCGAATTGAAGAATACCGAAAGATCATCAGAACCAAAAGCAAACACAGCGATATCGAGCTGTCCGTTTTGGTCGAAATCTACCAAAGCCAATTTGTACGCTCCATTAAGAGCCGTCGTCAAAATTGTTTGAGGACCGAAAGTAAGCGAACCAAGGTTTTCGTGCCAAGTCACATCACATCCGTTCAAGCAAGCTATGGCGATATCGTTCAACCCATCTCCCGAAAAATCGCCGATTACAGCATCGATGGCATCTTGAGAATTAGATGAAACCGTAATGGCAGAGCCAAAATTTCCGTTACCGTCATTGGCATAAGCTAAGACGTCTTCAGCGTCAATTCGAGCGACCACCATTTCAGGACCGGCAACGAGGTCGAGCTGTCCGAAAGCAATGCTTCTGACATCGCCCATATCATTGTCAACAATGGTAGGATTTCCAAACTGACCGGATCCATCGTTGGCATACCATACTAAAGTTTCTTCAATCACTGCGGCGAAATCCTCATCACCATCCATGTCTATATCGGCGGCAGCTAAGATTCCAGATCCAAAATTTCCAAAGGGAATATTTCCGGTTACTAAGGTAAACTGGCCATTATTGTTCTCCCAAGTTTCAATACCCGATGCATTAAAGCCGACTCCGCCTGCAAGCGCGTCGAGATCACCATCGCCCTCGAGGTCGATAAGCAAGGCACCTCTCAATTCGAAGGGAGTTGAACTTAAAAATTGAGCTGGAGAAAAAGATTGAGAAAAGAGGTTTGAAACCAAAAGAAATAATGCGAATAGAGATAAAGAGCTTTTCATTGTGGTTGGATTCGATTGGTAATGGTTTGAAAGTTACTTCTTTTTCACCTTTTGTACATGATTAGTCATTTTTCCGTTATTTCCGACATATCAATTTAGTGGATTACGCTCTCTCACTTTCCGTCTTCTGAATAACAGAAATACCCTACAAGTCCTGTGGTTTAATTCCTGAATCTCATTGGATTATTTAAATTATTTCCTAACTTTAAGAGTGAAGTCAAAATAGTGAAGTTGAATTGTTGAACCATTGGTTCAGACACGCTACCCGGCTTTAGCCGCGAACATTTAATTACCTCTCAACCTACTAAACTATGTTCAATTCAGCCTCCATCGTTCTCGTAATCGACCGAGATGCTTTCTCAAGCGCCAATATTTCTAATGAGATTCGAAAGTTAGGTTTGGCGAAGACTACGGTTTGCCTAAAATCCGCTTCAGACGCTTTGGCTTATTTGGAAAAGCAGCAAAATTGCGGTTATCCCTTTCCTGAGATCATTTTTTACAACCCGCATAAATCGGATTTGAATCAAGGGGAGTTTATGGATACTTATCGCGTAAAATTCTCAAAGCATTGCGACTCTAAAATCATTCTTCTGGAAGAAAAAAATGACGACAGCTATGGCCATCAATTACTTGAAGATTCATTGATTGAAGGCGAGTTGCGAAAACCGATATCAGCGGGTCAACTCTTGCGTATTTTCCAAAAAGAAATGAAAGAACACGTGCCTCGATAAAAAACACCTGACATTCGCTAATTAAATGCAAAAGTGTATTTTCGCACCCCCGAAAGGGAAACGATTTTACGGGGTGTAGCTTAGTCCGGTTAAAGTGCGCGTCTGGGGGGCGCGAGAGCGGAGGTTCGAATCCTCTCACCCCGACAAGCTTTTGAAATCCCCACTCGTTGTTATCGAGTGGGGATTTTTGCATTCTGAAAATGCCGAAGCTTGCTTCAAGGTATTTTCAGAATGCAAAAATCAGCTCGGCGACAACGGAGCCGAGCAGGATTAAAAGCTTATCGTTCCTCCAAAAAAGGATCACCGAGATGACGAAGGAGGCGAAGGTGAATCCATTATCAAGAAAATTGTTGTCAAAAATCTCAATGATAAGCTTGCTTGAAAGTGCTCTCAGAATGCAAAAATCAGCTCGGCGACAACGGAGCCGAGCAGGATTAAAAGCTTATCGTTCCTCCAAAAAAAGGATCACTGAGACGACGAAGGAGGTTGCGTTTGGTCCAATCCCGAATATCCTTTCGGCTCGCCGCAGAAGCCGAAAAACCCCGCTCGGCGACAACGGAGCCGAGCAGGAATAAAAAACATCGTTCCTCCAAAGGATCACCGAGATGACGAAGGGGAGGCGATGAATCCATTATCAAGAAAATTGTTGTCAAAAATCTCAATGATAAGCTTGCTTGAAAGTGCTCTCAGAATGCAAAAATCAGCTCGGCGACAACGGAGCCGAGCAGGATTTCAAAAGCTTATCGCAATCTACCCTAAACAGATTGGCCCGGTCAGTGCGATAAGGTGACTACTTTCTTATAAAAAATGATCTTTGCCTTTCAATCAGCACAGTTATCAGTTCGTTCAATGTTCTGGTCCTTCTGCAACTTTTCCCGTCCTTAGTAGTTATTTGCCTAGGTGAAATCGATAGCACTTTTCTGTATATTTTTCTCAGTACTCTTGACCCTTCAGGCTCAGAAGACTGCCACTCTTTTCGGCACCGTGCGGGATAGTATATCGGGCGAAACACTTCCCGGGGCAACTGTGTACATTCCATCTGCCAGTCGAGGTATGTCGACCGATATAGACGGTAAGTTTGAAATGGAACTCAAGCCAGGCAGTTACGAAGTTCGCTTCTCATATGCAGGGTATACTCCTGCGGTAAAAAAGGTCTCGCTGGAATCGGGAGAGCGAAAGAATCTTGAGATAGAATTGGGTAATATTACTTTAAAACAGGTCGAGATCAAGGCTTATATCTCAGACTACACATCCGGCACGGCGATGAGTCGCAATAAGCTCGACATGGAAACCATAAAGCTACTACCGGCTTTTTTAGGGGAAGTAGATTTACTAAAAACCATACAATTACTCCCGGGCGTTCAGGCTGCAGGTGAGGGCAATGCAGGATTCTACGTGAGAGGTGGAGGTCCTGATCAAAATCTGATACTTTTTGACGATGCCGTAGTCTACAATGCATCTCATTTGCTCGGATTCTTTTCGGTTTTTAACTCCGATGCCATTGAGGGAGTTGAGCTTTACAAGGGCGGAATGCCGGCAGAATATGGAGAACGATTGGCTTCGGTTATAAATGTTTCCCAAAGAAAAGGAAGCACCGAAAAATTTCAAGGCAGAGGTGGACTCGGAGTAATTTCCAGCCGCCTTACTCTAGAAGGACCATTGGTAAAGGATAAAGCATCTTTCATCGTTTCAGGACGCAGAACCTACGTAGACGCTTTAATCACACCTTTCATTAACGAAGAATCGGATTTTGGCGGAAGCCGATATTTCTTTTATGATCTTAACGGAAGACTGGACTGGGATTTGGGCAATGGTAGTTCGGTATTTTTAAGCGGCTACTTCGGCGATGATGCTTTTGACTTTAATAGTCCGCAAACTGAATTTAAAACAAACGTCACTTGGGGAAACCGCATAGTTTCGGGTGGATATCAGAAGATTTTCAATGATGACGTTTTGCTCAAAGTGAACGGCTCATTCACGAAATACAATTTTGGTTTTACGGGAAGTCAAGATGAATTTTTACTTCAGGTAAATAGTCAGATAATGGACTATAGATTAAAATCTGATCTTTCTTTCAGACTGGGAAATCACAACGTTAAAACGGGATTTTCCTATGTTTTTCACGACATCAGCCCCAACAATTCTTCGGCAGAACAGGGTGAGACCATTTTTGACTTAGGAAAGCAACAACAGTTTTACAGCCACGAGGGAGCTTTTTATATCTCTGACGAATTTGACCTGACCGATGTTTGGAAAGTAGAAGCCGGTTTGCGCATTTCAGCATTCGCCCATACGGGACCGTTCACGCGCTACATCGTTGACGAAAATGGCTCTACTCAAGACACGGTTCGTTATGGCTCTGGCGAAACCATTGCAGACTATTTTGGCTGGGAGCCAAGATTTAGCACAAGCTACCGGCTGTCTGAGCGATCATCTGTAAAAGCCTCATTCACCCAAAACTACCAGTACATCCACTTAGCAAACCTTTCTCCTCTGGCCCTTCCTACCGATGTATGGCTACCGAGCACCGAGATCGTTCAACCTCAGCTGGGAAGGCAATATGCGGTAGGCTACTTCAGATTATTTGAGGGTGGTGCTATTGAAGCTTCGGTCGAGGCGTATTACAAAGAAATGGAAAACCTTGTTGAGTATAAAGAGAACACTCAGCCGAGTGACGGCGTGGGAAACAATGAAGATAATTTATTGACTTTTGGTCGGGGTGAATCGTATGGCATTGAGTTTTTCGTTAGAAAAAACGTAGGAAAAACAACCGGCTGGATTGGATATACATTGTCCAGAACCGATCGCCAATTTGATGCCATAAACGGAGGAAGGTGGTATCCTGCGACCTTTGACCGCAGACACGACATAGCAGTGGTGGTGGCCCATAGACTGACCGAAAAATGGACGATATCCGGCAATTTTGTCTACGGCACAGGTCGAGCCATCACACTGCCCGTTACCGGTTACTTCATTGAAAATACGCTCGTTTACAATTACTCTGACCGCAACAGTTTTCGGATGAGAGACTACCACCGAATGGATCTTTCGGCAACCTACTCAACGAGTGAAAACAAAACGATAACAGATAAGGTAACCGGCGAAATAATTGAAAAGCGAAAACGGATTCAGTCTCAATGGGTATTTTCCATCTATAATGTTTACAACCGCTTAAATCCGTATTTCTATTATTTCGATAATCAAGGGGAGGCGGCAAATGGCACCTTTCAAGTTCAGGCAAAACAAGTTTCCCTCTTTCCCATCTTACCTGCCGTCACATGGAATTTTCAGTTTTGAGAAGGTTTTGGCACATAGCGATTTTGACCGCTCTATTGGTTTCTTGCGAAAAGGATATAGACATAGATATTCCTGCCACAGAGCCGCAAATTGTGATTGAAGGAACGATTGAAAACGGTGGCCCACCTATCGTTCTAGTCTCAAGGACAAGGGGCTTTTTTGAACCGACAAGTCCCATAGACATTGCCAACTCTTATGTTGAAGATGCTTCCGTATTTGTAAACGATCAAGAGCTTACCGTGGTTTGTGCAGATGATGTTCCTCCGGAATTGTTGGCCACATTTGCCGAATTAGTCGGAGTTTCTCCTGAAGACTTAGATGATCTGCCTCTTTGCGGTTACATCGGATTGGATATAGAGGGTGAGTTTGAAACCTCCTATGACTTGCGAGTAGAGTTGGATGATCAAGTGCTAAGGGCCACCACACATATCCCAAATCCAGTTGTCCCTGACTCATCCTATTTCAGGCTATGGGCCAATAGCCCTCAATACGGTTATGTCTTCACCAGATTCACTGACCCCGACACCATAAATAATGCATATCGCGTATTCACAAGAAGGATTGGACCAAATACCAATGACAATCCTGTTGACGATGTTTACTATGCGCCCCTGGGATCTACATTTCTTGATGAGTTTTTCAACGGCACATCGTTGGAGGTAGGATTCCAGAGAGGCCAGCCTTTCAATTCCTCTCGTCCGACAGACATCGGAGAAGAAGCCGGGTTTTTCGAATTGGGTGATCGATTCGTTTTCAAGTTTTGTGCGATCTCAGAACCCAGTTATCAATTTTACCGAACTTTTGAACAGCAGCTGGGAACCAACGGCAGCCCGTTTTCCGCACCCAACAATGTAATCACAAACATAGAAGGAGGGCTGGGAATATGGGCTGGTTATGCCTGTTCGCATGACACCATTTTTGCCACTCCATAAGGTTTTCCACAACCCATATAAACTTTGGTGATGGATATTTTTCTTCACGTAGAGAGTATAGTTCGTAAATTTGCGGTCTGAAAAAAATACTCGACAATGAGTCAAGATACTGAACATGTAAAATGCCTGATTATTGGTTCAGGCCCTGCGGGCTACACCGCAGCAATCTACGCGGCACGCGCGGATATGCACCCCGTAATGTACCAAGGTTTACAACCCGGAGGCCAACTTACCATTACCACAGAAGTAGAGAACTATCCGGGGTACCCCGAAGGAACTCAAGGCCCTGAGATGATGGAGGACTTTAAAAAACAAGCAGAAAGATTCGGAACGGATGTGCGATTTGGGCTGGCTACAGCAGTCGACTTCAGTGGCGGCAAGCATGTAGTTACTATCGATGGCAATAAAGAAATTACGGCTGACTCCGTAATCATTTCCACGGGTGCTTCTGCCAAATGGTTGGGAATAGAAAGTGAGAAGCGACTGAACGGATTTGGCGTCAGTGCCTGTGCCGTTTGTGACGGATTCTTTTATAAAGGTCAAGAAGTGGCTATAGTAGGTGGTGGAGATACTGCGTGTGAAGAAGCGAGTTACTTGGCAAAGCTTTGCAAGAAGGTAACCATGCTGGTAAGAAGAGATGAGCTACGTGCTTCAAAGGCTATGCAGCATAGAGTTATGAACACGGAGAATATTGAAATTCTGTGGAACACCGAAACCGATGAAATTCTGGGAGAATCAGGTGTAGAAGGAGTTCGAGTAAAGAATAGACTGACCAACGAAACCAAAGAAATCAAGATCACGGGATTCTTTGTAGCCATTGGCCACAAGCCAAATACCGATATCTTTAAAGGTCAATTGGATATGGATGAAACAGGTTACCTAAAAGTGATTCCAGGATCAACCAAGACCAATATTGAAGGAGTATTTGCTTGCGGTGATGCGGCTGATAAAGTATACAGACAAGCCGTTACAGCAGCAGGAACAGTTTGCATGGCAGCGCTGGATTCAGAAAGATATCTGGCCTTAGACGGATTGCATTAAACAAAGGAATACAAAAAAAGAAAAGCCTCCCCATAGCAAGGGAGGCTTTCTCATTCATAGCCCTAAAAAAACTTTAGGTATAGCTATAAAGAATACGTTCGTCAAGACAAAAAGTTGCCAATTAAGCTTGGTATTTTATTCTCAGAATGCAGGGCCTCAAACTTTCCACTCGCTGAGCCGTGTTGCTGTAGTAAAGTCTGTTTCTAGTAGGCAAATTGACATCATAAGTCGTTCCGAACTCAATGAATTCTCTGACTTTCTCGACTCCTTGAGAAAGATTGCCTTCATCTGATTCGATCATAATTCCTTTCAATTCTCCATACTCTGAAAACAGCGGAGCTCCCGGGAACAATGCATCTCCGCCTACCCACATGGTTTCGACTTCAAAAAATTGAGTTGTGGCTTCGCCGAATAAAAGCTTTCCACCGGAATAGCCCAAAGAAATCAGCTCGTCGCCCACCTCAGATGGTGTAGGCGAAAAACGGTAAGGCACTGATGTGCGCAGAACCGAATCAACCAGAAGCAATGCCAGCCCTGTTTTTTCGTCAATTGCCACTACTTCGGCAGAACCTGTATGCGAAAGATCATTGCTCACGCTGATCCTATCACCCTTAGTCAAATGCTCGGAAGAGGTCAAAGCAAAACCGTCTTCGTTTATGATAAATGCACTTTTCTCTTTCCATTCAAGAACGGGAACTTGGATAGTATCAACAGTCAGCGTATCCACAACGAGTTCAGGTTCTGATACATCTTGATGGTTTGCGTAATTGTAGAGTCCAAAAGAGGTAAGTCCCGACACGACAATCGCAACAAGTGCTGTAAAGGAAATTAGTTGTAATGGTTTCATGTTGATCTTTTTTGGGTTGTCCTCCATCTTCTTCAGGTTACTCGCGTCATCAGGGAGTAGCCGATCTCTGAATTCTCGTAAGATGGTCGTTCGCTCTTTAGAACTGACGTGATTCTTTACCGTTGCCACTACTCTGGAGGTCATAGCCAAACAAACATCCATTTCAGGTCCTTGAGGTTTCTCCACCTTTTCAGGTGATATCACGTAGTTCAAGCACTTTGCAAAATCTTCGCTTTTAATGTCAAAAGTTTTATTCTCGGTTAGCTCTACCAATTTTCGTAAGCATCCCGAGAGGCGATTGATGGCTCTTTCTTCTACACTAAATCCCAATCGCGGACCAACCTCTTCGAAAGGTCTTCCCTCCCCGATCAACTCAAACATCATCGTTCGAAATGGCTCACCGATTAATGCAAGTTTTGACGCTGCCTTCTCACTGCGTTCGTTCATCAAATCAATTTCGTGAAAGGCATGATCGAGGTCAAAGTATTCTCTGCGATGCTGCACAAAGTTTAAATCCACATTGCGCTTCTGCAGTTTTTTTAGCCAAATGATTCGGGAAAAAGAGTAAATCAATCCTGAAGCCTTCTCGAGGTATGACTTTCCTTTGAGTTCAACAGAGCGGGTGTAATAAAAGAATGCTTCGATGTATACATCTCGCGCTTCCGAAAAAGAACCCTTGTTTTCGGTAATAAAACGAAGAACGGGGAAATAGGAAGATTTGAACTGATCCTCCAGTGTTTTCCAATCTTCATCGGTGAAAGTATACCATTTCTCTACGCTCATAGGGAGAAGTCAATTTTCTCTATTCTGAAACTAATTCACACGCGTATACGCCTGAATGGCAGATATGTTTCAAGAGCATATCTCAACAGAAGTTTGAAGGAACTTTTATCAAGGAAAGACGTTAGAACACCTTGTCAAAAGACTTTAACTCGAATTAACACAGCAATACCAACCTGAGAGGGTCCGTAAAGCGTTATCTTTAGGATTCGAAAGCATTTTAATATGAAAAGACTCATCTTAGTCACCATTTCCGTTCTGGCTTTAACGGTATCAAAAGGCCAATCAGAAGAAGATCAACCCGAATTCAGAAAAGCTGCAGAGAAAATCACTGCACTTTTTTACCATTTGGAAAACAGCTATGTAGACAGTGTTGAGCTCGACGATCTCGTGGATGACGCAATAAGAGAAATTCTCGGAGAGTTGGATCCACATAGTGTGTACATCCCTGCGGAAGACGTAGCACGAGCTAATGAAGGTCTGGAAGGTAATTTTGAAGGAATCGGTATTCAATTCAATATTTTAAGAGATACGATTACCGTTGTTTCTCCTATTCCGGGAGGACCAAGCGAATCTCTCGGGATTATGGCCGGAGATAAGATCGTGAGCATTGATGGTGAAAATGTAGCGGGAATTGGCGTCACCAATAATGATGTTACTTCGAGCCTACGCGGAACCAAAGGCACGGAGGTCACAGTCGGTATCCGAAGAAGAGAAACGAGCAAAGTGCTCATTTTTGATATCGTGAGGGATGAAATACCACTTTACAGTTTGGATGCCTCATACATGGCTACCGATAAAATCGGCTACATCAAGATCAACCGTTTTTCAAAAACCACTATGGATGAGTTTCACGCGGCCATAAAGTCATTGAAAGAACAAGGCATGCAAGATTTGGTGCTCGACTTGCAAGGAAATGGCGGAGGTCTTTTAGAAACAAGTCGTCAATTGGCAGATGAGTTTATCAGCTCGAATAAAATGATCGTTTATACAGAAGGTAGAAGTTACCCCAAAAGAGAAATGGTCGCCACTTCTAAAGGAGAATTTGAAGAAGGCAGACTTATCGTCTTAACGAATGAAGGATCAGCCAGTGCATCAGAAATCGTTTCAGGGGCCATTCAAGACTGGGACCGAGGTCTCATCGTAGGTCGAAGAACATTTGGTAAAGGATTGGTCCAACGCCCTATTCCTCTTCCCGACGGCAGTTACATCAGATTGACTATACCCAAAAATACTTCACTCCCAGCGGGCGTTGTATACAAAAGCCCTACGATGAGGGAATGGACGCATATTATCGAGAAAAATTCGATCGTTATGAAAACGGTGAACTTTGGTCGCTGGATAGTTTGGACTTTCCTGACTCCTTAAAGTACTCCACTGAAAATGGTCGAGTAGTTTACGGCGGAGGCGGAATAGTTCCAGACGTATTTGTTCCCCTCGACACAACGGCATCTTCAGATCTCAACAACGACCTTATCCGAAAAGGGGTGATGAATTCATTCGCAATAACTTATACCAATAGGCAGAGAAAAAAGCTTTTGAAGGAATTCCCGAATGTTGAAGCTTACATAGAAGGATTCGACATCGACTTGGCTATTGCTGAGCTCAAGGAGTACACGGCAAAAGAGGACGAAGAAATAGATTGGAATGAAGAAGACTTCACCAGATCAAAAGAGATGATCGCCGGAAGACTCAAGGCTCTAATCGCACGAAACTTATGGGA
>CALOFA010000038.1:0-11867 GCA_942492545.1 uncultured Cryomorphaceae bacterium | reverse complement strand
ATATGCTGAAAAGTTTTGGATAGGAGCTTCTATCCATCACATCAATGAACCCGTTCATTCCCTGGTAGGGAGAGAAAGCGTATTGCCACGACGAGTTTCAGCTCATGGGGGAATAAGATTAAAGCTTTCCGAGATTGGTGCTTTTTCGAAGAGGCAGTTCATTGTGCCTGCATTTAATTATCAGCTTCAAGGATTGTTTGATCAATTGGATTTAGGGTTCTATTATGAATATGATCCTGTAGTCATAGGTCTTTGGTACAGAGGACTACCAGGGCTTAAGAAAAATGCCAATAACACTATAAATCAGGATGCTCTGGCTGTCTTGATTGGCTATGAAATTAATAATATGCAGATCGGATATAGCTACGATCTCACTATTTCATCGCTTTCACCGAATAGCGGAGGTGCTCATGAGATTTCTGTAATTCTTGAATTTGCGAGTAAAAAGAGCAAGAAAAAGAATAAGCGAAGGGTTATGCCATGTGCTAAATTCTAAAAGGATTTTCATCATTCTTCTATGAATTAGAGGTATACATCGTTAAAATTTTTATATTGGTCGAGCCAAAATCTTTTTCATGAACCTCTCGAGAGATGCTTTGGAACATTTTTATTCCCTGGCTGAATGTTTTTATAAAGACCTAAGCGTAGAAAATGGAACTGAAGTAATCGTGCATTACTCCGGCGACTTGAACTTTGGTTTTGCCAGCGCATTGACTTCCCGAATGGAGAAGCTTCTTGATGAGAAGATTGAAAATAAGACTGCCAGAAAAAGGTTTTTCAGCGTATTCATTGAGGCCATACAGAATATTCGTCTTCACAGTGAGATGGATGAGAGTGAACATGTTCATACAGTGGTCACGGTATACCAAAAAGAGAATAAGCTATGTGCTCAATTTTCGAATATCGTTGATAAGCGGAAAGTCACTGATTTGAAAGCACGTTTCGATTCCATTAATGAGATGGACCCTGTTTCACTTAAGGAAAAGTACATGGAAGTCATGATGAACGGAGCAAGAAGCAGCAAAGGTGGAGCGGGCTTGGGAATCATTACCATGGTTATGAGATCGAAAAATTCAAGTCCCTATCATTTATCTCCTCTCGACGAGAACTACAGCATCTTCTCTCATACTGTTTGCGTAGATTTGGCTTAAGCCAATATTTATGATTTTTATTTTCGATTGGGGGCACCAAACTTTCAAAGAAATTGGGCCGCTTTCCAAGACTGATTTCAAAACAACTCTAGTACCTGAAATGGCATGGCTCGTCATTCGCCGCAGCTGGTTCAGAGCTTTTTTTATACCTACTATCCCTACCGAAACAGATTATGGACTTGTAGATGAGAATGAAAATTTTTTCAAAATCGAAAAGGACGTCTTCGAAAGGTATAGGCCTTTGGCAGAATTAAACGCGGCTATATCGAAGGATGAGATTTCGGATGAGGAATACGAGAGACGGAGAAGCGAAATGGGATTTTAGTCATGTGCACCGTAACTTATCTACCCCAATCGGGCACTAGTATTGTAACTGCAAATCGAGACGAGGCGCCCGTGAGAAATGCTGATGGACTCTCGCCGCATTCAAGCAAAAATCAAAGCGAATTTCTGATAGCCAAGGAGCCCTTGCACGGAGGTACTAATTTGGCCATTGGAAAAGAGTATACCACCGTTTTACTGAATGGTGCCTTTCTTCCTCACGAGCGAAAACTGAATTATCGCAAGAGTAGAGGCATCGTTTTGTTGGATAGCCTGAATTTATGTTCTTTGAATGACCTCAAAAGAGACTATTTGGAGGGGGTTGAACCCTTTACGCTTTTGCGATTTGGGAAGAATATCGAGGAGTTGAGATGGGACGAATCAATCGTTCATTTTCGGACGTATGATCCGATGAAGCCATTGATCATTGCCAGTGCAAAGCTCTATAGTAGTCAAGTATTGGAAAAACGTCAAAAGTGGTTTGATGATCTTTTCGCATCAGGAGTTCCCGACAGGAGTGATGTTTGGAACTTTCACTTAAACGGAGGTGAAGGCGATCCTGAAAATGATATGGTCATGAATCGCAGAAACCTCGTTCGCACAGTATCGGTAAGTCAAGTCCATACTTCAGCAAATAAAAAAGAGGTAAAGCATTTCGACTTGGTTCGAAACAAAACCGAAGAACTTACGCTAGAGCTTTGATTGTCTCCAGGTTCATTCTCATTGCGTTCAAGCCGCGCTTCTCGAGTGCCTCCTCTACATAATCGAATGTGGATAGAATATCAGGAGCGCCATTTACTACCGCGATGTCATGCTCAAAATGAGCTGAATAAAGCTTGTCTGCAGAAACAATTGTCCAATCGTCATCCAGCATCATTACGTCCTTTGTTCCAAGGTTGATCATAGGCTCTACCGCTAAGACCATTCCGTCTACTATTCGTTTTCCCCGTCCGCGTCTGCCGTAGTTTGGCACCTGTGGGTCTTCGTGCATAGTTCTGCCCAGGCCGTGCCCCACCAACTCTCTCACCACGCCGTAGCCGTTTTGCTCTGCATGATTTTGGATGGCAAATCCTACATCTCCTATTCGCATACCCGCTCGCATCTGATCTATGCCAAGATAGAGCGATTCCTTTGTCACCCTCAATAATTGCTCTATTTCCTTTCCCACTTCACCTATGGCAAATGTGTAGGCGTGATCTCCATAAAAATCATCTTTAATAGCTCCACAATCAATTGAAACAATATCTCCTTCTTCAAATGCGCGTTTATTTGGAATTCCGTGCACCACCGCTTCATTTACCGAAATGCAGAGTGTGTTCGGGAAACCACCAAATCCAAGGAATCCGGGTATCGCTCCTTGGTCCGCAATGTATTCGTACGCTATCTTATCCAATTCCAATGGAGTAACGCCAGGGCCAATTTTTTCAGCCATCAGGCCCAATGTGCGTGAGACGATTTGAGCACTTGCTCGCATCAATTCAATTTCTTCGGCATTTTTTAAGTGAACCATGACCTGAATAAGGATTTAAATCCGCTTTTTTTTGATTTAAAATTGTGGTGAGCTTCAGCATTTTTCAATTGATGAAAAAACTCTCCGTCATTGGGATGCAGCATTTGATAGATATCTCCCCAACCCGGAAAACCTCCGACGTTGCGGTCGTCAATAAAGATGTCTGCATTAATTTTTCGGCTGATGCCTTCTTCCAAGACTTCTTCAGGATAACTTTTATTCACTGCATAAAAAGTAATTCCTTGGCTTGCGCAATATTTTACGGCATCGTCCAAGTATTTTCCACCTCTGAAAGTCCATAGGATTAAGCGGTGTCCTTTTTTTTGCAATGCCCTTAAAGTATCAAATGCAAATAGCATTTCATCTCCGATTTCGGGATACTTATGCTCAACGATAGTGCCGTCGAAGTCCACTGCAATTGTTAACGAGTCTTCAGAAATCATTCCCATTGAGCGGCAAAATTACGGAATTTATAAGGGCAAGTGCTCCCATTAATTTAAACCTCGATAAACAAAAGGAGCATTTGATAGCTTTATTTACCCCAACGATAAAGTACAAGCATTAGCGAATATGATGAAGAAGGAGCCGATACGAGTCGTTTTAGAATCACTGACTCACCCGGTCTACAAACTTTACTCGAGTGCCAAACGATCCTGGGAGTACCATGGGATGGATCTCGTAGTGCTCCCTGGGATATTTCACCCTGGATGGTTTGTTACCTCTGTTATGCTCTTGGAGCAAGTGGAGAGTATGAATTTATCAGGTAAGCGAATTCTGGAAATGGGCTGCGGAGCGGGTGTTCTGGCATGCAGAGGGGCACAATTGGGTGCAGACAGTTTTGCCAGCGATATCACCCCGTTGGCATGCGAAAATGCTTCGCAAAATGCATTCAGAAATGATCTTAATGTAGAGGTAATCCAGAGCGATATTTTTGATCAGATGAGCGAGAGTCATCAATTCGATTACGTTTTCGTGAATCCACCTTTTAAGCCTGATTATCCTGAAAGTCAAGATGATTTTGCCTTTTGTTGCGGCGAAGGATATGAATATTACATCGCGCTTTTCGGTAGTTTAAAAAAGCACCTCACTCCCAACGGTACTTTGGTGATGGCTCTAGCCAAAAGCTGTGACATCAATCGCATTTTGGAAATTGCTGATTTTGAAAAAATCCATTACGAAAGAATCCATACCAAGCGAAAGTGGTCGGAGACAAACTATCTCTACAGCTTTAGTTTCCGATAATCACAAATTCCACCCTTCTGTTCTTTGCACGCCCCTCCTCGGTAGCATTCGAGGTGATTGGTTTTTCTGACCCATAACCGCTATAAGAAAGTCTCACATCATTTACATCTTCGCCGAGAAGGTAATCTACCACGCTTTTCGCTCTTTCTTCACTAAGCTTCTTGTTGTATTCCGGGGTTCCTACATTGTCTGTATGTCCGCCTATTTCTATTGTCAGAAAAGGGTAGTCGGTTAAAATATCTACCAGTTTGTCCAATTCTGTTTTTGATTCAGGAAGGAGTTCTGCTTTATCGAATTCGAAGAAAATATTTTCTAAGGTCACTCTATCGCCGACTTTATAAGCGATACTATCCAGCTTGATGTCCTTTGTCGAAACGAATTCGGCTTTTTGTAAGACCAATTTTGGCTTTGGCGGGATGCTTCTCTTCGGTACAGGGGTTAGCGCCTCATCCGGCATTGCTCGCCTCACCTTCACATCATCAATGTAGTAGTACGCACCGCCCTCGCCTTCTTCAAATTCTTGAATTTCCGTTCTGTTGTCGTGGTAAAAATTCCCGATGATGAGGTAGTGCTTTTCTTCGTCCACCTCAAATACACCCGAGACTTTTTGCCAGGCATTCCACCTGGATTTTATCACTTTGTCAGAATTGATCTGAGGAGTGAAAAACAGAGGCATCCTATCTCTGGTTACCACGGCCGTATCGCTGAAATACATGCCCAGATTGTTGGAGGCTAGTTTTGAATTTGCCGATTTGCTGGCGTAAAACTCAGCATAGTAACGCTGTCCCGGAACCAAAACTGAATCAAGCTCTACGCTCAGGTATTCATGCCAGAATGTTTCGGTGCCACCTTTACCATAAGTCTTTAGACCGGCCATGTTGTCGCCGTTCCGTGGGCCTTGCTTTCCATTGCTGTGTTTTCTCGGATTTGCCCAGCACGTGTTTTTTACCCTCAAACTTAAGAGGTCAGGAGTGGTTTCGGTCGGAGAGTCCCACGCATTTATGTTCTCCATGTAGTCTCTTCCGTTTTGATTCCAGCGGCAGTACTCTCTTTTGGTTTCTTCAAAACCCGGATTCGATACATAGTTGTAGTATGCATCGTCATTTTCTAAAAGGTCTTTTACAAGCTGGGCTTGAATGGTCTCTGTCATGCCGACAGCTAGAAGAAGTACAGAGAGAATCGTTTTAAATAAAGACATAAGTTTTCCACAAGGGTTAAGTGAAGTCAATAGGTAAATGTATCGCGATCCTTGATGTTCTGAGGGTTCACGGAAATTATCTTTCTTCAATCCAATGTGGAAAATGACATGGCGGAAAAGGTACTCCACCCCTGGTGGTCCTCTATCTTTGTTTGTGTTTCGCTTTCCCCCTTTTATGCATCGAAAAAGACTTTTCATCATCTTTTTACTGACATTTTGTTCCTCACTTCTTTTTGCGCAGGACGAGGATGATCAGCCAATGTCTTGCATCAATGCACAGGAAATTTTGTTCCCTCTCGGGCAGAATGACTTTTCCAAAAGCGAGATTCTCATGAACGAATCCACCATAAATGCCCTCTATTACCTTTATGAGGATCGCTACACTTTTTGGTATAAGTTCATTGCTACCGAAGATCTCACCATTGACTTTTCCGTGAGTCCTACAAATGAGAACGACCGCTATAGAGCGATACTTTTTAAATATGGCGGAAAGGATTTTTGCGATAAGTTGGTCAATGAAAACCTACAGCCTCAGAGGGTAGAACGCCTCCCGATCTTCAGCGATGACGGTGATATTCTCTACAAGAATACAGTTGAAGCTGCCAAAGGAGATACCTTTTACATTTCTGTATTAAGTCTTAATGCTGAGGATTGCGGGCACTACCTCTACATAGAGTCGGGAGGAGAAAAGTTTTCGTTTCATGCCATCCATCGACCTTGTTATGATTTCGCGAGACTGCAACAACCCGATTTCTCAACTGAGAAGGAAGTTCAAGAAGATGTTAGCCTGGTCCTTCCTTTTGGGAATGAAGTGCCCGATGAGCCCGAGTCCGAACTTGGTTTTTCAGCTCTTGAAACGATCGAAGTCGAAAGTGAGGACGATGAGTTTATTTCCGTTGGAGACCGTTTGATTTTAAATCAAGTGTTCTTTTACAACAATACTTACGCATTCAAACCAGGGGCTACCGACGAGCTCGATCAGTTGGTAGACTTCCTGAATATGAACGCTTCCGTGGAAGTGGAGATTCAAGGGCATACTGCAAACAATACGGATGACATTCGGCCTGACCCTAATTTTAAAGGACAGGGGAAAGAGTGGAACTTCAAGGGTACTGCATTAAAGCTGAGCGAACGAAGAGCTGAAGCGGTAATGGAGTACTTGATCGGCAAGGGTATTTCTAAGAAAAGGTTGATAGCAAAGGGGTATGGCGATAGTCAAAAACGAATTCCCGATGCCAAAACCTTTGATGAGTTTGAGAAAAATATGCGGGTAGAAGCCGTCGTGACTAAGCAATGAAAAACCTGTTCTATCATTTACTTTCAGTCTTTCTGTTCGCCTCTTGTGTATCTCACAAGCAAGTCACTTATTTCAACGATCTGCAAGGTATTGAAATGGGAAAGCTCAACATCCCTGACGCTCCTTCGGCTGCTCTCAAGAAAGGTGATTTGGTAGAAGTGCAGATTTCCAGCATTAGTTTAGAAACGAATGCCTATTTCCAAACTGACCAAAGCTCATCTGACGAAGGATTTGGTGGAAACCTTTATCAAATCGATGAGGGTGGTTTTATCCATGTCCCTTTAGTAGGAAAGGTTGAGATTGTCGGCTTATCCAAGGAGGAGGCAAGGTCTGCCATAGAGTCTGCTTTGCTCGAATATGTGCAAAAACCCAGTGTCAACCTCCGCATAGCTGATTATAAGATTACCGTGCTTGGGGAGGTCAATTCTCCCGGAGTATACAAGATTCCTACCGGCGAGGCTTCAGTGCTCGAAGCTCTCGGTTATGCGGGTGATTTAACCGTGTATGGCGTAAGGGAGAATGTGCTCCTCATTCGCGACAATGGTATAGAGAAGAGTTTTTATCGTCTGAATTTAAACGATTCGGGGGTTTTGGAAAGCGAGCAATTTTACCTGCAGAACAACGATGTGATTTACGTTCAGCCTACAAAAGGTCTCACTTCAAAAGATGACAACATATACCGAATCTTGCCGCTTGTGATCAGTTCCCTCACATTTGTAGCTGTAATTATTAGCCTGAATCAATAACTATGGCGGCAGATAATTTGAACAAACCCGAAAGAGTACAGAATGATTTCGATTTGAAATCTTTCTTTTTCAGGTATCTCAAGTACTGGTTCTGGTTTCCCCTTTGTTTGGTTCTGGCCTTGGTCATTGCCAGATACTACAATTGGTACAAGAATCCTGTTTATGCCGTTACCGCCAAGTTGATGGTGAAGGATGAGAATGTTGGAAAAGATCAATTCCTTCGTCAGCTTGACGTGGAAACTCCTGCGAAGAACATTGAGAATGAGATTGAAATACTTCGTTCGCATAGCCTTTTGGCAAAGACCCTGGACGAGTTGGAATTTGACGTTTCCTACTTTTTAGTGGGCGATGTGAAAGTTTCAGAAGCTTATAAGGATAGCCCCTTCAAAGTAGATATCACAGGGCTGGAATACTCTGCCTACGGAAGACTTTTCGAAGTCGAAATAATCGATGAGAATAGTTTTCGGCTTACCTACGCTCAAGGAGATGGTGAAAAGGTGATCGAAGAGAAATTCGGTGAGTCATTCGACTTTGGTTTGGGTACCATCACACTAATCAAAAGAGAAAATTTTCCTTCAAGCGATCTGGAGAAACCCGAGTACGATAAGCGACACTACCGATTACGGTTCAACACGATTACGGCCAATCAAAATAAATATTTGTCTAAGCTTTCGGTGGCATTGGCACGCTCTCAAAGCACCATTCTCCAGCTTTATCTTGAAGATGAGGTGCCTCAAAAGGGATTGGATTTCTTAAACGCTTTGATCAACGTTTACCTTCAAAACGATGTGGACTTAAAGAACAAGGCCGCATCAAAAACTGCTGAATTTCTCGATTTCCAATTGGAAGACATTACAGGAGATCTGGAGAGTATCGAGATCAATCGAGAGAAGTACAAAGCCTCGAAGGGAATCATAGACTTGGAGTCCGAGTCGCAAATCGTTTTGGAGAGCATCAAAGATTTGGATGCGAAGAGTGCCATCAATCAAACTAAAATCGGTTTGATTCAGCAATTACGCGAATACATTACTGACAACGTGGATGTTCGAGATCTGGCCCCTTCAGCACTGGACATCAATGATCCATTGCTCGTGAAGCTCATCAATAAATTGAGTGAACTTCAAAGTCAGCGCGAAATCGTCATTAACCGCAGTACGGTAAATGATCCCAACTTAGTTCCTATCAATGCCGAGATTGAGCTCACACGTTCTTCCCTTTTGGAGAATATCCGAAACATCGAGAAAGGCTTGGAGCGACAGCAAGAAGAGTTAGAATCCTCGCTGAAAACATTTACCAAGAGAATTCAACGAATTCCTACCACAGAAAGGGAGCTTTTGGAGATTGAACGCCGATTTAGAATTCAAGAAAGCCTCTATCTCTTCCTTCTGCAAAAAAGAGCAGAACTTGCTATATCTCTGGCTGCCACCGATAGCGACACCAGAGTGGTCGATGCCCCTCGAGTAATCCCCGGGCCCATTTCGCCTGTGCCTCAGCGGGCTTATTCTATTGCCATTCTTTTGGGTATCATGATTCCCGTCCTCATTATTTTCTTAGTCGAAAACTTGAACGATAAGATCAGTGATCTTGCGGGTCTGAAGCGATTGACATCTATTCCGATCATTGGCGTAGTGAGATTCAATCTGCACAAATCACCTTTGGTAGCTCTGGAAAAACCGCGGTCGAGTATTTCTGAAGAGTACAGAAGTATACGATCAAATCTCAAATTCTTTCGTTCCGAAGAAGGCACTGATGTTGTAATGGTTACCTCTTCCATCGGAACAGAAGGAAAGACCTTTACGGCCATGAACCTCGCCTCAATTATGGCTGCTACGGGCTCTCATGTGGTTCTCATCGGGCTTGATCTGCGGAAAGCCCAGAATTGTCGAGGACTTTGGGATTGAGAATAAAATTGGCTGCAGTAATTACTTAAGTGGAAATGCATCGATCGACGATATTTTGGTTCCGTCGGGCTATACTGATAATTTGTTCATTGCACCCTCGGGTCCTCCACCGCCAAATCCCTCTGAGCTGATTATCTCAGACCGTATGCCACAGCTAATTAAAGAACTGAGTGAGCGATTTGACAAGATCATTATCGATACTCCGCCTATTGGACTCGTTTCTGACGGATTGCAAATCAGCGATTACGCCAACGTGACGGTCTTCGTAGTGCGCGAGGGGGTGACCCGAAAAGCACATTTGGCTCAAGCCAATGAAATGTTTGAGAAAGGCCGGCTGAAGCACCCAACGCTCGTTTTCAATGCCGTTCAACGCAAAAACAAATCATACTCCTACGGCGGAGCTTATGGTTACGGCTATGGCTACGGCTACCAAACTGATTACGGCAACTATTTTGACGAGAAAGAGGAGAGTGGGTCTAAGTCAAAGTGGAATCCATTCCGTCGCAATGATTAAAGGGCTGATCGCTCGAATAAGGTCTACCTCTGATCGAAGGGGTAAGCAAATACTCAAAAATATTCTTTGGTCGGCAGGTCTGAAAGGTATCAATGCCTTGATCAGTTTCATCATCGTTCCGCTTTACCTAAGCCTTCTTACCGAACTGAGCTTTGGAATTTGGCTCACCGTAAGTGCCGTTTTGCAATGGTTCAACTTCTTTGATTTGGGAATCGGAAACGGCTTGAGAAACAAGCTGGCTGAAGCACTCGCTCAAAAGGATTATCAACTCGGGAAGACATACATCAGTACGACTTATGCCTTAATATCAGGCATCGCCATTGGTATGTTCATCCTGTTTTTTGGTGCCAACTTCTTTTTCGACTGGGCGCAGGTCTTTGAAGCTCCAAAGGCTCTGGCTGATGATGTCAATGGAATGGTAATCGTTCTTTTTTGTCTTTTCGTTCCGCAGTTTGTCGCTCAGTTGATCAAAATGGTCGTCACCGCCGATCAGCGACCTGCCTTGTCTAATTTGATGAACACCATGGTCAATGTGCTCCAATTGGCGGGCGTATTTTTACTGAGTCAATACGGCATGGGCTCGCTTGAAAACCTGGCTTGGGTAATCGCAGGAATCAACCTGTTCATTCCGCTGGCAGCGAGTATCTACCTTTTTTCGGCCCGTTACCGGGAATTGAGCCCGTCTTTTTCTCATATCGATTTCAAGTATTCCAATTCGCTTCTGGGACTGGGGGCCACGTTCTTTATCCTTCAAGGTGCGGCACTCGTGGTTTTTATGACCGACAATTTGATCATTACCAAAGTGCTCGGTCCCGAGGAAGTTCCCGCCTACAACATTTCTTATCGGTACTTCAATTTGGCTTTGGTCTTTTTTGGCTTGGTCACCACGCCGTTCTGGTCGGCATTTACCGATGCCTTTGTCAAGGAAGACTTTCATTGGATCAAAAAAATGCTCAAAAGGTTGCTATTTCTTTGGTTGGCGATGGCGGTCGGAGTGGTGCTATTGATCTTAATGGCTCCTTATGTCTACCACTTTTGGATCGGCGATGAGGTTGAAATTCCCTCCGTGCTAAATTGGTGCATGGGAGCGTGGGTAATCCTTTCGGCGCTACTCAGCATTTTCGGCACGTTTTTGAGTGGAGTGGGAAAATTGAAAGTCTCCCTTTTTCACGCGGTCTTCGTGATGATCGTCAATATTCCGCTGTCCATCTGGTTGGCCCAATACTCTTTGCTGGGCAGCGCAGGAGTGATTCTTGCAAGTGCGATCGGCGCATCTTTCCGATTGTTTTTTCAACCGTATCAAACTTGGCTCATTTTGCAAAAGCGAGCCAAGGGAATCTGGAATCGCTAAATTTCGTTCAAGTAGCTTTTCGCGAAATTTTCTGAATCGCGATAGTCAGTCAGGAGAGCTTTAAGCGACTCGTTGTCTTCGCGGAAGTGATCTTTGATTTTTTTGCGAAGGGCAGGAGCGAAGTGAAATTTTTCCTTTCCTCCCAATCGGTGCTCAATCGTTTGAATGTTCTTTTTGAAAATTTGCTTGCCCGCTCCCGACCTCTCCAGAATGCCTTTCAAACTATTGGTCTTGCGCAGATATTCTAATTGACGCGCGCTCAGACTGCTGTTCGTTCGCTTGTCAAAGTCAATCTCTACAGTCAGTTTGAGGTCGAGCTTTTGACAAAACTGCTCAATGAAACCACTCGGATTTGAGGTGAAATCCTCGTAAAGAAAAACATGAACCTTCTCAAAAAGTCCTAGATATAGCTACAAGAGTGAGGAGTAGAAATACTGTTCCGTTTGCTCTACCGCCGAAAATGTCGGGAAAAGTGGGTCGGATGAATCCGAAGGTTCGTTGTCAAAGCGAATGAACTCATGCGGTTTTGCCGTATGACCGGAATAAACTCCGATGGAGTAAAGTGATTCTAACAGGTCGGCTTGATTGCGGAGAAATGCAGTGTTGGCTGCAACTGAACGAAGTACAAGTGGCTTG
>CALOFA010000037.1:0-47525 GCA_942492545.1 uncultured Cryomorphaceae bacterium | reverse complement strand
GAGGCAATGTCTTGCTCATTCACGACAACGGAATAGAGAAGAGTTTCGTCCGCCTTGATTTGAATGATTCAAGCGTTTTGGAAAGCGAGCACTTTTACCTTCAAAATAATGATGTCATTTACGTCCAGCCCACTAAAGGGTTGACGTCGAAAGATGACAACATCTACCGAATTCTTCCACTGGTGATCAGTTCCCTCACTTTTGTAGCTGTAATTATTAGTTTGAATCAATAAAGATGGCGGCTGATAAGCTTCAAATAAACCTGAAAGAATCGAGAATAATTTCTTGATCTGAGGAAATCATTCTTTTTCAGGTATTTGAAATACTGGTTCTGGTTCCCGCTCTGCTTGGTTTTGGCGCTCCTTATCGCTCGTTATTACAATTGGTACACAAACCCTGTCTACGCCGTCACTGCCAAGTTGATGGTGAAAGATGAGAACGTTGGGAAAGATCAATTCCTCCGTCAACTCGATGTAGAAACGCCGACCAAGAATATAGAAAATGAGATCGAAATTCTTCGTTCACATAGTCTTTTGGCAAAGACCTTGAACGAGCTTGAGTTTGATGTTTCCTATTATTTGGTAGGCGATGTGAAAGTCTCTGAGGCATACAAAGACAGCCCGTTTAGAGTCGATGTTTCCGGGTTGGAGTACACAGCCTATGCAAGTTTTTTGAAATCGAAATGGTCTATCAGTGGTTCTGATTTTCGATTTCGTACAATCAGTCAGATGAAGGTTTTAATCGAGGGTAAATTCGGTTAGCCATTCCATTTTGGATTGGGATCCATAACACTTTTTAAAAGAGATAATTTCCCCAAAACAGACATTGATAACCCTAAGTTCGATAAGCGCTTATACCTAGAATTCGCTTCAGTACGATCAAGGCCAATCAAAACAAGTACTTGTCAAGTATCGGTGGCTTCTGGACGATCTCAAAGCACCATACTTCGCACTTTATTTTGGAAGATGAAGTGGCACAGAAAGGTTGGATTTTTTGAATGCGTTGATTTCCGTTTACCTCCTAAACGATATAGACCTCAAGAATAAAGCTACATCTAAAACTGCTGAATTTCTGGACGTCCAATTCAAAGATATTACTGAAGACATCTTGGGAGAGCATCAAGATCAATCGGGAGAATTACATAAGCATCTAAAGGGATCATTGATCTGGAATCCGAGTCGCAAATAGTCCTTGAGAGTATCAAAGATTTGGATGTTAAAAGTGCGATCAATTTGACCAAAATCGGACTTATTCGGCAACTGCGCGAATACATTACAGACAATGCGGATGTACGGGATCTGGCCCCTTCTGCTCTGGATATAAACGATCCACTGCTTGTAAAGCTCATCAACAAACTGAGTGAACTTCAGAGTCAGCGGGAGATCGTCATTAATAAAAGCACGGTAAGTAACCCCGACTTGCAACCGATAAATGCTGAAATTGAGCTTACCCGGGCCTCTCTTTTGGCAAATATCCAAAACATTGAAAAAGGCCTTGAGCGACAACAAGCAGAGATAGAAGCCTCGCTCAAGACATTTTCGAAAAGAATTCAACGCATACCGACCACCGAGCGAGAGCTTTTGGAGATTGAGCGCCGATTTAGAATACAAGAGAGTCTCTACCTTTTTCTTTTGCAGAAAAGGGCAGAGCTAGCCATTTCCTTGGCTGCGACAGATAGTGATACGCGAGTAATTGATGCTGCCCGAGTAATACCCGGGCCAATTTCACCCATACCACAGCGCGCTTATTCTATTGCCATTCTCTTGGGAATTATGATCCCGGTACTCATTGTTTTTCTCGTAGAGAATCTCAACGACAAGATCAACGATGTTGGCACACTTAAGCGATTGACGTTTATTCCAATTATCGGAGTAGTGAGATTCAATCAGTACAAGTCGTCTTTGGTAGCTCTTGAAAAACCGCGTTCGAGCATTTCCGAAGAGTATCGGAGCATTCGATCAAATTTGAAATTCTTTCACTCCGATGAAGACTCTGATATCAGTATGGTTACATCTTCCATTGGTACCGAAGGGGAAAACTTTTACAGCGATGAATTTGACTTCAATAGTGACGGCCAAAAGTTCAAAAGTGGTGCTTATCGGTCTTGACTTGCGGTAGTCGCGAATGGTGGTAGATTTTGGTAGAGAAAACAAGGTGGGATGGCAACTACCTTAGTGGAAATGCAACGCTCGACGAACATTACTTCCATCCGGGTTATACTGAGAAAATCTCTACATATCGCTCCTTCAGGACCGCCACCGCCAAACCCATCTGAACTCATCATTTCATACCGAATGCATCAGCTCATTAAAGAGTTGAGTGAACGATTTGACAAAATTATTATCGATACTCCTGCCGGTAGGCTTGGTGTCTGATAATCGTCCAAATCTACTGATTACGCAAACTTTGCTACCGTTTTCGTTGTGCGCGAAAGGTGGCGCAAAAGCTCATTTTGCGCAGCCACTGAAATGTTTGAGAAGAAAAGATTAAAACATCCTGTTCTTGTTTTTAACGGCCGTCCAGCGTAAAAATAAATCGTACGCATACGGAGGCGTATACGGTTGCGCGATATGGCTACGGTTGCCAAGCCGATTACGGAAATTATTTCGATTACAGAGCGAAGAAGCTCGAGTGAAGTCAAAGTGGAATCCATTCCGCTCGCAATAGATTAATGGGCTGATCGCTCGAATCCGGTCATACACTGACTGATCGAAGGGGTAAGCAAATTCTCAATAATATTTTATGGTCGGCGGGTCTGAAAGGAGTGTTGATAGCCTTGATCAGCTTTATCATCGTTCCGCTGTATCTAAGTTTACTCAGCAGAACTTGACATTTGAATTTGGCTTACTGTTAGCGCTGTTTGGCAAATGGTTCAACTTCTTTTGACTTAGGGATTGGAAACGGGCTTGAGAAACAAACTGGCTGGAGAAATGGCTCAAAAAAATAATCCACTGGGAAGAAGTTACGTGAGTACTACCTATGCCTTGGTTTCAATCATTGCAAGCAGGCATGCTCGTTCTGTTCTTGGGTGCACAATTTCTTTTTATCAACTGGGCAAACATTTTTGAAGCTTCGGCAGAATTAGCTGACGACGTTAACGGAATGGTCATGATCCTTTACTTCCTTTTCATTCCCCAGTTTATCGCACAACTCATAAAGATGGTTGTGACCGCCGATCGAGCGACCCGCTTTTGTCCAATTTAATGAACACGTGTGTGAATATCTTCCAGTTGGCGGCGGTGTAATTGCTAAGCAATACGGATTGGGTCACTTGAAAATTTGGCTTGGGCAATTGCGGAGTAAATTTATTCATTCTATTGTTTAGCTTCAGCATATCTCGGTTCCATGCTACTCGGACCTGCGTCCTTCCTTTTTCATAGGTCAACTTTAAGTATTCCCAATCTCTTTTAGGACTGGGTGCTACCTTTTTCATTCTTCAAGGTGCTGGCTTAGTAGTCTTTATGACCGATAATCTTATCATTACAAAAGTGCTTACCCCCGAGGAAGTCCCCTGCCCATACAGTATTTCCTATCGCTATTTCAATCTGGCGCTCGTATTCTTTGGCTTGGTCACTACGCCTTTTTAGTCGGCATTGACGGATGCGTTCGTCAAGGAAGCGATTTTGGATGGATCAGGAAAATGAGAAGAGACTCCTCTTCCTATGGTGGCCATGACTGTTGCAGTCGAAAAGTTGATTTTGTATGGCTCCTTATGTTTATCACTTTTGGATTGGAGATGAAGTGGAAATTCCAGCTATCCTAAACTTGGAGTATGGGGCTTTGGGTACTTCTTTCAGCACTCCGTATGCATTTTCGGGACTTTCCGGTTGGTGGAGTCGGAAAACTTAAAGTCTCCCTAGTTTCACGCCGTATTCGTGATGATTATCAATATCCCGCTTTTCCATTTGGTTAGCACAGTATTCTATGCTTGGAAGTGCCGAGGTCATCTTATCTAGTGCCATAGGCGCTTCTTTCAGGCTCTTTTTACAGCCATATCAAACTCTACTTATTTTGCAAAAGCGGGCAAAAGGAATATGGAACCGTTGATCAATTTTTCATTAAGTCAGAGAACTAGGATTTACGGCTGAAAATTTTCTCATCGTCCTCTCCACCTTACTTTGAAACTCTGCGAGAACCTGAACCTCGTGAATCAATTTTTCAAATTCTAGTCAAATAGTGCCGTTCAAAATTTTCAGAATTTCCCGATTCACCTATCAGTTCTTTTAGCGTCAAATTGTCATCGATAAAGTGATCGATTATTTTTTTCCTCAAAGCAGGGGCAAACTGAAACTTTGTTTTGCCTCCCAATCGGTGTTCAATTGCTTGAATGTTCTTCCTGAAAATTCTTTTTCCCATACCCGATCTTTCGAAAATTTCCCTTAAGCTAATTGTCCTTCTTAGGTAATCCAATTGACGGGTGCTGAGACTGCTGTTGGTGCGCTTATCAAAATCAATTTAGATCGTTAATTCCAAATCGAGCTTGGTGCAAAACCGCTCGATAAATGTCGTAGGATTCACGGTGAAATCTTCGTAAAGAAATACGTGAACTTTGGCAAAAAGGCCCTGGTATAACTTCAAAAGTGAAGAGTAAAAGTACTGCTCGGTATGCTCGACGGAGGTGAAGGTCGGGTACAAAGTGATTCATGCTGTCTGAAGGTTCGTTGTCAAAACGGATAAACTCATGTGGCTTTGCCGTATGACCCGAATAAACTCCTATCGAATAAAGTGATTCCAACAAATCTGCTTGATTTCTCAAAAATAAGACCACGTCAGCATTTGGAAATAGCTGATTTAAGCGCTTAGCGTTTCGGGTGCGATTGGTCGAGACCATATGTACTGATTGCCCCACAAATAGTTCGTTGGAAATAATCAGGTTCTCTCCTTCGGATATTTTCAGGCTTTCGCCGATGGCGTTTTCATCGTAGCGACTTTCATCTTGGTAGAGCATTCGCTGAAAAGCCTCGCTGTATTGGGTTTGGTCTACGCCAATGTGCTTGAACCTTTTCAAATTGGGAAAAACCTCATTCTGAAAAAAGGTGCTCGCCGTCCGCGGCATTCCGATGTGTAAAAGCGTTCGATTCACGCTCAAATCTAATCATTTCCCATGGCTGAAAATGTATCTTTGAGCCATGCGGAATGCGACCATCGTGCTTACGGCAACTATCCGGCCCAATGTTGATTTTGTGGCTCGTGCCGATGTCGACCAGAGAATAGCGGATTACGCCAAGTGCATATCGTTTTATTTGGACAATACTTCACAGCCGATCGTATTCGCCGAAAATTCGGGTTTCGACCCCAGCGAATCTACGCTCTTGAGACCCTTACTCGATCACGAACGTTTTCATTGGCAGTCCATTCAGCCGCATTCGGATTTGTCCAAAGGCAAAGGATTTCAAGAATTTTATACCCTCGATCAATTGGTCGAAAGTGGCCTTTGTGGAGACTACTTTGTGAAGGTCACCGGCCGCTACTTGGTTAGGAACGCTCCTTCGCTTATCGCAAAGATGAAGGCTCCTTTCCACATCGATTTGCACCAAAAGATGAAAGTGGCCATCACGGGATTTTTTGGCGTGGAAACGCAGTTCTATCGAGATCACATTTTCGGGAAATATACCGAAGCAAATGACGGTGAAGGCCGTTTCATTGAGCACGTCGTTTACGATGCCATTCGCGATCAGCACCTATCAAAAGAGGTCAAGCTTCTCCCCGAGAATGCCTTGTATGAAGGCATATCCGGAAGTCACGGGAACAGCATGGCGCGCAATCCTTATAAGATGAAATTGCGCTCCGTCGAACGATCCATAAGTCGAGCCATTGGGATTAATAAATTCCTCATCGAGTATTGATGCGCTGGGTCACTTACTTCCCCAAATTCGAAAGGATTCATCTCACAAAAGATGTCGGGTTGATTCCGTTTTATGCCAATCAGCACGGCTACGAATCCACCCTTCTCGGTCACTCGGATACCGCTATTTCCATTCCCGACGAGGTGGAAGGTCTGAATCTTGAACTTCTCGAAGAAAAGCGTCAGCTCTTTTTTCTCGATCGGGCATTTTTGGACTGGCTGAAAGCCAATGCCAAATCGGTGGATGTTCTGCACCTGTTTCACCTTAGTCGGGACAGTATTTTTTACGGAGCTTACTACAAGCGTTTGAATCCAAAGGGCAAGCTTTATTTGAAGATGTATGCTTACAATGATCATCTGCTTTCGCGAAAGCGGTACGCCAAAAACCCGATAAAGAACGCATTGCTGAAGCGGACGGAAAAGGACTTTTTTCGGCAGCTCGACTTGGCGACTATCGAAAACCGAGAAGGCTTGGACTTGGCAGCAACGACCTACCCCGAGCTTTCGCCAATGCTGGAATACTTGCCGAATGGATGCAATGACGCCTACTTGAGTGAGCACTTTTCAGAGCCGCCCGTCAAAGAAAAAATCATTCTTTCCGTCGGCCGATTGGGAAGCTCCGACAAAAACTACGAATTGCTCCTCGCAGCCTTGCCTCTAATAAAACTTCCCGATTGGAAATTCGCGATAGTCGGGCCGATTAGCGACGATTTCCAATTGAAGATTGACACATTTTTCGGTTCACATCCCGAATGGCGAGATCGCATAAGTTTCACGGGTTCCATTTCCGATCGAAAGGAACTCTACAATCTCTATTCAAAAGCCTCCGTATTTTTTCTGCCATCGCGGTTTGAGTCTTTTGGTATTTCCTTCGTGGAAGCGCTCTACTTCGGTGCTTGCCTGGTCGGGCACCGAGGGATGTATGCCTACCGCGATATCTGCAAAGACGGTGAATTCGGCTGTTTTTTTGAAGATAACGATGCCACCTCATTCGCCGCAGCCATAGAAGAGGCAGCTTCAAAAGCTGCGGAACCCGACTTCGCTAAAAAGGCAAGTGAACACGGTAGAAACTCTTTTTCATGGAGCAAGCTCATCGATAAATTAATTGCTAAACTTGGTCATGACTGAGCGCCCCTTTCTGTCTGTCATCACGGTGAGTTTCAATTCGGCGAAGACCATCGGTCAAACACTTGAGTCGCTGCAAAAGCAAACTTCGAAGGACTTTGAGTCTATCGTCATTGATGGCGCAAGCACCGATGGTACGCAAGAAATCGTGAAGTCCTTCGGCGATTTGGTGACCACTTTCATTTCTGAGAAAGATGAAGGGATTTACGACGCCATGAACAAGGGCATCGAAAAAGCGCGTGGGCAGTACCTCGCATTTCTAAATAGCGATGATGCCTATTTTCCCGAGACGGTGGAGTGGGTGAAGGCATTCGCCAAAAACGTCGAGGCTTCGATTATTTACGGGAATCTTCAAAAAGAGAGAGAGTTGGGCGGAGAAATCTTGACCCGTCTCGAAAAACCCAACTTGGAACTCATGCCCAAAACCATGGGCGTTTTCCATCCCGCGACTTTCGTCAAAGCAGAACTATTTGAAAAGTTCGGAGCATACGATCTTCGCTTTAAACAAGCGGCAGATTACCATTGGCTCTTGCGCGCTTACTTGGAGAAAACAGATTTTCAATACCTCGATCAAGCATTGGCAAAATTCAGCACAGGCGGGGTCAGCAATTTTTCATGTGAAACGTATCGAGAGGCAGCCATCATCCAAAAGGAATTGGGTACCCGAACTCATGCCGAAATGGAAAAACTCCACGAGCTCTGCCTGAAGAAGCGAAAGAGAAATACCTTGGTTGCAAAATTGGCCGAATGGCCTATTCTTCGCGATATTTACCGACATCAGATAAAAAAACGCTGGAATTGACACGACTTTTTGAATACCTGCTTTCCTTTCGCTACCACTTCAATGGCTGGCTATTGGGTATCTATCTCGGTGCTCTTGGATGCAAGGTGGGCAAAGGTTTGAAATGTCTGAAGCTTCCATCTTTCAAGGACATCCCGAAAGGGAATATCCGCATCGGTGATCATGTATCCATGGGTAGGGGAGTGATTTTTGAAATTGCTCGCACAGGCTCACTCAACATCGGCGACCGCTGTACCTTGGGAGATTATAGTCGGTATTCTTCCATCGACGAGATTTCCATTGGAAAGGCTGTGGCCATTGCCGAGCACGTTAGTATTCGCGGAAGCTTTCACCAAATGGATCGCGATCAAAAAATCATTGATCAAGGAGATGAAGGAGCGCCCATTTCTATCGGCGATGATGTCTTGCTGGGAGCTCAAACGATAGTCCTGATGGGAGCTGCAATTCCTGAGGGAGTTGTAATCGGCTCACAATCTTTGGTCCGCTCTGGCGATAAAGTCCATCCTTATGGTATTTTTGCGGGTTCGCCGCTCAAGCATATTCGCGATCGCCGATGAAAACCGAAGAAGTAAAAGCCTTTTTTGAGCGTACTGATGTGTACCTCACCTACAACTACAACCTCCGCATTCGCGCAGAAACGGTTGGTCATTTTCTACAGAACAACCGATTCGAACAAGTGCTCGACATGCCTTGTGGAACAGGCGATATTTCTGCCCCTTTCATCGAAAATTTCGGACACCTCACCATGATGGACTTTTCCGAAAATATGATCGCCACATCCAAGTCGCGAATTCCCGATGAGGCGAAATCGAAAGTCACTTTCATCAACGGCGATTTTTACGCCCACGATTTTGGAGCGCAGCAATTCGATCTGGTGATGAACATCGGGATCTTGGCGCATATTGCCGATCCCATGCGCTTCCTCGAAGAGTCGATGAAATTGGTGAAGCCCGGTGGGAGCCTCATTCTCCAAAATACTGATAGCGATCATTGGTTCGCTAAGCTGATCCATTCGTATCTCGGCTTGCGCAGAGCAATCGGGAAGGACAAGTACAAATTGAACAAGGTTTCCGAGAAGGATCTTTTGCAAAAAGTAACGGGAAACGGGTTTCATTTGCAACAGAGCTTTCGCTACAATCAGTCATTTCTGGGGCTTTCCAGATTGTTCAGCAACGACTTGAAGTACAAACTCACCCGAGACTATTTCGGCGATGCAGCCACTCCGCGAAACCAGAAGGCAGGGAGTGATACGACTTACTTGTTCCAGAAGAATAGTAATTCATAAATCTCTTTGTATTTTTATATCGGAGAAAGTGCGTTTCGTAAGTATGAAAATCTATATTAAGTTCCCTTCCGATGAGTTCCCTAAGACTCTTGCCGAGAAAGCGACAGAATACGGATATTATACTCAAAATCAGCTGATCGAAAGGGCCTTGCGTGTTTACATCGAGCATCTTGAGAAGGCTGCATACCTCAACTCCTTCAAGAAAATGAAAGGCGATGAGGATGTTATCCGCTCTTGCAGAAGAGGGATGGCAGATTATTACCCAAAAGCTGGAAAGTGAAGCAGGGTGATATTTGGTGGGCAGAACTCAATCCTGCAAAAGGGCGTGAACAGGCGGGAAGCAGGCCTGTACTTATCATAAGTGGTAATCTCCTGAATAAGAATACTGACGTGGTAATTGTTTGTCCCTTAACAACAAAAATTAAACGATACCATGGAAATTTGATGGTCTGGAAGCTTCCGACAGAACGGTTTAACGGAAACGTCTGAAGTCTTGACTGTGGCAAATCAGAACAGTGGCCAAGCTTCGATTGACCGAAGAAAATTGGGAGCATTACATTGAACGAAGTCGAAAGAAGTTCATCGCACCCGGTGATCACGAATTCTAGGTGCAAGTCCAACTCACCATTGGTGAGATTAATTTAGAAAGACAGGCCATTAGAATTACTCTAATTTGGAATCAGTTTGCGTTCTTGATTTGATACTAAAAGTTCCTTTGCAATTTCGTAATATTACAATATGGCTATAAGAGAAAAGCTCATAGAAAAGATTCTTTTGATCGACGATAATGTCGTTTTAAATGAATTGCTCCGAATTGTTGACCTTGAACTCGAATTAGCCGGTGATTCAATAGAATTATCAGAAGATCAAAAGGACTTTGTTGAGGAAGGACTGAAAGAGTACAAAAAGGGTAAAACCCTATCTCACAATGAAGCAAAACGTCGCACCGAAGAATGGCTTCGAAAAAAATAAGGTGGACAAATATTGCGCCTCAGCGACGCGACAAAAACTGGATATTCTCGTTTTGTTATCAAAATTTTCCCCAAATTTGGTTTTTATTTGCCGAGGCATCCGGCAATTGGCGGATTTTCTTGCCCCGGGAAAAATACCGGTTTTGGAGGTTTTCGGGATTGCGTTTCTGGGGTTATATTTTTTTTTTTCTCGTTGTCACAGAGGGGTTTTTGGATTCGAGTATGTGACTCCTGAAGAGATCCTAAAAAGCTTACGCTTTGATATTTGACGCTTGTGAGTGATAAATTGAACATACTCCTCATCCCCGAAAACTTTCCAACTGACGAAAATCCCGTGGCGGGTATTTTCATGAAGGATTACATCAAAGCCATGCAAGGTTTTGCCGAGGTTACGGTTTACAACTCCAATCCTTGGTACCGCGGTCAATACGAAGAAGTCACTGGCGCTCGTTGCTTTGATCTTCATCTCTTTGCAAAAAATGGAAGTTCCTTTAACATTGCGGCATACACCTATTGGGAAAGACAAAGTTTCAATTTTGCCAAAAAACTGCCCAAGCCAGATCTCATTCATCTCCACGGAACAGCGCAGCGAGGAAAGTGGGTAGCTGAGCTGGCGGCTCACTGGAATGTGCCTTTCGTAATTACGGAGCATACGGGCCCATGGTCGGCCATTTCGGCAAGACCGGCCATCCTCAAGCGGGTAAAAGGGATTATGGAAAAAGCCGATTTGGTGATGCCCGTGAGTACCCATTTAGAGAAAGAAATCCTCGAAAGCGGCATCAAACCCAAGCGGACGGTAGTGCTGGGAAATCCTGTGGACACCGATTTTTTCGCATTGCGAAAGAATCCACTAACCGCCACGAAACGCATTCTTTTCGTTGGCAGACTCGATCCGTTTAAAGGCGGTTTGCGAACGCTGAAAGCCTTCGATCGGATCAAACACGATTTCCCTGACTATCGTTTAACCATTGCAGGTGATGGAATAGAAGCCGAAGCGATAACTGACTATATCGAGGAAAACCAGCTCCACGATCGAGTTGAGTTTTTGCAAAAGCAGCTGTCCCGCGAAGAGATGCGCAATCTTTTTCACGATTCTACATTTTTGGTCTTCCCGAGTGAATTTGAGAGTTTCGGGCTTGTAGCCGCTGAGGCCATGGCGACGGGATTGCCTGTGGTAATCACCAATCGGACGGGGCCTGTGGATTACAGTGCTTCAATTAATTCAGTTCAAATCGAACCGAGTCAAATTGAAAAGGGATTGCGTGAAATGATCGAAAAGATTGAAGGCTTCAATCCTGAGCAAGTTAGATCGAGCATTAAGGAGAAATTCGGCACATCTGCTTTTGCAACTAAGTTGGAAGAAGCATACCTAGATTTCTCGGATTGAGTTGAGGATAGATTGTAAATAAGTGATGTCGCCCATTGTCTTAACCACCTAGCTTTTTCATTTATACTTGTACCATGTGTGGAATTTTCGGGGTATGGAATTATAAAGGCGTAAATGGCCATGCTTTGCGCAAAGCCTCGGCCATGCTGCGCCACCGCGGGCCTGATGATGAGGGCTTTCTCTTGGTGAATCAAGGCACAGCCATGTCCTACGCTGGTGATGATAGTGCGGTTAAAGACTTGGAGCAACTTCCCGACTCGCTTCCCGCTGCGAATGCTCTCTTGCACAGAAGGCTCTCCATTCTCGATCTTTCGCCGAAAGGCCACCAACCAATGCGGCACCGAGATCGTGAAATCTACCTCACCTTCAACGGGGAGATTTACAATTTTCAAGAGCTGCGAAAGCAGTACAAATTGCCCGCAACCACGGGCACCGATACGGAGGTGATTCTCCAGCTCTACGCCAAAATCGGTGAAGAAGCTTTTTCGAAATTCAGAGGCATGTGGGCACTCGCCATCCTCGATTTGGAAAAATACAAACTCGTTCTTTCTCGCGATCGGTTCGGAATTAAGCCGCTTTATTTTACTGAGAAAAATGGCGGACTCGTTTTTTCGAGCGAAGTAAAACCGCTCCTCTCTCTACCCGGCGTAAAGTCTGAATGGGAACGCGATAAGCTGCTGCAATTTTTGGTTTATGGCGCTACGGACGATCCTTGCGAGACTTTCTTCAAGGGAATTGAATCCGTAAAGCCCGGACATTATTTGACCTTCGATCTGGACACACTTTCCAAATCAGAGACTCAATACTACGACCTTCGCAAGCAAATTCGCAAAAGCGAGTATGCCAAGGGAACATTCGAAGAGCGATTTGGTGACAGCATTCGCGAACACTTGATTTCCGATTTGGAAGTGGGATCCTGCCTCAGCGGCGGATTGGATTCCAGCTTAATCGTAGCCTCGGCATGCCCTTCCGTTAAAAACACTTTCACCTGCTCTTTTCCCAATTCGCCCATCGATGAAACGGGTTTTGCCAAGCAACTTACCTCGGTTTGCCCCGAATTGAATCAGCACTTTACCAGTCCCGGAGCGCAGGATTTTTTCGTGGCATTCGATGAGATCATCCGCACACAAGAGCGCCCGATTGGCTCGGCTTCGGTGTTTGCACAATACGTCGTGATGCAATCGGCGCGTAAAAATGGGATCACTGTTCTATTGGATGGTCAAGGTGCCGATGAGGTTTTCGGCGGTTACTACCCCTTTGCAGGAGCCTACCTGCTCTCCATTTTGAAGTCGGGAAATCTATCGCTTTTCAATCGCGAGAAAAAGGCTTTGAAGAAGAATTTCAACCCAAAGATGGAGCAGGCCATGATGCGCTCGTTTTTTTATAATTTGCCGAAAGGCCTCAAACTCTTGGCCCGAAAAAAGAAGCGCTTAGGCTATGAGCTGATTGCCGAAAATTACCGCGAACGTGCGGGCCAACTTTCCGTTCCCGAACGCGGAGCCTCTGAGTTTACCGAACTCGCTTTGCGCAGCGTCGGTTTCGGATTAATGGAATTGCTCCACTACGAAGACCGCAACTCCATGCAATTTAGCATCGAGAGTCGGGTGCCATTCCTCGATCACCGATTGGTGGAATGGACGCTCTCGCAACCGCCCGGAAACCTCTTGAAAAATGGCTGGACAAAGAACCCCATTCGTGAGGCTTTGGACAAGCATGGTCTAAATGAACTGGCATGGCGCCGCGATAAACTGGGATTCGTGGTGCCGCAAAAAGAGTGGCGCGATGAGCTCTTCCCTCAACTGCAGAAAAACTGGAAAGACCTCCGGCTCGACGAGGCTTTCGATTTAAAATCGATAACCAATCTGCTCAACAATCCCGTGCACTCCAATTCTGCACAATCTGAATTTTGGAGGATTTATGGATTGATTCGATGGCTTAAAATTTTCAAAGTCGACTTGGTCTAAGTTGAATTCAAAAAGTTCTCCCGATTACTCTCTGGCTTAGGGAAGTTATATAACTGGTATTGATTATCGTTCTACCACGATTTTTTTTCTGGCTGACATGCCTGCTTCGTTGCGGATCTCCAATATGTAGACACCAGCGGCTAGATTTTCCACATTGAGTTCTACTAGTCCTTCCGATGTCCCTATGATCTGAGTTGGATGGACTTTGCCCATAATATCTCCTAAAGAGATAGAGCTGTCATGAAGGCCCGGGTCTTTCAGGTTTATGAAAAGGCTCTGTATTGCAGGGACGGGGAAAACGGAAATACTTTCTTCATTTATTCGAGTTGTATTATCACTTAATGTAAAACTGCAATGAGTTTCCTCTGTTATGTCGACATCAAGAGCGAAGGTGGAGCTATTATCTTCTCCAATCACCTCATCGCTGTAATCGAAATAGACTACTTTATCCTCCGTCGTAATATCCACTTCAATTACAGACATCTCAGAGGATTGACTCTCTCCGCAAGCCAATAATCCATCTGTGGTTGAAGTGCCTAATACGGTACCGCCTTCGATGCCGGCACCGGCCATCAGCATGAGATTGTCTGAAAGCAAATCGATGTACATGAGACCGGATCCGTCCTTTTGCTTGACCCACTGCAAGTCGCCTTCGCTATTGAATCGTGAAATGGCGGGGACATAGACATACCCTTGCGATCCTAATTGATGAAATTGAGAAAAAAGAAAGTCTCCTCCCGGTAAAAAAACCACTCCGCCAAGAGACGATTGTAGGATTCCGAAGAGAAACTCGTTAAACTCATTTTCGCGATAGAGTTGCTTAGACCATTCCGGATTACCTTCTTGGTCAACCGCAAACATCCAAATATCTGAAGCTAAATCAAGATCAAGGTCAAAGAATTCGGCCATTATTAAGAAACCACCGTCAGGCCTATTTTCAAGCGACTGAATTGATACATTGTATTTGTCAGGGTCAAAGGTCTTTGCCCAAATGACTTCTTCCAAATTAAAAGCCACCATCATGGCCACTTCATCATAATCTTGATTTAGAACGGTAGCCACTCCATAGAACACAGAACCTATTTTGCGAATCGAAATAAATGATATGCCTAGTGAAAGGTCAAACTGATCGAAGTTAAGTGAAAACTGATTCAGAATTGCTCCGTTGGAATTCGTTTCTAGAAACTGAGTAGGTCGACCGACAAAAGCTTCATCTAACGCTAACAAAAGATTCCCGTTAGGGAGTTCAAAGATGAAGCGAATTTCACCGTCCTCTCCGCCTCGATAAGAGCGTGCCCCTAAGAGGTTTCCATCCGAATCCATTTTGTACAGTGTTGGAACTTTGTCGGTAATTATGCTATCATTCAACACATCTAGTTCATGTCCACCCAAAAGTAGATCGCCATCAGACAAAACAACTACACTATGAAGACCGCCCCTGTCCACTGACCGTAGCTCTCGGGCCCATTCCAATTCTAAATTTGAGTTCACTTTCATAGCTAAAGCCACCGCAGTATCCCAGCCCGGAACTGTATTCGCTAAGTAGATATTCCCGTTTGAATCAAAGTCTATATCATTAACTTGTGCGTTATTCAAATCCAATTTCCATTCGCGCTCTTTTAACTCTTGGCCAAAGACTGTCGTCAAAAAAAGAATTGCAACTGAAGTGATAAATAGCTTCTTACCTGTACCAATCATATTTTCCAAAGTACGAGTATTTCACCTAAAATTATGAAGAATCCTTCGGCGCTATATTATTCCAACCTCGGTTCTTCTTTTTTTATAGGTTTGTTTAGCCATCTCATCAAAGTACACCTATTTTATATATGAGATGAGTATGAGTCGACCTGCTTACTTCTTGAGTGATTTTTAAGGATTGGCTACGTTACTTCATTCAAATAGAAAGCAAATTCATTAGCAACATTGCAAAGGATCACCATTGTCTGCGGTCATTTCCTCCCCGATATGGGATACATCGAAGTCCACTTGGCGCGGGCTTTCGCCGAAATGGGTCATAGCGTTACGGTTGTTACCAGCGATGCCGTTCCGCCTTATGTCAGTCACCTCCACAAAGATTTTGGTCAGCCGCCTGAAGGTGTTGAGGTGAAACGCCTCAAGCCCATTTTTACCCTCGGTCAGGTTGTTATCGCCAAGGGAGTGAAAGAAGCAGTTCTGGCTTCGAAGCCCGATCAAATCATAGTAATCGGTCTCGGAAAACGCTTTCCAAAAGAAGCCCTCGGATTGGAAATCCACACCACCGTACTTTTTGGCGACAACGCTGCTAGCTATGGTGATTCGCCTTCGGGCAAAACGAGATTGCTCTTCGAGATTTTTAAAAGAGGAACCTACCAAAAAGCCATTTCTACAGCCGATCGACTCGTAGCCTACACGCCCGAAAGTTTTGAGGCAGCGGGAAAAATGCTCGGAGGAAAATGGGCTCAGAAACTAAACAAACAAGCTGCTTTTATCAGCCTTGGTTTTCACCCCGATGAATTCTTCTTTGATCAAGAATTGCGCGAAGCAAAGCGAGTCGAACTTGGCTTTTCTGATGAGGACAAGGTGGTCATTACTGCTACCAGATTGAGACCCGAAAAAAATCTCGAAGGGGTTATTCCTGCTTTTGAAAATGCTGAACCAAATGTGAAATGGCTCTTGCTGGGTAGCGCTGATGACGAATATGCCCAAGAACTCAAGTCGAAATTGAACGAAAGTATTGGTCAAGATCGGTTTACTCTTCTTTCTCATCAAAAACGAGAAGATTTGAACGCGTTCTACAACGCAGCAGATTTGGCCCTTTTTACAACTCCTGCCATTTCTATTATTGAAGCGATGGGAACTGGAATAATCATTAATTCCCCATATTTTAAGAGTTTAGAACACCTAGGGTCAAGTGTTAAGTTTATTACTGACTTAAATGAGGCGCAAGAGGTATCTTTGATGTTTTTGTCAGACTCAGTTGAGTCGAGAATCGCTAGAAACAAAGTGAATATTGAAAGATTTTCTTGGGGAAAAGTCACTAGCCTCCTAATTAAAGATGATTAAATTAACCATGCGAAAACAAATATTTCTATTGTCGATTATTCTTGCGCATTCGTCTCTTTTCGCTCAAATACCTTCTACGGGAGCAGAAAATTGGAATTTCACTGAATTTCTCAAGACTGACTTAAACGTTGTGCTCACGGGAAACAAAGATGTAGATGAACCTCTGAAAAGCGCTTTTGACGAGTTTTGGAAACTCAATGCGGTCCATTTCATAACTCAAGAAGAATTTGACGACAGTGTCAGAGACCGTTCGAAATTCTTTTTTGCTCCATTCAAGGTGACAACGCAGAGAATCGATGGTGAAACAGAAAAAGTCGAACACGAAAGAATTGATTTCACATGGGCACTTACTAGCGGGGGATGGACCAAGCCAGATGACATTAGTCCAATCTATTACATGTACGTCATTCTCGTAAGCAGATTTCATGACGAGACGATTTACAGTATGAGCTACAGGTTCAATGCGCAAATCAAATTGATGAACGATGCGATGACCAAGATCAGAGACGAAAAAGCTAAGATTAGTTCTTCCTCGGATGGAATGAAGTTCATGGAAAGATATTTCGTTAATCCTCAAGAATTGAAGAGGATGAAACTTCTGATTGACGAAGGAATCGTTCAACCAGAAGATTTTAACAAATCAGAAAGCTATTCGCAAAACCAACTTTTGACCTATAAAGCTTCTGCAGGATTAGAAGAAATTCAGAAAGCTTATCCCTATAATTTTGAGGTAGTAAGTCAGGAAAGAATCCGACAGGCTTTGGATGAAAGAGAAGAGGGTGTGGCCGTTATTTCTTGTGTTGCCTTTACGAATAGAGTCATACATATATTTGAGGCAAGTACGCTTGACTGTATTTATTTCAAAGCTGATGTGATGGGCTTATCAATGAAGGGCAAGCATTACAAAGAGTTGGTAAAAGAAATGGAACGTTAAAAAGATTTCATAAGTCGCACTTGTCTTTGGCGACAAATGGTACAAAGCTTATTTCCTTTGTTTGGAAATGACTTTCAAAGAATGGACAGAATGGCTGCGCGATTTGCCCTGGTTACTCAGGTGGTTTCCGCTTTTGGTGGTGCTTCGCCCCCTTGTCGATAGCCTGTACTTTCTCAAGGAGGTCAGTCCGCTCGCATCGCCGCCGTACCTCATTGGGGTGCTTACCCCGATTTTGGCCATTTCGGCTTTGGTGAAGTTTCGCTATCCGCCTTTCGGCAAAGTGGACAAAGCCTTCATGCATTGGTCGATCATCGTTTTGCTCAATTGCTTTTTTCTCCTGCTTTACGATCCGCTCTCTATTCTCTCCATTGAATTCCTTCTCAAACTTTCTCTACCCGTTTACCTCTTCTTCTTTTTGCGCTTGCTGGTTCGAGACCTGCGCGATCTGCACGGCATTCTTCAATCCTTCCTCTACGCAGGGATTTTTATTGCGGCCATTTTGCTCTTCGAGGTTCTGGTGAATCCCATCGGGGTGGAAGAAAGTCGCGGCCTACAGCGAATCCAAGGAAGCTTTGGCGATGTGGTGAGCTACGGCATGTACATCACCTTTGCCATTACCGCGGCCACCTATTTTTACTTTTCGCGAAACCACTTGCTGGCCCAAAACAAACGGCTCATCCTGATCGGAGTGGTCGCTTTTTTCGGGATTCTCGGCTTGGTCAATATTCACCATACCGCCACGTACACCGTATTCCTTTTAATCACCGTCCTTTTTCTGCTTTTCAATCTTCGGAAAGGGAGTCCGTCACTTGCCTTTGCGATGATCGTCATCGTGGGAATAGCGATGTCATATTTCGGCAGTGGAATAGTGGAAGAAAAGATTACGCCGTTGATCCAAACCGACTTGGCCGTCTACTCGGGAGATGAAGACACCGACAGGTTGCTTCACGGGAGGGTGGGGCGCTGGCGCGTCATGCTCGAAAAATTTTCTTCGGAAAGCGTCCCCGTTCAATTCTTTGGCTATCCCCTCAAGTTCGATTACGTTTATCAATTTATCGGAATCGGTTCTCACAACGACTTTGTGCGAATGCTCTTCGCCACGGGGATTCTCGGACTAATCCTGTACGTTCGACTCCTGTTCGTCGTCTTCCGACGAAATAACTTGCTCGGCCCCGCTCAGCGCTTTCTGCTTTACGCTACTTTTGCGGCACTGCTATTTTACAGCATCAGCGTTACGCCCACGTTTTACGCGCCTTTTATGTATTTCACCATGGCCGTTTTTGCTTACACTGCCCTTCCTGAAAACTTACGCTTGCAATGGAAAAACCGCGAATATTAATCTTAGGCAAATTGCCTCCGCCTTTGATGGGCCCCGCAATTGCTACTCGAATCATTCTCGATTCCGATTTGCAAGTCGACTACGATCTCCGTCATTTCGATACGCGCATCAATGCCGATGTAGCCGATATGGGCTCTTTCAAGTGGCAAAAGATCAAGACCATCAGAACACTCTATTCCAAGTTTGACGAAAGTCTGAAAGAGACAAAACCAGAACTCGTGCTTGTTCCGATCGGACAAACCACTGCTGGATTTTTGAAAGACATTCCCTTTATCAGAATGGCTGCCAAGTCGGGTGCGAAAGTGCTCATTCAACTTCGCGGAAGTGAATTCAGAACCTGGTTTGACGGTTTGGATCGCATCCGAAAAAACATGGTGAAAGGCGCTTTGGCCAAAGTGCACGGCGTAATTGTCTTGGGAGAAAACCTTCGTTATTTATTCGATGGTCTGGTGCCCACCGAAAAGATTTTCGTGGTGTCTAATGGTGCCGACTATCAGTTTCCCGAATGCCGTACCAAGTCTTTGAGGATCCTCTATTTGGCCAATTACCTTCAGGGAAAAGGCGTAAAGGAACTGCTCGAGGCGTTGATCGTCGTTCACGAAAAACTCAAGTTGCGCTTTGAGTTTCACGGGTATGGCAGTTGGGATAACGAATCATACAAGCGGGAATGCATCAAGATGGTTGAGCGCTTTCCGAACTTTTTTCTGAATGGCAGCATTTCGGGTGATGCCAAATGGCAGGCTTTCGCCGATGCCGATATTTTCGTTTTTGCTCCTAAAGCTCCTGAAGGTCATCCCTGGAGTTTGGTGGAAGCATCTGCGGCGGGATTGCCGATTGTGAGCACCGATCGCGGAGCCATTCGGCAAAATGTCATCGACGGGGAGAATGGTTTCCTACTGGAAAATCCCGAACCCAAAGAATTGGCAGAGAAAATTGCCGAGCTAATTAAGGACACGGATTTGCGCGAAAAGATGGGCAAGGCGTCCCGAAAACTTTACGAATCGAAATTTACCGCAGCCGCTATGAGTGGCCAAATGCGGGAAGTTTTCCAAACCGTGCTGAGCGAAACATGTGTGGAATAGTCGGCTTCGTCGGTAAAAATTTAAAAGAGCTCAAGCTCGAAGAGGCTGTGAAGTCATTACGCCACCGCGGGCCCGATTTTGGTGATTCCTTCCAAGAGTGGGTCGGCACCAACTGTCTTTTTTTCGGCCACCGACGGCTGTCCATTATCGACCTGAGCAATGAGGGAAATCAACCCATGCACGAGGGGGAGGTCAGCATCATTTTCAACGGAGAAGTGTACAATTTTCAGGAGCTGAAGGCGACCCATCTCGGCGGCGAGTCTTTTCATTCCAACTCTGATACGGAAGTCGTGCTGAAGCTCTACCGGAAATTTGGAGCCAAGTTCGTAGAGTATCTCAACGGTGATTTTGCCATGGCCATTTTCGATCGCCACAAAGGAGAGTTGCTGCTCATCCGCGACCGCATTGGCGTGAAGCCGTTATACATTTATGAAGGTGGCGGCATATTCGGCTTTGCCAGCGAAATCAAAGCTTTCAGGCAGGCGGGATTGAAGCTATCGCCAAAGGAGGATGGCCTCGGGAAATTCTTGGTTTTTAAATACAGCCCCGGGCAAGAGACGCTTCACAGCGAAGTAAGGCGCTTGGCACCCGGAAGCATGCTTCGCCTCCATTTGAATTCAGGCAAGGTCGATGAAGAGAAATATTGGAATCTCCGAGACCATGTGAAGCCATACCGCGGCAGTTTCGCTGATGCAAGAGTCGAGCTGCGCGAGCGACTCGGAGCGGCTATTGAGGGCAGATTGGTCGGCGATGTGCCCATTGCCAATTACCTTTCGGGCGGGCTGGATTCCTCGATTATTGCTTACCACATCCGCGGCGAGGAGTTCACGCACTACTGCGCCGTAAAAGACGAGCGCGACCTCAAGGCCGAGGGAACCACTTCCGACGGGGCTTTCGCCAAAAAACTGGCCGCTGACTGGAACCTGAATTTGGAAACCATCTCCATCGGATTGGATCAGCTGACGCCCGATTTGATTGGGAAATCCATCAACGCTTGCGATGACCTCATTGCCGACGGGTCGATCATTCCCGCCATGCTCATTGCCGAAAGGGCAGCCCAAAAGCATCGAGTGGTGCTAAGTGGTATGGGCGCCGACGAACTCTTTCTCGGTTACAACGGTCACTTCTTGCTTAAGCTGACGCAAATGGCTCAATCTGTACCAGGATTCAAAGGGCTCGCCTCGCCGTTGCTCCAAAAAATCAAAGCGGGAAAAGGCCCATTCAAGGCCTACCGCCGTTACCTTCAAAAATGGGGAAACAATCTTGGCAAAGACTACCAAGCGGCGCGCTTCAGCGTGGTGGGCGATGTGGATTCGGCGATGAGTTTGCTGAAGCGGCCACACGATTTGGCCCGGATTTTCGAGCACCACAACGGAAATAGTTTTGACGAGCTCTTCGATTTCGAGATGGAGAATTTCTTGGTTAAAAACCTCCATTACTTGGATGGATCCTCCATGGCTTACGGGCTTGAGAGTCGCGTGCCCTACCTCGATCACGAGTTGGTGACTTTTGCTGCGGGCCTTCCCGTCGACTTTAAGCTCGACAATCAACTACGCTCTAAGAAGATTCTCAAAGCTGCTTACGCCGATGTGCTTCCTGCAGATATCACCAAGCGGCGCAAGGCGGGATTTGGTATGCCACTGCGTTCGCTTCTTTCCAAAAGAGAAGTGCTCGATCAGTTACTACCTTATGATGTTTTAGAAGCCACAGGTCAGATTGATATGGATCAACTGCGCAAGCTAGAAGAGGCGCATATCAGTGGACGGCAGGATCAGTCGGCTTTGATTTATGCGTTGGTGGTTTATGGAACGGCTTCGAAAATAAGTCAGAGCTAATTCAACGTTACCCCGAAATTAAGTTTTCGAAAAAGTCAAGAAAAAACTTTGTAATTTCCTTCCAAAGAAAAAGAAGAAAACGGAAATTTCGTGATTAGTAAATGGAGGAATAGCGTATAACCTTTGGCTAAGCCAGAAAATCAAAGATGGTCTGAGGGTTGATTACCTCCGTCGCCGCATCGGGATATTCATTCGTAAATGCCCGTGTCACTTTTTGATTTGATTTCGGTTTCCACTTCATTTCAAAAGCTGAAACCTGACCGTTTTTCTCTTCGATATAGTCCACCTCGCTACCGTTGTAGTTTCTCCAAAAGTAGCTTCGGTAATTGCGGTTGAGGTGGGCGTGGAGTTTCATTCGTTCGCTGATGGCAAAATTCTCCCACAGAAGTCCTACATCATCACGCTGAGAGAGCGGTCTGAAATCATTCACCACAGCATTGCGGATTCCATTGTCCCAAAAGAAAATCTTGTTGGATTTCGAAATTTCTTTCCTTGGATTGTTGCTGAAAGCGGGTAGGCGAAAAATCACAAATGCCTTTTCGAGGATATCGACATAAGCCTCTACGGTATCTGATTTCATCTTCAGATTTTTCCCCAACTCGTGGTAGGAAATTTGCGATCCTACTTGAAAGGCCAATAGCCGAAGCAGGGAGTCCAGAAACGCCGGTTTCCGAATGTCCTTCCAAACCAAAACATCTTGATACAAGTATTGCCCGCTCAGATTGCGCAAAATAATTTCAGCATCCGCCTCATTATTGAAGACGTCGGGATAGCAACCGTGAATAAGATGAAAAGGTAATTTTTGCTCCAGCTCAAAGGGTGTGGCGTTCGGATACATTTCAGTTAATGAAAACGGATAAAGGTGAAAAAGAAACTGCCTTCCCGTGAGCGGCTCAAATATCGTATTTGAAATATCGATGGAAGACGAGCCCGTGGCCACAATTTGCAAACCTTCGAAATTGTCAACGAGAATTTTAAGTAGCAGCCCGGCATTCTCAACTCTTTGTACTTCGTCAATTACCAAGACTTTTTTATTGCCAACCACCCCCTTAAGGGCTTCTACCGATAGGTCTTTCAAACGTTCTCTCACGGTTTGCTCATCGGCATTTAGCCACACCAGGTTTTTCTCGTCAGAAAAGAAATCTTTCAGTAGTGTTGTCTTCCCCACCTGCCGAGCTCCCGTGAGGATTATTGCTTTCTTTTTCCCCGAATAGTCAGCTAAAGTCGATGTAAGGAATCGTTTGATCATGCCTCTAAACTATGAATATTTCCGATATAATGGAAATAATAGTACTAATATTTCCGATACAATGGAAAAATTAGTACTACTTTTTCTGAGAAAAGATCATGAAACGACATTGGTTTTCACTCCTTCACCTTCCTCTTCCCTCCTGAAAACAGCACGAACTGCAATACAATTCCGAAGATGATGATGATAATCATTTCCATATTCGACATGAGATTGCTGCTGTCCAAAGAATCTTGAGCCTGAATTTTCAGGGTCTTGCTTTCTTTCACTTGGATGGCCGAGAGCTCTTCGAGGTTTTCGTGGATTCGCTCAAAAGTGGTTTCTGTGGTGGGGCCTTGTGGAATAAAGTCCGAACCACTTAACTTATTCAGATTCTCCTTGAGCCTCCCGAAAATCTCTTCCTCCCTTTTGGTGAGGGTCGTCTGACCGTATTCGGTTATTACTCGATTTACTTCTCCGTTTTTATCAAAAGCGACGATTTCGCCCTCACGCATCCTCATTTGATGATCGTATAGGAGATTCGTCAATTGAAACAGGTCGTATTGTGCCACCACACGGTCTTCGTAGATAGTAGTGATGGTGCCTTGAACATCCTCAAAATGCTTTTTGTCCATTTGGTTTGTGATAAACACCAATAGGATAACCATTACCAAACCTAGTATTGTCCTGATTTTTTCTGACCCTGTTCCCATGCACTTAATTTTTCGTCAAAATACTAAAGTATTTCAATGTAGCAGCGATGGAAAACTTGTGGAAAACACCGCGCTATTGCCTGCGCAAAACCGTCAATTGGCTAGTACATTTGTCAGCACAACACCAACCCCTTGGATCAACTCCTTCAAAGCCTCAAAAAGGGCGATATGGAAATCGCCGCCTTACCCAATCCCATTCCCGGAAAGGGAGAAGTGCTGGTGAGAACTGCCTTTTCGGCAATCAGCACGGGTACCGAAGGCAAAACGGTGAGCGATGCCCGCAAGGGCTACGTGGCCAAGGCCAAGTCGCGCAAGGAAGAAGTAGCTAAGGTGGTCAAAGCCGCCCAAACGTACGGCGTGGCCGAGACTTACAAGTTGGTGATGAACAAGCTGGAATCTCTTCAGCCTTTGGGCTATTCCCTTTCGGGGGAAGTGGTCTCGGTAGGCGAGGGCGTTTCAGAATTCAAGCCCGGCGATAAAGTAGCCTGCGGCGGTGCCTCCGCTTCTCATGCCGAATTGGTAGCCGTGCCCAAAAACCTTTGCGTAAAACTCCATTCGAATACAGAGCTCGATCAAGCCGCTTTTACGACCATCGGTGCCATTGCCTTGCAAGGCATCCGTCGGGCCGATTTAAAACTCGGCGAAAATTGTGCGGTGGTCGGGTTGGGATTGATCGGTCAATTGACCATTCGCTTGTTGAAGGCAGCGGGAGTCAAGACTTTCGGGATTGATCTTAAAGATGAACTCGTTGATTTGGCAATGCAATCGGGTGCTCAAGAAGCTTCCCTGCGCAGCGATGAATTGATCGAAGAGCGCATCAAGAAATTTTCCAACGGAAACGGGGTAGACGCCGTAATCATTACCGCAGCTACTTCTTCAACCGATCCCGTGGAACTGGCTGGAGAAATTTGCCGTACCCACGGCAAAGTGGTCATCGTGGGAGCCGTACCCACGGGCTTCAGCAGAAAGAACTACTACCGAAAGGAGTTGGAACTTTTGATGAGCACCTCATACGGCCCGGGGCGTTACGATGCCAATTACGAGGAGAAAGGATTGGACTTATCCGATAGGTCAAGTCCGTTGGACGGAAAACCGCAATATGCAGGCATTTGCCGATTTATTGGGATCAGGTGCGCTCGACATTTCAGATTTGATCTCCCACAAGTTTCCTTTCGCTGAAGCGAAAAAAGCCTTCGATTTGATCGTGGATGGCGCTGAGTCGAAAATGGGCGTCTTGCTCGAATACGACACTTCGAAAGTGATCAAAACCGAGAGTCCGAATTCTTTGGATAATGCGCCATTAATGACCGATTCGGTTTCCTTCATCGGAGCGGGTTCCTTTGCAGGAAATTTCCTTTTACCGAATTTGAAGGGGAAGATTAAGTTTTCCGCAGTTGCTACCAAGCGCGCACATTCGGCAGAGAATACCAAAAGAAAATTTGAGTTTGATCAGGCTTACGCCGATGCCGATGCGCTGATTCAAAACGACGAGGCCGGTGGCGTATTCATCGCCACCAGGCACGATACACATGCATCGCTTACGCTGAAATCGCTAAAGCAAAGGGAAGCGTGTTTTTGTAGAGAAGCCGCTTTGCCTTCACCCACAAGAACTGACAGAAATTAAAGAAGTCGCCCGATCGAATTCGCATTCAGATGTGATGGTGGGCTTCAATCGCCGATTCGCTCCATGTGTTATCGAATTGAAGAAGAAGCTTTCGCTCGAGTTGCCGAAGGTGATTCAGTACCGTGTGAATGCGGGTTTTCAATCTGATGATCATTGGGTGCACGATCCCGAGGTGGGAGGCGGAAGAATTTTGGGTGAAGCGTGTCACTTCGTCGATCTCTGTTATTTTTTGGCCGGTGCCAAAGCTGTTTCCGTTTCGGCGGTGCCCATGGCGGCCGAGCCGCAGAACTTCGATTCCTTCACGGCCAACTTGGCTTTCGCCGATGGAACGATTGCCAGCTTGGTCTACTTGAGCAATGGCAACAAGGCCATGCCGAAGGAGCACATTGAAGTGTCTACGGGAGGCTTCTCCGCGGAAATCGATTACTTTAAAAAGGTGACTTATTTTGGGAAAACCATCACCAAAACAAAACTCGCCAAGCAAGACAAAGGCCACGCCAATGAAATGGAGTTGGTGGCCGATGCGTTGAAAAACGCGAAGCCTTTCCCCATAGCAATGGATGAAGTCTTTCATTCCACTTTGGTCACGTTTGCTCTGTTGGAATCGGTTCGACAGAACGGAAAGAAGATAGAGATTGAAGAATTTGAACGCGAATGGATTTCTCCCAAAGTGAACTGATCCGCGTTAAGCGTGCCTTCCACGAGCTTGATATGTATTGCCGCAAGCGGAAATACAAGGGCTACGATCCTTACGATATTCTGCTCAGCCCATTCCCTTTTAAAAAGTTGGGAAAGTGGCCGCCCATCTTGGCCATTCAGCTTTTTAAGCGAAACCCCATTAATCTTCGGCAGCTTTTCGCCGTACCGAAGCAGTGGAACCCCAAGGCCTTGGGACTTTTCTTGAAGTCGTACAGCCTCATGCCTGCGAGCAAAGAAAATGAGGAGATATGCAAATGGCTTTTTGAAAAATTGCTGGAATTGCAAACACCCGGCTTCCCGGGAATGTCTTGGGGATATCCCTTTCCCTGGGCGAGCCCTGAAAAGTATCTTCCCGAATGGTCGCCTACTTCGGTGGTGAGTGGATTTATCGCCCAAGGTCTCGATGCTTACTATCGGCAATACGGCGATAAGCGCGCCTTGGAAGCGATTGAGAAGATTTGTCTCTTTTTCTCCGATGCACTCCACCACACGGTTGAGGATGATTTTTACGCCATTAGCTATAGCACCGTAAAGCCCGATTTTTGCTACAATGCGTCCTTGCTGGCCGCGCAAACGTATGCCTTGTGTTACGCGCATACCAAGCAGGCATCTTATGCCGATATCGCCAAGCAGGCATTGGAAACAGTCATCTCTCGGCAGAAGAGCGACGGCAGTTGGAACTACAGCGAGAACCTCGAAACAGGAAAACAGCGGGTTCAAATTGATTTTCATCAGGGCTTTGTCTTGGATTCCATTCTATCTATCGCATTATCGCTCAATTATTTTTCAGGCTCGGTTGAGAAGGCATTGCAGGACGGCATCGAGTTTTACCGCGACGAGCAGTTTAGTTCAAAAGGCAGAGCTTTGTGGCGACTCCCGGGAAACTATCCTTCGGACATACATCACCAAGCGCAGGGAATCATTACCGCCACCAAATACTACAGCTATTCGGGTAGCCGACGCGCTGAAGATCTTGCAAAGTCAGTGCTTTTTTACACGCTCGATAATTTTCGGGATCAGCGAGGCTATTTCTACTACCGCAAGCACAAGAATGTGACGGATCGAACTTCCTACATGCGATGGGGAAATGCCTGGATGCACCTGGCGATGAGCGAAATTTTGAACGCCAAGCACATCGAAGGAAAGCCCGAATTCCAACAGAAAATCCCGATTCGTTGAAGCGGTTTCTCTTTTACATGGGGCATCCCGCTCATTACCACAATTTCAAGAATTGCATTCGCATTCTCAAGGAAAGAGGCGATGAGGTGTTGGTGGTAGCCAGAGGAAAAGATGTGCTTTTCGATTTGATCGATACCGAAGACTGGGAGGTGGTAAAATGGCCTGCTCGCTCAGCTGGAGGGAAACTAAGCTTGGCGCTGAATATCTTGCAGCGCGAAGCTAAATTGCTGAATCTCGTTCGAAAATTTGGGCCTCACCTCATGGCAGGAACGGATTTGGGGATTGCTCATGTGGGGAAACTTTTGGGAATTCCATCGATCGTTGTGAATGAAGACGATAGTCGCGCCATTCCGCTTATGGCGAAATACGCTTTTCCTTATGCTACGCATGTTTTGGCGCCAAACTGTTGCGATCAATCGCCTGCCAATCACAAGAAAATCGGCTACGAAGGATACCACGAGTTGGCATATCTACATCCGAAATATTTTAGCCCCGATCGCTCGCTGCTTCCTGCAGAAATGCGCGAAGCCGACAGGTATTTTATCCTTCGGTTTGCGAGTTTGCACGCTCACCACGATGATGGACGTAGCGGGATAGACGATGATTTGGCCCACGAGTTGATCAAATTATTGCTGCCTCACGGCAAAGTCTTCATCACCTCCGAGCGAGAGCTATCCCCTGATTTGGAGCCTTATCGAATTCCGGTTCATCCAGCGGTTATCCACCATGCGATGGCTTTTGCTGATCTCTACATCGGCGATTCTCAAACCATGGCTGCCGAGGCCGCAGTGCTGGGAGTACCGTCGATTCGCTTCAACGATTTTGTGGGGGAATTGAGCTATCTGGAGGAATTGGAGCATAAATACGGATTGACGAAAGGAATCAAAACTGCAGAGTCTGACGTCTTTTTGGCTACAGCCAAAGAATGGGCAGAAAACGGTGGTTTGAAAACTCTTTTTGCCGAAAGGCGAAACGCGATGCTTGAGACCACCATAGATGTGACGGAGAGGTGGATAGAAGTATTTGACGAATTCGCAAAAACCCACTGATAGATGTTTATAACTAATGGCTGATGGGGTTGCTTTAGCCTGTTATCAAGGTATTTTCGAACAAACCAACCACCGAATACCTATGGAGGAAGTTGCAGGTGCACAGAAAGTTGTAGAAGGCATAGCGGGTAGCAAACTCTTGAGTTTTGTGGCTCCTGTTCTCGAAAATCGAGAAGGAAAAACCGAAGTTGTTAAGGTGTCTGATCACTTTAACGTGGAGAAGCATGCCGACCAAAGTCTGGATGGCTTTATGAATCTCCATCGGGTGAATGACATTCAGGGCATCAACCGATTTTTCAGGTTGGTCAATCAAAAGCTGAAGTCGGGAGGGAGTTTCATCGGTTGTGTTGAAACCCTGGAGCAAAGGCGCGAAAGGTTGTTTCGCAAGTTTCCGCCCGTGATCAATCTCGGGTACTACGGTTCCGATTTTATTTTCAAACGCGTTTTCCCAAAATTCAAATTCACCAAGAAGTTCTACTTCTTCTTAACCGGTGGGCGAAATCGAGCTCTGTCCAAATCCGAAGTTTTAGGTCGATTGGTGTATTGTGGTTTTCAAATCGAAGAAACGGAGGAAATTGACGGGAAACTCTACTTCAAAGTGAGGAAAGTTTCAGAGCCATTGGCGGAAGCCGAACCCAGCACGGGCTTGTTGCTTCGTATTAAGAGGATTGGCTATAAAAATCAGCCCATTACAGTTTACAAATTCAGAACGATGCACCCTTACGCTCAATACATTCAAGCCTATGTATTTGAGCAAAACAATTTGCAAGAAGGTGGAAAATTTGCCGATGACTTTCGAATAACCAAGTGGGGGCGATGGATGCGAAAATTTTGGATTGATGAAATCCCGATGATTTACAACATCCTACGCGGCGACTTGAAGCTGGTAGGTGTGCGTCCGCTTAGTGAGCATTATTTGAGCCTCTACTCTGCTGAGCACAAATTGCTACGTGTAAAGGGTAAGCCCGGGCTTATTCCGCCGTTTTATGCTGATATGCCCAATACACTGGATGAGATTATGGAGTCTGAATCGCGCTACATGAAAGCATACTTTCAAGATCCCATTTCTACTGATTTTAATGTTTGCCTAAAGGCATTTTCAAACATCCTGCTGAAAAAAGCGCGCAGCCATTGATGGCAAGATTCATCCTATTCTTTCTTTTATTGTTTGCGGTTGAGGTCGTTTCGGCGCAAGCTGTTTACGAGCCTTCGGGCAATTCGGTGTATCGATTCCTTGATGAGATGGCCGCCGCAGGACAGATTTCCATCAATACTTTTGCCAAGCCCTTTACTCGAAGGCAGATCGCCGATTTTCTTGAGGAGATTGATGGAAGTAGAGAAGGTTTGACCCGAAGACAGACCGATCAGCTGGACTTTTTTCTTCGCGATTATGGCAAAGAACTACGAGTGGGCAAAGATTGGGATCGTCGGCGCGATCTTTTCTTTTACAGCGATTCTACTTTTGAGTTGACGGTCAATCCCATTCTGGGAGGCTCCGTGATGGTAAACGAAAACGGGACGCGAATTTGGCGAAGAGTAGGAGGAGAGTTTTTTGCCTCTGCGGGTAATTTTGGTTTCTACGGATCACTGCGTGACAACAATGTGTCGGAAGTGCTTGCTGCGCCGCAGTATTTGACTACGAGGCAAGGCGAAAATTACAAATCTATTTCGGCGGAAAATCGCAGTGACTTCAATGAGGCGATCGGCGGAATCTCTTACCAATGGAAATGGGGTGATGTGTCGGTGATGAAGGATCGGCTTACTTGGGGAAATACCGTTCGAAATGCCAATGTGTTTTCAGGAAAGGCACCTTCTTACGCCATGATCAATTTCCGACTTTACCCCACTGATTGGTTGGAGTTTCAATACATTCATGGATGGCTCGTTTCAGAGGAATTGGACAGTGCTCGAACTTATCTTACTCCCAATGGGAACCGCAAAATTTACATGAACAAGAATATCGCGGCAAACTACCTGACGATTAAATCGAACTGGGATATTGATTTCACCTTCGGGAATTCGATCGTTTACAGCGATAACGGTTTAAATCCTGTTTACTTCATTCCATTCATGTTCTTTAAGTCTGTCGACCACACCTATTCCGGAACGGGTAGCAACGAGCTTGGGCAAAACGCGCAGTTGTTTTTTGACGTAAGTGCGCGAGCGATTAAAAACCTCCATTTGTATGCTTCGCTTTTTGTGGATGAAGTGAGTTTGAGCAATATGTGGGATCCCGATAATCAGACGAATATTATGAGTTTTAAGATGGGTGGAACGTGGTTCAACGCGCTTCCCAATATTCACCTGAGCGGTGAGTACACCCGAACCAATCCATGGACGTATCGGCATCAGATCGAGTCCACCACCTTTGCTTCTAATCAATATAATCTGGGTCATTATTTGGGAGAGAATGCAGATGAAATTTACGGAGCCATTGAGTACATTCCAATGAAAAACCTTCGCTTTAAGGCGGGTTTGTGGCACGTTCGAAAAGGAGAGCCGCACGTTTATGAGATCATTAACGGCAATGCCAACGTGACGGGCCTTGAGTTTCTGGAGACCGTTGACTGGAGTCAAACAGGTGCTAGCTTTTCGGCTGAGTGGGAAGTGATAAACGGAGCGGTAGTCTTTCTGGAAATGCTCTACTTGGATTCAGAGGGCAACGAGGCCTATACGCCTGAATTCCTGTCCGGAAAGATCGTCTCAGCTGAGGGCGGTTTTCGAATCGGTTTTTGAGAGTACTACTTCTGTGCAGGTGCGGCAGGCGCAGCGGTCGGGGTAACCTCTCCGCCATCGAGTAGATACTGCATTTCAAACAGTTTTAGCTGTAGCTCAAACATCTTCATTTTGATGTCATTCAACTGTTCGTCTGACTGGTCAGGTGTAATTGGGTTGGATTGTCGTGATTCAAGCGGACCTTCCAGATTCACTTCATTGGGTTGAACATCCTCCTTTTTTGATCCGAACAGACTCCATTTTTTGTCTTTTGGCTCTTTCTCTTCTTTCTCTTTTTTCTTGGGATATTGATCTTCCGTGCGGTTAAAATTGTACCGAAGACCAACTCCGAAATAGGAGTACTTGTCATTGGCAGAGAAGTCTCGATCCCAAGCGTCCAGTCGGTCTGTCGCCAAATTGTTGAGAGTATAACTTACGGTTATGTCCGTTTTGTAATTCACTCGGTATCCTGCTGTAAAACCAACAGGGATATTTAATGCCATAGCGGGAGAGTCCTTGTCCTCTAAAATGTAACGCTGGGTAGGAGGATTTTCATCGACTACTGTGTAGCCCGCGTAGTCGCGAATTTCTCCTTGTTGGGTTCCTTCAGGCCTCCAAGTTGATATAGAACGGAATAAAGTAAGGCCGATACCTATTTCGGCATTGAGGTAAAACTTGTATTCCGAAAGGTCATTGCCATCTCCAAAAAGTTCATTAAGGACATCAAAACTGGCTTTCAAGTTGATAGTGTTGTACTCAGACTCAAAATCCAAAGGCAGGCTTTCCTTACCGATCAATCGTCCGCCACCGAGAGTTCCTTGTTCAAACTCCAATTTGGCTCCGAGCCCGAAGTCAAACTTCTTTTCGGCATAAACTCTCCATCCAAACTTGTAGTAGGTTCCAAAATCTTCAAACGGGGCAAACATGTCGTAGTCGGCCAAACTTCCGTGAAATAAAGCCAAGCCTGCGCTTGCTCCTACGGAAAATCCATTGAAGAACGCGACAAGTTGGCGATCATCATCTGCAAGAAGAGCATTTTTTTTGGCCACGTTTTGGCGGTATGCCTTAACCCATGGGTCTTTGTTTACGGGGCCTCCCGCCTTTAAAAGAAAAGGAAGGAGAATAGCTGTAAGGAGGAGAGACTTTTTCACGATATAAAACTGGCTTTTTTGATCCAATAATCAATCATAATTCGATTGAATTGTCCTAAATCCATTGTTGATAACCATACTCGAATCTGCTCAAATAGTTTTACTTTAGGCCGTAAAATTGTGATTGAATTGCCAATCATATGAGATCCCTCTGTTTAACCGTCTTTTTTTCCGCTATGATGGGTCTGCTCAATGGGCAGGATTTGATCGAGCGGAATTATTTTGACAACGCAAAGGCAAAGAATGCGGCAATCGCTGCTGCTCGCTACGCAGAGGAGGGATACTACTACACGAAGTTTACCACTTTCATCAATTCCGTGGACAGTTCACGACTTTTTGCTGATACGGCTTTGTTCTTTATGAAGCGTTCATTGATGTTGAGTGATACCTCTCTTTTTCATACACCCAAAACAAATTTGCGAGCATTGAACCTTCTGTACCAAGGGAAGGAGAAGCTCGTTATTGCCGATTCTGTGATGCGGGAGTTTTATCCTATGGTAGACATATCCTCACATCAGTATTTCGGAAAAGAATCATCGATTCACTTGAGCAATGCGGTAATGGATCTGTTTAATGCTTCGCTGCTGCTCAAATCTGAGGCTCCGAAGAAAATTCCTGAAATACCAAATTACGAGGTGCTTCCGTATAAAGACGAGTTGGTGAGGCTTGAGGCTGATGAAGCATCTTTTCAGCAGGCGGCCAACAGCTATGAGGAGGAAATAGCCTTGTACGAAGATATGTACAAAGAGCTGGAGAGTGAGGCAGCGCGGGCTACCAAAGCGGCAATCGTCAACTCTATAGAAGCTTCGATGAAGCAAGTTGAAGCTCAGTTGAATAATGCCGTTTCCGGTTTGGAAGATGCCTCATTTCGCATTGAAGAAATAAGAGAATTACTCGATAGGAAATACCTTGATGATGTAGAAGGTGTTGAGGAGCCTGAGTACATGTCCCAATTTGAGAAAGCCGAAGAAGGTGAGGTGGTGATGAATGAGGATGTTCCCGATGGATTGGTTTACAAAATTCAGCTTGGATACTATCCCGAAGATGTAGATAAGAACAATTTTGCGGGCCTCTTTCCGGTGAGTGGTGAAACGGTAAAGGATGGGTTGGCAAGATTTTATGCGGGTTTATTCTTTAGCTACGAAAAAGCGAGTGAAGTAAACGCCTACGATCGAGAAAACGCCATACCGAATTCGTTTGACGTACCGTTTTACAACGGTCAAAAAATCAGCATGAGCCGAGCAGTTGCCATAGAGCAGCAAAGAGGCTCAGAATAATTCATTACTCCGACTTCTCTCTAAGCAATTTTTGTTGATCGTCGATCAAGTCGTACATGGCCATTTGAGATCTCACGCGATATTCTCCTTTTTTTCGTTTCACGTAATCATTTGGCTGATCTCCCGCGAGATTTCGGGCCTTTACATTGTCGCTCCATTGCAGCTCCATCATATCTCGTATGTCTTTGCGTATGATTGGATCGTAGATGGCCACACTTACCTCCACGCGGTAATCGAGATTCCTTTCCATCCAATCGGCTGAGCTAATGTAGATGTCGTCTGCGCCTCCATTTCCAAAAATAAACACTCTGGTATGCTCTAAGTATCGATCGATGATGCTGTGTACTTCAATGTTTTCGCTTAGACCCGGTATGCCCGGCATCAAAGAGCAAATTCCACGAACTAAAAGGCGAATTTTCACCCTTGCGCGACTAGCTTGGTATAGCTTTCGGATGAGGGTTTCATCTACGAGGCTATTCACTTTTATAAAGGCGTAGGCCTCCTTGCCATTCTTAGCAAATTGAATTTCGCGGTTCAGCATCTTAATGTATTTGGTGCGCATAGCCGCAGGAGCCACCAGGAGATGTTTGAACCTGAAATTGAGGTAAGGCTTTTCGATAAAAGCGAATACTTTCAGGGCTTCTTCGCAAATTTCTTCGTGGGAGGTAAATAAGGCGAGGTCGGAATAGATTCTTGCGGTGCTCTCGTTGAAATTTCCTGTTGCAATCACTGCTTGGTGCGATTCTTTCCCTTTTACCACTTGAGTGACCACTACCAATTTACAGTGAACCTTCATGTCGGGAATTCCAAAAATAACTTTAACCCCTGCATCTTGTAATGTGCGACTCCACTCCAGATTTGCTTCCTCGTCAAACCGGGCTCTCAATTCTACCATGGCAGTTACCTGCTTGCCGTTTTTGGCAGCGCTCACAAGGGCATTCACCACTCTGGAACGATTGGCGACGCGATAAAGCGAAATTCTTATTTCTCTGACATCAGGGTGAATGGCGGCCTCTCTCAGAAAGTGAACAAAACCTCTGAAATGCTGATAAGGATATTGGAGAAGAATGTCGTTTTTTTCGATGGCTGTTAAGATGCTGTTTTCCCTTGTCAGCAAATAGTGATCCCTCACTTCAAAGTTTTCCCATTCGAGCTCCGCCCCGCCCACATTAGGAAACTTCATAAAGTCTTTTGAGTTGTGGTATCGCCCTCCTGGAATGATGTTATCATCCTCGTCGATATCGAGCTGATTGCAGAGATACTTGAGTATGTCAATGGGCATTTCTGCGTCATAGAGAAATCGAACAGGCTGCCCTTTTTTACGCTGTTTAAGGCTCTTTTTCATTTTTTCATAGAAGCCTTTCGAGACGTCGTCGTCTAAGTCCAGCTCAGCATCACGCGTAAGTTTGATGGTATAAGCTTCCAGCGTTTCGTAATCGAATATCCCGAAAATTTTATCCAGATTGAATCGAATTACGTCGTCGAGAAACATGATGTATTTCTTGCCGTCCGCCTCAGGCAAAACAACAAATCGCGGGGTGAGCTCAGAAGGGACTTCTATCAGCGCATATTGCTTGGCTAGTCCCGATTTATTCTTTTTTCTGGTGGTCAATTTTACCGCAAGAAAAATGGACTTATCACGTAAGTAGGGGAACTCATCCAAATTCTTGAGCATAATGGGGACGAGCAATGGAGCTACCTCTGCACGGTAATAGGCGTCTACGAATTCAGCTTGTTCCTCGTTGAGTTCATTTTCTTTTACAATCTCAATATTGTGCGTTTGTAGTTCTTCCAGGATGCTGCGGTAGATCACCGCAAAAAGCTCTTTTTGTCGAACCACTTCATCTTGGATTTCATCCAATACTTCAGCCGCTGTCTTATCGCCGATGAGTTCTTTTTTGTTGCTCACAGCCTCAACGCGTTTCATCGTGGCTACTCTTACGCGAAAGAATTCGTCCAGATTGTTTGAGAAAATCCCCAGAAATCTGAGGCGCTCAACCAACGGAACGGCTTCGTCTTGCGCTTCTTGCAAAACACGATGATTGAAAGAAAGCCAGCTCAACTCACGGTTGATCGTGCGATTTTTAAGACTAATAGACATGTAAAAAATATTTATTGCTCCTGAGCAGGCAGCCTGTTGGGATAATCGGTGATGAGTCCATCAACTCCCATGTCAATCAGCTCATTCATTTCCTCACGTTCGTTCACCGTCCAAGGGATGATTTTCATTCCTTTTTCTTTGGCAAAAGAGATGAGATCATCATCCACCAGGGCATAATCAGGACTATAAATGTCGGGAGTAAAACCCAATGATTGAAGATTTTGCTCAGGTGTTTCAGTATTTTCTACCAAGAGAACCAATTTCATCTTGGGATATTTCTTCTTGGCGACTTGCAAGGTTCTGACATCAAAGCTTTGAATCGTTGTTCGATCCGAAACGCCTCCTTCGTTTATAACGGCCATTAATAGATCGACGAATTCTTCGGGCTCAGGATGAAAAATGCCGTCTCCCTCCGGTAGGCATTTGGTTTCTATGTTGTAGTATGGAAGTGGTATGGAGGTCTCTTTGGCATATGCCTCCGCAAAAGCGATAACATCGCTGAGGAGAGGTTTTGTCGCCTTGATTTTTTCTTGATCGGGAAAGCGTGGGTGGGCTTTCATTCCTACATCGTAAGCTTGAGTTTCGCCATAAGTCATCTCATAGATGCGGTGATTTTTTTCGTCTTCCTCCGAAATGGGAGTTCCTTGTGGGTCAAGAGCAATTTCGTAAGAAAACCACGGCTCGTGGGAGAGGATTACTTTTTTGTCTTTGGTAATGACCACGTCCATCTCCAGAGTGGTAACGCCCAAATCAAGCGCTTTTTCAAAAGCGGGAATAGTGTTTTCGGGCATCAGACCTCGGCAGCCTCGGTGGCCTTGGAAGTCAAGTTTTTTGTTGGACTCAGAGTCTTTCACCTTTGAAGTGTTTTCAATAGTTGATTCGCTGCAAGCGAAAGCAAAGGTGCAAAAGAAGAGGTAAGGTAAGAAGCGATTTATCATCCGAAATTGGCTCTTTTGAGGCCATCGGGTGGGAGGAGGAGTTTGATTCTTCTCACCAGTTCATCCATTCTCACAGGTTTCGCTATATAATCGCTGGCGCCTGCTTCGATAGCTGCCTTGTAATCTTGGATGTCTCCTTTGCAAGTCAGCATGATGATTGGAATTTCTCGTGTGGCCATATGGTTTCTCAAGATACGGCAAACTTCGAGACCATCAGGGTCAGGCATCATCCAATCGCTTATGACCACATGGGGTTTAGTCTCGGCGATGTGTCTTATTGCTTTCGAGCCATCGGTAAAGGTTTCTACTTCCATACCTTCTTTCTCGAGATTGTATTGAATCAAATCAAGAATATCACTCACATCGTCTATCGCAACGACTTTAATCTTATTCATCGGGTATTCCATTTATGATACAAAGCTAGGCTATACAGGTAGTTGGACTTGATTGATGAGGTTAAGAAATTGTGTACACTTCATTATTTCTTTGTTTCGTGATAGGAATAGTGTTAGTAAAGCACCTTATTCGGCCATTGCGCATGATGAACAAGCTTATAAACCTGACGTTAAAATTGAGAATGGCTTCTCATGCCTCTCAGAAACTTTATATTTGTACAAACCTGATACATGGCTAAAACTACTATTTCAAAGGAAAGAGAGAGAATGTTAAATAGTGCAATAGCCTATTTGAGGGTGAAAGGCTATCACGAAATTAAGGCTCCATTCAAGAGTTTTCCGACGCCACAATCGGTATTCCGAAAGGCCAGTGAAGCTGGTTTTGTTCCGGATATGATTGCTGAAAAAGACTTTGGCACCTTTGTTTTTGAGGTGCTCGACGATGAATCATTGACAAACTGGGATGAGCGCTTACCCAAGTGGCAACTTTTCGATGAATACTGTGAGCGAAAGAAGGGCAAGTTTTATTTCATTGCTTACAGCGATGAAGCAGATGCCATTGCTGAAAAGCTGGAAACGCTAGAGATCAAGGCAGGAATTATCCGCATTAAAAGATAATTGCGTTCAACTTCTTGTCTCAAGTTCCTATTTAATTAGAAATCATAAAATCAGCAGACTTTATGTCTTCAGATCATACTGACAACAAATTTCAAGAAATAGACATTTCATTTTACGATTCAGTAAACTCACCAACAACCCTTGAAGAGAATGAGGTCGTTGATTTTCTTCACACCAACCTCGACGAGTTCGGTGATCCGAAGAATCATATACGGGCCGCTATTGAATATTCATGTAGCGCACACAAAGGCAAAGGAGGATTCGTGGTGTTGGGCAGATTGCAAAACAAGCTTGTAGGAGCTGTGGTGGTGAACCAAACGGGTATGTCAGGTTACATTCCTGAAAACAGTCTGGTGTACATTGCCGTTGACTCCAATACCCGTGGTATGGGGGTGGGAGAAAGCTGATGGAAAAGACGATGAGCATTGCCAAAGGCGATATAGCTCTGCATGTGGAGCCAAATAATCCTGCGAAATTTCTCTATGAGAAACTTGGTTTTACAAACAAGTATCTGGAGATGAGATACCAAAAAAAGTAATTTACCTTATGCCATCTGCCGAAACTATCGAAGAAGTCAGGCATCATTTACATCAGAATCCCGAAATAAGCGGAGAAGAAGTTCAAACCTCTGGGTTTCTTCAAAAGTTCATACTTCAAAACTTCCCTGAGTACAAAATTCAGAAGAGCTCGAACAGCCATGGTTTTGTAGCCACGAAAAAGTATGGTGAAGGGGCTCATGTGGCCTTTAGAGCAGAGCTGGATGCTCTGCCGATAGTGGAAGAGAACAAATTCGAATACAAGTCAAAAGAAAAAGAAAGCAGTCATGCTTGTGGGCATGATGGCCACATGTCAATACTACTGGCTACCATTCAAAGATTGGAAGAACAATCTCCGGGTTTTGGTACGGCATCTTTTTTATTTCAGCCGGCTGAAGAGACTGGACAAGGTGCGCAGAGACTGCTGGAAGACCATGCGTTTGATGATTTTATCCCCGATGCCTTGATGGCTCTTCATAATATTCCGGGTGAGCCGTTGGGTCTGGTCTTGAGTAGGTCAGGAACGTTTGCCTGTGGGAGCGTCGGGGTGCGACTCGGTGTGAAAGGAAAAACCTCACATGCAGCTCACCCTGAAGAGGCAGTAAATCCTTTGATGTTGGCAAAGTCCCTTTTGGATGAGGTGTTACAGATTTCGAAGAATACCAAAGGATTTTCTCTGGCCACACCCATTGCACTTCATTCAGGACTTGATACGTTTGGTATTTCTCCTCTCGATTCCAAACTGCTGATCACACTCAGGGCTGCAGAATCGGAAGATTTGAACAGGATGATGAGAGAGGTTAAGCGAATGACAGAAGAGATCAACGCTATTGACGGCGCTACCGCTGAGGTAGGATTTGAGGAGTTTTTCCCCTCTACTTCAAACGATTATTTCCATACTGACTTAATGGAAATCTGCTCACGGCTCAACAGGCCGTTTAAACAAATGGATAATCCATTTCGATGGTCTGAGGATTTTGGTCATTACTCTAGCAGATGCAAAACACATATGTTTGGTCTTGGGGCTGGCCTTGATGCTGCTCCATTGCATGCTTCTACTTATGATTTTCCCAATGAATTGATCAGATCCGGTTCAGAAATTTTTGTTGAATTCTACAACCACATTCTTAGCGTATGAACCCGGAAAGTGCTTCTTCATTTATTGAAATTGATAGTGCTCTTTTGCGGAAGAACCTTGCATTTATCCGCAGTAAGCTCAAGAAAGGAGTACGGATTTCGGCCGTAATTAAGGGCAATGCTTACGGCCATGGTATCGAGCAGATGGTGCCGCTGCTCGAAGCCCAAGGAGTGAAGCATTTCTCGGTGTATGGCATAGAAGAGGCAAATGCTTTTCATGAGAGTGCTTCGCGCGAATCGCAGCTCATGATAATGGGATATATCTCCTCTGAAAATCTGGAAACCGTGCTAAGGCGTGGTGATGAATTCTTTGTGTACGATATTGAGCAGCTGAAGATTGTTATAGAAACCGCTATAAGAACGAAATTGATTGCGAAAATCCATGTAGAAGTAGAGACCGGAATGAACCGAACCGGAATGGATGAAAATCAACTTTCGGAACTCGTTGAATTGATCTCTCAGAATAGAGAGTGGCTCCATTTAGCGGGGGTTTGCACTCATCTGGCAGGGGCCGAGAGTATTAGTAATTATTACCGAATCAAAAAACAGCGTGTCCGTTTTAAGAGCTACTTATCATACTTCAAGAAGAGAGATATAAAGTTTGAGGCTCGTCACATGGCTTGTTCTGCAGCATTGCTGAGATACCCGAATACACAGTATGATATGGTCAGGGTTGGAATCTTGCTTTATGGCTTTTGGCCAAACCGTGAAACTTTGATTGACTATATTACCAAGAAAGAAGAGTACGAAGACCCACTTACATCTGTTTTGACATGGAAGTCAAAAGTGATGACATTAAAAGAGGTGGGGGCAGGTGAATATGTTGGCTACGGCACTTCATATTTAACCAATCGAAAAACAAAAATTGCCGTAGTTCCGGTGGGATATGCCTATGGCTACTCAAGAATTTTAAGCAATCAGGGGAGAGCATTGGTAAGCGGTCAGAGAGTAGGAGTGATCGGCACAGTAAATATGAATATGCTCACCCTTGATGTAACCGAAATAGAGGATATAAGAAAAGGAAGCGAAGTAGTATTCATAGGAAATCAAGGAGAACAACGAATTTCTGTGGCTTCGTTTGGCGAAATGAGCTCTCAATTGAATTATGAATTGCTCTCGCGGCTACCACATAACATACCTCGCGTAATAATATAAGCTATGGCTTTTGTAGAACTGGATAGAGAAAAGTTGAGAGAAAACTTCAATTTGCTCAAAAGACGTTTTGATGAGTACGATGTGGAGTGGGGTATTGTCACAAAATTGCTTTGCGGAAATAAACTTTTTCTTCAAGAAGTCCTGAATTTAGGAGTTAAGGAAATTCACGATTCACGAATTAGCAATTTGGGGCTGTCAAGAAACTAGATCCTACAGTGCAGACCGTTTATATCAAGCCGCCCGCAAAAAGATCAATAAAGAACTTGGTGACCTTTGCCGACGTGAGTCTGAATACCGAAATGGTCACGCTTCGGTTGATAAGCGATGAAGCTCAACGGCAGAATAAAACGCACAAGGTGGTCATAATGATCGAACTTGGCGATTTGAGGGAAGGCGTAATGGGAGAAGATGTGGTCAATTTTTTTCGCCAGGTTTTTTCGCTTCCCAATATTAAGGTAGTCGGAATCGGATCTAATTTAAACTGCTTACACGGGGTTATGCCCAGTCCTGATAAATTTATTCAACTCAACTTGTACAAGGAGCTAATTAAAGCGCACTTCGGATACGACATTCAGAGCATCAGTGGGGGAACTTCCGTTGTGCTTCCTATGCTTTTTCGACATCAACTTCCGGAATCGGTTAATCATTTCCGAATCGGTGAGACCTTGTATTTTGGCTTGAATATTGAAGATGGCTCAACTTTTGAAGGGATGCATGATGATGTTTTCAAATTAAGGATGGAGATCATTGAGCTAACCGAAAAGCCAATGATACCTACAGGAGAATTAGCAGAGAACCCAAGCGGAGAAATGTTGAAAATTGATCAGAATCTTTATGGTAAAACTTCTCTCAGAGCTATCTTAGATGCAGGGTTGCTTGATATCTCTCCTGATTTCTTGATTCCTTATGATGAAAATATCGAAATTGTGGGTGCAAGTTCTGATATGCTTGAAGTATGGTTAGATTTGGGCAAATCAAATCGAAAAATACGAAGTCGGAGATTTAAGATTTTCGATTAAAGTATATGGGTGCCCTTGGTATTATGAATTCAAATTACATTGAAAAACGATTAAAGAACTAACCGATATGATATTGCAAAAGAACAAATGGTCTTTCCTGATAATGATTGCAGCTTTTCTTTCTATTGCTCCACTTCAAGCTCAGGACGACGAAAAAGAAGATAAGTATGGCGAGGATATGAAAGAGATCCTTTTTATGGTAATCGATGGTGATTACGAAAAGGCCGTAAGTAAGTCTGAAAAATACATGGAGAAGGAAGATACCAGACGGGACCCGAGACCATATATGTATGCATCCATGGCTTATTTTGAAATTTCTAAGAATGACGAGATGGCTGAAGATTACCCTAGAGCATTTAGAGATGCCATTAAATATGGTGGTAAGGCAAGAAGATATGATAAGGATAACGAATACATGCCTGATTTTGACGGTACTTGAGCGAACTCAAGGCTGAAGTGATGCAAGAGGCTCAAATTTCATTATGAAACGGAGAACTACAGAAAGAGTACGACCTTCGCTAAGAACGTGCAGCGACTTGATCCGAATGATGTCAGCGCTATATTGCTAAAAGGAACGGCAGAGTGGAGAAGTAAGAATGTATATCAAGCCGAAACTACCATTGAAGAGGCAAAAGAAGCTTTAAAGGTTTTTACTCCTTCATCAGTTTCTTCCGAAGGGAAGCCTGCTTACCGATATGCAGTTATTGAGTTTGCCAAGCTTATGAAAGAAGAAGGTAGAAAAAGTGATGCCACTCCATTCTTAGATGCGATGGAGCCATTGCTCGGAGAAGATAAGGAGTTCGCTAATTTTGTAGCCTCTTATTAAGAAATCACTTTATTGCGAAATAGAAAAGGATGATGACGAGAGTCATTGTCCTTTTTTTATGAGGCGAATTTTCTTTAAAGGATAGGGGAATCAAAACCCTACCGCTGCTACCGCATGGGCGGTATTACGTTCACTTGGCTTTGCGGCTTCGCGTCTTTGCGTGCTACGGGATTACCTTCGGTTTTCCCACCTAACCCGTGAAGGGAATCAAAACCCTACCGCTGCTACCGCATCGGCGGTTTTTTATTCAACCGCCTCACCTTGAAAGCGCTTCGCTGCTTTCGGTAATTCGCTTGAATAAAAAACCCCTAAACGCATTCGCGTTCAGGGGTTTTGATCATCAAGTGGAGCCGGAGGGATTCGAACCCTCGTCCAAGCATGGGACTATCTAGCTTTCTACGTGTGTAGTTCCATATTAATTTTCGACTGAGAGCCGGTATCGAACAACCTACTCTTAGCTTAGACCTAATTCAGCTTCGGAAGTACATCAGGTCACTGAACTTCCTAGTCTTAAAGATTGATACCCTGATTTCAGCCCATATAAGACGGATAAGCTGAAGGGTACTCGTTCCGAGCTACTGTACTTCACTACGGAATTAAACTTATAGTCTTAGACTATTAAGCTGCGAGAGCGTAATTGTTTTCGCCATTTATAGGCTTGGAAATTGATTTGTACGAGCAAACTTCCAACGCTCGACACGCTTACCAAACAACCAACTCATGTTGTCAAAACCGGTCGGCCCCAGATTTCAAAGAATTAATTTAAATACGCAATAATCATCCCAAAGGTTGATTTTATTGCGATTGGCAAAGGTATATGACATTTCGTCATTATCCTATCTTTTCTCAATACGTTCTATCTTAATGGGTCCTAATTTAATTCGTACCCTCTTGATCTCTGCTTTACCCTCAGCCTCTTCATCAGCAAATTGGTCGCTCACTCCGTCATAGAGTTTTTTGCCCAAATATCCCGCAAATGCCAACAGTCCATCAACTTCTTCCGTCGATTCTACAACCTCTTGCTTGACTGATATAGTATCTTTTGGAGCAAGATTTTGTCCCTTGCTCAATAAAGAGAAAAGCATGGCAAAGCACAGAATAATGAATGTTCGTAAAAGCATCTGTCGGTGGAATTCAAAAGTTGGACGAATTACCGGCTCAAAAGTTACTCTAATTTCTGAAAGACATAAATGGTTCTTCTTGTGTTAAATGAAAAACGGTAGCTTTCGGCGACTAGCTCAGAGGCTTTTTTGCCCCATGGGAAAAGTCTAAATTTGCACCTCCAAAAAATTGACGACCATGACTAAAATCGGCATCATCAGAGAAGGTAAGAATCCTCCTGATAAACGAGTTCCGCTTACGCCGGCTCAGTGCAAGCATTTGATCGAAAAGTACCCCGATATAGAGCTTGTTGTCGAATCCAGTCCTATTCGTGCCTTCAAAGATGAAGCGTATGAGAAGGAAGGAGTCAAGGTGGTGGATGATGTCAGCGATTGCTCTATTCTTTTCGGTGTTAAGGAGGTTCCTTTGGACCAATTGATACCCAATAAGACCTACTTCTTCTTTTCGCATACGTTTAAGAAACAACCCTATAACAGGGACTTGCTGAAAGCGATTTTGGATAAGAAAATCAGGTTGATCGACTACGAAGTATTGACAGATGAGAGCGGGAGAAGATTGATCGGTTTCGGAAGATATGCGGGAATTGTGGGTGCTTACAATGCCCTGCTTGCCGCAGGCAAAAAATTTGAGCTATACCACCTCAAATCGGCACATGAATGTGAAGACAGAAAAGAAGTGGAGCGCGAATTGAAAAAAATTGATCTTCCGAAGGGCTTTAAGACAGTGATTACGGGAAAAGGTCGAGTGGCAGGAGGGGCAATGGAAATTCTTGATTCCGCGGGCATTCGCAAGGTTAGCCCAAAATCCTTCTTAGAAGGAGATTTTACCGAACCGGTGTATACCCAGTTAGGTGTTCATGATTACAATAAGACCAAAGATGGCTCTGACTTCAAAAAGTCTGACTTCTACCGATTTCCTGAAAGGTTTGATTCTGACTTTGCCAAGTATGCGAAGGTTGCTGATATGTACATCTCTTGTCACTATTGGGACGCTAAGGCACCTTTTATATTCACCAGAGAGGATGCAAAGGACGATACGTTTAACTTAAAAGTAGTTGCGGATATAAGTTGTGATATTGATGGCCCCGTGGCCAGCACTTTGCGACCTTCTACGATCGAAGACCCGCTTTACGGATATAACACGAAAGATGAGACGGAGTCGGATTTTATGGATGAGTCGGCTATTGGTGTAATGGCAGTAGATAATCTTCCCTGCGAGCTTCCGAAGGACGCTTCGGAAGATTTTGGCCAAGAGTTGATTAATAACATCTTTCCTGAATTATTGGAAAAGGAGGGTTCCTCTGTAATCAGACGAGCAACTCAAACCAACTTGGAGGGAAGCCTGACACGAGAGTTTGAGTATCTAAAGGACTACGTAGAAGGGAAAGAATGAATTAAACGTTTTTCAAATCGGAAATGGTCTGAGTCGGATTATCCGATCCGAAAACGAAACTCCCTGCCACCAAAACATCTGCCCCTGCCTCAATCAGCTTTGGTGCATTGTCGAGATTAACACCTCCGTCAACTTCGATTTTGGCTTTCGATCCTGATTTCTCAATCAAGTTTCGGGTGCGTTCAATTTTGCGGTAGGTGTTTTCGATAAACTTCTGTCCACCATAACCGGGATTCACAGACATAATCAAAACCAGATCAATGTCGGTAATGATATCTTCCAAATCGTTTACCGCAGAATGCGGATTCAGTGACACTCCTGCGCTCATTTCTTCGGCTTTGATGGCCTGAATGGTCCTGTGAAGATGCGTACAAGCTTCGAGGTGAACTGTTAAGATATTGGCTCCTGCTTTCTTGAATTGACTGATATACCTATCGGGGTTTACGATCATCAAATGCACATCCATCGGCTTGAGGGTGTACTTATTGATCGCTTCCATTACCGGGAAACCGAAGGAAATATTTGGAACAAATACTCCATCCATCACATCTATGTGAAACCAGTCAGCCTCGCTCTGATTGAGCATTTCAATATCCGTGATGAGGTTGGCAAAATTTGCTGAAAGAACTGAAGGAGCGATCAAATGACCCATGCTGTTTTTTTTTGCAAAGGAAATAAAAAAGGGGGTGATGACACCCCCTGATATTTGTTGTTTGATCGATTGCTATCCTAAATATGATCGCAGCATTTGACTACGTGAATTGTGCTTGAGTCTTCTCAGACCTTTTTCTTTGATCTGTCTTACCCTTTCCCGAGTCAGATCAAAACGTTGACCGATCTCTTCTAAGGTCAGTGGGTTTTCCCCTGTCAAGCCAAAATAGAGCCTGATCACATCTGCTTCTCTTGCAGTAAGGGTGTGTAGAGATCTTTCGATTTCCATTCCCAATGATTGTGAAATCAAATGGTCGTCAGGTTTTGGATTGTCGACGTCATCGTACACCTCGTACATATTTCCCGATGCATCGTCATCAAATCCCAATGGGGCATCCATACTGACGGCCTTGTTGGCATTTTTCAAAGACTGCTGAACTTCTTCAAGAGTCATTTCCAGACATTCTGCAATTTCCTCACTGGTCGGTGGTCTTTCAAATTCTTGCTCCAACTTGGCAAAAGCCTTGTTGATCTTGTTGACAGATCCGATTTTATTAAGTGGCAATCTCACAATTCTGGCCTGCTCGGCCAATGCTTGTAAGATTGATTGACGGATCCACCATACCGCGTAAGAGATGAATTTAAATCCGCGAGTTTCGTCAAAGCGCTGAGCAGCTTTGATCAAACCGAGGTTACCTTCATTGATCAAATCAGGAAGGGTTAACCCTTGGTTTTGATATTGCTTCGAAACGGATACAACAAATCGCAGGTTGGCCTTTGTAAGCCTTTCGAGTGCCTCGTGATCGCCCTTCTTTATTCGTCGTGCTAATTCAACTTCCTCTTCTGCAGAGATCAGTTCTACACGGCCAATTTCCTGAAGGTATTTATCGAGAGAAGCGGTTTCGCGATTGGTGACTTGTTTCGTGATTTTAAGCTGTCTCATGAAAGTGTTCTACAAGTGTTTTATCAAAAAAATTATCGTCTGATATAACGACACCCGCCGATTTTTAGTTACAAAAAATCAAGCGGGTGTCAGAACTTGTAGTCGTAAGAAGCTCTATTTCAGAGCTCTTCAGAGAAAGCTTAATGGCGCTTCTCTTAATCGTTTCTTTCCGGTTTTTGCATTAATATTTTTCGAGAAAGTTTGAGTTTACCCGTCTTTGGATCCTTTCCGGTCACTTTAAATTTGACCATTTCACCCTCTTTTAAGACGTCTTCAACTTTATCTACTCTTCCCCATTCCAATTCTGAAATGTGGAGTAGGCCGTCAACGCCCGGAACAACCTCTACGAATGCACCGTAAGGCATAATGGTTTTCACCTTCCCTTCGTACTCTTCTCCTACTTCTACTGTCGGAGGGAATGCGATATCTCTTACGCGCTTTTCAGCTGCATCGATGTCTTCTTTGTTGCTCGAAACGATGTCAACCTTTCCTCCTTCAGGAATCTCTTCGAGAACGATTTCAGTATTGGTTTGCTTCTGAATATCCTGAATGATTTTACCTCCGGGTCCGATCACTGCGCCAATCATATCCTTAGGAATGATGAATGAAATAATTCTCGGTGCATGTGGTTTGTAGTCTTCGCGTGGCTTATCAATGGTTTTAAGCATTTCACCAAGAATGTGCGCACGTCCGTCGCGGGCTTGGTAAAGTGCTTTCTTCAAAATCTCGAAACTCAATCCTTCGACTTTGATGTCCATTTGGCAAGCGGTCATTCCTTTTGAAGTTCCCGTTACTTTAAAGTCCATATCTCCAAGGTGATCTTCGTCTCCCAAGATGTCTGAACGTACAGCGTACTTTCCGCTTTCAGGATCAGTGATCAATCCCATCGCGATTCCTGATACAGGCGCTTTGATTTGAACTCCGCCATCCATCAGTGCCATTGTTCCTGCGCAAACAGTCGCCATCGAAGACGAACCGTTTGATTCAAGAATATCACTTACCAGACGAATTGTGTATGGCATTTCAGGCGACTTAGGTAGCACTCCCTTAAGGGCGCGAAGAGCTAAGTTACCGTGTCCGATTTCTCTTCTTGAAGTACCGCGGATCGGGTAAGCTTCACCTGTAGAGAATGGAGGGAAGTTATAGTGTAGCAAGAAGTTTTCGGTTCCTTTGATCAATGCACCATCAATCATTTGCTCGTCCATCTTTGAGCCAAGTGTGAGCGTGGTCAAAGACTGAGTCTCACCTCTGGTGAAAAGAGAAGAACCGTGTGTTCCCGGAAGGCAGTCAACTTCTGACCAGATCGGGCGAATGTCTGTAGTAGATCTTCCGTCCAAGCGAATTCCTTCGTTCAGAACCAAGTCGCGGATCGCTTTCTTTTGAGCTTTTTTGAAGTATTTCTTAATCAGGTCGCTTTTTTCTGCCAGCTCCTCCTCCGAGAAGTTT
>CALOFA010000036.1:0-24761 GCA_942492545.1 uncultured Cryomorphaceae bacterium | reverse complement strand
CGTGAAGAGCACATTCCCGTGCTTATACACGTCGAGGAGGTAACCCAACCTCAAGGCCATTCCACATCGGGTTCGCATGAACGATACAAGTCAAAAGAACGATTGGAGTGGGCCAAAGAATACGATTGTATTACCAAGTTTCAGACTTGGATTCTCGAGCACGATTTATCGACAGAGGAAGAGTTGGATGCCATTGCAAAACAGGCAAAGAAAGATGTACGCTCAGCTCAAAAAGAAGCGTGGAAAGAATTTCAAGACGAGATCCTGTCTGAGCGCGAAGGGCTATTTTCAATTCTCGAAAAGGCCGAAGGAAACGAAGTGATCGAGTCTATTTACAAAGAATTAAAATCCTTGTCAGAGCCCATTCGCAAAGATGTGGTTTCAGGTGCGAGAAAGGCCCTCTACAGTTTGCGAAACAGCAATGACACGATTCGAGGAGAATTACAATTGTGGATAGAGAATTACCGCAAACTGAGCAATGATCGCTACAGCTCGCATTTGTACAGTGAAAGTGAGTTATCTCCTCTGAAAATCGGCGAAATCAAACCCACCTATGATTCGGATGCTAAGGTGGATGGACGAATAGTTCTTCGCGACAATTTCGAGGCTCTTTTCAAGAAATATCCTGAATTATTGACCTTCGGTGAAGACGTCGGAAAGATCGGCGGAGTGAACCAGAGTATGGAAGGCATGCAAGAAAAGTTTGGTGAGCTTCGCGTTGCCGATACGGGTATCCGAGAAGCAACCATTATGGGTCAGGGAATCGGAATGGCTATGCGGGGTCTTCGGCCTATTGCCGAAATTCAGTATTTAGACTATTTGCTGTACGCTCTTCAAATCATGAGTGATGATCTGGCCACGGTTCAATACCGTACCAAAGGAGGTCAAAAAGCTCCGTTAATTGTTCGCACGAGAGGCCACAGATTAGAGGGAATTTGGCATTCCGGCTCGCCAATGGGAGCTATACTCGGTGCTATTCGAGGGATACACGTTTGCGTTCCGCGAAATATGACTACTGCTGCAGGAATGTACAACACCTTAATCCAGGGAGATGACCCCGCATTGGTAATCGAGCCCTTGAATGCCTACCGAAGCAAGGAAAACCTGCCTTCAAATTTGAGCGAGTTTACCGTAGCTCTGGGCGTACCTGAGCTCGTAAAAGAAGGAAGAGACCTCACCATCGTTTCATACGGATCTACATTCAATATCGTTGAAGAAGCTGCAGAAACACTCAGTGGAATGAACGTGGACGTTGAGCTAATTGACGCGAGAACCCTGCTCCCATTCGATAAAAATCATATGGTAGTTGAAAGTCTTAAAAAGACCAATAGACTCATGATTGTAGATGAGGATGTGCCGGGTGGTGCTTCTGCTTTTCTTCTCGACAAAATATTAAACGAACAGAACGGGTATTACCATCTCGACAGCAAGCCTCTAGCACTTTCAGCAAAGGCACATAGACCCGCTTACGGTAGTGATGGCGATTATTTTTCAAAGCCCAATCACGAGGATATCGTTGAAGCAGCCTATGGGATAATGCATGAATTCGACCCACTGGCTTATCCCCCGCTATTTAATTAAGTGGGGCTCAAGAATTGCTCAACAATTCAATTGTGAAGAAATTATTATCCAAAAAATAAGGCGGTATCTCGCGTCACACGGATGTTTTCTTTAATTTGGCTGTCCTAAGGTGTAAAAACGACACCACTATTCAATAGCGCATGAATTGGAAGAAAACGCGGAAGGTAGCGTCGCTCGTATTGTTATTTGTACTCTTTGGGTTGGTTTCGCATGCTCAGGGAACCATAACAGGAACGATATCAGATGACGATACAGGGGAGACTTTAATCGGAGCTTCTGTAGTGATTAAAGGTACCACGACCGGAACGACCACCGACATTGATGGAAATTTTTCTTTGAAAGTAAATCAGAATCCACCGATTACACTTATCGTTAATTTTTTGGGCTACACCGCCCAAGAAGTTACCATAAACTCTTTTAATGAAAAGTTAAAAGTCGCTTTAGGTACAGACAATGTCTTGATCAATGAGGTAGAGATTGTAGGAAGCAGAATAAGTGAAAAGAGTAAACAAGCTCCTCTTACCGTGGAGTCTATGGACGTGATAGCGATCAAAGAAGCTCCTTCGGGAAATTTCTATGAAGGTCTTGGTAACTTAAAGGAGTTGATATCACATCTGCTAGTTTGGGTTTTAAGATTTTGAATACGCGCGGTTTCAACAGTACATCACCTGTGCGCTCTTTGCAACTCATTGACGGTGTAGATAACCAATCCCCGGGCTTGAACTTTTCTCTCGGAAACTTCCTGGGAGCTTCAGATTTGGATATTCAGTCGGTAGATATTGTGGCAGGTGCTAGTTCAGCCTACTATGGGCCGGGTGCCTTCAACGGTGTGATAGATATGCGGACAAAAGATCCTTTCCTTTTTCCGGGTTTGACCGTTTCTCTAAAAGCAGGAGAGCGTTCGCTTTTTGAGGGTGCAGTGCGTTGGGCTGAGGTATTTAAAAACAAAGAGGGAAAAGAGAAATTCGGTTACAAGCTGAATGTTTTCTACTTAAGTGCTTTGGATTGGGAAGCGGATAATTACGACGCTATCGAAGGATTAGCCGTTGATGAGACCAACTTCTCAGGCTATGATGCAGTGAACAGATATGGAGATGAAGTAACAACAGGTGGGAATATTTTCATTAACGACTTAGGACCTAGCATTGAACAGAGACCAGCCTTAACGAGGGTTTATCGGCCCGGATACAGAGAAATCGATTTGGCTGATTATGATACCAGAAACCTGAAGACCAGTGCGGGTTTGTACTACAAAATCAAGGATGATTTAGTCCTCGACTATTACTTTAATTACGGTAACGGTACGACGGTCTATCAAGGAGACAACCGCTACAGTTTAAGAGACATCCAATTTTTCCAGCATAAAGTTCAGATTGAGAAGAAAGACAAGTTCTTCTTCAGAGCTTATGCAACGAGCGAAGATGCAGGGAATAGCTACGACGCCGTTTTAACGGGAGCTTTAATGTCAGACGCACATATGACAGAGGGTACGTATTACCGATCTTATTCTCAGAACTATCAGACTTTTAATGATGAACTTTTCATGGCTGGAATGCCCAATCCTTTGATAGCACGGAATATGCATCTAAACGACCTCATTTTAATGATTTTTTTGACCCTGAAACAGGCATTTGATAACCTGGCTTTGCTGAGACGCAAACACGGCTTGGAGAAGCGATAGTTCAAAGTGATCAACTGCAATGGGCTCAAGACAATGCAGAGTTTATGCAAGATTACAACGACCTAATTCAGAGAACCACAAAAGGACAAGGTGAAAATGCTTATTTCGAACCGGGAACTGCTCGATTTGACTCGCTATTCAATGATGTGACTTCCCGACTGTTCACAGAGGGCGGATCCCGATTTTACGATAAGTCCAGTCTTTACCACGCTCAGGGAGAATACATATTTGACACGAGATTTGCGAAAATAAGAGTTGGAGGTAGCGGTAGACTTTATCGACCGAATTCGAGAGGAACGATCTTCGAAGATACCTTGGAATACACCCGTGAAACAATCATAAATGAAGATGGCACCACTTCAATAGTAAGAACGGACTCCAGCTACCGAACCGTTACGAATTGGCAGGCCGGAGCTTATGTCGGATTTGAGAAAAAATTTATCGACGAAAGGCTTACTCTTCAAGCAACTTTGAGAGTTGACAAGAATGAAAACTTTGATGCAGTAGTATCTCCTGCGGCAAGTTTGGTATTTCAGTTAAACGAAAATACTGTATTGAGAGCAGGTGTATCCTCTGCCGTTCGTAATCCGACAATGGCCGATCAATTTCTCTATTATGATGTTGGTAGAGCCATTCTGCTTGGTAATCTGACGGGGCAAGATTCCTTGGTAAGCTTAGATTCTTTTGACGAAGCCAGAAACAGTTCTCTTTTTGACTGGAATCGAGTGGAGTTTTTCAATGTTGATCCGATCCGACCTGAAAAAGCCAGAACTTTTGAAGTCGGATATCGAAGTACCTTATCAAACAAAATTTACGTCGACGCGAGTTATTACTACACTTTCTATGAGGATTTCATTGGTTTCAACATTGGTTTGACACTACCTTACACCCCTCAAGCCGAACGACCTGACTTTACCAGTTTACAAGTTTTCAGAGTGGCGGCCAATGCCCGAGAAACGGTAACCACCCAAGGATTCTCGGTTGGAGTGAATTACTATTTCTACAAAACTTTTGCGCTTACAACCAATTATAGTTGGAACAACCTCGTAAGCGGTGAAGATGATCCGATCATTCCTGCGTTCAACACGCCTGAGCATAAAGTTAATGTGGGGGTTAATGCCCGAGACCTAAAAACAGATCTGGGTTTTATGAGACTGAAAAACTGGGGATTCAGTGTGAATGCCAAATGGGTAGACGGATTCATTTTTGAAGGTAGCCCTCAGTTTACCGGCTTTGTACCTTCCTATTACATGGTTGACGCAGCCGTTATGACCAACTTTAAAAAGATCAATACCACACTGAAATTAGGAGCATCGAATCTGACTGACAATAGAGTATTCACCGTTTATGGCGGACCTTATGTTGGCAGGATGGCTTACTTTTCGATCGTTTATGAGTGGCTGAATCGATAAATGTCTTATTTTACAACTCAAATAGCAAAAACAAAGCACGTATGAAGAAACACCTACTCGGCCTAAGTCTGGGAATATTCCTAGCAGCCTCTTTACAAACACAAGCCCAGCGATATGCTACGGAGATTTTCTCCTCAAATGAGGTAGAAAGTGACGTAGTATTCGGAGCCAATGTTAATCCATTTTCAATTCCGGGGATCTTAACTGACCCTGCTACTTGGACTGCTGAAATGACAGCTCTTAATGCGAACATTGACAATGGTGAACCATTCCCAACGGAGTATTTCATTCCTTCGGCAGCGCCTGGCGGAGACCAGACTTTGGTGAAGCTTTCGCTTCTCGAAATGGACATTTACACTCCTCCCGGAGAAGATGATGTGGATTCACGTCCACTGATTATTTTCATCCACACGGGTAATTTTCTTCCCGCTCTTTTCAACGGATCTATTACCGGTGATAAGATAGACAGCGCAGGTGTAAACCTTTGCCGTCAGTGGGCAAGGAGAGGATTCGTTGCGGCTTCAATTAACTACCGTCTCGGGTGGAATCCTGAATCAACTGATCCCGACGTACGTCGCGGAACGTTACTTCAAGCCGTTTATCGAGCGTTGCACGACACGCAGAGTGCCGTTCGTTTTTTCAAAGCTTCTGTTGATGACGGTAACCCTTACGGAATTGATCCTGACAAAATTGTTCTATTCGGACAAGGTTCAGGAGGATATGTTGCACAAGCCTATGTTACCCTTGACAATTACATTGACGAAATTGCCAGTCTTCCTAAATTTCGTAGGTAATAATGGACCTACGTACTTGAAGCTGTTGATGGAAATATCGATGGTGGACCCGGAGCAACAAGACTCCCCGACCCACGCCAAGAAGCTGGAATTTCAAAAGAAATTCACATGGGTATTAATGCCGGTGGAGCACTAGCCGATATTTCATGGCTTGATGAAGGTGAAGCGCCAATGGTAAGTTTCCATTGTATAAGAGACCCGTTTGCTCCTTTTGACGACGGTACGGTAGTCGTTCCTACAACAAATGAAAATGTAGTTGATGTTAGTGGTGCAAATGTGTTCGTTCAAACGGCCAATGATCTGGGAAACAATTTCCCAATTCAAACCATGCCGTCTGACCCTTTCACAGATCGTGCACGTTCACTTTATGGGGAAACATTTGACTACATCCTTCCTACACAACCTACCATTACGGTTGCATCTAGCCCCGAAGGTTTATTTCCTATTCTACTTCCAATAAACGAACCCATCCCGGGAGTACCGTTCTTTAATGAAGGTGGACCATGGGACTGGTGGGATCTCCCTACCCTTGAAGCGGTTGTTGCCGCTACAAATGCTGCTGCGGGAACTGCTTTTGACGCGGCAGAGCTTAACCAAAGTGGTGTTCTTGGAAATCCGGGAATGGGACCTGATAAAGGTCTGGCTTATATTGATACCATTCAGGGTTATGCAGTACCACGCATCATGTGTGTACTTGGCTTGGAAGGAGCTAGCTGTGGACCAAACAGCACCGACGACGTAGTCTATGAAAACTCAACCAACGTTTATCCTAATCCTACTCAAGGAGAATTGACGATTCGCAATGACGAATTCGTTATTCGCAGAGTAGAGCTGATGGACATTACAGGACGAGTTGTAATGAACGAAGTGGTGAATTCAGGAATGTATACCATGAATCGCAATGACTTCAGCAACGGGGTATACCTGATGCGCGTAGTCTTTGACGACAATCAAATTACCAAGAAGGTTCTATTCAATTAGAAAGAACGTTTGAATTAATCTTGAAGCCCTTTCGCCTTTGCGAAGGGGCTTTCTTTTTACCTTTGTGCCGTGAAGAAACACACCGAAAAAGAGTCGCATTACGACGACTTAGAAAAGAAAAGCATCGGAATGATCTTGAGTGAAATCAATCAAGAAGATGCCAAAGTTCATCAAGCTATCAACGAAAAGCTACCTCAGATTGAGCAGTTTGTAGTTGAAGCTGTAAAGCGAATGAAAAACGGCGGTCGCCTTTTTTACATCGGGGCAGGTACCAGCGGCCGATTGGGAATAGTCGATGCTTCCGAATGCCCGCCAACGTTCGGAGTACCACATGGTTTGGTTATTGGAATAATAGCCGGTGGTGACTCTGCCATACGAAAGGCAGTTGAGTTTGCTGAAGACAGCGAAAATCAAGGATGGGACGATTTATTGGAGCACGAAATCGGCTCGCAGGATACGGTTGTGGGAATTGCCGCCTCAGGCACTACACCTTACGTAATCGGTGCCGTAAAACAAGCCCGACAAAACGGCGTTCTTACCGGTGCCATCACTTGTAATGAAGGATCACCTTTGGCGGAAGCCGCAGAATACCCGATGGAAATAATCACCGGACCGGAGTATGTAACCGGTAGCACCCGAATGAAAGCAGGCACGGCTCAAAAGCTTGTTCTCAACATGATCTCTACCAGCCTGATGATACAGCTGGGAAGGGTGAAAGGAAATAGAATGGTAGACATGCAATTGAGCAACAATAAATTGGTAGATCGGGGAACAAGAATGGTGATGGAAGCGTTAGGAGTCGATTATCAAAAAGCAAACGAATTACTTCTGAAACACGGTAGTGTAAGGGAGGCGATAAACAGGAAGTAAGATTAATGCACAGTATTGAGCCATATTTCAACTGGAGGGGATATTATACTGCAGAGGAAGACCCTCGATCTCCCTTTTATGGAAATGAGTACAGTGAATTTGAGTTCACCAATGCTCTTTACAATCACCTTGTTCACCCGCAGTGGGATCAATTCGGCTCGCCATCACTTTTTGTAAAGGTGCTTTACGCCAATTATGAAGAGGGGGTTGTGATACTCGAACTATTTGGTGAATGGAACGATTGCCTTCACAACGACATCATGTTTTTGAAGCGCGACTTAGCAGACCATTTCATCGGTCTGGGAATAGACAAATTCATATTGATCGGCGAGAATGTTTTGAACTTTCACTACTCTGATGATTGCTACTACGAGGAATGGTTTGAAGACATTTCAGAAACCGACGGATGGATTGCACTCGTCAATTTTAGAGATCATGTCCTTCAAGAATTCGATGAAGTAGGTGCAGACAGCTACTTCGTAACAGGAGGCAGATTACAAGAAGTCAATTGGCGCACGAAAAAGCCAACCAAGGTATTTGAATCAATTTCAGGTTACGTTCAAAAACGCTTAGAGCTCTTTTAATTCAGAAACGAGCTTCTTATCAATGGGAAAGGTAAAATGCTCTTCAGACAATTCATTTAGTCTGATCCACTTAAATTTCTGATTGGGCTCTTGAGCTTCAATAGGACTGATATTTTTTAGCTCTTCCGCTTTCACTGCATAGTAGATGGAAATCACCTGATGATTCTCGTCGAAGGCAGACACCTGAAAAAAGTCGGTGGTGTAGATGTGCCTCACAATTTCCACTTCGAGCGCCGTTTCCTCCCGAAATTCCCGCTTGAGACATTCCATGGTTCCCTCACCAAATTCGAGTCCCCCGCCAGGGAGTTTGGTAAAAGAAAAATCCTTTATCCTTTCGTCGCTTAGAAGGATGTGACCTTCACAAATCAGCGCCCCATATACTCTCACGTTGAATGGAAAACTCATGACACCTTTGTAGCTCTCATCATCTCTCTTTTCCCCGGTGCTCCGGGAGTTTTCTCCACCTCAAATCCTGCAGCAATCAGATTTCTTCTAGCCGAACCTTTTGATGCATAGGTAACCAGAACCCCACCCTTTCGCAAAAGTGAAGCACAAATCTTAAATACTTCTTCTTCCCAAAGCTCGCTCTGAGCGCGGTGTCCGAAGGCATCAAAATAGAGCAAATCAAAGCCGGTTTCAGTATCTGAATACTCAAAAAAATCTCCTTGGATTTTTTCAAGAATGAAATTCGAATTGATCTCTACTTTTTGTCCCCAAGGAGCTTCAGCGATGGCGTGGCAGTCACGCGCGTAATCGGGTGAAGTCAGCAATAACGAGTAGCCCAAACTGCAATGATCAGCAATACTTAAAGGATATTTCTCAATAGTGCGATAGTGAATTCTACGGTTTGATCTCCTCGCGAAATCAGCGGTGAGATAGGCATTGAGTCCCGTTCCAAAGCCCATCTCAAAAACCTTGATAGAATCCGGGTTTTCTTGATCGATCAAGTACTCAATACCTGACTTTATGTAAACATGCTGCGACTCTTGGAGCGCGCCGTGGGTGGAGTGATAAGTTTCATCCAATTCGGGAAGGTAAAGTGACTTACTTCCATCTTTTGTCTCAATAACCTTTACGTTCTTCACCTGTTTGGAATTACAATTTTGACTTTATGATTGCCTGAATTCAATCACAATAAGTTCTATTTTCGACCAAAGTTCCAAAGTTCTATGAAAAAACTACTGTTTTTATTCGCTTTTGTAAGCGCAGCTCTTTACTCAGAAGCCCAGACTTGGGTTGATTTGATGACAGATGACGATGTGAATTTCTACGAGGTTCAAGAAGCCTTTGAAGAAGAATGGGGAGACCAAGGGTATATAAGAGGACGCGGTTACAAGCAATACAAGCGCTGGGAATACTTTATGGAGCCGCGCGTCTACCCTTCCGGGGAAAGAGTATCCGGCCTGAAACTTATGGAGGCTTTGAAGGTGACTAAGAAAATGGGAGGCACGGAAATGAAATCGGATAACCCATGGACACCCGTAGGACCCACATCATGGACGGGATTCGGATGGAACCCCGGACTTGGCCGAGTGAATGCGACATATGTCGATCCTACCAACTCAGAACACATCTATGTTGCCACTCCTGCCGGTGGACTTTGGGAATCAACAGATAACGGAGACACGTGGGCCTCACTAACGGATACGCTGGTCGCAATTGGTGCCAGTGCTATTGCAGTGAATCCCGAAAATACGGATATCATTTATTTGGCGACAGGAGATGGTAACGCAAATGACACTTACAGTTTCGGAGTCATTAGATCCACCGATGGCGGAAACTCATGGGAGTCCACAAGTCTCGCTTTCGAGATCCAAGACCAAATTCGCTGCACGGATTTATTAATGGATCCTCAAAATCCGGATAAGATTTACGTCACGTCCTCCCAAGGACTATTTGTTACAGAAGACGGAGGTGAAACATGGGATCAACCGCTGAGTATCTTCTTGCGTGATGTCGCCATCCACCCTGGAAATTCCGATATCGTTTACGCAACGGGTACCGGATTTTATAAATCTGAAGACGGAGGGGAAAGCTTTGATCAAATCAATTCAGGTTTGCCTTCTTCCGGGCAGGTAAATCGCTTGGAAATGGCCGTCACCGCGGCAAATGACCAGTTGGTCTACATTTTGGCAGGCGATTCTGACGACTCAGGATTTCAGGGTTTTTACAGAAGTACGGATGAAGGAGATTCATTTGAACTGATGAGCAATTCACCCAACATTTTGGGCTACTCCCAAACGGGAGATTCCCAGGGAGGACAAAGTTGGTATGATTTGGCCATAGCGGCTTCACCAACAGATGAGGACAGAGTATTTGTAGGAGGGATAAACGTTTGGGAAACCACGAATGGTGGGAGCAGTTGGAACATCAAATCACATTGGTATTATCCCCCGAACATTGCCTATACGCATGCAGATATTCACTCACTCGACTTTTTTGGTAATACACTTTACTGCGGGAGCGACGGAGGTGTTTTTCGCTCAAACGATAATGGAAATGCATGGGAAGACATCAGCGAAGGTCTTCAAATCAGTCAATTTTATAGAATTTCGGTATCGGTAAGTGATCCCGATAAAATACTGGCGGGTGCTCAAGACAATGGAACCAACCTTTTCAGCAGTGAGAACGGATACGAACATATCTTGGGCGGAGATGGAAACGGAGCAGCCATTGACTATACAAACGATGATATCATGTATGCCCTCATACCCGGGGGAGCCTATCAAAGATCTACCAATGGAGGCCTCTCTTTTCAAGACTACACAAATGGTATAAATGAAACGGGAGCATGGGTTACTCCTTTTGAAATTCACCCGACAAACCCCAATATTCTTTTTGCGGGTTATGAGAATGTTTGGAAGAATGAGGACGGTGAGTGGTCAGTAATTAGCGACTTGAATGCAGGGACTACCTTGAGAGCAATGCGTGTTGCACCATCAAATCCCGATGTTATTATGGCTTCCACTTTTCAATTGCTTTATAGAACGGAAAATGGTGGTGAAACTTGGGATGAAATCGGCAATGGTCTCCCCAACTTGTTTATCACCTCCATAGAGATAGACCCTCAAGACAGTGATAGAATTTGGGTGGGTTTTTCCGGATATAACGAAGGTCAAAAAGTCTTTTACTCAGACAACGGAGGAGACAATTGGGAGAATATCTCGGGCGATTTGCCCAATATTCCGGTGAATTGTTTGCATTACCTGCAAGGCAGTAACGATGCTATTTATGCAGGGACAGATGCGGGAGTATTCTACATTGATAATGATCTGGAATATTGGAGTCCATACAATGAGGGTCTTCCCAATGTGATCGTAAACCAAATGGTGTTTCACTATCCTACCCAACAGATATTCTTGGCAAGCTACGGTCGAGGAGTTTGGAAAAATGGCTTCTTTAATACGGACGATTTAGCACCCATTCCAAATTTCACAGCGAATAATACCGCCGTATGCCCGGGTGGCGAAGTTACGTTCAACAACCTATCGCTCAATGCCACATCCGGAGTAGAATGGACTTTTGAAGGGGGGCAACCAGAGTCGAGCACTGAGTCTAGCCCTGTGGTGACCTACGCAGAATCCGGATTTTATACCGTAAAGATTAAAGCCATAAACGGAGAAGTAGCTGACAGCTTGATTGTAACAAATTACATCCAAGTACTTAATAATGAAAATGCTCCCTACACGGAAGATTTTGAAGAACAAACAGAAGACTTGGTAGACTGGATCGTATCAGAACCAGAGCAGAATATAACTTGGGAATTTAATCCGGCTGTGGGTTTCTTGAGTGAAAATTCTGTTTTTGTAGAAAACTACAATCTCATTGGAAATGGTCAAGTTGAACTTACCAGCCAAGTGATTGACTTATCGCAACTAGATACTGCATTCATTTCAATGCGAGCAGCCTTTGCCAGGAAATCGGATTCCGGATACGAGGCACTCAGAGTATTTATCAATACTGACTGCTCTGATGAATGGACTTTTAAAAAGGTGTTTCCTGCGTCCAGCTCGCTTCCTTCAGTAGAGCCGACAGATGTATATTTCACTCCCGAAAACGAAGATGAATGGAACTATTTGGTGGTAACCAATATTCAGCCCGAGGAACGGACGGAAAATTTCAGGTTTCGCTTCATATTCTACAATAACGGCGGAAACAATATCTACTTGGATGATATCAATCTCTCCGAAAGCAACGTACTCAGCACGTATGACCAGTCAGAATTTACGGGGGAAGTGAAGCTGTACCCAAACCCCACAACTGATAATGTCAATATTGCGCTTACGCTCACCAATGCGGAAACCATTTTACTCCACCTGATGGGAGCGGATGGAAAGCTACTTTTCCAAGACGGACCACATGAAATGAGCCAAGGAACGCAAAACATCAACCTATCTTTGGGCGCGATGCCTCCGGGATCGTACATTCTGGAAGTGGTTGGCGAATCGGGTGTTTCCCACCACCACAAAATCATATTAGCTAAGCAGTAATCAATCGATAATCTTAAACTCAGTTCGGCGATTTTCTTGTCGACCTTCAGGAGTGTCATTGGTAGCGAGTGGTTGAGTTTCCCCATATCCTTTCGCTATCATCCGAGCAGGATCTATTCCCTTTCCTTGCAAGTGCGACACGACCGATTGAGCTCTCTTTTCCGAAAGATCGAGATTGTAGTCATCACCTCCAACGTTATCGGTATGTCCTGATATTTCGACTTTTATGGTTGGGTTTTCTACCAGTACTTTCTCCAATCGATCAAGCTCAGCAGTTGATTCGTCGCGGATAGTGGCTTTGTTGTAATCGTAAAAGATATTCCGAAGTACGATGGTCTCCCCTATCTTGATGCGCTTCATCTTGATGACTTTATAAAACTCTCGATAGCCGGCAGAGTCGGGAATATTAAAGTTCAGCGAGTTGAATAGGTAGCCGTCAGCGTTTACATTCAAGCCATAATTTTTACCCGCAGGCAATGAAACCAAGTACTTGCCCGAAGAAGCCTCAACTTGAAAAGAAGCGAGAACCTCAGCCGTGGCATTGTTGATCAAATCTATGGTAGCGGCCACGGGAGCATCCGTTTCATCATCTAAGACCAATCCCTTAAGGAGAACCATTTTACTGGTTCTGATCTCTACTGCGGGCTGAAGAGGAATCTCAATTTTTCGCTCATTTGAACCGGCGATCAGTCGATCTTCGACGTTGAGCACGGGCTGTTTCTCAGGCCCCAAAAAGGTCAATCGGTAGATATCCTTTTCTCCATAACCTTCTTCTCGATCGGAGGAATAATACGCAGTACGGCCGTCGGCCGCCACGCTGAAAAAGACATCATCATCGGGCGTATTTATAGGTATTCCCAGATTGACGGGGGTTTTCCATCGACCGTCCTCAAACTCAGAATAGAAGATGTCGTTACCGCCAATGGAGTTGTGCCCTTCTGAACTGAAATAAAGTGTTTTACCGTCAGGGTGCATGTAGACCCCATCCTCATCGTAAGGCGAGTTAACCACAGGCCCCAAATTTTTGGCTTCACCCCATCGTTCTTTTTCAGCGTCCCATTGGGAAACGTAAATGTCTTTTCCACCAAAACCGCCTTCTTTTTCACTAACAAAAAACAGTGACTGACCGTCGAATGAAAGCGCTGCAGCCGATTCATGAGCTTCAGAATTAATGGTTTTGTAAAGCGCTTTCGGCTTGCTCCACTCATTATCTCTGTAGATAGATTCGTAGATATCTCCACCCCCTTTTGCGTCTCCGCGAAAAACAAAAAGTGTTTTCCCATCAGGAGATAGACCTGAACCCGCATCATGACCTGACGTATTCACATCTTCACCCATATTCTTCAGCGGAGCCCATTCGCCTCCGGAGCTTCTACTATAATAGACATCTTCAAAAGGCAAATTATCTGAATCGTCCTTCAAGCCTCCTACATTTGATTCTCTTCGAGCGGTCAGGATTAGCAATGTCTCGTCTGTAGAAATTAGCGGTGCGTATTCGGGAGCAGCAGAGTTAATAGCCGAACCTAAATTATCTATCCATACGCGAACAGGAGAGTTTTCAAGCTCCTTTCCAAACTTCACCTCAGAGAGTCGCTTCTGCACTTTTTGAAACTCTTCGGGTTTTCCTTCAGATCGATTGAGAACAGCCTGCTGTTTTTCAAACTCTTCGATGGCCAAATCCCAGTTTGAGTTAAGCTGATTTGCCCAGCCCAGTAGGTAATGAATATTGTAGGGATCGAGTTCGGAATCCAAATTGTAGGCCTTTGTTAAATAGGAAAGACTTTTTCTCTTCTGAGATGAAAACAAGAAGCACACTCCCAACTTATAATTCAACTCGGCATTGTCAGGATTGAATTCATGAGCTGCCGTGTAGTAAGGTATTGCAAGGTTGAAGTATGCCCTTCGATCTTCATCAAAAATTCGGTCTCCTTCCTTCATGTTTTTTATGGCCAGCTTAAAGCCCTCCTTGTCATTAGGGAAATTTTCTTTTTCAAAAGGAATATTCTGAGCAAGGGCAACAGAACCAAATCCCAAGAGGAGAATTATCAATACTGTTCTCATGGCTCAACATATTTACAAACCGAAGCTTGGTAATCGGCAGCATTTTTCACTTGAAGGGAAGCTGCCATTTCCCAGTCGCTGCAGGCACCGCGAATGTCGCGAACCATCTCTCGGGCTATACCGCGATTCAGATAGGCAAAGCCGTACTCGGGATCGAGTGAAATGGCTTGACCCGCTGCCTCCACAGCTTCTTGGTATTTCTCCAATTTGATGTAGGCTGAAGCCAAATTGTTGTGAGCATAAGCATAATCCGGTGAAAGAGATGTGGCATTTTTGAAGTCTGCCACAGCCTTCTCATAATCTCCCGAAAGGAAATAAGCATAGCCCCTGTTGTTCAAAATCATTGCATCTTCAGGTTCAATTTTAAGCGCATCGCTATAGGCATCAATTGCCCCGTCATAGCGCTCTGATTTTCTTAATACGGTTCCTAAATTGGCGAAAGCCGTAGCCAAATCGGGACTCACCAAAGCAGCCTGACGGTAATCTCGCTCCGCTGATTTTGAATCATTGAGAAGCTGAAAGGCCGATCCGCGATCATGGAGCACCATACCGTCAGAAGGGTGATACCGCAAATATGCCGTGTAATTGTCGACAGCCTCTTGGTACGCTTCATTTCGCAATTGAATATTTCCAATGGCCAAAAAAGCCATATCGGCTTGATCTTCTTTCTGCGCGGCGGTTCGATAAGCGTCCAGGGCATCTTCTTGTCGCCCCAACTCATCCAGGATGGCCGCTCTGGTATAGTATCCTTTTGAGGCCGTATCTGTGAGAGCCAAGTACTGATCTATGTCCAAAAGGGCACCGCTCAGATTATTCAAAACCAAAAAAGCCGAACTGCGATTGTAGTAGGCTTTGGCAAATTCGGGCTCGAGCTGTATGGATTGCGTAAAATAAACGATAGCTGAATCGGTCTCTTGCGCTTCAGCTTTTTGTAGAGCCAGATTATAGAGCCCAAGAGCTTCAACGGAGATTCCACCTTCTTGCATGTCTTTCCCCAGTGTGTCTGCAGCTACTTTTACCAGAAGTGAATCATCCTGAGCAAAACCGCCAATACTGAAAATAAGGAAGGTGACGAGTAAGAGTTTTTTCAAAGGGATAAGGTTTGTATGAATTTAAGTGTTCTACGAATAAATAAGCCTTAAAGGTTGCCCTAGTTATTCATCGTCATTGGTTGAAAAGGCTATTTTTGCTCAAAACAAAATTTATGGCCCAAAAATCCATTCTCAATAAAAAATCAATTGCCTTTTTAGAAAAGTACATCAACAATGCATCTCCGACAGGTTTTGAAACCCAAGGACAGAAGATGTGGCTTGACTATCTGAAACCCTACATCGACGACTACCAAACGGATATCTATGGTTCTGTGGCTGCCGTGATCAATCCCGGACAAGACTACAAGGTAGCCATTGAAGCCCATGCAGATGAGATCAGCTGGTTCGTGCATTACATCACGGACAAAGGATTTATCTATTTGCGTCGAAATGGTGGATCAGACCACATGATCGCGCCAAGCAAGCGAGTGGTAATCCACACCGACAAAGGCCCTGTAAGAGCAGTCTTCGGCTGGCCCGCTATTCACACCAGAAATTTGGCAAGTGGCAAGGACGAGGCTCCGAGCATGAAAAACATCTTCTTGGATTGCGGGTGCTCATCGAAAGATGAAGTCGAAAAGCTCGGAGTTCACGTGGGCTGCGTAGTGACCTTCGAAGATGAGTTTATGATCCTCAACGAGAAATATTATGTGGGTCGCGCATTTGACAATCGTGCAGGAGGTTTTATGATTGCCGAAGTGGCAAGACTGCTTCACGAAAACAAAAAGAAGCTACCATTCACCTTATACATTGTGAATGCCGTTCAAGAGGAAATAGGTCTTCGTGGGGCTGAAATGATCAGCAGAACCCTTGAGCCAAATATGGCCATCATTACTGATGTGTGCCATGACACTCAAACTCCGATGATCGATAAAATCGAGCAAGGTGATTTCCATTCGGGAAAAGGACCTGTCTTGACATACGGCCCGGCGGTACAAAACAATCTTTTGAAAAAGATCATTGCCACCGCCGAGGCAAAGAAGATTCCGTTTCAGCGGGCAGCAGTAAGCCGCAGCACGGGCACAGATACGGATGCTTTCGCATACTCAGGAAAAGGAGTGGCCAGCGCCTTGATATCTCTGCCATTGCGCTACATGCACACTACGGTAGAAACCATTCATAAGGATGATGTGGAAAACGTAATCAGGCTGATTTATGAAACTTTGCTTACGGTAAAGAAAGGCGAAAGCTTCAACTATTTTGATTAAAACGGTTTACCCGCTTTCATCAAATGATATGCTCGGGTAAGCTCTCTCAAATACGCCGAAATAGGCGCCATTGCTTTAGAGGTCTCTTCGGAGACCTCTTTTTTTGCAATCCTTAAAGTGAGAACCCCGTAAAGTGCGGTGAGAGCTGTTTCCATATCGCTCTTGGGAACTTGCTCGCCTTTCTTTCTAAACTCTTCCAAGACGGGTTGAGCTTCTTCGTAAGCTTTTATAAAAGGGACTGTTTTGGTAACGGTGAGAAGTGTTTGTTGAAGCATAGCCAATTCATTCAACACTTCATATGTCTCGAGGTGATGACCACTCACTTGAAGTGAGCTTCGCTCCATATCCTTGGCCATTTCTGCCAACCAACTTCTCGTTTTTAATCGCTCCACCTCATCTACGATAGAAGGTAAAATTTCAGCGTCCAGTCTGGACAAATCAAAATCAATTCCTCGCAAAAGGTCTTCCATTTGCCATAAAAAAAGGAGATACTCTGAAATGTTCTCCTTTTGTTTAAGCTTTGCAATGCTGTACATTACTCTGTCTTGTTCTCTTCTGATTGTTGGGAAAGATCAGCATCGTACTGATCATTTAATTTCTTCAATACCTCATCGGTAATGTCGTATGAATCCTTGATCCAAAGCAGGTTTCCTCCGGGCTGGAAATTCAAGATCATATCGTACGTTCCATCGGCATTGTATTCTTCAAGCATCTTATTGACTCTGCCCGTATACTCCACCTGCAATTCTACTTCTCTTTCTGAAATCGGTAGCGAGTCGTTCTTGAAATTGCTGTATTTCGATATCTAAATTCTGCAACTCCAACTGGGCTTCTTGCACCTGCATCTGAGTCATAGTGGGTGCTTGTTTTTGCAGTTCCATTGCGCGCTGCTCAGCCTTTTGCAACTTACGGTTGATTCGTTCTTCGATCACCCTTTGCTCTTTCTCCAGCTCATCTTGGGCATCCATTAAGAACCGGTATTTAGTATTGACCGTGTCTCCATAAATGAAGGCCACTTTCAATCCCGATTTTCCAACCTCTGTTTCCGTGCTGTCCACAGTATTTCTAACCGATTCACTCTGCGGATCTTTTACTTGATATTCATTGCAAGAAGCGATTAAAAAAAAAGCAGCAAAAGCTGATACAAAAAAGATGTTTTTCATGTTCAGGGTTTATTGAGGTTAGCGTAACGGTTTCGATAAGAATGGGCAAAATCCTTTCCCATTTCAGAGAAACGTTTTAAAGTAGAAAGGAGAAAATCTTCGGTGAGCATAGCTTCCAGCTCGTCTAAGCCTGCTACTTCGGTCGAGTCAATCTTAAAGGACTGCTCCAAGTGGGCATCTTCAATTTTGACGATGTACTTATTATTCCAAGAAAAGATGGTGATCTTAAATCGAAAATGTGGAACTTCTTTAACGACGCGCATATCCTAGATTCAGGTGCGCAAAGATAATAAAGTAGGGTGATTGGGAAACCTTATCCCAGTTTGGCGAAAGCCTGCTCTTGACGCTCGATCAAATCGTATTCCTCGAAGGAAAAATTGAGACTATCGATCATAACGTTGTAGTCTTGACCGATTTCGAGCATATCCTCATCAAAGCGTTCGTACATCCAGTGAATGTTCACCTTAACTCCTCTCTTTTGAAGGTCGGCCAATTTATAAAGGATAAACAGAATCCTTTTGGAAGAAGCAATATTGAAAAAGTCGAAGCGAAAACGAAAATCAACAACTGAAACTTCATTTTCAGAAAGACCGTCAACCCAACTTAAAATCGGGCTGAAAAATTGCTCAGCATCAATAGGAATTGATCTACCTGCCAACAAGTATGTCCCTTCTCTTGTATCAAGATGAACATAAGGTGTGGATTTGGTTGGTCTTCTGATAAATGCTTCCATAAATCTTGTGATTACAATTTGCTTTTACTCCTTCAGCTGCTCTAAGGTTCGAGTTTTAATTCGAATTATCAAGAGAATTTCTACCAATGACAGATTATGGCAGACTAATATTGATCAAAGAAGGACCAGAAAAAATGGTTATCCACAAAACGTGGTTGAATTCTAATTTCACAGACTTAAGAGATCTTTAAATTTGGCAGACTGCCTTCGCGATACTTCCAGCTGTTCTCCCGTTTTCAATTTTATTTGGAGTCCTCCGTTAAACCAAGGTTCAATATGTATAACCTCCTTTAGATTGACTATGAACTTGCGGTTGATTCGGAAAAAATCCTTTTCGATCAAGCGCTTCTCGAGATTGTTAAGGCTCTTCAATATGAGAGGCTTGCTATTTCCGAAGTATACACGGACGTAATTTCCTTCTGACTCGAACATTTTGATATCTCTGAGCGTAACGAACCAACACTTATCGCCATCTTTGAGAAAGATTTGATCTTCCATAGTTAAGGGAGAATCATTTTCAGATTCAGTGTCATCCTCTTTGGTCTTTTCCAATCTTTCTGCACCCTTAGCAAGGTATGCTCAAGTCGAGACTCATCTACAGGCTTCAGCAAGTAATCAAGAGCGTTCACCTCAAAAGCGCGGATGGCGTAATCGTCATAAGCCGTGACAAAAATGACTTCGGGTGTGGATTCCAATTCTTCCAGCAATTCAAAACCCGTCTTTCCGGGCATCTGAATGTCGAGAAAGATGAGATCAGGATTCAATTCTTCAATCATATTCTTGGCCTCATCGGCATTCTGAGCCTCCCCGATAATTTCAATATTATCGTGCTTTTCCAAAAGGCTTGAAAGCTCTTTGCGTGCCAGACGCTCATCATCAATAAGAAGTACCTTCATTTTTAGCATTGATTAGTTTATAGGGTATGTGCACATCGCAAATCACCTCATCCCCTTGATTGTAAATATGCAATTTTGCTTTTCCACCATAAAGTAGTTTCAACCTTCTCTTGGTATTCTCGAGTCCTACTCCTGTGGAATCATCTATCACATTTGATTTTGAAAGACGCCCTGTATTGAGCACTGAGATCTTTAACAAATCACCGTCAATAAATTCAGACATAACCGAGACCTTCCCACCTGAAGGCAAATGTGCGATGCCGTGTTTTATAGCGTTCTCGACAAGCGTTTGAATCAATAAGGGCGGAATGGAGCAGTTCTCGTGTTCAGCGCTTATGTGCAGAGAAAAATTCAATCGCTCCTCGTACCTGATCTTCTCCAGTTCCAAGTAGTCCTTCACCACTTTCATCTCTTCGCCTATACTCACAAACTTCTTCTTTCCGGATGCCAGGCTGCTCCTGAGGATATGGCTCATTTGCGTGATGCTCTTTTTAGCCAAAATCGGATTTTCATCTACCAGCGCCCGAATACTATTCAAGGCATTGAAAATGAAATGTGGATTCATTTGCGAACGAAGATTATTCAGCTCGACCTCATTCATAGAAGCTGTTAAACGAAGGTTTTTCACCTCTTCCCTTTCATAGTTTTTCAGGTAGATGGCAGCAAAATAGAGGATATTCCAAAAAAGAAAAATGGTAACAAATGGAATAATGAGTTCTATAAAGATAGTGTTAGGCATCACCAGAATGAGGTCCACATCAACGAAAAAAAGATCAGAACTGAGACCATAAATCAAAGCGGCCAAAACACCTGTTGCAATAGAGAGCAGTATCAATCTGGGAAGCAGACGGTAGATCTTCGTTTTGAGCAAACCACTCTTAACAATCACGTATCTCATCAAGTGTGAGAGCCCCACGCCTAGAATGAAATTGACAATCAACACTTTTACGATTCCTACATCGACATTTCCGCCCACCAGATTCGTAAATAGAATCAGCAGGATGTAGCCGAACCAGCCGGCCACCTGTGAAAGCCAATAGAGTGCTTTTTCGTCGCTCATGGTGCAACGAAGATAGCAGTAGAAATGATTTCTTTCTCCACTCGATTGCTCCACTTACCTTTATGGCCCATGAACTTTCTGGCTCATCAATTCCTATCTTTCGAAATCAAACCCATCATGGTGGGAAACTTCATAGCCGATACTGTGAAGGGAAATGCGCTGAAGAACTATGATGCAGCTATTCAAAAAGGAATCGTTCTACACCGATTCATTGACACCTTTACGGACAGCCATGAAATCACATTACAAAGTCGAGAGAGGTTGTACCCTCATTTCGGAAAGTATGCGGGTGTTGTACAAGATGTTTTTTACGATCATTTTTTGGCTATCAATTGGGCAGACTACCACAAGGAGAGTTTGAATGAGTATACTCATTTCATCTACTTGACCTTAGGCAGCTATCGCTCCGTTTTTAATGAAAGAGCTGAGCGAACCTTTCACTACATGCAAATGCAGGATTGGCTGGGGAACTATGCTACGCAAGAAGGAATTCATCGCGCACTTACAGGACTATCGCGCAGGGCAAGCTTCCCTTCCAATATGGAAGAATCACTTCCCGCATTAGCACGGCATGGCGAGGACATATCAAACGACTTTAAATCTTTCTTTCCCGACCTGATCTCTGCCACTCAATTGAAGCTGGAAGAATTGAATTCTTGAAACTTCTTAATCCTCCTCTCGTATCCATGCTTTGATTCGGCAATCTAACTGTCGCATCTGAACGCATGCAAAAGCATCGCAGCCATATCGCATGGATGGTGATTTCTCTTTTGGCTGTAGCCCCGCAAGGCTGCGAAAAAGACGATTCACCGCCCAAAGTCCAAACAGCTTCTGTCGAGTTACCCGAAGAAGCCATAGTAGGACCTGACCTTGAAGAAATAAAGGCCAGAGGGAAACTTGTAGCCCTTACCCTCAACTCATCTACCTCTTACTTCATTTATCGCGGACACGCTATGGGATTCGAATACGAGCTCCTTCAGCGTTTTGCAAAAAGCATTGGTGTAGAATTGGAGATACAGTTGATTCCTGATGTAATTTCCATGTTTGACATGCTAAATAAAGGAGTGGGAGATGTAATTGCTTGCAACCTTGCCATTACAAGCGATCGACAGAAAAAGCTTCTTTAGTGAACTCATACAATTTTACCAAGTTGGTTTTGGTACAAAGGCTTCCAGATGACCACCAAAATATGACCCATCGGGAGATCAGTAAAAAACTACTTGGCCATCAGACCATTGGATTTTGAGTGGTAAGACCATATACGTGAACCGCAGCTCTCCTTCTTATGAGCGACTAATAAAACTTTGCAGAAAGAATCAGGAATTTCCTTTCTGGAAATCGGAAGAGCTCCAGGGCTATATAGATCCTGGAGAAGCTTATCCAAAAGGTAGCCGATGGAGAAATCGACTATACCGTAGCTGACGATAATCTGGCCAGCCTAAATGCAACCTATTACAACAATATAGATGTGTCTGTCCAACTCAGTTTTCCACGTCAAATCGGATGGGCCGTTCGCGGGACTAACCCCCGAAGCTGTGAGAGCCCAACGATGACTGGTTTGAGAATGATCGATTAAACTCAGTTCATGGCCATATCTACAAAAAGTACTTCAAAGCTCCCAAAGAAAAATGGGAGGAATACAACGGAGAATTTTCTTCGCTGAATGGAAATCGAATCAGCAATTACGACGAGCTACTCCGCGAGCTCTCTGACACAATCGACTGGGATTGGAGACTATTGGCAGCACAAATGTATCAAGAGAGCAAATTCAAGAGAATGCCCGCTCATCCGGCAGGTGACATTCGGTTTATGCAGTTTATGCCGTCACAGCCAAAATTATGGTTTCGATAGTTCATCGGCGCCCGGGTAGAGAAGACATCCGCGGAGCAATCCTCCATTTAAGCAGGTTGGAAAGCTTTTGGCAAGGATAGAATTGCGGTCCCTGAAATCGGAATTCACTTTCACTCTGGCCTCTACACAATTTGGCAGGCTTAGGTCATGTACTTGACGCAACAAACCTGGCGGCCGAACTAGGCTATGATCCTATGATTTGGGAGAATGTAACGTGTGCCGAATGCATCAAGCTCAGGAGCCAAAAGGAATACTACACTTCAGATGTGGTGAACACGGCTGTTGCCGGTGAAGAGCCTGTTACATACGTCAAGAAAAAATCATCAATCAGTACTAGTACATATAGTCGAGTAATGGACCAGAGGTAGCTCAGCTAAAGTTATCGGCTACAACTCGCCGAAGTCCAAAGCGTGTGTATAATTCCCTATCTGGAATAGCTAACTCATCATTCTTTCAAATACGCGGGTATGTTATTGGTTGGCCACGTGTACAATTCCGTCAAGAGAATATTTCCGTAACGCTGATCAATCAGGAATAATTCCAAAGAAGGATCCAAAGACGGCTTCAGGTAGTGACGCTCCATTTCTTTTTCACAGAATCGGATTTTTTCGGTATAGCTTCTCACTGGAATGAACAGTATAACCTTCCTCCAGAGCCCTGTCTTTGAAATGATCGAGGATAAAACTGAATTCGACTGCCTCAACACCTGTACGGTCGTCAAAGAAAATCGAGCGGCCTGCGGTCTTGGCGTATATGGAGTAAATCGGTTTCTTCGACCATTAGGAACATCTTATGTAAACTTGCCAATCGAGGAAAAAACCGCAGCACTCCGGCTGGAGTCTTTCCATTCCTGAAATTCATAGAGAAATTAATCGCTTCGCGTAAGTTTCTCTTTAACGAGAGGCATTTCTTCTAATGACGAATCCTGATTTCTCTCGAAGATAGCTTCGAGTTGAGAATGTTTATTTATTCAAATTCTTTTGCCATTGCGTTACATTTGGCCTATGGTGAAAAAAGAGAAACCAAAATTGAAAAAAACGGCTCGCTATTTCGTCCATAGCCACTGGTATAACCAAGGCAGCGGGTTTGGTTCGTCCTGCACGGATATGGTCAATTGGCCGAATATTTCATTCGAAGCTTCAGACATCTGAATCCTCATCGAAAATTTTGTCATTGCTCCTGAATGATTTCATCGGTTTTACCTGGAGGGTTGTTCAGGACGGAGTAGGAGCCTCGTGGATGACCAAAGGAAAGAAAGGCTCGACGATATCGATGATTACGTGAAGTACCTCGATCAGCTCTCTGACGCCTCAGCAGATTTCTTCAAATTCAGAAATAATTCTACTCGTTTGATTCTCCCAAGGAGGAGCTACAGCTATGCGGTGGTTAGCTCTTGGGAAATCTTCTTCTCGCTTCAATAGAGCCATCCTGTGGGCAGGCTCCTCTTTCCACATGACGTAAACCACAGAAGGCAACCACCGCTCTGGAAAACCTTAAGGTGCACTGTGTCATGGAAATAAGGACCCTTTCCTAAACGAGGAACACATCCAAAGAACCAAAAGATCACCTCAGCCGAATTGAAAGTTGAGGCCAAATGGCATGAATACATTGGCGATCACCGCATCCCTAAAGATGCTTTAAACGAAGTAGTTAGCAAGTTCACCTAAGATTTGTTTTCATTTATTAACTAAATACTTAGTTGTTTAACTATGTTTTTAGTTACATTTGAAGCATGAAAACATTAACCAAGGCTGAAGAGCAGGTCATGCAATACTTGTGGGAAATGAATGGTGGCTTCGTTCGCGAAATCGATTGAGTGCTATCCCGATCCAAAACCTGCTTATAATACCGTTTCGACCATTGTCAGAATTTTGGAAAATAAAGATTTCCTAGTCCATAAAGCTTTCGGAAAATCACATAAATACATCCCCGCCATCAGCAAGGAGGATTACCGCGCCTTTACCGCCGAAAAAGTAGTTGAAGGCTACTTCGGGGGCTCGGCCAAGAACTTGGTCTCCTATTTCATCAAGGACAAAAACATGGACACATCCGACCTGGATGAAATCTTGAAAATGATCGAAGACGCTAAAACCAATAAGAAATGACCAACGCCCTACTATATGCACTGGAGGCGAACTTGTACCTATCTCTCTTCGCCATCTTTTACTACTTCGCTTTGCGAAAATGAGCAAAAGTTACCTGGCCAATTGAGTGGTTTGATTGCCTCCATCTTACTCGCCTGGACCATTCCGAGCATCAGTTTTATGGAGTCTGTTTCGGGTATTTTACCAACCATAAGATTAGA
>CALOFA010000035.1:30000-53428 GCA_942492545.1 uncultured Cryomorphaceae bacterium | reverse complement strand
GTAGCGAAATCATCAGAATATAAAAACCCAACAAGTAGAGAAAAAGGTAATTTGCAGGCCAGGGAAGACCGAGTGTCACTACATCATCAATAATGGAAATGATGTCGTTTGAATGGTCAACCGAAATTTGGTAGCCGGCATTCCGCCAAACATGGAGTTTGGTCCAGAGCGGATCCTCTCCGTACATTCTTCGGTACTCGACTATTTCTTGAGCCATCCCACGAAAATGTGTACATCACTTTGGTTTAAGTTCGGTACCCATCAAAAGCAGGATAAAAGTAAACTGCACTGATGGCTAAAAAAGAAAGTATGGCTATAAAGTGAGGTAGAAATCGCTTTACTATTGGGTGTTTCATAATTAATCCAGTTCTTCAAAATCGACGTAATCTCCCTCTCCGGAATCTCCTTTTCCTATTCTTTTATTCTTGTCGGTATACTCGATGGTTACGTCTCCTTCTCTTCGGCTATCAGGTCTTCTTTGCGAAGATCCGGAACCTCCCGAGGAGGTGTTTTTATTCATAATAGGCATGAGAAGTCTCCCCAAAAGACGGACAGCAAAATAAATAGCCAAAATGATCAGGATCAATCTCATGTCGATTCAAAGATATAGAGATTCCTTTAGCGACTCAGGTAGAGGTTTCTTTCGCTGTAAATTTTTCTAAAAAACGGATCCATCAGCGTGTCGATAAATTGAATGGCCTCACCCGTCGATTTCATCTCAGGGCCCAGTTCCTTATTCACATTCGGGAATTTCTCGAAAGAGAAAACAGGAATCTTGATGGCATAACCGTGCTTTTTGGGCTTGAAGTCAAAATCGGTCACCTTCTTCTCTCCCAGCATCACCTTAGTGGCGTAATTTACATAGGGTTCGTCGTATGCTTTCGCAATAAACGGAACCGTTCTCGAAGCCCGTGGATTGGCTTCAATAACATAAACTACATCGTCTTTGATAGCAAATTGGATATTGATCAGTCCAACTGTGTCGCAAGGCAACGGCTATTTTTTTGGTAATGCGTTCAATTTGTTCGATGATTAAGTCTCCCAAATTGTATGGCGGCAAATACAGCATATGAATCACCCGAGTGAATACCGGCAGGCTCAATATGCTGCATAACACCGATAATGTATACATTCTCCCCATCGCAAATGGCATCTGCCTCGGCTTCTATCGCACCACTAAGGAAGTGGTCGAGGAGAATTTTATTGTCGGGCATGTCGCGAAGGATATTCACCACATGCGTTTCAAGCTCTTCTTCGTTGATGACGATCTTCATCTGCTGCCCTCCCAAAACGTAAGATGGCCTTACCAAAGGGAAATCCAAGGTCATCGGCCAACTCCAAGCGACTTGCTCGGCATTGTCAACTACACCAAATTCGGGGTAAGGAACATTATGCTCTTTCAAAAGCGTCGAGAAGCTTCCGCGATCTTCTGCCAAATCAAGCGCCTCGTAGCTTGTGCCCATGATTTTGATACCGTATCGGCTGAGCTTTTCAGCCAATTTCAATGCGGTTTGACCTCCCAACTGTACGATAACTCCTACAGGCTTTTCGTGGAGAATGATATCGTAGATGTGCTCCCAAAAAACAGGCTCAAAGTAAAGCTTGTCAGCCGTATCAAAATCGGTGGAAACCGTCTCGGGATTGCAATTGATCATGATGGTCTCGTAGCCGCATTCTTTGGCAGCCAAGACTCCGTGCACGCAGCAATAGTCGAATTCGATTCCTTGACCAATGCGGTTGGGCCCCGAACCGAGCACTACAATCTTTTTCTTGCGGTCGATACCTACTGATTCGTTCTCATCTTCGAAAGTGCTGTAGTAATAAGGCGTTTTTGCTTCAAATTCGGCAGCACAAGTATCTACGAGTTTGTACACCCGATTGATGCCCATTTCATTTCGCTTCGTCAAAAACTTCGCTTTCTAAGCAGTTCAAGAAGTGAGCAACCTGACGGTCGGCATATCCTTTTTGCTTTGCTTCGAAAAGCAATTCCTTCGGAAGCGAGTCCAGATATGGTCTTCGAATCTTGTCTTCCAAGCTTGAATCAAATCTTCGATTTGCTTCAAGAACCAGTAGTCGATTTTCGTCTTTTCGTGGATGGTCTTAAACGGAATGCCCAGCTTAATGGCATCGTAAATATGGAAAAGTCTGTTCCAACTTGGGTGCTCCAAACTGTGGAGAATCTTGTCTTGGTCTTTTAACTCCCGACCGTCGGCGCCCAAACCATTTCGCTTGATCTCGAGAGATTGGCAAGCCTTCTGAAGAGCTTCTTGAAAACTTCTTCCAATGCCCATCACCTCTCCTACTGACTTCATTTGAAGCCCCAACTCACGATCAGATCCCTTGAACTTATCAAAGTTCCAACGAGGAATCTTGACGATCACATAATCAAGCGTAGGCTCAAAGAAAGCGGAAGTGGTTTTGGTAATCTGATTTTTTAATTCATCCAAGTGGTAACCGATGGCCAACTTGGCGGCAATCTTCGCAATCGGATATCCGGTCGCCTTTGAGGCCAATGCCGATGATCTGGATACCCGTGGGTTAATTTCAATGGCAATGATGTCTTCCTTTTCATCAGGACTTACGGCAAACTGCACATTACAACCTCCGGCAAAATTTCCGATGGAGCGCATCATTTTGAATGCCATATCGCGCATTCGCTGATAGGTTCTATCGCTCAGCGTCATTGCAGGTGCTACGGTGATGCTGTCTCCCGTGTGAATTCCCATTGGGTCCATATTCTCCACCGAACAAATAATCACCACATTATCATTGTCATCGCGCAAGAGCTCCAGCTCAAACTCCTTCCAGCCAAGCAGCGCCTTGTCAATCATTACCTCGTGAATAGGCGAAACGTGAAGCCCTCTGGTTAAGAGGTTGTCAAAATCTTTTTGATCGTGAACGATTCCCGCTCCCGCTCCACCCAAGGTGTAGCTCGAGCGAATACAAAGTGGAAATCCGAATTTTTGAGCAATCTCTTTCCCTTCCAGAAAGGAATTGGCCGTAGCCTGAGGAGCCATAGGAATATCGATGGATTCCATCAATTTTCTAAAGGCTTCACGGTTTTCCGTAACGTCGATGGCGTTAATATCAACTCCGATCATTCTCACACCAAATCGCTCCCAAAGTCCCAGCTCATCACATTTGATGGCGAGGTTTAGTGCAGTTTGTCCTCCCATAGTCGGAAGAACTGCATCGATATTGTGCTTTTGGAGAATCTCCTCGATCGATTCAGGCTCGAGCGGTTTGAGGTAAACATTATCGGCCACCACTGAATCAGTCATAATGGTAGCAGGATTGGAGTTGATCAGAGTCACTTCAATACCTTCTTCACGCAAGGAACGTGAGGCTTGCGAACCGGCATAGTCAAATTCGCAGGCTTGGCCGATTACAATGGGACCGCTACCGATTATTAATACGGATCGAATGCTTCTATCTCTAGGCATAACAGTGTTTTTGAGGAAGGTGGGGTGGTAAAGTATGGGAAAAAAGCGTCAATTGGGCGAACAGAATACGTCGATGTGCCTAAATTTTGCTTCATTTAGGACGCGAAAGTAATTGATTTTTTCCTTCCGAAGTGGAATACAAACCAACAGTTCAAGAGAAGTTATTTACACATGGTGAATTACGCCTCAACTATGCCGTTTGGGGAAAGGGAAATCAGCCGCTTCTCGCTTTTCATGGATTCGGGAGAACCTACTCGGATTTTATTCGCTTCACACGTCCCCTGCACGAGACTTTCAAAGTGTACTCTTTCGATATTTTCTTTCATGGAAAAAGCGATATCGGCTTACGTTCTCCCGATGGTGCGCCACTCTCAAAAGAGGAACTCAAAGAATTAATTGAAGCTTTTCAGCTTCACGAAAATCTCAAGCAGTGCTTCGCTGATGGGTTATAGCTTGGGCGGACGGATCTGCATGTGCATTGCCGAGGTATTGCCACAACGCATTGACGCACTGTACCTCTTCGCCCCTGACGGACTGATTGTTAACCGCTGGTACGCTCTCTTAAGTCATTACAGTTTGGACCGAGTGGCCTTTCGGCAATTCATCAAATTCAATGCACCTTTCTATTGGATTCTGAAAGTTCTGCACAAAACAAAACTGATCAGCACCAAGCTACGCGACTTCGTTAAATCGCAAATCAAAACCCGCGAAAGCCAAGTACAGGTCTATTCTGTTTGGACATTCTTGAGAAAAATTGAGCCCGACTTTGAGAAACTCGGCGTAGGTATGCGAGAGCATGGCATCACTGCCGATCTCTTCTTCGGTCTTTATGACAAAATCATTCCGGAGAAAAATGCGCGAAAATTCAGAAAGGCAAATCCCGACATAAAGATTCACTCATTGCGCTCGGGACATATTATTATGACAGGCGCCAATGCCGCTCTGATACAGAAAGAAGGGTTGATGCAATTGCCGAAAGGCATGGAAACAAAAAAACCGCCACTGCAATAAATGCAATGGCGGAAAAAAAATATGTTTGGAGCGAAAGGTTATTAACGCTTGTGAAGCTTCACATCAGAAACCGTAAGACGCTTACGTCCTTTTCTGCGGCGCGCAGCTAATACCTTACGGCCGTTTGCAGAAGCCATACGTGTGCGAAAACCGTGCTTGTTGCGGCGCTTTCTGTTCGAAGGTTGGAATGTTCTTTTCATGGCAATCGAAGTTCAAAATTCTATCCCGTTTTTAAAACGGACTGCAAAAATAGTCTTTTTGTGCTTACTGCAAAACGAAAGTTGAAAATAGTATAGAGTATGGAGTATTGGGTATTGGGATGAGGCGTGTTAAAATAGTACCGAACCTGAATTGCTCACTGATTCTCTGACATCTGATCACTGACATTTAATTGATTATTGGGTATTAGGATGAGACGTGAGGTAAAGGTAAGAATGCGCTTTCAGAGGTGATATGACAACGTTAATTCTTTCTGACAAAACAATGACCACCGCATTGGGTTAAGGATATTACCTTTGCCCTCGCTTATGGCCGAAGAGAAAGAAAAAAAACCAAAGGTTTCCTTTAAGGAAGCAAGTCGCGTATTTCGCTACCTCAAACCGTACTCGGGCATTTTCAGCTTGGGTTTTGTGTTCCTGATCTTGAGCAGCCTTACGGCAATGCTCTTTCCCTACTTCATAGGCCAACTTATCGGCAACGATGGCACCGAGGGCGCAGTAGGCCAAATGCTAAACTTCGACGGACTCGAAGACATCATTCTGGCACTCGCCGTAGTCTTTACTTCTCAGGCCATCTTTTCCTTTTTCAGAATTCTGCTCTTTACCCGAGTCACTGAATACACACTGGCAGATATCAGACGAGACGCTTTCTCAAAATTGGTCATGTCGCCGTTGGAATTCTTCAACCGCAATAAGATCGGAGAATTGACCAGCCGCATCGCTACGGACATCAGTCAATTGCAAACCACCTTTACCACCACCATCGCCGAGTTCGTAAGGCAGGTCATCACCATCGTGGTGGGAATCGCTGCCTTGGTTTGGCTTTCGCCGAAACTGTCATTGATCATGCTCAGCGTTATTCCGGCGGTTGCACTCATTGCGGTGTTCTTCGGTCGGTTTATCCGCAAGCTGTCCAAACAAACACAAGACGCCAGCGCTCAATCCAACAGCATTTTGGAAGAAGCACTACAAGGCATCCAAAACGTAAAAGCCTTTACCAACGAAGCTTTTGAAATGAGACGCTACGGTGTGCGGGTAGACGAGATCAGAACCTTGGCCATGAAAGGAGCAATCTGGCGCGGACTATTCGTTTCATTCATTATTCTTTGCCTCTTCGGCTCCATCGTTTTTGTGATTTGGCAAGGAGTATTGCTTACGCAGGAAGGAAACATGTTGCAATCGTCGTTCATCTCTTTCATCATGTACACGATTTTCCTCGGGCGTCCATCGGGAGCTTACCCGATCTCTATGCGGGCATCCAGAAAGCTGTGGGAGCGACCGAAAACCTGATGGACATCATCGACGGCGAATCGGAAAATATCCAACCCAAAAAGTCAGAAGTCAGATCTAAGACGAAAGGCGATATTGAGTTTAAAGATGTGAACTTCAGTTACGCTTCTCGCGAAAATCTCCCGGTACTTAAAGGTATCAACTTCGAAGTCAATTCGGGCGAGCTCTTGGGAATCGTGGGCCCATCGGGAGCGGGAAAGTCAACCATCACTTCCTTGCTACTCCGATTCTACGAACCGACGAGCGGAGGTATTTTCCTGGATGGAAAGCCTGCTTCTGATTACGACCTATCTACCTATCGCTCCTTATTCGGGATCGTACCCCAAGAGGTGATTCTCTTTAACGGAACGATCAAAGAAAACATTGGCTACGGAAATCCCGAGGCATCGGAGGAGGAAATAATCATGGCCGCCGAAAAGGCAAATGCCATGGAATTTATTTCAAATTTCCCCGAAGGCATGGAAACGCTGGTAGGCGAAAGAGGTGTACAGCTCAGTGGTGGGCAGCGACAGCGAATTGCCATTGCCAGAGCCGTATTGAGAGATCCATGCGTTTTGATTTTGGATGAGGCTACTTCATCGCTGGACAGCAAGTCAGAAAAATTGGTTCAAGATGCGCTGGAAGAATTGATGAAAGGCCGAACCGCCATTGTGATTGCACATCGCTTGAGCACCATCAGAAATGCGAGTAAAATAATCGTGGTCGAAGATGGGGAAATCGTTGAGTCGGGCAGCCATGCTGACTTAATGGCAAATAATGATGGATTGTACACCAAGCTGCAGCAGATGCAACAAGTCAATTTGATTGATTAACGGTAAGTAACTCTCACGACCTTCTTCGTCTCAAAAAACGGTCGATTAATCTTAGAGTCCAACTTGTAAATGACCGAAGGATAGCGGTCTACTTCTTCTTGCTCTTCGCGCAAATCACCCCCTTTTAAGCAGATCAATTCCTTGGTTTTCATTTTGGAATTCACGCAGTATTCCGTGAGGACTGCCAGCCGAGCTACAGCTCGACTCACCACAGAGTCGAAGGTGCCTTTTACGTATTCGGCGCGTTCTTGAATGGCAGTGACGTTTTTGAGCTCAAGTGTCTCAGCCACCTCATTCACCACTTTTATCTTCTTGGCGGTAGAATCGATTAAAAGAAAATCTACCTCAGGATAGAGAATAGCCAACGGAATTCCGGGAAAACCTCCTCCCGTTCCGATATCCAGAATTTTCTGACCCGCCTTCGGCTGCCAAAAAAAAGTGAGACAAAGTGAGTGCAGTAGATGCCGCTCTTCAAATTGATCCATGTCTTTGCGACTGATCACATTGATTTTGGCATTCCATTCCTCGTAAAGCGGTTGGAGTGCAGCAAATTTCTCCAGTTTCTCTTCAGAAATTTGGGGAAAGTATTGAGTCAGAAGCTCAATCATTCAATTAGATAGTGTCTTTGGAATTCTTTAATAAAGTAGACAGAAAGTCTCTGGCGCGAAACAACTGTGCTTTTACGGTACCAAGCGGCAAGTCGAGTTCTTGAGCAATTTCGTCGTAAGAGTATTCCTTAAAATAACGCAAAATGACCAATTGCTTGTAGCGAGGCTTAAGCTTATCAACCACTTGACGCATAGCGGCCAATCGTTGGTCGCGCACCATTTCTTCTTCGGGGTCTCTTACATCTGATTCGATGTCGTAAGTCACATTCTCTCCATCTTCATTCCTGATGCCCGTATCAATGGACATCGTGCGTTTTTTGCGCTCCTTGCGAATAAAGTCAATACAATTATTTGATGCAATCTTAAACATCCAAGTGCTGAATGCATAATTGGGCTGGTATTGCTTCAATCTGCTAAAAGCTTTCCCGAAAGCCTCGATGGTCAGATCGTCAGCATCATCAGGGTTATTCACCATTTTCAAGAGCATGTAGTAGATGCTCTCGCGGTAGCGCTCCATCAATTCGGCATAAGCTGCCTGGTCTTGATCATCTACTGCCCTTCTCACAAGTTTGTAGTCGTGCTGGGCCTTTGGTGAGAGTTTTGATACTACGTCTTCCATGTAACTCTTTTTGAAACGGCATTTGCCGCATGTGCGCAAGTGGTGAAAACTAGAATGAGAATTTCAAATATCGGTGCTAATATAGTGAGGTCTGATTGACCTAACCATTGCGATGAGCGCCTAAAAATAAGGATTTGAGACAGAACACGGGTCAACACAAGTACCAAAGTAATCTCCAACCAATTGTGAGAAACTAATAACACAATGACAGACAACCAAAAAAGGAGCAAACTTGCGGGCTGCAAGAGGAGCAAAAAACGGTGATGAAATCGGTAGCTTGAACCAGTCGTCAGGTGCCTTCGCTTTTGCATCCAATAGCTCTTCCAGTCTTGCTCAGGAGTACTTTGAACCTCCGCATCCTTATCCACACATATGAAAGTATTGTCTTTTCGGGCAATCTGATTTATGAGCAAATCATCATCTCCTGATAAAAGGCGGTAATGCGATTTAAATCCTCCCACTGAGAAAAAAGAGGATTTCGAATAAGATAGATTTCTGCCTACTCCCATGTAGGGAATCCCGCACAGGGCAAAACTCAGATAGTTTAAACCCGTGCTGAAAGCATCATAACGAATGACCTTATTCAGGAATCCCGACTGATTGCTGTAAGGGCTATAGCCCAAAACTATGGCGCCCTCCGTCGGAGCCGCCTCCACCATCTTTTGCAATCCACTTTCGTGAAACGGGCGACAATCGGCATCGGTAAAAATCAGCCTCTCATACTTTGCGCCTTTTACACCCAAAGTGATGGCGTATTTCTTCCCTCCTTCGTAGCGGTCATTTTCATGAATATTGATCACCCTGAGGTTCGGATACTTGTCTTCGTACGCTTTCAGCACTGTTATGGAATCGTCTACTGAACTGTCGTTGATCACGATCACTTCAAACTCGGGATAGTCCTGCTCCAAAATGATGGGCATATTGGTCAAGAGGTTCTCCTCTTCATTGCGCGCCGCTATGATGATGCTGACAGGAGGCTTGGCATTCGACTTCTTTAGATTTTTGAAAAAGGCCAAGCGGCCTTGGACCAAAAACAGAAATGCGAATTGGACTACAGCACTTACCACGAGTACAGCTTTCCAAAAAATAATGGCCGATTCTGATGAAATATTGATTTCCATAGAGCGGGCTAAAATTACTTTTTCGATTCCCTATTTCTATTCCTCTTATCTTTGCCGGCCCTCGATTTATCAACAAAGTTTTACAAGGAGCATTGGAATTCAAACTTATAGCCGAAGACCCTAAATCGAATGCGCGAGCAGGCGAGCTGGAAACCGATCACGGCAAGATCGAAACGCCCATTTTTATGCCTGTCGGCACGGCCGCTGCGGTGAAAGGCGTACACCACCGAGAGCTGGACCAAGACATTAAAGCCCAGATCATTCTGGGAAACACCTACCACCTCTACCTTCGACCGGGAATTGATACCATTGGCAAAGCAGGCGGCTTGCACGCCTTCAACGGATGGAACAAACCCCAGCTCACCGATAGCGGAGGATACCAAGTGTACTCCCTTTCTAACAATCGAAAGATCACGGAGAGTGGTGTGAGCTTCAAGTCGCACATCGACGGGGCCAAGCACTTCTTCACTCCGGAAAGAGCAGTGGATGTGCAACGCACAATCGGTGCAGACATCATCATGGCCTTTGATGAATGCACTCCCTATCCATGTGCGTATGACTACGCTGAGAACAGCATGCACCTGACCCACCGCTGGCTGAAGCGCTGCTGCGATCGATTTGACAATACGCCCGACAAATACGGGTACCGCCAAACCTTCTTCCCTATTGTTCAGGGAAGCGTTTATCCCGATTTGCGAAAGCAATCTGCAGAATTCATAGCTGCCCAAGGTCGTGAAGGCAATGCGATAGGCGGACTATCGGTGGGAGAACCAGCCGAAGAAATGTACGCCATGACCGATGTGGTCTGCCAAATCCTACCCAAGGATAAACCCAGGTATCTGATGGGCGTGGGGACACCTGCCAACCTTTTGGAAAACATCGCGCTCGGAATCGACATGTTTGACTGTGTAATGCCCACGCGAAATGCCAGAAACGGAATGTTGTTCACCTCCGAGGGGATCATCAACATTCGAAATGCGAAGTGGATGGATGATTTTTCGCCTATCGATCCGAATGGAACTTCCTACGTTGATCAAGCATATTCAAAGGCATTCCTGAGGCATCTGATCATTAGTAAAGAAATGCTCGGAGCACAAATTGCGAGTATTCACAACTTGGCCTTTTATTTGTGGTTGGTCGGCGAAGCCCGAAAGAAAATTCAAGAGGGTACCTTTGCCGGTTGGAAAAACCAAATGGTAACAAAGCTCGAAAGCCGCCTCTAAGGCATGAAAATACTCGACCTATACATCATAAAGCGGTTCTTGGGAACCTTCTTTTTTATGCTGGCGCTGATTATGTCCATCGCCATAGTTTTTGATGTATCGGAGCAGCTCGAACGGTTTATCAAGTACGATGCCCCTCTTGATCAAATCATCTTTAAGTATTACCTCAACTTTGTATTCTACTTTGGAAATCTTTTCAGCTCACTGCTCATCTTCCTGAGCGTGCTGCTCTTTACCAGTCAGCTCGCGCAGCGCCCTGAAATCATAGCCATATTTGCCGGGGGTATTTCCTTCAGGAGGCTTCTTAGGCCTTACTTCGTGGCTGCCACGATTTTAGTAGGTATCTCACTTTACTTCACGCACTATCAACTGCCCATTGCCAATCGCGTTCGCATCGAATTTGAGGAGCAGTACATGAACAAAAAGTTCAAAATAAAGGATGACAATCTCCATCGTGAAATCGAGGAGAACACATTGGCTTATTTTGAGACCTTCAGTACGATCAATAATATCGGCTACAAGTTCTCTTTGGAAAAGTGGAATGATGAAGGAAAGCTGGAGTATAAGCTTATGGCCGATCGAGCCAAGTTTGATTCCGCTTCGGGCAAATGGGAAATTCAGGGATATCGTGTCCGTGAGTTTACTGAGGAAGGTGAGATAATCTCGAAAGGAACCAAGCTCGACACCTTGCTCGATATGCGGCCCAGTGATTTTGGCGTCAAGCTCAACATCGCCTCGACAATGGGATATAATGAGTTGACCAATTTCATCGAAGAAGAACGCAAGAAGGGTTCGGATCAAACGGTTTTCTATGAAATAGAAAAGCACCAAAGAACCTCCTACCCTTTTGCCACTTATATCCTCACGGTAATCGCAGTCTCTTTAGCAGGTCGCAAAACCAGAGGGGGAATCGGGGTGCATATGGCCACCGGTGTTTTAATTGCCGTCGTTTACATTTTCGCCATGAAGGTCACCACTGTGGCGGCAACCAATGCCGGACTTAATCCCATGCTGGCCGTGTGGCTGCCGAATATTTTCTTTGCGGGCATTGCCGTTCTGGTACTCCGACGAGCTCAGAAGTAAACCTAAAGCTCGGACGTAAAGACGGAGTCGAATTCGGAAAAGCGACTCTTGTCGACAGCTTCAGCGAAAATGCCGTAGATCGCTGATCCACTGCCCGTCATCGATGCATAAAGCGCCCCTGAATTGTACAATTCCTCCTTTATTTCAGCCAATTGCGGATGCTTTTCAAAAGCATATTCCTCAAATCGATTCCTGAGATTGCCTCGCCATTGTTCGATTGGTTTCTTCACGATATCTGCAGGAGATTGGTGCGAGTCATCGGGCTTGATGATGGAGTAGGCTTCCTTGGTCGAGACATGAATATCCGGGCAGATAAGAACCAAATGCCTTCCCTTTAAATTGAGTTCAATCGGGTTAAGAACTTCTCCTCTTCCCTCTGCTCGTGCAGGGAGATTTTTGATGAAAAACGGACAGTCACTACCCAATGAAAGGGCAATTCCTTCCATTTCTTCATCACTCAGATTCAGTTCAAACAGTTCATTTAACCCTCTGATAAAGAATGAACCATCGGCCGATCCACCTCCAAGCCCTGCTCCCATCGGGATGGCTTTGTGCAAAAACGCAGACAGTTTTGGAATTTCGGCACTTTGCCGAAGAAGGCTTAAAGCCCGTGTGCAAAGATTGTCTTCACCGTTTCCGGGAATGCTCAATCCCGAATAGTGCCTCTGATCTTTACCTGACAAGGAATCAACTACTACTTCGAGTGCATCGCAAAGTGGAACGGGATAAAAGACAGAGTCGATATCGTGAAATCCGTCTGGGCGCTTACGCAGGATTTCCAGTCCAAAATTGATTTTTGCATTGGGAAAAAGAACCATGACGCAAATATGTCGGTTTCACGCTGAAAAACCTTCTTAACTTTTCCTTTTGATTTAAATCGTACTTTCGAATTAACAAGAAAGAGATTATGGCAGTATTACTCGACTTTGAAGAGCCTATTGGCGAATTGATCGAACAACTAGAGAAAACAAAAGAGATTTCCGACAAGGGTGAAGTGGATATGTCTAAATCCATCCGCGATTTGGAAAAGAAGATTCAGAAGAAACGAAAGGAGATCTACCAAAATCTGACTCCTTGGCAAAGGGTTCAGGTTTCGAGACATCCTGAAAGACCATACACACTCCACTACATCGAGTATTTAACTGATGGCACATTTATCGAGTTGCACGGCGATCGCAATGTGAAAGACGATAAAGCGATGGTAGGTGGTTTGGGAAAAATAGATGGCAAGCCCGTCATGTTTATCGGTCAGCAAAAAGGTATCAATACCAAGATGCGCCAATACAGAAACTTCGGTATGCCAATCCGGAGGGCTACAGAAAGGCGCTTCGACTGATGAAGTTGGCAGAGAAGTTTGGCATTCCCGTGGTGACTTTGATTGACACTCCGGGTGCATTTCCGGGCTTGGAAGCCGAGGAACGCGGGCAAGGAGAAGCTATTGCCAGAAACCTCTACGAAATGGCGAAGCTTAAAGTACCCATCATTTGCATCATCATTGGCGAGGGTGCTTCCGGGGGAGCTTTGGGAATAGGTGTTGGCGATAAAGTATTGATGCTCGAAAACTCTTGGTATTCGGTTATTTCTCCCGAAAACTGTTCGACTATTCTTTGGCGCAACTGGGATCACAAGATCGAGGCTGCTGCGGCGCTCAATCTTACTTCGTCAGACATGCTGAAGAACAAGCTCATTGACGGAATCATCAAAGAACCACTTGGAGGTGCGCATATTGATAGGGAAACCACTTTCAAAAATGTGAAAGAGGCCATCTTAACAAACTTGGAAAAGCTGCAGAGCTTGCCTTCCGATAAATTGGTGCATGCTCGAATCAATAAGTTTTCGAAAATGGGCGTGACCTCTTAGCGGTTGTAATCAAATCCCACATAAACGATTTCACGGGGAAAGGAAAAGCCTCCCAACTCTGATCCGTTCATACCATATATCGTGGCATCTTGACCGCTCACGAGGTATATCAATTGATTCAAATCGTCAAAGTATAGATCTCCTTCAGGTGCAGAACTATTGAAAATTACCGTTCCGCCATTGGAGTAATTGTACCTGAGCAATCCCTCAGAGGTGCTTATGATAAAAGCGTTGTTCCCCGTGCGAATAACGTCTGAAAGTCTTGTACCTATCCTTTGGTAAGGAAGAGATAGAAACTCTGTGGACACATTGAGCACCCTTAACTCGAGACCTTCGGGATCATCGACCCAAACAAATTTCTCGTTTAGGCTTAGATCAAACACCCCTTTCACCTCTCCCGCCACGGGGTAATTGTCCAGGAGTAACCCTTGAAAGGAGTAAAAAGTGAGGGAATAAATAGGTCCGTCAATTTCCTTTTCAGAAATAAAGTAACCGTCTTGATTGCCATAGGCTTTTAATGGAAGGTGATTAACCAATCCATCAAAACCAATCAATGCAAAAGCCGATTTGTCCAGAACTCTCACACGGCCATCTCTTTGTGTCACTATGAATTGCTCCAAGTTATCGTCAAAGGTTATTGACAAATAAAAGGGAAGTCCGGTATTGCCGAATCCCGGAAGGGAATTAACAATTGTGAATTCCTCCGTTTCAAAAAAATCTGCATCACCTGTTTCTCCTCCTGCTGTCGCAAAAATATTCTGTCGATAGTTCAATCCGCCACCAACGGCATCAGAGAAAAAATTATGCACTACCTCAAACTCGTTTTCATCTTCTTCGCGGTAATAAACGTATGATTGATTGTCTTGGCTTGTTAAAACGAGAACCCCCTCCAGTTCTCTTGGAACAGCGTTGATCCTAATTTTCACAAAGGCCGAACCGACATTTGTGCCATCATTGGCTCGAAAAGCCAAATAGTAGTCTCCCGTAAGCAATTGCGGAGCGTCTATAGGAAATAGCTGACCAAAGTTAAACGTGGAGCCTGATGCAGGGTAGCTCTGCCTTTTGGCCACCTGATTAAACTCCAGGTCGAGAATTTCGAGTTCCACAGAAGTTATTTGCTCATTGTCCGTTATTACTGCACTTGCCTCAATGGTATCGGTAGATGAAAAAGTCTGATTCTCGAAAGGAGACTCTATGGTAATACGAGGCGGATTTTCATCCTCATCGTCATTACACGATGAGAGAGAGAGCAGTACAAAAATTGCCACTCCGGTATGAACAAATGTTGAGAAGTACTTCTTAAAACTTTTCATATCCTGAAATGCCAATAAATAGTGAAGGCGCAGTAGAGATCGTATCTTTGAACAATGGAAGAAATTTCGCAAAAAAAATCTGACAATTGGCGGAAAACCGCAAGCAGACCTCCTATACAAAACAATGACTTGGGTAAAATCCCTCCCCAGGCTACTGATCTTGAGGAAGCTGTATTGGGCGCCTTGATGTTAGAGCGTGAAGCTGTGAACGAAGTTATAGATATTCTTAAAGCCGAATCGTTTTACAAAGAAAGTCATCAAAAGATATTTACCGCTATTCACGATCTTTTTCAGCGTTCGGAGCCGATTGATATTTTGACAGTTACCTCAGAATTGAGAAAATCCGGAGATCTGGAAATTGTAGGAGGCGCTTATTACATCAGCTTCCTGACCAATCGCGTAGCGAGTTCTGCGAATATTCAGTTTCACGCTCGTATCATTTCGCAGAAGCACATTTTACGGGAATTGATCCGAATATCTTCAGAAACCATCCGCGAAGCCTATGAGGAGAGCACTGATGTGTTCGACCTATTGGACAAAGCTGAGCGAGATCTTTTCACTGTAGCTCAAGGAAATATTCGAAAGGAGTACGACACGATGAGTGATGTGCTCAAGCAAGCGATCGAAAACATCGAAGCAGCCAAGAAAAACGTAGATGGCTTGAGCGGAGTTCCTTCCGGATTCCACGCGCTGGACCGAATTACAGCGGGATGGCAAAAATCAGATATGATTATTATCGCGGCTCGTCCCGGTATGGGAAAAACGGCTTTCGTTATTTCCATGGCTCGAAACATAGCCGTCGATTTCAATTTACCGGTGGCCATATTTAGTTTGGAGATGAGCTCCATTCAGCTGGTTAACCGATTGATTTCTTCCGAAACGGGAATTAAGGGAGAGAAAATCAGAAAGGGAAATCTGGAGGACCACGAGTTTACTCAATTGCACACCCGTATTAAAAAGTTGAGCACAGCCCCGATCTTCATTGATGACACGCCATCACTTTCGGTATTTGAATTGCGGGCAAAAGCTCGTCGACTAAAGTCAAAGCACGACATTCAGCTCATCATTGTCGACTACCTTCAGTTGATGACGGCAGGTAGTGACAAAGGAAACCGAGAGCAAGAAATCTCGACAATCTCGCGTTCTATCAAAACGATTGCAAAGGAATTGAACATACCAATCATAGCACTCTCTCAGCTCAGCCGTGCGGTGGAAACGAGAGGTGGCGACAAGAAACCGATGCTTTCTGACTTGCGTGAATCAGGTGCCATCGAGCAAGATGCGGATATCGTTTCCTTCATTTACCGTCCGGAGTATTACGATCTCGACCAAGACGAAGAAGGAAATTCACTGCTGGGAATCGGACAGGTAATTATAGCCAAGCACAGAAACGGAGCGCTGGATACGGTATCGTTGAAGTTTGTGAAGGACTTCGCTAAATTTGAAAACCTGGAGACGGTATATGATGATCAGGGAGCACTTCCCGGTGGCTCGGATTTTGATCGCTTCCAAACCATTACCATGCAATCGCGCATGAATGACAATAGCGAAGATGATTTTTTCAAAAAAGACAATGACGAAGATTCACCATTTTAAAAGAGGGATACTCTTCATAGCATTTCTAAGTTTTGCCTTGAGCAGTTCTGCGGCTAAAATTCTCATTCAGATGGATGACTCGCAGAAGAATCACATGAAGGCATACGGCATTGCCTACTGGATACTGCAGAATGACATTGAAGTTCAGTGGTTACTCAATTACCGAGGTGGGAGCTTCTTGATTGATCAGTACAAGGCCATCGAAGAAGAATGTGTGATTCGAGGTGTGTCGTTTCAAGTAATTGCTGACGTTCAAGCCAACAGCATTTTGAGAGAGATCGCCGATCCTGAAGCAAACATGGAGGTGGTCAAGCTCGAAAAGGCACCCAAAATTGCCGTCTATTCACCCAAGACCAAACAGCCTTGGGACGATGCGGTGACTTTGGTAATGGCTTACGCTGAGATACCATACGATGTCATTTACGATAAGGAGATTCTCAACCTCTCGCTACCTAAATACGATTGGCTTCACCTCCACCACGAAGACTTTACGGGTCAATACGGAAAGTTTTACCGCAGCTACAAAAATGCCGCATGGTACCAAGAGCAGGTGAGAGATGCGGAAGCGGATGCTGCTGAAATGGGATTCGAGAAAGTATCGGAGTTGAAGCTGGCCGTGGCTCAAAAAATCAAGGAATACATCGCGGGTGGCGGATACCTTTTCACGATGTGTTCGGGAACAGATTCTTATGATATAGCACTGGCTGCGCAGAATACGGACATTTGCGAAAGCATGTATGATGGTGACGGGGCTGATCCTGCTGCGCAATCAAAATTAGACTTTACTCAAACCTTCGCATTTCACGATTTTCAATTGGAGAAAGATCCTTTGGTTTACGAATTTTCGAGTATCGATGCGACCGATATACATGGCAAGGTGCCTCAAACACAGGATTTCTTCACCCTCTTTGATTTCTCTGCCAAGTGGGATGTGGTGCCAACGATGTTGACTCAAAATCACCGTAAAGTGGTAAAGGGTTTTATGGGACAAACCACGGCTTTCAAAAAGCAATACGTGAAAAGCGACATCTTGATCATGGGTGAAAGCAAAGCTCAGGGAACCGTCAAGTACATTCACGGAACGATGGGGAAAGGCCAGTGGACTTTTTACGGAGGTCACGACCCGGAAGACTATCAGCACCGCGTAGGCGATCCACCTACGGATTTGAATTTACACCCGAATAGTCCGGGATATCGATTGATCTTGAACAATATTTTGTTTCCGGCAGCGAAGAAGAAGCATCAGAAGACGTGAGATTGTCGTACCCCCTAAAAAGAGCGAAACTCAAAGTCGCCCACACCAAAATCATACCGACCTGATTTGACTTTTGAATAAGAGCTGTCATTCTCAGCTTCAAATCCAAAAGTTCCTGAGACGACCGTACGCTCTGATTCTACTTGATACTCGATGTGTCTGAAATAGATGGCCCCTTTGGTACTTTTGAGAGTATCCACTGATTCATTTTGATAGAATAGAATTTCCGCATAGTCGGGATTTCCATTGAGATCAATGCGCCGTTCTATCAGTTGGAGAAGTTCTGATTTGTTGGAAATTCTGTAATCAAACAAGTAAAAAATGATTTCCACTTTTTGATTTTCTAAAAACCATTCAAAAAAGAAACGCGAGTCAGTTCAGTAGAGTCGGTTGGATTTAAGGCGGCTCTCCATCTCATGCCTGGTCTACCCGAACTAGAAAAAGAGGAAGGTATATCGGCATTTCGCCAAACCTTATCATCTATATAAGCTCCACCATCACCAGTTCCAGACTCGGTGTAAGCTGGTAATCTGGGATCTATAATATCCGCTTCGTACTCACCACATGAAGCAGCAGCTATGAGCATAAAAAACAGAAATATTTTGGCAGCTATTCTCATCGTTTCATGCTATTACCTACTTGATATCGTATAAAAAGGTTGTAAGTAATGGTCTCTATCCACCTCTGCTCAGGAAGAAATTCACCAAAATCACCGATTGGGGTATAGCTTAACATGGGGTTAAACCATCGCGTTGATGAAAGTCCTATTGCCAACGAAGGGATGATATAATAGACGGTTCTTCCCGTAAGCCCGTAATCAAAGCTTCTGAACCCATCGCCGAGGCGTAAAATTCCCGCTCCTCCATTTTTTCAAAACGAGTTCCATAGGATGCCATCGCAAAACCAGCTTCCACTTTTAGATTTTCAATAGGCTCAACACCAGCAAAAAGGTTAAGAGAAAGTCCTCGAAACAGATATCGATATTCGTCCCCATCCAGTTGTCTCGTAAACACTCTGCTGAAATTAGTCATGTCCGCACCAGTATGAAAGAAGCCATCTTCCTTTTGATAAATGATGCAGCCGATCGTGAATCTGAAATTATTTTGAACCGGGTCAAAAGTAAAATCACCTTCGTTGGTGTAGGTAGAGTATTCCCAAGCACCATCAAAATAAACCTGTGCTCTGCCGGTTTTTGAAAGCAAAAATAACATGAGAAGAAACGGAAGGAAGGCCGGTAAAAAATTTGACGGTCGGCCTGCTTTAGAACTACTTAATGACTCTTTCATCTTTGATCATTCGTGGTCTATTTTCAAAAATAAGCGAAATTCTCTTCTTCGCTAAAAAGACTTCTTCCAAAATTGAAATTCCAAACTCAGGATTATCGCGGGATTTTGAGGTTCTTGGTAACCAGAGTCACGCTCCGAGCAAGAGAAAAATCTAGTTTTGCAGACACTCTGGAAACTAACCTTTTAATTTATGCTCATGATGAAATGCATAAATCGTACGTCTCTTCTTCGCCTCACGATGATGGTGGCGTTGATATCGATATCTCAGTCGCTGTTTAGTCAATACGATGTAAACGAAGCGCCCACTGAGTGGAAGAACAAAGAAATGATCGTTCACAACGACAGGCCTTGGAACATCGAAACGCCTGTTCACCTGTTGGACGACCCATTCACCCCGACAGATAAAATGTTCGTTCGAAACAACGGACTTATTCCAACTGATTTGAATGCAGAGGAATGGACGCTCACCATTGAAGGTGAATCTGTTCCAAATCCGAAAACTTACACTTTGGCCGAATTGAAAAGTAAATTCAAGCATTACACCTATGCATTGGTATTGGAATGCGGTGGAAATGGCCGAAGCGAAATGAATCCACCTGCTACGGGAAATCAATGGAGCTACGGTGCGGTGAATTGTGGAAAGTGGACAGGTGTAAGGCTGCGCGACGTGCTGGAAGATGTTGGCATCAGCGATGATGCGGTTTACGTCGGTTACTACGGCACGGACAAGCACTTGAGTGGCGACCCGAAAAAAGTTGTGATTTCCAGAGGTGTGCCGATGGAGAAAGCAATGGAAGACGAGACTTTGATCGCCTTTGAGCTAAACGGTGAAGAGATTCCGATTGTACATGGTTATCCTCTCCGATTGGTTGTGGGTGGCTGGCCCGCTTCGGTCAGCGGAAAATGGCTGAATAAATTAGTGGTTCGGAATAAGGTACACGACGGACCTAAGATGGAAGCACCATCTTATAGCGTACCGAAGAATCCTGTAGCTCCGGGGACGGAAGTTGCGAAAGAGGACATGATGATCATCGAGTCAATGCCTGTCAAGTCGGTAATCACCTACCCCAAAACGGGCGCTATGGTTAAAAGCGGACAGGAAATAAAAGTTCGTGGACATGCCTGGGCAGGCGATCTGAAAGTTGCCAAAGTAGAAATCTCTACTGACTATGGTCAAACTTGGGAAGACGCGAATTTAAAGGAACCTATAAATCGATTGTCGTGGCAGGATTTCAATACATCGGTGGTGTTGAAAGAGCCCGGCTACTACGAGATTTGGGTGAGAGCGACTGACGAAAACGGTAAGTCACAACCCATGGTAGTTCCGGGGTGGAATCCCCGCGGATACTTGAACAACGCGACACATCGTATTGCCATCAAGGTTGAATAACATGACAGCAGACAGACATTCAAAAAACTTCATTTTTCTAATGTTCGCGATGACGGTCATAGCATTGATTATTGCTGTGACAGCGGACGAGGATCAGCCTTTGCCTCAAGTAGCTTCTAAAGCTAAAGAGGTGAAAGCATCACCGTTGATGAGTGAGGTGGTAGATGGTATTCACACACCCACAGGGCTGATCGCTGATCAAAACTTTGAACTCGTGGTGAACAACTGTACCAGCTGTCATGCACCTAAATTGATCACTCAGAATCGCCAGACCGCAGCGGGATGGAAGAGCATCATAGAATGGATGCAGGAAAAACAAAACCTTTGGGATCTCGGGAAAGATGAATCCAAAATAATAGAGTACCTGGCGAAAAACTACGCTCCTAAAAATGAGGGTAGAAGAAGAAATCTGAACCTTAAAAAAGACGAGTGGTATGTTTTGGAATAGATTCTCCATAGTCGCCTTATTGGTGGTTGGTCTGGCTGCGTGCAGTTCAGAGAGTTCAGGGCCTTATGTCGATCATTCTGTTTTGATCGATACCAAGACCTGGACAACTGGTCACGAGGAGCTGGAGCCATTCGTTTACATAGATCTCAGATCTCGTGAATTATACGATCAAGGACATCTTCCCGGAGCAATCAATCTGACGAGAAGTGACATTCGTAAAAAAGGTGCAGCGTTTTCAGGAATGGCGATGGAGGCAGATAGTTTAGCTCTTATCCTTGGAAGCAAGGGAATAACGAGTGATGACTGGCTGATTCTTTATGACGAAAAAGGTGGTGTCGAGGCATCTCGTTTATGGTGGCTCTTGAGGGTTTATGGCCATGAGAAAGTGAAAATCATTAATGGCGATCTTTATCTATTTGATAAGGACCTTGAAGTTGGAAATACTCCAAGAGAAAGCCGAGAATTTAAATTCACAGGAAAGGCTCCCAAAGATTGGCTTGTCAATTACGATGAGTTCGAAAGGATGAGATCAAATCCCGCCGTGAAGGTATTGGATTGCAGATCGGCCGCTGAGTACAACGGAGAATACATTAAGGATGGAGCCTATTTGGCAGGCCATATCGACGGAGCCGTAAACATTTGTTACAGCAATACGGTTGAAACAGCATCGGGAGGAAATTTAAAAGTAAAGCCACCTGCGGAGCTGTTTAAGGTCTACTCCGACTTTGCCCAACCCGATGATACAATATTGGTTTACTGCCAATCGGGAGTTAGATCGGCCCATACGCTGATGGTACTTCGAGAAATATTAAACTATAAACACGTTTACAATTACGATGGATCTTGGATCGAGTGGTCGTACAGAAATCAAACAACAGCTGACAGCGTAAGCGAGAGCACTAACGAGATAATATTATGAGCGAATACATAGACATTTTCATACAATCATTTTGGGGTACAGCCCAATGGACGTGGAACTCAATTATCTTTCAAGTTCCGTGGTATACCAATTACTTCTGGGGTCTGATTGTGATTTCACTGGTCGTATGGGGCTTGGAAATAGCCTTCCCATGGCGTAAGTCTCAAGGTATATTTCGGAAAGACTTCTGGCTGGACTTTTTCTACATGTTCTTCAACTTTTTTGTCTTTGCCATTGTCATCAGCGGAGTGTATTCTTTGCTGGAAAAAGCCTTTTCGGATTTTGGCGTAACCATGGAGTCGCTAACCGTGATTGATCTGAGCGGGCTAGCCATGGTATGGCAACTGCTCATCTTCTTTGTCATCCTTGACTTCGTTCAGTGGTTTACCCACATCCTCCTTCACCGATACCCATTTCTATGGGAGTTCCACAAAGTCCACCACTCGGTAGCCGAAATGGGATTTGCCGCTCATTTGAGATATCACTGGATGGAGAACATCTTTTACAAACCTCTGAAAACAATGGGGGTAATGCTGCTTGGCGGATTTGAACCTGAGCAAGCATATATTGTGCACTTTGCGGCGATTACCATCGGTCACTTAAATCATGCAAACATTAAGTTGACCTATGGACCTTTGAAGTACATCTTCAATAATCCCGTGATGCACCTTTGGCACCACGTATATCACTTACCGGAGGGGCACCCGAACGGTATCAACTATGGAATTTCCTTGAGTCTATGGGATTACATCTTCGGAACGGCATCCATTCCCGACCCGGAGGATGGAAAGATTAAATTGGGTTTCCCCGGGGTTGAAGAATTCCCGAAAACCTTTGGAGGTCAATTATTCCATGGCTTTGGAAAAAAAGCCCATAAATGATAGAATAATTGCCTCTCGATTTCAACAAGGGAGTTACCTCACTAAGAGTTTCGTGTAGGAGACTCCTCCGTTGAGCAGTGATAGTTCGATAAGGTAAATACCATGAGCCATCCCATCCGGGATGATGAATTGATTTATTCCACTTTCGATATGCAGTCTTTCACCCGATAGCGAAATTAGAGAAATAGCTTTAGCCCCTTCGGCAGTTATTGTTTCTCCGGGAACTATTGGGTTGGGATAAACTTTAACATCGGCTGCGATTTCGTTATCAACAGACAAAGAGAAGCCACAGGGTTCATCAGTATCCTGAACGGATAATGCACTATCATTATAGCACATAAAGCTCATCTGAATCCATTCTATGATTCCTTCACAATAATTAAACTCCGGGTAGAAGAAACTTCTTCCAAAGGTGCGCTCATCGAAGTAACCACTCCAGAAAAATGGTGCTGTTCCTTCTAGGGTTGTCCCCACTTTCACTCTTCTGAACCATTCATCATTGTACTCAACTGAATCGGCCTCTAAAACCATGATCGGTTCTACTTCACAGCTCGGATCAATATCTGATTCAGGAAGCGGGTACCACGAGTCTCCCACCTCCGCGTTAAAACAAATTAGAGGTAGAAAAGAATTGTCATATCTCCAAAACAGTGTATCTCCATTAAAATAGATATACTCCGTTCGAGATGACTGCACTTGAATATCATCAGGGGAATTTGGAAAGGCGTAAATTCTATCAGTCGTATGCCTTGTACAAAGCTTGTCCTCTATCAGAGTATCTCCATCTACGTAAGAATGTTCCCAAGCAGGCGTGAACAAGTAATAGGTGATTTGAGACCACCACTCTGCATTTTCATGCGGCAAAAGTTCTTGGCCAAAAGAATTGAGCGAAAACAATAAAACAATAGTAAAGCTGATTGATTTTGATTTCATCATTGATTGGCTTTTCATGAAGATATGGAAGGATCCTTCAATATTGCTGATCACTCTGCTATGAATTCGGATAAACTCAGAATGTTAATGCATTAAATCTTGAAGATCCATCTTGACAT
>CALOFA010000035.1:0-27500 GCA_942492545.1 uncultured Cryomorphaceae bacterium | reverse complement strand
GCTCTACCTCTATAAAACTAACTCAACGCTGCACCTAAATGCATTTCGGGGAGTACGAGCTATTTCTCAGTTTGATTGGCCTTTCACCCCTACCCACAGGTCATCGGAACACTTTTCAACGTATATCCGTTCGGTCCTCCACTCCGTGTTATCGGAGCTTCAACCTGCCCATGGGTAGATCACCAAGGTTCGCGTCTACCCCCATTAACTATACGCCCTATTCAGACTTGCTTTCGCTTCGGCTTCTCTGCTGAACAGATTAACCTTGCTAATGAGGAGTAACTCGTAGGCTCATTATGCAAAAGGCACGCAGTCACCGCGCAAGCGCGGCTCCTACAGCTTGTAAGCAATCGGTTTCAGGATCTATTTCACTCCTCTATTCGAGGTGCTTTTCACCTTTCCCTCACGGTACTAGTTCACTATCGGTCTCTCAGGAGTACTTAGCCTTACCGGATGGTTCCGGCTGGTTCACACAAGATTTCACATGTCCCGTGCTACTCAGGATCCTACTAGGTATCAAATCTTTTTCACTTACAGGGCTATCACCTTCTATGGCTGTTCTTTCCAAAACATTCTGTTAAAAATTTGAAGTCCACATTGTAGTCCTACAACCCCTATTATGCCGAAACATTATAGGTTTGGGCTGGTTCCCGTTCGCTCGCCGCTACTAGGGAAGTCACTATTGTTTTCTTTTCCTCCGGGTACTTAGATGTTTCAGTTCTCCGGGTTTGCTCCTTACGGTACCATGTCTTCAACATGGTGGGTTTCCCCATTCGGAAATCTACGGATTAAAGGTTATGTGCACCTACCCGTAGCTTATCGCAGCTTATCACGTCCTTCATCGCCTCTGAGAGCCAAGGCATCCACCGATTGCCCTTAACGACTTTTAAATTCTTTACTTAACCAATACGTCAAAGAACTTTCTCTCTTTACGAGAAAGTGGAAACTACGGATTCGAACCGAATCCCGCCATGCGGGCAAACCAATATTTCCTATAATTTATTTTTCTCAGCTCTAGCAATAGTTCCACTGTTAGGTGAAATTAACCAACCGCTCTTTAGCAGTTAGGGTGAGCGCGTTGCCGCATCATATCTCGGCAACGACACCCCCCAACAGTGGAGAATATCGGAGTCGAACCGATGACCTCCTGCGTGCAAGGCAGGCGCTCTAGCCAGCTGAGCTAATTCCCCATTCTATCCGTAGTCCTGCGCAGATTTGAACTGCGGACCTCTACATTATCAGTGTAGCGCTCTAACCAACTGAGCTACAGGACTAAGTAAAATGAAGATTAATATTATAAAGAAGCAATAGCAGCGCTAAGATCCGTCAAGACTGAAGAACTTTCTCTAAAAAGGAGGTGTTCCAGCCGCACCTTCCGGTACGGCTACCTTGTTACGACTTAGCCCCAGTTACTAGTTTTGCCCTAGGCGGCTCCTTGCGGTCACCGACTTCAGGCACCCCCAGCTTCCATGGCTTGACGGGCGGTGTGTACAAGGCCCGGGAACGTATTCACCGCGCCGTGGCTGATGCGCGATTACTAGCGAATCCAGCTTCATGAAGTCGAGTTGCAGACTTCAATCCGAACTGAGACCAGTTTTAGAGATTAGCATCCTGTCACCAGGTAGCTGCCCTTTGTATGCGCCATTGTAGCACGTGTGTAGCCCTGGACGTAAGGGCCGTGATGATTTGACGTCATCCCCACCTTCCTCACCGCTTGCACGGGCAGTTTCACTAGAGTCCCCGACATTACTCGCTGGCAACTAAAGATAGGGGTTGCGCTCGTTATGGGACTTAACCCGACACCTCACGGCACGAGCTGACGACAACCATGCAGCACCTTGCAGTCCGTCCGAAGAAAGACTGGTTTCCCGAGCCGTCGTTCTGCATTTAAGCCCAGGTAAGGTTCCTCGCGTATCATCGAATTAAACCACATGCTCCACCGCTTGTGCGGGCCCCCGTCAATTCCTTTGAGTTTCACTCTTGCGAGCGTACTCCCCAGGTGGATCACTTAATGCTTTCGCTTTGACACCGAACAGTATATCGCCAATGTCTAGTGATCATCGTTTACGGCGTGGACTACCAGGGTATCTAATCCTGTTCGCTCCCCACGCTTTCGTCCCTCAGCGTCAGTTATAATCTAGTAAGCTGCCTTCGCTATCGGTGTTCTATGTCATATCTATGCATTTCACCGCTACATGACATATTCCGCCTACTTCGAGCATACTCAAGAACTACAGTATCAATGGCAATTTTCCGGTTGAGCCGAAAGATTTCACCACTGACTTATAATCCCGCCTACGGACCCTTTAAACCCAATAAATCCGGATAACGCTTGCACCCTCCGTATTACCGCGGCTGCTGGCACGGAGTTAGCCGGTGCTTATTCGTATGGTACATTCAGCCCTCGACACGTCGAGGGGTTTATTCCCATATAAAAGTAGTTTACAACCCAGAGGGCATTCTTCCTACACGCGGCATGGCTGGATCAGACTTTCGTCCATTGTCCAATATTCCTCACTGCTGCCTCCCGTAGGAGTCTGGTCCGTGTCTCAGTACCAGTGTGGGGGATCATCCTCTCAGACCCCCTACCTATCGAAGTCTTGGTGAGCCGTTACCTCACCAACTAACTAATAGGACGCATACTCATCTCTAACCACCGGAGTTTTAATAAAGAAAACATGCGAATTCTTTATACTATGGGGTATTAATCCGAATTTCTTCGGGCTATCCCCCAGTTAGAGGTAGATTGTATACGCGTTACGCACCCGTGCGCCGGTCGCCAGCGGGTGCAAGCTTCCCTGCTGCCCCTCGACTTGCATGTGTTAGGCCTGCCGCTAGCGTTCATCCTGAGCCAGGATCAAACTCTCCGTTGTAATAATCATTATGCTCTTTCGAGCAAATTTGGTGAGTTTGTTCCCAGAATTGACAAGGATCTTTTTCTTGCTGCTATTGCTATCTTATCAAAGAACTTTTCGCTTTTCCCTATTTTGCCTTTGCAAAACGGGAGGGCAAAGGTAATCAAATTTTTGTTTCTCCAACTCTTTCGTGAAATTATTTTCAAAAAATGTTTTGAGCGAAACGGGAGGCAAAATTAGAACCGTTTTCCGATTCACAAAAGAAATGTTCAAAAGTTTTTTCGAACTCTTTCTTATGGTATTTTTTCTCTTTTTGATTCGTGCCTTGCGTTCAAAGCGGCTGCAAATGTAGAGTCATTTTCCAATTCCACAATACTTTGATGAATCTTTTTTGAATCTTTTTTTTGATACCAATCGCAAGTCACTGAAATTCTGATCTATGGATTACTCCTGCTCACTGAAATTATTTTTCCATTCTGTACAGATGGGGCACTTTTATCGAAGTTATAGATAAAAGAAGCCATCTCTTCAGGCGTACAAGATGCTGAGACACCAGGAAAGGCTTCACTAAACATTTCTGTCTCTACACTACCCAATGCCAAACAGTTAAACGTATGATCGCTATCCTTAAACTCTTCTGCCCACATTTGAGTTAAGCAATTCAGTGCAGCCTTGCTGGAAGAATAAGCCGAAAGCCCCGGAAACTTCAAACTGTTTTCGACTCCGCCGATACTACTTATACATATAGTATGACATTGTTCCATTATACTAAGCAGAGCTTGAGTAAGCATAAACGGCGCAAACACGTTGACCTTATATACTTCTTGCAAGTCCGGTAAGACAATATCTGCGAATGGTTGATACAGCAATTGACCCGCATTATGAATCAGAACATTTAAAGTGCCTAGCTCCTCAATTCGACTCTTAACCATATTGATGCCTTCATCGGTGGTAATATTCGCGGAAACTCTAATCAAGTTATTCTCATGCTCAGAATTCACTTCAATTTTATCCGCACTTCGACTGACCGCAACTACAACGTGACCGTGTTCTAGATATTTTTTTACGAGAGAATGTCCAATTCCTCTGCTAGCACCTGTGATACAAGCAATTTTTCGCTCCATGATATTCTTTACTTTTGTTCGAATACAATGATAAAGGTATATAGATGAAAATGTTCAGATTTGTCTTACTCGCTTTGGGATTCACTATCCTGAGCATGACTTCTCAAGGTCAAAAAAGTGGTAATCCATATAAAGGAGTAGCATTTAAGGATCGGATTACCATTGGCGGAGATCTCGGACTTTCGTTTGGTAATCAGCTGACATATATTCGAGTAGCCCCTGTTCTAGGGTATATTGTCAATCCAAAATTGACTATAGGTGCCGGTCCTTCTTTTCAGTATTGGGAAGATAGACGGTTTATACCTGCTCTGGAAACCACAATTTATGGCGGCTCCACATTTGGGAGATACTTTGTAATAGAACAAATTTTTCTGCAAGCAGAATTTGAAGTATTGAATCTTGATGAAATAAACTACGCTATTGGAAGTGACTTCACCAATAGAGAAAGGGTAACCATACCGGTTTTCTTTGTGGGAGGCGGATACAGCCAGAGAACAGCCGGAGGATCAGGTTTTTTTGTTTCGGTGATGTATGACCTAATAGGAGACTTAAATTCACCCTATCCAAATGATTTGGTATTTCGTGTTGGAGGCTTCATAGGGCTTTAACACCGTAACTTTCTACCTCATCAAAAGTATACAAGGAAAATTCTATTACAGAAAACAATGAAACTCCCCCTAAATTATTCGGCAATCCCATGTCTCATGGGTTTTGGTCTATTTTTCCTTTCTACCTTTTCAGCTCAAGCTCAGGTTCAAATCTGGGGAAGCTCAAAAGCCGGTGGTTCAGATCAAATAGGAACTGTTTTCAGTTTAATTGATGATGGCTCAGGATATGACCAAGTATCAGTTTTTGTAAATAATCCTGAAGGAGCTGCTCCAAGAGCAGCCTTGATTGAAACAGAAAGCGGTGTTCTCATTGGCGCCACAAGTGCAGGAGGACTTATGGACGCAGGAACCCTCTTTAAAGTCGAAGATGGAAATTTCGTAAAAATTGCAGATTTGGATCCTTCAATTCACGGATCAAATATCCAAACAGACCTTCTCGCCTTAACTGATGGGACCTTCATTGCAGCGACCTCATCGGGAGCTGCAAACGGGGCGGGGGCAATCTTAAATTTTAACGAAAGCGGAAATATTGATATTCTGTTTGAATTCAGCGGTGCTTCTACAGGTAGCAACTGTTCGGGTAGTCTTGCCTACAACGCTGAGTCCAATATCCTTTACGGCTTATGCTCGAATGGTGGACAAAACGGACTAGGTACTGCATTCCGATTTGTAATTGACTCTGAAATTTTCTCGGTAATTTATCATTTTTCCGGCGCGGTCGGTGGTTCTTCTCCCAAGGGAGGTTTACTACTAGCTGATGACGGTCTACTATATGGAACCGCGCAGTTTGGCGGAAGCTTGAGTCAGGGCACCATCTTCAGCATCAACCCAAACGGAAACATTTTTCAGGTCATTTATGAGTTGAACAATACATCATCAGACGGACGCTATCCAATTGGTCGTTTGATCCAAACCGAATCAGGATTACTCCTTGGCACTTGTTCGGAGGGTGGTACTTCCGGAACAGGAACAATATTCTCTTGCTCGACATCAGGAGTTTTCACCAGACTTCATAGTCTTTCAGCTGCCTCAAACGGGGGTTTTCCCAAATCAGGACTTACCGATGGTGGGGATGGGTTTTACTACGGTGTCACAGAATTCGGAGCAGCTAATGGCTTCGGATCATTGTATAGAATCCAAGAAACGGGAGGTTTCGCCAAACTCAGAGATATGCAATATACTGAGGACGGAAGTAACCCTGTGGGTGGTTTAACGCTCCTCGAAAACGGAGATCTGGCAGGAACAACTAGTTCAGGCGGAGCAAACAACTTTGGAACGGTATTCAGCTATAATGGATCAGAATTAGAAAAAATCCACGATTTCAGCTTGCCTTTGGGAGGATCCGGTCCGAATGGATCCATCATTTCTGACACCGACTTCTTTGGAGTTACTGCTTCTGGTGGTCTTTACAATACAGGAGTGTTTTATACCAATGGACTTAACGGGGATAGAAATAAGATCTATGACTTTAACGGTCCACTAGATGGACAAGAACCTAATGGCGAAATCGTGGAAGTAGAAAGTGGACTTTTCTATGGAACGTTGAGATTTGGAGGTCCTAACTCTGCAGGAACTGTTTATAGCTTGACAGAGGATGGTGAATTTGAACTTATTCACGCTTTTGATGGAAACAATGGTGGTCAATTTCCTTACTCGGGAGTATTGGCACACTCTGATGGAAATTTTTACGGGACCACGATAAACGGTGGAAATAATGGTGATGGAATTATCTATCGCATTACCTCTGAAGGTGCCTTCGAAAAGCTTTATGACTTATTTGGGTTTTTCGATGGTGGTAGTCCTCAAGCAGGATTAGTGGAAGGTCCTGATGGACTTATTTATGGTTTAACTACCGAAGGCGGAAACTTCAATGGAGGCACCCTCTTTCAATTCAATCCCGAAAACTCGTCTTTGACCGTCTTACATCAGTTCAATACTTCTTTGCATGGAAACGCGCCGATTGGCAATCTGCTGCTTCACTCTGACGGCAGTTTCTATGGAACTACCACGGAAAATGGACCGGAAGAAGGAACACTTTTTCGCTACAACTTAGACACGGGTTTTGAAGTACTTCATTCTTTCAATCCTCTTGCTGACGGATTCTTGCCTGAAGGATCACTGGCTGAAGACGAAGTAGGAACCATTTACGGCTTTTGCACTCAAGGTGGCGGCCTAAATGGAGGTACTGCATTTAAGTACTCAGAGGATGATGGATTTCAGAAAATCTATGACTTCTCTTCAGGCGATAGTCGAAATCCAACGGGGACACCGGTACTTTTCTTCCCTGAATGCTTGGACAATTCGGCTTGTGTCGCTTCCAACCCATGCTCAGTAGGCGTATGCAATTTTGGAATTTGCGAAGAAGTAGCCATCAATCCTGAATTCAGCACCATCCAAATTGGAATTTGTGAAACAGGTCTTGATTTATTCGATATGGAAATAGCTCTCAACTTGGATATAAGTCCGGGAGGAGTTTTCTCCATTGCGGGTAACGATTTCGATCTTGAGGAGGGTGTAACTTCTTACATAATTGAGGTTATCGGGCTTCCTGCTGATGCGAATGTAATTGATCTAACATACGAATTCGAAGCCACAGGATGCACGGGACAAACGGGAAACTTGGGGACAGCCCCGATTCCTTGCCCGCCTGTTGAAACAACCTTCCGTGTGGATGTAAGCAATATTGACGTCGACATTGATGGAATACACGTAGGTGGAAACTTCCAAGGATGGACTCCTTCAGAAAACCCCATGACTGAAATCGACACTGATATTTGGGAAATTACCATTGAAGTGGGATCAGGAGAATACGAGTTCAACTTCTTCAATGGATCGAGCCTTTTTGATGGCGAATACGTGGTTGGCGATTGCGCTTCCAATGGTAAAAGAGCCTTAAGCGTTGGTAGCGAAAGCCAAGTGATTGAGTTCTGCTGGGAAGAATGTTTCTACGACTGTAATTTCCTTGGCACCGATGAGGACAGGGCACTCAGTTTTAAAATGTACCCCAACCCCATTGACAGAGGAAATGATCTGATCATCAACGCTCCCTCAACAGATGGCAACTGGAACTATTTTATAGTTGATATTACAGGTAGAATGATAAAATCAGGGACCTTGAATAGCAACCGTATTAATAGTAGTGAATTCGCTTCGGGGATGTATCACATCTATTTAAGAAACGGAGTGTCCTATACCAAAGCGGAAAAGTTCATCGTTCGCTAAACAAGATATTCTGATAAACAAAGAGGCGCATCCACATGGATGCGCCTCTTTTATTTCAATTAAACTATCGTTAATTCTTTAACTTCTCAACTGCCGCTAAAGCCTCTTCGTAATTAGGCTCAACAGTAATATCATCAGTAATTTGAGTGTAAGTAATTTTGTTGTCTTTGTCTACAACAAATACTACTCGAGAGCTCAATCCTTTGAGAGGACCGTCAGTCATCAGAGTCTTGTACTCTTCAGTAAAGTTCCCTCTGAAATCTGAAGCAATCTTCACGTTTTCTATTCCTTCTGCTGCACAAAATCTCTTCATGGCAAATGGTAAATCCTTTGATACGATCAAACCGGCTACATCAGCATGTCCACCTAGTTCTTTATTGAATCGCTTCGCTTCAAGCTGACAGATTCCGGTATCGAGGCTTGGCACGGCCATTATAACCTTGATCTTACCTGCGTGATCGTATAGAGATTCTTCTGATAGATCTTCTTTTACGTAAGTAAAGTTTGGAGCCGTCTGTCCTGCTTCAGGAATATCTCCCAGCAAATGAACTGGGTTCCCTTTAAATTTTGTCTGGTTCATGGATTAAATTATTTCTTGTTTATGAAGTAACACTAGAATTCAGCTTTCGTTCGAGGCTGTTCAAATAAACATCCGATGCATCGTCGATAAATCCGAAATGCGAGTCATCAACCACCATTTTACCTCGCGTCACATGACCCAATAAAGTGAATGGAACTTTCGTCGGCCGCATTGCTTCAATAAAATCATCTTCGAATTCAGGGTCAAGCGTTACAATAATTCGACTTTGAGCCTCTCCGAAAAGGAATGCATCTAAACGCACGTCGGCATCTGCAGTGATGTCAAAACCTAAACCACGGTGAATACCCATTTCCACAAGAGTGGTAAAGAGCCCACCATCAGATACGTCGTGAGCTGCATTGATCAATCGGTTCTCAATCAGTTTCAGAGTCGCAGCTTGCACATCCAACTCTCGATCGATATCGAAATGTGGAGCAGGTGATCGCTTAACGCCCTTCAAGGTGTACAAATATTCACTTGCTGCAAGGTCGTTTTGGCTTTCGCCAATTAAGAAAATCAAATCTCCCTTTTCTTTAAAGTCGAGAGTCATAACCTTTTTCACATCGTCTACCAACCCGATCATTCCGATGGTAGGCGTTGGAAAAACGGGAACAGCTTCAGCGCTTTCGCTCACCGTTTGGTTGTAGAAACTCACGTTTCCACCCGTTACCGGTGTTTTGAATTTTTCGCAAGCCTCGCTCATTCCTTTGATCGCCATTACAAACTGCCAATAAGCTTCGGGATTATACGGATTACCAAAGTTGAGGCAATTGGTAATTGCCGATGGCTTCCCACCTGCGCACACGATATTTCGAGCCGCTTCGGCCACGGCAATTGACGTTCCGGTCTTGGGATCATTGTGCACGTAGCGCGCGTTGCAGTCTACCGTCATGGCAATTCCCTTGCCCGTTCCTTTTATGTTGGCCACACCTGCATCAGATGGACCATTGGTGGTCATATTCCGTGTTCCCACCATTGTATCGTATTGCTCGTACACCCATCTTTTGGATGCGATATTCGGCAATGAGATCAGCTTCATGGCAACTTCGGGGTAGTTGTCCGGCTCTGAAACAGCGTCGATATCAAACTTCTGATTTTCGGCAAAGTAAGCGGGCTCTTTGTACTCGCGGTCATAAACCGGTGCGCCACCGCCAAGAACCAAGTCGTGGGCAGGAACTGTCGCAACCATCTCTCCGTGCATGTAGTATTCGAGTTGACCACCTTCGGTCACTTCACCGATCTCTACTGCATTCAAGTCCCACTTCTCAAAAATATCTTCAACAATTTTTTCCTTGCCTTTGTGAACCACCACGAGCATTCTCTCCTGAGATTCCGAAAGCAATATTTCAAATGGCAGCATTCCTTCTTGTCGAGTAGGAACTTTGTCCAAATCGATTTTCATTCCAAAACCGCCGTCGGCACTCATTTCGCTGGTTGAGCAAGTGATCCCTGCGGCACCCATATCTTGCATACCCACGATGGCATCGGTTTCAGCCAATTCGAGGGTCGCTTCAAGAAGCAATTTTTCCTGAAAAGGGTCACCCACCTGAACAGATGGAAGATCGTCTGCAGAATCGTCACTTATATCTTTCGAAGCAAAAGACGCTCCGTTGATTCCATCTTTTCCGGTAGCTGAACCCACGATATAAACGGGGTTTCCAACTCCCGAAGAAGTCGCGCTGATCGTCTTATCGACCTCAACGATCCCCACACTCATTGCATTTACGAGTGGATTTGTGTTATAACTTTCGTCAAAGAATACCTCACCGCCAAGTACCGGTATCCCGAAAGCATTTCCATAATCTCCGATTCCTTTCACTACTCCACGAAGCAACCATTTGGTGTGCTCATTTTCAATCGGACCGAAACGAAGGCTATTCAATTGAGCAATCGGGCGCGCACCCATGGTGAAGATATCGCGATTGATCCCTCCTACCCCGGTAGCCGCGCCTTGATAAGGCTCGATGGCCGACGGGTGATTGTGCGATTCTATTTTGAAAGCGCAAGCCAATCCACCTCCGATGTCTACCAAACCGGCGTTCTCCTCTCCCGCTTCTACCAGCAAGTGATCACCCTTCTTGGGCAGTGTCTTCAACCATTTAATGCTGTTCTTATATGAACAGTGCTCCGACCACATAATGCCGAATATGCTGAGCTCGGTAAAATTGGGCGTACGGCCCAAAACTTCTTTAATCTTCTCAAATTCGGATTCAAGCAATCCCAAACTCTTGGCTTGCTCTAGGGTAACTTCATTGTGAAGGGCGGTTTCCATAGGTGTAATTTCAGTGAAAATGAAGGCCAAAAGTAGTGAATTTGGAAGGAAAGAAACGGACGCAATGCAGGGCTTTTGATAAATAAATCATTCTGCAACCTGACTTATTGAAAGTATCAATTTGAGAATGAAGAGTCACTTAAATTAAACCCGTTATTTTTGGACTAAAAAGAAATTGGCAGGTCTCCTCTTTATCATCTACGCAGCGATTTTCTCCTTTCTCATCCTAAAATGGAAATTCTTCAACGTAAACGGAATTTCCAGAACATACCTATTGCTGGCTTTTGCCCTCAAACTCTGTTTTGGATTTCTATTGGGATGGATCTACACCGACCACTATACTGATCGCAAAACAGGAGATACCTATCGGTTTTTCGATGATGCTCAAATCATCTACGAATCGGCCGATGAAGGAGTTGACGTGTACCTGAAACTCCTTACGGGAATAGGGATGGAGGAAGACGAAGTGGCCATGAAATATTACTACCGAATGACCCACATGGAGCGTTCCTATTCGGAGGCTTTCTACAATGACAATCAAACCATCATTCGAGCCAACGCGCTGATCATGCCCTTTTCGGGTGGCAACTACCACGTCCATATTGCCTTTTGGTGCTTTGCCTCCATGATTGGCCTTACGGCAATACTAAAGGTTTTAACGCGCTATTTCCCAAGAAAGAAAATCGCAATGTTCACAGCTGTTTTCTTGTTGCCCACGGTACTTTTTTGGGGATCGGGAGTATTGAAAGAACCTATTCTACTTCTGGGACTAGGCCTGTTTTTTAGAGGAATCATGCGGTTTGCCTACGGCGAATTCAAAGCAATAAATGCACCCGGATTTCTCATCGGTGTTTTTCTATTGGTTTTCACCAAAGGCTATGTACTGTTTGCCCTAATTCCCGCCTCTGCGGGACTGCTGTTGGCGCGAGCTTTCGCCAATCGCAACTTCTGGCTCATGTTCGGGATTCCACATGTCGCTTTAGTGTTCCTCATTTTCTTAGGTCCGCTGATCAGCCCTTCTTTTGATTTTGCTGAACGAATGAATCTAAAACAAGTGGCATTCTATAATGTAGCGGAAGAATCAGACTCAGGCTCCTTGCTGGAACTTCCATCCATTGACCATTCATCTGACCTACTGCTCAATGCTCCAAACGCCTTGCACGTAACCTACCTCAGACCTTGGCCCTGGGAATGGACTAACTTTCTCTACGTTCCGGCAGCGTTGGAAAATTTCTTTCTTTTTATTGCACTCGGTTTGATGCTTTGGAATTTCAGACGGCCATACGGATTGGCCATCCCGATCATCGCATTCGGATTGAGTTCGGTCTTGGTTCTGGGTGTTCTTATCGGCGAAGTGGTTCCCGTTTTGGGAGCGGTGGTTCGCTACAAGATGCCCGCGTTGATCTTTCTCTTTGTCGTTATTTTCGGGTTAACGGATCACGTAATGCTCCAACGCCGACTTCCATTTCTTAGAAAAATATTGAAAAAATTATGAGAACAGCACTCGTTACCGGAGCCACTGCGGGCTTCGGAAAAGCCATCGCAGAATCATTGGCGAAAGCCGGATACCGACTTATCATTACAGGACGCCGCGCTGAGAGACTTGATCAACTCAGTGAAGAGCTAAGCCCTTTGACAAAAGTCCTAACGTTGCCTTTTGATGTGAGGAACGAAACCGAAGTGAATGCCGCATTTGAAAAGCTTTCCGATGATTGGAAAAACATTGATGTTTTAATAAACAATGCGGGATTGGCACTAGGAAAAGCGCACCTCGAAGGTGGGCTCACCGAAGATTGGGATCAAATGATGGACACCAATGTGAAGGGCCTTCTTTACGTTACCAAAGCGGCGCTTCCTTTATTAAAGCGTTCCAAAAATGCCCACATCATCAACATTGGATCCATTGCGGGAACGGAAGTCTACCCCGGCGGAAATGCCTATTGCGCTTCAAAGCACGCAGTGAATGCTTTGTCGAAAGCGATGAGAATAGAATTGCTGCCTCACGCAATCCGGGTGAGTCAAATCAGACCCGGACTAGCCGACACTGAATTCTCTGTAGTTCGCTACAAAGGCGATAAAGCAAAGGCCGATGATGTCTATAAGGGATTTGATGCCTTGCAAGCAGAAGACATTGCCCGAGCGGCGCTTTTTATTCTTGAATCCCCTCGCCACGTCTGCATCAACGATTTAGAGATAACCCCAACTGCCCAAGCCAATGCCTATCTACTTGAAAAGAATCTTTAGCCTTAGCCTTCTCGTCATGCTGCTCTCCAGCTGCTTCAAGTCAGAAGAAGCTGACTTGGTAGTACATAATGCCACCATATACAGTGTCGACGAGGCCTTTACCATCCATCAGGCTATGGCCATTAAAGATGGGAAGATCATAGAGCTGGGTCCCGAAAGAGAAATATTGAATCGATATCGCGCAAAGGAAACCTACGATGCGCAAACGAGATTCGTCTACCCGGGATTTTACGATGCGCATTCGCACTTTCTCGGTTATGCCAGAAATCAAGGAGAGATCAACTTATTCGGAACAAAATCTTTCGAAGAAGTAGTGGAAAGAATTCAGCAATTTGTGGCCAAATCAGATCGGGAATGGATCGTAGGCCGCGGCTGGGACAACAACAATTGGGAGTCAAAAGAATTTCCGAACAAAACCGTTTTGGACAGCCTTTTCCCCGACCGCCCCGTTCATTTAACTCGTGTAGACGGTCATGCCGTATTGGTAAACAGCGAAGCGTTGAAACGCGCAAACATCGATGGCACAACCGAAATTGAAGGAGGCCTCATTGAGAAAAATGACGAAGGAAAATTAACGGGTATCCTTATAGACGCAGCTGAAGAATATGCAGCTGACTTCATAACCCCAATGAGTATTGAGATTCAATCCAAATTGATTGCCGAAGCAGAAAAAGAATGTTTCGAAGCGGGATTGACATCGGTCACAGATGCGGGGCTATCCGTCGCTGACATTATGTTTTTGGATAGTCTGCAAAAAGCAGGGGTCATCGAAATCCGCGTTTATGCCATGCTCGAGCAAAGTGAAGAATCACTCGTTTTTATGGAGAACGGACCACTTGAAAAAGAAAACCTCCACGTTTGCTCGATAAAAATCTACGCCGATGGCGCTCTCGGTTCGAGGGGAGCATTACTCAAAAAACCGTATTCCGATGATCCGGATAATTACGGACTATCCTTGATTTCAGACTCCACCCTTCGCCGCTATGCCAATGCAGCTTATGAGAGTGGATTTCAGTTGTGCACCCATTGCATCGGAGATTCGGCCAATGCCTTTGTGCTAAACACGTATGCCGACATTCTAAAAGGCATGAGTGACGTCCGCTGGAGAATCGAGCATGCCCAGGTCGTTTCGCCCGAGGACTTGCACTTGTACAGAGATTACGGAATCATTCCTTCGGTTCAGCCGGTACACGCCACTTCAGACAAAGGCTGGGCAGAAGACCGACTAGGACCTGACCGAATTGCTCACGCCTACACCTTCAATACCCTGAAAAATCAATTGGGCTGGATTCCTTTGGGTACTGATTTTCCCGCTGAACCGATGTCTCCCATTTCTACCTTCTATGCGGCAGTTTTCCGCAAAAGTCCCGATGGCACAGACGAAGTTCCTTTTCAACCTGAAGAGGCACTTTCTCGCGAGGATGCGCTTAGAGGGATTACCTTTTGGCCCGCATTGGCCTCTTTCGAGGAAAAAGAAAAAGGGAGTCTGGAACCAACTAAAGTGGCAGATTTCGTTGTATTGGACACAGATCTTATTCGTTCTCGAGAAGAACGCATTCTCAACTCGAAGGTAATTGCCACTTTTCTTTCAGGAAAAAGAGTGCATTAGCATTTTATGTGAGCAGAGATCTAAACTGATGGATTCTCGGGAATGTGTCATTCATACACTCATTTGAAATAATCCTTATTTTGGAGCCTTAAAAATTAACGTAAATGGAGCTTAAAGCGGATAAAACAAGGCTATTTGATTTCTACGATTTTCAATTGAAACACTTTCCCCAAGACGATGCCCTTGCAGGCAAAGTAAACGGGAAATGGGAAAAACACTCCACCCAAGAAGTCATTGATATCGCCAATGCTTTAAGCACGGGACTCTTAGAAAAAGGAGTTAAGCCTGGTGATAAAATCGCCATTATTTCAAACAACCGTCCCGAGTGGGTGATGACTGATTTGGCAATACTGCAAATCGGAGCCATCAACGTTCCTGTTTACCCAACCATCAGCGACGACGATTACGCGTTTATATTTAACGATTCGGAGGTAAAGTTTGTCTTTGTATCCGACTCTGAGCTCTTGGCAAAAGCCCGCTTGGCGAAGGAGAAGTCGCCTTCGGTCGAAGATATCTTTACGTTCGAGAAAATTTCGGGGGCCAATTTTTGGAAAGAGCTGCTCAGCGATAACGCTGATTTAGATAAAATTCAAAGCCTTCGAGATGCGGTGAAAGCCGAAGATCTGGCTACCCTGATTTACACTTCAGGAACTACCGGAACCCCGAAAGGTGTAATGCTTTCTCACAGAAATGTGGCAAGCAATGCCATATCCAGCAAGCCTCGCTTACCCGTGAGCAATGACGCCAAAGGTGTAAGCTTTCTCCCGCTCTGCCATATTTACGAGCGAATGATCATTTACCTCTACACCTATACCGGCGTATCGCTCTATTTCGCCGAATCGATGGAAACCATCGGAGACGATATTCGCGACGTTCAGCCTCAGGTATTCACTGCAGTTCCGCGATTGCTCGAAAAAGTTTACGACAAGATAATCGACAAGGGAGCAGCTCTAACGGGAATCAAGAAAGCCCTGTTTTTCTGGGCGGTGAGTCTCGGAGAAAAGTACGAGCCCTACGGTGCCAACGGGCCGATTTACGAGATCAAACTTAAAATCGCACGAAAGCTCATTTTCAGCAAATGGCAGGAAGCACTTGGTGGACAGGTGAAAGCAGTAGCCAGTGGAAGTGCCGCATTAAATCCCCGATTGGCCAGAATTTTCAATGCGGCCAATATTCCCGTTTTGGAAGGATATGGACTTACCGAAACGTCCCCCGTAATCAGCGTAAACGAAGTGGAAAACAATGGAATGAAATTCGGAACCACTGGTCGACCCATCGCCGATGTCCATGTGAAAATTGCCGAGGATGGAGAGATCCTGGTGAAAGGCCCTAACGTCATGATGGGTTATTACAAACGTCAAGATCTAACTGATGAAGTATTGAAAGACGGGTGGTTCCACACTGGAGACATCGGAGAGCTGGTAGACGGCGAATACCTGAGAATTACCGATCGAAAGAAAGAGATTTTCAAAACTTCAGGTGGAAAGTACATCGCTCCGCAAATCATGGAGAACAAGTTCAAGGAGAGTCGCTTTATTGAGCAAATCATCGTCATTGGCGAATACCAAAAACACCCCTCAGCGCTTATCGTTCCTACATTTGAATTTCTGGAAGAATGGTGCAAGAGAAAGAAAATAGACTGCTCATCGCGTGAGAAAATGATCTCTGACCAACGCGTCATTGATCGCTTCCAAGAAGAGGTCGACCACTACAATGCGCCTTTCGGCAAATGGGAGCAAATCAAGAAATTCGAACTTTTACCTGAGGAATTTACAGTCGACAACGACATGGTCACTCCCACCCTTAAGCTCAAGCGAAAGGTAATTCACGCAAAATATGCGGCACTCATTGAGGAGATTTACAGTTAGGATTTAGTTTTATCGCTTTCTTTTTCAAAGTAGCTGTTTCAGCTGATTTCTTTACGACCTTTGCCCAACATTTAAAGCCTCATGGCTGTTTTTAGATTGAAAAGATTCAAACTATGAAAACCAGAAGTTGGGTTCTTACCCTCATTATTTTTGTCGCCATTCTGATAGGAGGAATGATATTAGCCTATCCATTACTGAAGAGCGAGAAAAAGCTGAAGATTTATCAACCTGCAGATGTCAATCCCAAATTGGTAGACAAGTCCAAGCAGAACGTACAAAAAGATCATACCGTAGCCGACTTCCGACTGGTGAATCAACTCGGAGACACCATTACTCAGGCCGACTTTGAAAATAAGATTTACGTGGCGGATTTCTTCTTTGCGACTTGTCCTTCCATTTGTCCGATCATGAGCCGAAATATTGCCGTGCTCCAAGAAGAGTTTGCCGATCGACCTGAAGTGATGTTTCTCTCTCACTCGGTTACACCTGACATAGATAGCGTGGCAGCCCTTTACGAATATGGTGAGCTCTACGAAGCAAATCCCGAAAGATGGATGCTAACCACGGGAGACAAAAAACACATCTACGAATTGGCTCGCAAAAGCTACTTCGCCGTGCTGGATGAAGGAGACGGCGGAAAGCAAGATTTCATCCATACCGAAAACTTCATCTTGGTAGACACAGACAAGCGTCTGCGCGGATTCTACGATGGCACCAGCGAAGCCGACATGCAACGACTGGCCGACGAAATCGAGATTTTGTTGGAGGAGGAGTTTGCTGATTCATAGTCGATAGTCGATAGTCGAAAATGGAAAATTCGAGACCGAGACAAGATCCATTACAAAAATACCACGACAGAAAATTAATTACCAAATACTAGCTACCAGCTACTAAAGACTAGATCATGAATCTCCTATCCGTCGAAAATCTTTCCAAGCGCTACGGCCCCAAGTTGTTAGTTGAGAACTTCTCATTTGGCATGGCCAAAGGCGAGAAAGTAGCCATCGTAGCTCCGAATGGATCGGGAAAGACGACGCTACTCAGAGCCATCGCAGGAGTAGAACCGGCCGACTCAGGCGAGATTACCTTTAGAAGTGGAATACGCGTTGGCTATCTCCCCCAAGAACCTGAATTTGCCGAAGGCTTGAGTTTGACCGATGCCATCATGGTGTCTGACAACCCCATGACAGCTGCCATCAAAAAATACGAAAAAGCCATTCAAAACCCCGATGATGCCGACGCCTTGCAACACGCGATGGAAGAAATGGATCACACCAACGCTTGGGATTTTGAGGCGAGAGTGCGCGAAGTGCTGGGTCAGCTGGGTATCGAAAACACCGACATGCGCATCGACACCGCTTCGGGAGGTCAGCGCAAAAGAGCCGCATTGGCGCGTGTTCTATTGGAAGAGCCCGAGTTCATCATTATGGATGAGCCGACAAACCACTTGGATCTCGACACCATTGAGTGGTTGGAAAAGTGGCTGGCATCGGGAAATTTCACGCTATTGATGGTAACGCACGACCGGTATTTCCTCGACCGAGTATGCTCGGATATTTTGGAAATTGACCGCGGCGAATTGGTGAGGTATACGGGAAACTATACCTACTTCTTAGAGAAAAAGGCCGAACGAGAAGCCAGTTTAGCCAGTAGCATTGACAAGGCTAAAAACCTAATGAGCACTGAGCTCGAATGGATCAGACGTCAACCTAAAGCGCGTGGAACGAAATCCAAATCAAGGGTCGATGCTTTTGAAGGAATCAAAGCACAGGCTACGATCCGCACCGACAAGAGTAGCGTTGAACTAGGCGTAAAAACCGAACGACTCGGCTCGAAGATCGTCGAGTTCCACAAGGTTTCTAAATCTTTCGGCGACCTGAAGATTACCGATCATCTTGACTACAATTTCCAGCGAAAAGAAAAGCTGGGCGTGGTCGGAAAAAACGGAACGGGGAAAACCACTTTCGTGAAAATGCTCTTGGGTGAGCTAGAGCCCGATCAAGGAAAAATCGTTCAAGGAGAAACGGTGAAGTTTGGTCATTACGATCAAATCGGACTGACAGGTGCCGATCAAAAAAGGGTAATCGAAGTAGTAACAGACATTGCCGATGTCATCGAATTGCACAAGGGGCAAAAGCTTTCTGCAACGCAGATGCTCGAGCGTTTTCTCTTTGCCAGAGACAAGCATTGGCAGCTCGTTGCTACCTTGAGCGGAGGAGAAAAAAGAAGGCTCTATTTACTCACAGTCTTAATGTCCAACCCAAATTTTTTGGTGCTCGATGAGCCTACAAATGACTTAGATATAGACACCCTTCAGGTTTTGGAGGATTACCTTCAGACTTATGACGGCTGTCTGGTTGTGGTTTCTCACGACCGATTCTTTATGGACAAGGTAGTCGATCATCTTTTCGTTTTTGAAGGTCAAGGAGAAATCAGAGATTTCCGGGAACTACACTCAATACCGAGAGAAAAAGAGATTGGAAGACAAAACCTCGACAAAAGAAATAGCGGCCGAGAAAAAACAAGTCGAGTCTTCAGAACCCGAGAAAAAAGCGAAAACCAAACTCACTTACGGTGAGCGCCTAGAATTTGAAAAGCTGGAAAAGAGCATTGAGCAATTGGAGGAGAAAAAAGCAAAGCTTGCAGAGCTTCTCTCAGCAAGCAACGACAACGAAGAGTTAATGAAAATCTCAGCTGAGCTCGAAGCAGTAGTCAAAGAATGTGATGCTCAGAATGATCGCTGGTTGGAGTTAGCGGAATGGGCGGAATAAATTCATTCATCTAAGCTCGATTGTCGCAACGTACCGAGTACCAAATAAAAGATAAGTTCTATTCAGCAGTTTTACTCAGTTTGATGGAGCCATTATACGTATCCGTCTTCAGAGTAGCAATGTAAAGGCCTGATGAAAGATTGGTTCCATCGAGCAAAAAACTATGGCTGCCTGGATTCTGATTTCCTAAACGTAAATGCTCAACCTGCTTGCCCGTTAGGTCGAAGATGATGATCTCTACATCAGATTTATCCGGTAGTTGATAGTTCAACCTCGTTTGGTTCGAAAAGGGATTGGGATAGTTGGCTTCAAGACCGTAACCTTCCTGGAAAGGATTAGTCGTACCCAAGGTCATCAGCGGACCGTTGAATCCGGCGCTTACTATTGCAACCTCGCCTGAGTTGCTTGGATTTTCATCCGCACACTCCAAAAGCACCCTTGCACCACTTAGAGTCAAATATTGATAATCCACATAATTTCCCTCTTGACTGGAGTTAGTGCTAATTCGAATTCTGAGAGCATCTTCACTTGTCCCGTCAGGCAGTATCAAAGTTCCAAAAGCATCAACAAAATAGGATATTTCCAATTGCTCTATGGACCCTACATCGCCTCCTTGAATTGGTGTTCGAGTAGAAGACGACTCCCACTCTGTTCCAAAATTTAATGGGTAAGAAATATCCCTCAAAGCAGGTGAGTAATACTCAAATTCAGCATCAGAAAAGCCCGAGATCTCAGTTACAATCCCACTCAAATCAAATCCTTGATCGTTTACATAGTAGTGAAAACTGGTGAAGGTAAATTCTGTTGTTTCAAAAACAGTTCTGAAACAAATATTAGCCTCAGAGAAGTCAACCCCATAAAGAGTATTCTCAGGAGAAAGGCCAGTTTGAACGAAGGTTTCATCGAATGTTAGTTCTGAAAAATCAAACACATTTCCACCTCCGGGCTCACCAATATCAACTGTTTGTTCTGCATAATCATAGTATACATTAGTGGTGTTGCCATCAGAAAAAACAGCAGTTAAATCCTCAGCCTCGATGGTAATCTGAGAAAAAGAAATCGAGGCAATAAAAAGCGACGTAAAAAGAAGAGATAGGTTTTTCATTAAGAGCGATAGTTTGGTAAGTTTCCAAATGTAGATAATTATTTGGCAAAGAGCTTTTAGCATCGATCTACCAATTACTCTAGTTATATTTAAAGGCCGGCGAATGACACACACTCAAAAACTCCTGTTTCTTCTGTTTCTTATAGTTGAAAGTATGACGCATGCTCAAGAGGCTAGAGTCATCAAAGTCCCGATCATCATCGAGAATAACCTGATCAGTGTGATACTTGCTGTTCAAACAACGGATACGCTCTTGCTATACACTGACACAGGAGGCAAAAACTACTTGTACAGAAGTGGACTAAAAAAACTCGGACTGAAAAAGAGCAAGTCTAATCTATGGAGTCCTGAGATTGCTAAGATTTTCCGCTCTTCGAACCTTCCCCTTCCCTTTGAAAAGCAGTTGAATTTCATAAAAGATCCAAAGGCCTCCGAAGACGGAATGCTCGGGCGAGAATGGTTTGCCCGAAGGGCTTGGCTCTTTGATTACGAAAGTGAAACATTGAGTCATGCAAATTTTTCACATCAAGAGACTCAAACGGAAGAAAAAATTCCATTGGGTTTCAAAAAGGATAGCCTCGGAAACCATACAGACCACTTGCCGCGAATAGAAGTTTTCATTGATAATGACACACTGTCTTTTCTCTTTGACACCGGGGCACAAGCCTTTCTTTCGGATGAAGCTCAAGCGTATTTTCAATGCACTGAAAAAGTGGCTACAAGCTTTATCAATGCTACCTATTTTGAGAAATGGAAAGCTGCACATCCCGATTGGATGATTCTAGAAGGCGGAGATCAATCCTTTGGAAAGAGTGCGGATATAATCGTAGCGCCTCACGTACAGATTGGCAGTCGATCTATCGGTCCTGTGGCTTTCACAAAAAGGGAAGACTTCAACTTCGAGATCATGTCTGAACGGTTTATGGATTCCGAAATAGTTGGGGCCATTGGCGGAAACGCACTGAGCCAACTCGAAAGATTTATTATCGACTATCCGAATGAAATGATGAGTCTTATCGATTAGTGAAACCAGCTGATCAAAATCGATTCACGGTCTAGAGAACCTCAATCTGATTTCTCACCAAATCGTCAAAGGTTTCTCTTTTCCGAATGAGATGTGCTTTTCCATCTAAAATCAAAACTTCCGCAGGCCGCAAACGCGAATTGTAATTCGAAGCCATCGTAAAGCCATAGGCTCCCGCATTGTAAATGGCCAATACATCTCCCGCTCTCACTTCGGTCAGCTTTCGGTCGTAGCCGAATGTATCCGTCTCGCAAATGTATCCGACTACTGAGTAGACACGCTGCGTTTCACCTCGATTACTGATATTGACGATATGGTGATAGGCCTCGTACATCATCGGCCGAATGAGGTGATTCTGACCCGAGTCCACTCCCGCAAAAACGGTAGAAACGGTTTGCTTCACCACATTGACTTTCACTAAGAAAATACCTGCCTCACTTACCAAGAACTTTCCGGGCTCAAACCACAGTTCGAGCTTCTTGCCATAGGTTTTGCAGAATTCCTCGAACCGCTTTCCTAAAACTTTTCCCAAACGATCGATATCAGTGGTCACATCATCTTTGCGATATCCCACCTTAAAACCTGAGCCGAGATCAACGTACCTGAGGTTCTCGAAATTCATCGCGGCTTCAAAGAGCAGTTCTGCTGCGTGAGTGAACACTTCGGCGTCCACAATATCGGATCCTGTGTGCATGTGCAATCCGGCAATGTCCATATTGTTGGCTTTCACCACTCGGATTACATGCCTGATTTGATGTATCGATATTCCGAATTTCGAATCAATATGTCCCGTTTGAATATGCGCATTTCCCCCTGCCATCACATGTGGATTTATGCGAATACAAACGGGAACTGAGCTTTGGTATTTGTGACCAAACTGCTCCAGAATGGAGATATTATCGATGTTGATATTGACGCCCATTTGAACAGCCTCCTCCATTTCTTCCATAGATACACCATTGGGTGTATAGAGGATCTCCCTCAGGCTCGAATCCTGCTTTTAAACCCAGGCGAACTTCATTCATTGACACAGCATCCAGCCCGCTCCCCTCCTCTTTCAGGAGTTTTAGAATATTAATATTCGAATTCGCTTTACAGGCATACTTGATCTTTACGTCTATTCCTTTAAATGCACCTGCGAGCTTTTGGTATTGCTCTCTTATTTTGGCTCCGCTGTATACGTATAACGGTGTTCCAAATTCTTCGCTAAGGCTAAGTAAACTTACGCCCTCAACTGCATACTCCTCATTTTCAACTTGCATCAACTAAATAGATTGCGAAAGTGTATTTATAAATGCTTAAAGCGCTCAAAATTAGAAGAAGCTTGAAATAACCGAACATTTAGGATGATAATTCAGTGAAGAGCACAACCAAAACTGATTAATTTGTTATGCACGCATACCTTTTTTTTATTACCTTAGCAGTCTATCATAACATGAAACCGCAACAAACCATAGACTTTCACCTGCGCTGGCTTTGGCAAAAGATCATCCGCATCTACAATCAGGAAGCCTCCAAATTCGGAGGAACCATGTCTGTGGGTTATGTGCTGTTGAACATCGATAAGGATGGAACTCCCAGCACCAAGCTAGGACCGAAAATGGGTATGGAATCCAGAAGTCTTACCCGGACTTTAAAGTCGATGGAAGAAAAAGGTCTTATCTATAAAACGCAAGATGAGAATGATGGACGACTCGTACTGCTCCATCTCACCGATGACGGAAAAAAATACCGCGATACCTCCAGAGAGGTCGTTTTAAAATTAAACGAATACGTTCACGAAAACATTGATCGCGAAAAGCTAGAAATCTTCTTCGAAGTTTCGAAGCAAATAAACGAATTGCTCGATAGTCCGAGTATTTACAAATTGAAAACCGAATTATCCTCAACAGATAAATAGAAACCATGAGTAAACGTACCATAGAAAAAGTAGCCGTTCTTGGATCTGGAGTTATGGGCTCAAGAATTGCTTGCCATTTCGCCAATATTGGCGTTGAAGTGCTCCTGCTCGATATCGGTCCTCGAGAACTTGATGAGAAAGAAGCAGCCAAGGGTCTCACACTTGAGCATCCCGCAGTGCGCAATCGCATCGTAAATGATGCCTTGCAATTCGCATTGAAAAGCAACCCCTCTCCCATCTATTCGAAAGCTTTTGCGAAAAGAATTACTACCGGAAACTTTGACGATGATATGTCGAAAATCGCCGATGTAGATTGGATCATTGAGGTAGTAGTAGAGCGACTCGACATCAAGCAACAGGTATTTGAAAATGTCGAAAAGTACCGCAAGCCCGGAACGCTTATCACTTCAAATACTTCGGGAATTCCAATCCAAAGTATGAATGAAGGTCGCAGCGATGACTTCAAAAAGCACTTCTGCGGAACGCATTTCTTCAACCCCCCTCGATACTTGAGACTATTGGAAATTATTCCCGGTCCCGATACCGATGAAACGGTGATTGATTTCTTAATGGAATACGGATCTCGATTCCTCGGAAAAGAGACGGTTCTCTGTAAAGACACGCCGGCCTTCATCGCAAACCGTGTTGGAGTTTATTCCATTATGGAGCTATTCCATATCGTAGAGGAAATGGGATTGACCGTAGAACAAGTTGACAAACTCACGGGCCCCGTGATCGGACATGCCAAGTCGGCTACCTTCCGCACGGCAGATGTAGTGGGACTTGACACGCTTGTTCATGTGGCAAATGGAGTTAAGAACAACTGCCCTGACGACGAAAGAAACGATGTTTTTGCCATTCCAGGTTACGTTCAGAAAATGGTGGAGGGCAATCGACTGGGAAGCAAAACAGGTGAAGGCTTTTTCAAAAAAATAAAAGGCGAAGGTGGAAAATCAGAAATTCTGACGCTCGATCTTAAAACGTTGGAATATCGACCAAGCGAACGAGCCAGTTTCCCAACTTTGGAAATGACCAAATCTATCGACAGCCTCGCGCAGCGATTACCAATGCTTTACGGCGGAATGGACAAGGCTGGTGAATTCTACAGCAAATCTTTCCACGGTCTGTTCAGCTACGTATCTTACCGCATTCCGGAAATAAGCGATGAGCTCTACAAAATAGATGCAGCGCTTCGCGCAGGATTTGGCTGGAAAATGGGCCCATTTGAAAAATGGGATGCCATTGGAGTTGAAAAAGCGCTTAAGAACATGGAAAAAGACGGCATCAAAACCGCTCCATGGATCCAGAAATGCTCGATGCAGGAATGACAAGTCTTCTACAAAATTGAAAACGGGGCAAAGTACTTTTACGATGTGGCTTCAAAGCCTTATAAAGAAGTACCTGTACTCGAAGGACAAATTTTCATAGACAATATTAGCGGGGATGGCAGTTGTTTGGAAAAACTCTGGAACGACTATTAAAGATCTGGGCGATGGAATCCTCAATATTGAATTCCACACAAAAATGAACACCATTGGTGGTGAAGTAATCGAAGGCTTAAACAAAGCCGTTGATCTCGCAGAAGCCAGATTTCCAAGGTCTTGTCATCGGTAACACGGGCGACAACTTCAGTGCGGGAGCCAATGTGGGAATGATCTTTATGATGGCTGTTGAACAAGAATACGACGAATTGGACTTTGCCATAAAGCGATTCCAAGACACCATGATGCGCATGCGTTATCAGCAGCATTCCGGTAGTGGCAGCTCCACATAACCTCGCTTTGGGTGGTGGTTGCGAACTTTGTTTGCATGCTGATAAAGTAGTGGCACATGCCGAGCTTTATATGGGATTGGTTGAATTTGGCGTGGGTGTAATCCCTGGAGGTGGTGGCACAAAAGAATTTGCGCCCGCACCTCCGATGAAATCAAGGATGGCGATATCCGAATCAACACTCTCCGAAATCGATTCCTTACCATTGGTCAAGCAAAAGTTTCCACCTCAGCGTACGAAGCCTTCGAACTTGGGTACCTCAGAGAAGGTACGGATGAAGTAGTAGTGAACCGAGACGACCAATTGGCTTACGCCAAGCAATCCGCTCTTTTATGGCACAAAAAGGATACACCAAACCAGCCAAACGAACAGACATCAAAGTGCTGGGAAAGGAAGGGCTTTGGGTATCGTTTACGTTGGAGCGCACAGCATGATGAGCGGAAATTATATGTCAGAGCACGATCAATTGATTTCGAAAAACTTGGATACGTGCTTGGCGGGGGCGACCTGATCTGAAATCACTGAAGTATCTGAAGATTATTTATTGAAACTCGAGCGCAAAGCATTTATTGAATTGTGCCAAACCCGCAAAACCATGGAGCGTTTGGAGAGTATGGTGAAGAAGGGGAAGGTGCTGAGGAATTAGTAGCTCAAAGCGGTATTAGGTATTAGGTATGAAGTATTAAGAAAAGAGTAATGCACCAATTCAGAAAGTTGAAAGTATGGGAACTCGCAATGGCACTCTGCAAGGATGTCTATACTGAGGGCTATTTCAGACATTCCCTCAAGATGAAAAATTTGGTCTATCGAATCAAATAAAAGGCGTGCAGTATCAATACCAAGTAATATCCCAGAAGGAGCTGGAAGGAATTCTAAAAAAGAGTTCCAACGTTTTCTTCGGATTGCAGCAGGCTCCAGCTGCGAGCTGAGCACTCAACTTGAGCTTTCTATGAATTTGGGGTTTTTGAAACATAATTCATGGACTGTGCTTGAGAATGATCTCCAAAGCATACAGAATATGATATACAAACTAATTCAATCACTGAATGAGTAGCCAAGGGGTCTTAATACGTAATACTTGATACTTCATACAAATAACAAGAAACATGGATGCATACATAGTTAGTGGATACAGAACAGCAGTTGGAAAAGCCCCACGAGGTATGTTCGATTTACGCGACCAGATGATCTGGGAGCAGCAGTGATCAAAAAATCATGTCCGATAATCCTCAAATCGACAAAGAGCTTATTGATGATGTAATTGTTGGAAATGCCACACCCGAGGCGGAACAAGGTCTCAACATTGGTAGAATGATTTCCCTAATGGGACTGGATACCGAAAAGGTTCCGGGAATGACCGTCAATAGGTATTGCTCTTCAGGACTAGAAACCATTGCTATCGCTTCGGCTAAAATTCATTCTGGCATGTCGCATTGTATCATTGCAGGTGGGGTTGAATGCATGAGCCCCATTCCTTTCGGGGGATGGCGCATCGTTCCAAACTCAGATGTTGCCAAGAAAAATCCAGATTGGTATTGGGGCATGGGACTTACGGCAGAAGCAGTTGCTCGTGATTATAAAGTTTCTCGCGAGGATCAGGACAAATTTGCCATGGAATCGTAACCAACAAGCAGTTGCAGCAATAGACGAGGAAGATTCAAAGACGATATCGTTCCCATCGAAGTGGAAGAAATATTCTTAAAAGACGGAAAACGAACGACGAGAACAACTATACCTGTTGATACCGATGAAGGTCCTCGAAGAGAAACCAATATGGAAGATCTCGCAAGACTTCGTCCCGTATTTGACGCAAGAGGAACTGTTACCGCTGGAAACGCCTCTCAAACTTCAGATGGAGCAGCATTCGTAATGGTAGTCTCTGAGGAATTTTTGAAAGAACACAACCTTGACACCTATCGCTCAACTCAAAAGTACCACGTTGCAGGTCTTGAACCAAGAATAATGGGTGGGGCCAATTTACGCCGTTCCAAAGCTGTTTGAGAAAGCCGGACTAAAAGTGAATGATATTGAACTGTTTGAGTTGAATGAAGCATTTGCTTCGCAATCTGTTGCCATCCTTCGCGAGTTGGATTTAGATCCAGGGATTGTAAATGTAAATGGTGGCGCTATCGCCCTTGGACATCCTCTTGGATGCACAGGTGCCAAGTTGAGTGTCCAACTTTTTAATGAAATGCGCCGTAGAAAGAATAAGTACGGAGTAGTAACAATGTGTGTAGGTACCGGTCAAGGCGCCGCGGGAGTATTTGAATTACTGAATTGATAAAACTGAATTAAAATGGAAGCAGTAAGCACTGAAGAACTATTTCACATTAACTAAACAAATAAAAAAAAGCCATTCGCGGTGGAGAATTCCTCATCCGAGAAACTAAACCCAATGAAATTTTTATTTCAGAAGAATGGAGTGAAGAACATAAAATGATTGCTCAAACCTGCTGTGATTTTCTTGGCTGCAGAAATTGAACCCAACCTCGACCGTATTGACAATATGGAAGAAGGTTTGATGCGCTCAGTTATGGAGAAGGTAGG
>CALOFA010000034.1:0-117869 GCA_942492545.1 uncultured Cryomorphaceae bacterium | reverse complement strand
TGAATTATAACCTGACGAAAATAGATTATTCACTGGCGAACGAATATTACAGGAGGTATTTGATATTGTTGAGTTTGAAGTTTCTACTGCTGACTTGCCCATCGCTTCGGCGTGCGATTTCGTTTGTGCGGGTGATTTATCTGTTCCCGACGTTTCCGGCTGTGTGAATGAACCGATTGAAATGACATTCAACTTGGAAAATGATGAATCAGAAATTCAATCCTACTTCTGGGAGTTTGACGATGGATCTTCATCCAATACTGGGGATCTTACTTTGACCTACCCGAATGAAATCACCCAAGACTACACATTGACTATCACTACCGCAAATGGTTGTGTGTACTCAGCAAGTGCGGTTTTTACGGTAAGTGCTGCCCCTGAACTTCCCGATATTGAAACGCAAGTCACTCTTTGTGAAGGCGAACAATTCATTCTTGATGCATCGGATTATCCTGAATGGATGATAACAGACTCCAATGGCGATGAGGTCGACGTCTTTACGGGTGAAGAAACGGGAACTTATATCTTCAACTTTTCTTCAGCATGTTCAGCTGAACAGATTGATATTTCTATTGATCAAGTTGTAATTTCTGACTTCATCGATTTTGAGGATCAGAGCATTTGCACAGGCAGCGGTATTGTTATAGATATTCCAAATTGGGGGGCGGTTTCAGCAGAATCAGATATACAGGTCACTTTAGAAGCTAACGCGCCTGTGACATATGAGGGAGATCCACTAGAATTCAACTTTACGGAAGTAGGAACTTACGTACTGCAGATAGTCGGCTCGATACTAAATTGCCCTATCGATGAAATTGTGGAAATTGAAGTCGTCTCGCCACCCGAATCATTCGTTCAGAATAACTTCAATATTTGTGAAGGCGATGTAATCGACCTCGACTTTTCTGATCTTCCTTTTACCGTCTTAGATTCAGATGGCGATGTGATTACGTCTTTTCAAGTATCTTCCGGTGGCACCTATATATTTACCGGTCAAAACGCGTGTTCCGGTTTTGAAGAGATTGTGATAGTAAACGAAACGGTTATTGATCCGCCTTCTTTTGGAAATTTTGAAGTTCTCTGTCAAGGACAAGACACGATAGCCATCGGCTTTACTTCTAGTGATTATGATTACTTGTGGGAATCCGGCTCCCAAGAGCCAAGTATTCTTGTGATTGAACCGGGACAATATGAAGTTTTGATTACTGACACCACGGGTATATGTAGTGCATCTTTTGTTTTTCAGGTCAATGGTTTTCCATTTTCACCTTCTGAGATATTCGAATTTCCCGCTGTGGATATCTGTCTGGAAGGGCAAACAACCGTCAACTTCCCGCCTCAATTCGGTCCTTACACTTTCTCTGACACCCTTGTGGGTTTGACATACACGGCTACCGAGACAGAGACTCTATCATTCACTTATTCTGATGGATGCTTTATATATCAGGATACACTTTTCATTTCAGTTGCTTCCTGCTTGTGTCCTGCATGGGTGCCTAATGTTTTCACTCCCGATGAAGATGGATTGAACGACTTTTTTAAGCCTTTTGTAGATTGTGAGGTATACGATTACCGAATGCTCATTTTTAATCGCTGGGGAAGTGAGATCTTTCAATCCACAACATGATGTGCCATGGAGAGGAGGAGTCACCAAATTCTGATTTCTATGCGAGTACAGGAATCTATGTCTACTTGATCGTGTTTAATCAAAAACTCGACGGTTTATCTGTCCCTCAAGAATTGACGGGCACCATTACCTTATTGAGATAAGTCTATCTGGCCACTTGAAATTTCTTGACGACTTTTTGTCCTTTCTGATTTATTTCCAGAAGGTAGAGGCCTTCGTTGAAAGCGGAAACATCAAGCCAATTCTGATCCTCATAAATCCCTGCTTTGACGATTTTCCCCGTAATGTCTGTTACGCGATATTCGGTTCCAATGGGTATCCCGGTTAAATTCAGCTGAGATGCAGCGGGATTTGGGTAGAGCTTTATATTTTCTCTCTCAAAATCAACCGAGCTTAAAAGACTTGTCACCTGTACGTTCTCACAAAAATTATCACCTCCGCACTCATTGTTAATGGCCAGGCATACCATAAAGGTTCCCGTGTTCTGATAGGTATGTACAGGATTTTGCGCTTCGCTGAAACCCCCCGTCGTCAAAGTTCCAGATGTAGCTGTAGCCTTCTCCTCCTTCCGCAAAAAATGACACTTGGGCCCCATTTACTTCGAAATCGAAATCACCACTTGGGGCCGGACATCTTTCGATGAAAATAGTGTAGAAAGCACCGCGATTGGTTCCGCCGTCGTCATCGCCCTCGGCGCTTACAACTATGTCAATTGTTCCGTCTCCATTCAGATTCTCCGTGTAGCTATTCGAGCTGCCAAACGATCTTCAGTAGCCAGATCAAAAGTGAAGTTTCCTTCAAATCGATTGATTTTTCTTTCGTTGATCACCCATCCATCCGGGTGCATGAAAAGAATCCATACCGAGCCGATGTTTGTTCCTCCGTCATCGTCGCCGGGAGCACCTACCGCCAAGTCAATCGTTCCGTTTTCATCCAAATCACCAATGGCTCTCACGCTTGAGCCGAATTCATCGTCTACATTGAGGAATCCACCGAAATCACCTTCAAGACGAGAAATCTTCTGAACTTCTGCTACCGTCTCATTTGCACTTCCGTAAAGAAGATATACCGCACCAAAATTTGTGTCTTGGTCATCGTCTCCCGGAGCTCCGCATATGATATCCATATTTCCGTCTTGGTTAACGTCAGTAATGCTCAATCCGCTTCCGAATTGATCTCCTGCTTCGAGGCGTTCGCTCAATAGCGGGTGGTCAATATTTATGGTCTCTAGTAGTGCCAATCCCTCCGAGATGTCCACTCCAAATCGATAAATATTTCCCGCATTGTGTTGAGATGTGGCAAAGAGAATACCATCTTCAAAAGCAAGGTATTCGCCCAATCGTTCCGATTGGGTTTCTATTTCCGTTGGAAGGAAAAGCTCCTCCAGCTGATACGTTCCTCCCTGACTCACAAGTGAGAATAGCTTCCCGTCGTCAATACCGGGGGCGCCTACTATTAGCTCATTTAAATTGTCTGAGTTGATGTCTCCGATATCTACCACAGCAGCACCGAATTCCGCCCCGACAAGCTCATCGAAATAGCTAAAATCTTCAGCCCTTATGAGAAGCTCAGAGGAAACTGATCCGTTATCGTTCAACTCAATGGCCAAGAATTCACCGTTTTGATTGAAAGGAGCTGCTGTAAAAATTCGGTTTTCATTCTGAGATTCCATTACGAAACCGAATCCTCCACCATTAGACAGAGTGGATTGAAGATTTCCCGCTTCGGCGGAAACCTTTTGAAAATCGGCAACCGTGCCTGTTTGTCCGAATAAAATTTGGGCAGAAAAAAAAGCCCCTGTTAGAAGTAGAGCGTGTTTCATGTACTTGCAGGTTTTTAAAACGCGTTCAAGGGGGCTGACTGCTTTTACGCCGATGAAAAAAGAAAGTTTCTACGAATTGTGATAAGGTTCATTATTCAGAATGGTAAAAGCGCGGTAGATCTGCTCGGCTGTGAATAATCGAATCATTTGATGCGAAAAGGTCATTTTTGAAAGGGCCAACCGCGATGGGAATTGATCGTAGATCGATTGGTCAAAACCAAAGGCACCACCTACAACGAATACAAGTCTTTTTGGACCCGCATTCATTTTTTTCTGAAGAAATTCTGCAAATCCTTCACTGGTATATTGCTGGCCCTTTTCGTCAAGTAGAACCACCACATCAGAGCTGTCCAGTTTGGACAGGAGCGCCTTCGCTTCTTGTCTTTTTCTTTCTTCAGCGTCAAGCTTTTTCTCCATTTCTTTTCTTCGGGCATAAGCACTTCTTCAAAAAGCACATAGCGCTTTATTCGGGAGGTGAAGATGGTGAGGCCTGACTCCAACATAGCCGTTTGACCAATGATGGCAGGCAATTTTCATAGAACAAAAGTAAGGTGAATGAATGATAGGTTGAATTCTTATATTTGACTCAAGCGGCCCGCTTTTTGCACAGTGCACGTCGATTTATTCTACCATGAAAAAGCTGTTTTTATTTCTTTCGATCGTAATGTCTATGACCGCTGCAGTGGGGCAAGAAGCTGAAAAAGATGCGATATCGGAGGCCATCAAATCAGGCGATCCACAAAAAATTGCAGTGTATTTTATGCCTTCTGTAGACCTGACGGTTGAGACTGCGGAGGGTGTATATAGCAAGGATCAAGCGGAAATGATTATTCGGAGGTTCTTTGAAGACCATATCTCCAAAGGTTTTGCTCTAAAGCATCAGGGCAAATCAAAGCTCGATGATTATTACTACATAGGAACTTTAACTACTAAAAAGAGTGGCAGACTTACCTTCTTTTTTGAAGAAAAAGTGAAGAAAATTCTGTCGCATCGAAGCAGATGCGAATCGAGAGCTCCTTATAGTTTTTTCACCAAAAGGCGATGTCAGAAGACGTTGAATGTGATCGTCGATGAAATGTGTCCAACCGTCTAGATCTGCCCTTCAGGCGGCGTTTTTGGCCAGCTCTTCCAGTTCATTTCGATTTATCAAAAGCTTTTCCATAGCCGCACTGAGATGCTCGACATCGTAATTGGACAGTACCAATCCGTCGACATTGTTTCGAACCACTTCTCTACATCCGCGGCTGTTTATGGTAATCACAGGAACTCCCATCGACAGGGACTCCATAAGATTCACGGGAAGGCCCTCTCGTTCACTCGGGAAAACATTTAAATCGGAAATGGCAAGGTAGTCTTGAACGTTTTCTTTCCATCCAACCTTAATAATATCTTGGTCTTCCTTTAGTGCATTTTCAAAGCGCTGTTGCTTGGAAGTAGGGTGGATTCGGTCTTTCTCTCCGATTAACAAGAGCTTGATATTATTGTGCCTCTCTTTTAGTTGAAGAAACGATAAAACCACCTTGTCAAAACCTTTGAAGTGTGTTTGACGACCAATGAATATGAAGACAAAATCTTCTTTGTTGATCCCATTTTCAGCTCTAAGGTTTTGCTTGGTTTCTTCGCTAATGTTTTTCGGGTCAAAACGATCCAAGTCGCAACCCATCCCGAAAGAGCTTAAAACACTTACCGTAGCTTTCGGCGCTTTTTCTTGCAGATATTCTTTGTCGTCTTGTGTTAGGACAAATACCTCATCCACTCTTTCTGAACTCCATCGTTCAGCTTGAGAAATGGCATATTTCCGCCAGCCTTTGATCAAAGGTGAACCTAGTCCATGGATAGTGCCGGTAGATGCAGGCCAATTGTCCTTTTTTCCGAGCATTGTGGTAAACAAGGCTGCAGAGAAATGAATGTTGATCAAGTCAGGCTTGATTTCCTGTACTAGAGCATTTACCTGTCTACCTGCCGAAATGTGTTTCAGAGGAGCTAGTGCTCTCGGGAAATCGATATGGTGTACTTCGCATTCTATGCCCCTGCGATAAGCGTCGATGCGAGCGATATGCTTCCGCGAAGTGGCCAAATGCACCTCGTGACCGCGAATAATAAGTTCATGGGTCAAGTCTTCCAGAAATGTGAAGTAATTGGTAATGGAAGGAATGACAAAAAGGAGTTTCATTTGTGCGAGGTCATAGCCGATACAAATATATAAATCCGTTAACGTCTATATCCAATCCGACTTTAAATGAAGGTTAATTCAGCTTTAGTTGGTCCCCCGGCTTGATTTGGTAGTTTGCAGGAAGCTCAGAATGCTTCAAAATCTTTTTGATTTTGACTCCGTATTTCTGTGATATACCTCGCAGAGTTTCCCCCTCTTTCACCGTGTGGGTGTCGTAATCCCGATTTTTGCCTCTTTTGGGCTGGAGGTACACAAGCTGACCTTCCTCGATGGTTTCATTATCCATCAGGTCATTGTATTTCTTTATTTGCCAAGGCCCCATATCCATGCGGTCGGCAAGTGCTTCCGGAGAGTAATCTCCATCAGCAACCACATATTTGATGCGATTTGAGCTTTGCTGAATTTGTAAGCCATGCTGAATCTCTATGACGATTTCTTCATTCCCACCTCTGTTTGTCTTCGGCGGTGCAGGGCTTGTAGAGCGTTTTGCGCCCGGTCTGTCGTATTGAGCCAGGTTGTTTTCTTCAATCAATCTGATCAATAAGTCGGGATACTTGGGGTTGGTGGCATACCCTGCTTTTTTTAAGCCCTTAGCCCATGATTTGTAATCCGTCACTTTGTAATCGAACAAAAACCTGTAACGACTTCTTTGGAGGAATACACTGTGGTCGTCAAAACTCTCTTGAGCGTTACGGTACTTACGGAAGCACTCATTTCGCTCGTCGTCGTCGTGGTAAACTTTCTTTCCTTGCCAGTCGTGGCACTTTATTCCGAAGTGATTATTGGCACCTCGGGCTAATTCGCTATTGCCATCTCCACTTTCAAGGATAGCTTGCGCCAAAGTGATACTCGCGGGGATGCCGTATTTTTCCATTTGGTCAATGGCCACATCCTTCCATTCGGCGATATATTCCGCGCGGGTATTGCGCTTATTGGGGTCTCCCTCAGCGATTACCAAAGTAGAAATCAAGAAGGCCAGTAGAAGAGTAACTTGCTTTCTTAACATGTTATCAACAAGGTTTTTGACGAGGATTTAAACAAGTTTTCCAAAGTTATCGGTACTTACAGCGTCTAGGGCTCTCTCTGCCTTGCACTTATTCACAGTAAGCTGTTGAATTAACAATTCTAGTAAATATTTATTGCTTCTCGCTCTTCCATAGCGGGAATTCCTTGCATACCCCCGCTGTGAATAAGTAACCAGTTTTCGATTTTTGAAAGCTCAATTTTTTTTGCCAATTCATACATTGCAAAAGCCGTCTTTCCAGTGTAAACGGGGTCAAGTTTAACGTCCGTTTCTTCTGCGAAATTGCGCATGAATTGGATCAATTCGGGTTTTATCTTGGCATATCCACCAAAATGTGCGTCGGTGATCAGGTGAATTTTAGAGAGGATATCTTCTTCTGTTTCTATATCGTTGAAGGTTTTTTTAACGTACGATTTTACTGTTTCAAGCAGGAATTCACCCCCTTTCAAAGCTGAGACACCGTAAATCTCAGCTCCTAATTTATTGGCTATAGCCATGCCGCTTAAAGTAGTGGCAGTGCCACAAGCGACGAAGATTCTGTCGTAATTCTTTGTCAATTCCGACATGATTTCACTGCAGCCCTGCACGCCGTAGTGGTTCTGCCCTCCTTGGGGGATGAGGTAAAAAGGTCCGAAACGATGTCGAAGCGATTCGATGTAGTCGCGGTCTTCAATTTCTCGGAATTCCGATCGACTCACTCTGTGAATCTCCATCCCGTTATCTCTTGCCTTTTTTAAAGTAGGGTTGGTTAAGTCAACTTCTTCACCTCTGATAATCCCAATTGAGTGTAGACCGTGTAATCTTGCTGCAGCCGCAGTGGCCGCAATATGATTCGAATGTGCTCCGCCAAAAGTTAAGATCGTCTTCCTTTCGCTTTGCAAGGCATTGTCAATATTCCACTTTAGTTTTCGCCATTTATTTCCCGATACTTCTTCGTGTATCAGGTCATCCCTTTTGATGGTAAGGTGTATGCCCTTCTCATTCAGAAATGGAGAGTGCACCTCTTGTTCGATAGATGGAAGCTGAAAAGTTTTCATTGCACCAAAGGTAGTTTCAATGCCTTATCTTCGCTTTGTGACAAGGTTAAAATCTTTCTTCCAAAAAGGTCTGGTCGAGGCGGGCTGCGACGAAGCGGGCAGAGGCTGTCTTGCAGGTCCCGTTGTTGCTGCGGCTGTCATTCTTCCCAACAGGTGGAATCATTCGCTCTTGAATGACTCCAAGAAGTTGACGGAAAGCCAGAGAATGAAGGTGAGAGAAGCCATATTAAAAGACGTTGAATACCACTCCGTGGGCGTATGTAGCCACAAGGAAATTGATGAAATCAACATTCTGAATGACTCTTTTTTGGCAATGCACCGCGCCCTTGATGGATTGCCAAAGCAGCCTGATTGCATATTAGTGGACGGAAATCGCTTTACTCCTTACCAATCGATCAATCACTTTTGCATTATCAAAGGCGATGGCATCTACAAGTGTATTGCAGCCGCCTCTGTTTTGGCTAAAACACACCGTGATGCGCTGATGATGGATTTGCATAGTGAGCACCCGGAGTATGGGTGGAATCGAAACAAGGGCTATCCCACGAAAAGCCATCGCATGGCTATTGCCGAGATCGGGGCCTCTCCATACCATCGAATGTCCTTTTCACTGCTTCCAAAGGAGCTGGAAAAAGCTCATTAGTTGCTGTTCACATTTACCTGTTTAAAGGGGGTGCGATAATCTCGTGTCATTGCTTAAAGCCTACTTAACTTTACACCAAATGCTTTATTTGTGCTGAGAAAAATCCTAAACGTTCTAATCCTGGGTGGACTTGTGGCCATTGCCTTCTACTGGTTCTATCGAGATTTTGAAAAACCCGTGTCAGAAAATTTTGATACGCTGTCTGCTATACCGCAAACGGCTGCAGTAATTTTTGAATCTCAGGATTTGACCGAGGTGTGGCGTGATCTCTCTTCCAAGAGTTTGGTCTGGAACGAATTGCAAGCCACGGATTATTTCTTCCGCTTGAATGATTTGGGTCGGAACTTGGACAGCTTGATCAGAAGTGATTCCAAATTGCGTGGACTCTTGGCGGCTAAGCCAATAGCCGTTTCTGCTCATATGATAGGAGGCCAAGAGTATGGTTTCCTCTTTGCGATGCAGCTCGATTTAGACATAGCTCAGAGCGAGGTTCACGAGGCATTGCGCAGCACCTTTCGGACGTCAGAAATCGAGTCAAGGGTATATGATGGAGAGAACGTTAACTCTTTTTTATCGCCGTTTTTTGATGGTCGGATGTTTTACTTTATAAAGGATGAACTTCTGGTTTTTAGTCTTTCCGAAGTCTTGGCAGAAGAGTCTGTAAGAACATTAGTTCAGAATGCTTCCGTTCTAGACAAAAAGCAATTTAGCGCTGTAAGAGAAACAATTGATGAGGGCGCAAGGGCTCATCTCTATGTGAACTATGAACAGTTAAAGCCCATCATAAGTCAATATGCTTCATCAAAAAGCCAAGATGTCGATTTTTTTAATCAGCCTTTTGCAGATTGGTCGGCACTCGACTTTTCAGTCGAAAATGATGCGATTTATTTAAACGGATTTGTCGTTGCAGGCGATAGTTCTCGCGCTTGGTTGGATGCATTTTCTTCGCAAGAACCACCTAAGATCAGGCTTTTGAAGTTTCTACCTTCAACTACAGCATACTTTGCCTTTTTGGGATACGGAGATTATGGTGCATACCGAATTGAGAAGCGCAAAAAACTCGAAAAAAACGGGAGTTTATTTAAGGCTGACAACTCCATTCAGAAGTTTAATACAGCCTGTAATTGCAATGCCGAAAATCTTGGTTCGTCTTGGATAGGGAGTCAGGCTGTTGCTTTTATCACCGAGCCATCTTCAAAGGAATACGACCAAAATATGTTTGCCATTTTCGAGTCTGATGATGCTGAGAGTGCCGAAGAGATGCTGAAGGAACTGGCCTCTGCGATGAGCGACTTAGAGGAGATGGAGTTCGAAGGGAAAAATTACTTCAAACTTCCCGTTGGCGACTTTTATGGAATTGCGGTTGGAAGCGCCTTTGGTGGTCTGGTAGATCCATATGTGGCACGTATTGAAGATGCCATTGTTATGGCCAATTCTGAGAATGCCATCAGAAATTATCTTTCTGCCATTCAGTCAGGTCGCTCCTTCCTTGAAACGGCTGAGTACGACGATTTGCGCGAACATCTTTTTACGGATGCACACTTCATTTTGTACAGTTCGCTGGCCAAGAGCCCGTCGATCTTTCGAAATATTTTGGATGAGAAATTCGATGAAGACATAGAGAACCAAACCCAAGTATTGCGAAACTTCAGATCGTTCGCTTATCAAATCAGTCATTCGACGGGAGACTTATTTTACAATAACGTCTACCTCAAGCAAGGTTCTGATTACAAAAAAGAGACAGGGGCATTGTGGGAAGTGAAACTGAAGGCGGAAGTCAAGGGGAGAACACATCTGGTAAAAAATCACTACACGGGTGTTCTTGAAACATTGGTTCAAGATGCGAACAACAGAATTTACCTCATTTCCAGCAATGGAAAAGTCGTGTGGGAAACGACACTGGATGGACCAATTCAAGGAAGTATAAAGCAGGTCGATGTATACAAGAACAAGAAACTCCAAATGCTTTTTAACACTCCTAACAGAGTGTATTTGCTCGATCGAAACGGAAATGCGGTGGAGTCATTTCCGGTGGAGTTGAAATCTCCTGCCACTGCGGAGGTGAGTGTTGCGGATTACGACAATAGCCGTGATTACAGAATTTTTATTCCGACTGAAGGAGAGAAAATTCTCTGTTTTGATTCTTACGGAAAAGCGGTGGAAGGATGGAACTATACAGGAGGATCAGGTAACGCTATTCTCCCCGTGGAGCATTTGAGAATAAAACGGAAAGACTACCTGTTCTCGCTAACTGAAAGGGGAGATGTTTTACTTCTGAATAGGAAAGGAGAGCCGAGGCACGATGTTTCTCAAAAAGCGGTAGGCTTCGTTTTGGGCGGCTACAAACTCGACGTCGGTCAGAAAATCACCAATTCATCCTTGTACTTTGCCGATTCGTTGGGGACGGCATACAGGCTCGGCTTCGATGATAGTCTGGAGAAGCTAAGGCCGCGGCCTCAAAGCTCCTTTGCCTATTTCTTCGCCAAAGTAGACGATGATGAATTCATGGATTTCGGTTTTCTTTACAAAGAGTCCTTAGCTGCGTTTAGCTTTCAGGGGGATATATTGTTTGAAACAGATCTGCCTAAAAGCGATTCAGACCAAATGGCCTTGCATCAATCAGGAAATACGAATTTCTTGAGCGTTCTCAATTCTCATCAAAATCAAGTTTACTTGTTTGATGGAAAAGGTCAGACTATTCCGGGGTTTCCCGTTTTTGGATCGTCAATCCCTTCTTTGGGAGATATCAACCTTGACGGGTTTGCGAATATGGTTACAACAGGAAAAGAAGGCTACGTATACGCCTACTCGATAGAGCAGGACTAATCCTTAACTCGCTCGTTGTATTCTCCTTTTCGGGTGTCAACTTTGATTTTATCGCCGATCTCAATGAAAAGAGGCACGCGAATTTCGGCTCCTGTATCAATAGTAGCAGGCTTCATGGTATTTGTAGCCGTATCTCCTTTTATTCCCGGCTCAGTGTAGGTAACTACGGCTTCGATAAATGATGGAAGTTCAACTGACAAGGGAGTTTCATCATCTGCATTGAAAATAACCGTTACGACCATTTCCTCCTGCAGATATTCGGGCTGCTCTACCATGTGCTTATTCAAGAATATTTGCTCAAACGTATCTGTATGCATAAAATGGTAGCCATTCTCCTCTTCGTATAGATACTGGTAAGGTCTGTGTTCTATTCGTACCGGTTCAATGCTATGTCCTGCTGAAAAAGTATGGTCAACGACTTTGCCGTTTTCCAGATTTCTAAGGTTTGTCCGAACGAAAGCAGGTCCCTTTCCGGGCTTCACGTGCTGGAATTCTACTATGAAGAACAATTTGCCATTGTGTCGGATGCAAAGTCCGTTTCTTATATCAGAGGTATTCGCCATTTGTCTTGAATTTGGGCCAAAAATAGAAAATTAGATAGGCTTGAATTTCTCAATCTCAATTTTTTCGTCACAAAAGAAGTATTCGTCCTCTTGCTGATTCGAGGCTACGAGCAAAATTCTGTTCATTCGAAATTCTTCAACCGTGCTTCGGTACCACTCGATAGCTTTTCTGTCCAAGTTGCTGGTGGGCTCATCCAGGAAGATGGCTTCCACATCGCTCATCAGTGCCAAACCTATTCTTACCCTTTGTTTCATTCCCGATGAAAAGTATTTAACGGGCTTGTCAGCAGCTATTTTGAGATCGATTAGTTCGGAGAAATCCGAGACTGAAATATTGGGAAGAGCAGGCTTCAGTGAAAAATGAAATTTTGCCAATTCATCGAGCGTAAGCTCCTCGTAAAGCTCCAGATAGGGAGCGCAGATGCTGAAATACTTGTATGCTTCGGATTGTTTTATGGTCTTCCCGTCAGATTGATAAGTGATTTCTCCCTTGCTTAACGGGGCATAGCCAAAAACGGATCTAAGTGCTGTGCTTTTTCCCGATCCGTTTCCACCCAATAAGACAGTCGCACTTCCCGATTGGAAAGTCGCGTTGAGATTCTTAAAAATCCACTCGCTGTTGTAGCGCTTTCCTGCGTTTTTGAGATCGATCTCAAACATCTTGTAGTCCCTTCATAATCCCCTTGTCAGAAGAGCGTATGAAGGAGATGATTTGCTTTACCTCATCGATTTCAGGAACTTGCTCTTCTACCATTTCAAGAGCACGAGTGATATTGCGATTTTGAATGTAAATCAAACGGTAGGCATCCTGTATAGCGCTGATTACTTTCTCGTCGAAACCTCTGCGCTGCAGGCCGATGGAATTAACTCCCGCGTATGACAAAGGCTCTCTGGCAGCCTTTACAAACGGAGGAACATTTTTTCGCACGAGCGATCCACCTGCAATAAAGCTGTGTGCCCCAATGGTGATAAACTGTTGAACGGCCACTACGCCTTCTAAGATGGCAAAGTCTTCAATAGTCACGTGGCCTGCGATGTTGGCCGAATTGGCTAAGATGCAATTGTTCCCGACAACTACATCATGTCCTAAGTGGACGTAAGCCATAAGAAGAGGCAGTTGTTTCCAACTACCGTCTTTCCTCGATCTACAGTTCCTTTATTGATGGTGACACACTCTCGAATGGTGGTATTGTCACCAATTTCTGCGGTAGTTATCTCACCAGTGTATTTCAAGTCTTGAGGTCGAGCAGAAATAACGGCTCCCGGAAAAATCTGGCAATTCTTTCCTATCCGAGCTCCGTCCATAATTGTGACGTTGGAATGAATGATTGTCCCGTCGCCTATTTCTACATCTCCATGGATGGAAGTAAATGGACTTATTTGTACGTTTTCGCCTATGCGGGCGTCAGGGTGAATGCTGGTCAGGGGGTAGCTCATTTGTCTTTAATAATCTGTGCCATTAGTTCTCCTTCGCTTACTACTTGGTCGTTGACGTAGGCTATACCTTTCATCTGTACAATTCCTCTTCTATTGGTGCCGTTAAATCTAGCTTAAAAACTACCGTATCGCCTGGGATTACTTTTCGTTTGAATTTTACCGCATCAATTTTCATAAAATAAGTGCTCCATATTTTCAGGATCATCAACATTGTGCAAAGCTAAAACACCACCTGTTTGAGCCATAGCTTCTATTTGAAGTACACCCGGCATTACAGGATTTCCGGGGAAATGTCCCTGGAAAAAAGGCTCGTTGATGGTCACGTTTTTAACTCCCACTACCTCATTCTCATTGAGATCAATGATCTTATCTATCAATAAAAAGGGATAGCGGTGAGGCAAAATGTCCATAATCTGGTTTACATCGTAGATAGGGGTCTTTCGTCAAATCAAATTTCGGTCCTTTTTTCTTTTCCTCTTTGATGAGGTTCTTTAATGATTTTTCCAAAATCAAACATTTCCTGCGTGGCCAGGTCGGGCAGCGAAAATATGTCCCTGAATGGGTTTGCCAACAAGGGCTAAGTCACCAACAATATCGAGTAATTTATGTCTCGCTGGTTCATTTTCAAAATGAAGTTTGATTGTATTCAAAACGCCAATACCCTCCACTTTTACATCCAGGTCTTCTTTAGCCAAGCATTCTGGCTATTTCATCCATACTCTTCTTGAGGTAGATCTTTATCTACCAAAACAATGGCATTGTCTAAGATCGCCTCCTTTAATAAGGTTGTTCTTTGCTAAAAACTCAAACTCTCTTAAGAAACACAAAGTTCTGACAAGGTGCAATTTCTTCTTCGAAACTCACTAATCTGGTACATGTGAAGCATGTTGCGTACCTAGAACTGGAGAGTTATAATCAACCATTACGGTGATTCGAAATTCGTCTTCCAGGCGTAGGAACAGCTAACATCTCTGTATACCCTTTCTCATCTTCGTAGTAGAGATTTTCCGTTAAGGTGAAATAATCTTTTTCTGCTTTTGATCTACAATTCCTGCCTTTCTGAATGGCTTTTACAAAAGGTGGTAGCACTTCCATCCATAATAGGTACTTCAGGTCCATCCAGCTCAATCAATAGCGTTGTCAATTTCACATCCATAAGCTGCTGCTAGAACGTGCTCGGTGGTATGAACTCGTGCTCCATTTTCTTCGAGGGTAGTGCCTCTAGATTAGTCAACTACATAATCAGCATCTGCTTTTATCGTAGGCTGTCCTTCTAGGTCTATTCGTTTAAAAACATAACCGTGATTTTCTGCAGCAGGGTTCAATGGTCATTGACCTTTTCACCTGTATGCAGTCCAATACCGCTTAAAGAAACGGTTTTAGCAAGGGTTTTTGTTTAGTGCTCATTCGTGGGTTGTTGCTTTAAGGTTTTTAATTTCTTCTTTGAGCGCCTTGATTTCTTTCATAAAGTCGGGAAGGTTCTTAAATCCGACATACGATCTCTTATAGTCACCAATTGCCGATAGGCTGGAGAACCTTGTACAATTTGTCCCTTCCTCTGTAATACTATGTGACATACCGCTTTGCGCGGCAATTTTTGACTCCATCTGCTATTTTCAAATGACCAACGATTCCAACTTGTCCGCCTATCATACAATTCTTACCGATTTTTGTAGAACCAGCAATTCCAGTTTGAGCGGCAATTACAGTGTTCTCCCCAATTTCAACGTTGTGGGCTATTTGAATCAGGTTGTCAATTTTTGCTCCTTTTCGCACAATGGTATGACCCAAGGTAGCTCTGTCAATCGTTGTATTCGCGCCAATTTCTACGTGATCTTCAATAATCACATTTCCTATCTGAGCTACTTTTTGATAATTGTTTTCACTGTTTGGCGCAAAGCCAAAGCCATCACCACCAATTATTACTCCTGAGTGAATGACACAATGTGAACCTACCTCGCAATCGGCTAAAATTCTAGCCGCAGGGTGAATCAGTGTGTCTTGCTCCTAAACGTGCATTTTGACCTATGTATGCTTGTGGAAAAATTTTTGTTCCATCACCGATTTTTGCTCCGGACTCTACCACAACACCATGACCGATGTACACATCTTTGCCGATGGTAGCAGAAGGATCGATAAAGGCATTTTCCGAAATCCCTTTTCTGTCGTACTTGAATTCGTTGTACAGTTCAAGAAGCTTTGGCAAAACTTCCGTATAGCATCTTCGACCTTCACCAAAGTGCCCTTCGGGTAAATTTTTCTCAGGTTCAAAGTCTTTGGAAACGATTACCAAAGTGGCTTTCGTGGTGTAGATATACTCCTTGTAAGCAGGGTTGGCTAGAAAAGAAAGCGTGTCTTTCTTGCCATCGTCGATTTTACTCAACCCTGATACTTCTGCGTTGATATCTCCAATAACTTCTCCTTCAAGAAGTTGGGCAATTTGTGAGGCCGAAAATTTCATCGGATCAAATATATAAATTAACCTCTTAGCTTTTTCTCTACAGACTTTAAGCAGAAGAGTACGTTCTTTTTGACTGTTTTTGTTTGTGCTATCAGCGCACGATTGTCTGAGGCTTCTGCCAAATCGATGGTATTGCCACTCTTTTGAAGAATCAAAATCCGATTCGATTCATTGTCGTATGCACTATTTACCAATTCATCTACCTCCAGATAGTAATGAAGTTGATCGGGTTCAATTTTCAGATGATCCAAAGTTGCTGCCTTTAACTTCTCAATGTATTCAGGTGCAAATGGCTCATTGCTCAATGTTACTCGAAATAGTTTGCGATTGATTAAGCGTTTACAGAGATCCGAGAGGATGGAATCGTCGCTTTCACTCCACACTTTAATTGCTCCCATGATGTCGTAATCATCCAGCTTTACGAAGTTTTTGATCACATCAGGATTATTCTTAAAATCTTCGACTCCGTAGTCTTGGTCCAGAAAAAACTTCAATGCAGGTGATGCAAATAGTTCCTTGCCTTCTTTGGACAATTTTTTGGCTCTGGTCAAAATGTTGATCAAAAGCTTCTCTGCCGAAACCACCGTTTTGTGCAAATAAACTTGCCAGTACATCAGCCTCCTGGCCACAATAAATTTCTCAATGGAATAGATGCCCTTTTCTTCCACTACCAATCGATCATCGACTACGTCGAGCATCTTGATGATGCGCTGATTGCTCACGACTCCTTCTGAAACTCCCGTGTAAAAAACTATCTCTCGACAAGTAATCAAGTCGATCCATATCTAGTTGACTGCTCACCAACTGATGAAGAAAGTGTTTCGGGTAGAGATCCCGAAAAATTTCAAGCCCCGTCGTTAAAGCTCCGTTGAAAAAATCGTTGAGCTTTTCCATCAGCAAGCTTGAAATATGCTCATGCGTCACATTTTTTACCAAACTGAACTCGAGGCTATGTGAGTAAGGCCCGTGACCAATATCGTGAAGTAAAATCGCCACCATGGCGCCTTGCGCTTCTTTGTCAGTGATCTCAATGCCCTTGTCCCGGAGCGAAAGAATGGCTCATTGCGCATTAAATGCATGGCACCCAAGGCGTGATGAAAGCGGGTGTGGTTGGCACCCGGATACACCAAGTGGGACATTCCTACCTGTTTGATTCTTCTGAGTCTCTGAAAATATGGGTGTTCTACGATATCGTGTAAAAGAGGATCTGAAATCGTAATGAATCCATAAACAGGATCATTCAGAATTTTTCGTTTACCGGGATTTGAATCGCGATCTTTGCCGCTCATGGATTAATACTGCTTGTGCACACTAAAAGCGGTGCGTTTTTTGTTAATTAGATCAAATGTAAAGCAAATTGGCTGAAGCCAATAAAATCAAAACCTGCAACACTATATGTCTTCAAAAATACTCTGGGCCGATGATGAAATTGAATTGCTCAAACCCCACGTTTTATTTCTTCGCGAAAAAGGATATGACGTTACCACGGTAAACAGCGGTTCTGACGCTGTGGATATGGTTCACGAACAAAATTTCGATATCATTTTCCTCGATGAGAATATGCCCGGAATGTCGGGCCTTGAAGCGTTGAGCGAAATAAAAGCTTTCAAGCCATCCATCCCTGTGGTGATGATTACTAAAAGTGAAGAAGAGTCGATCATGGAAGACGCGATCGGGTCAAAAATCTCTGATTACCTCATTAAGCCGGTTAATCCGAATCAGATTTTGCTTTCGCTAAAAAAGAATCTGGACAACAAGAAGCTCATCAACGAGAAAACGACGAGCAACTACCAAATGGCTTTCCGAAATATTGGGATGACACTGGAGATAGCCTCAGATTGAAGAGTGGAAGGAAGTTTACCAAAAATTGGTTTTCTGGGAGCTTGAGCTTCGATAAGCGGTAGCGATGGCGTGATGGAAGAAGTTCTCGATATGCAGAAGACTGAAGCCAATCGTTCGTTTCAAAATTCGTTATGGACAATTATCTTGGACTGGCTCAATGGAAATCGATGATGCTCCCATCATGTCGCACAAGGCTTTTAAGGAAATAAGTCGTTCCCGAAATTGAACAGATACACCGCTTTTCTTAATTCTTATTGATAATTTGAGGTTTGATCAATGGAAAATGATGTCCCGCCATTTTGACTGAAGAAATTCACTCATTGAATAAGAAGATATTTATTTCAGTATTTTGCCAACAGCTACTCAATATGCACGTAATGCGTTTTTTGCTGGTTTGATGCCGGCGAAATCCAAAAGATCCATCCGAAACTTTGGAAGAATGATGAGGAAGACGGAGGTAAGAACCTACACGAGGAAGAATTGTTGAGAATCACAGCTCAAGAGATTGGGCAAGGATGTTAAGATGAGTTACAATAAAATCACCAAGCTCGAATACGGTAGAAAGCTGGCAGACAACATGTCCAAATCTGATGAACAATCGACCTGAATGTAATTGTCTACAATTTTGTGGATATGCTTTCTCATGCCCGCAACCGATATGGAGGTGATTCGCGAATTGGTAGATGACGATGCGGCATACCGTTCTCTCACCATGAGCTTGGTTTGAACACTCTGCGCTGCGCGAAATCTTGCGATAGACATTGCCGAAAAAGGGGGAGAAGTGATGATCACCACCGATCATGGTACCATCCAAGTCAACGACGACGTAAAGGTAGTTGGTGATAGAAATACCAGTACCAATTTGAGATACAAGCACGGTAGAAATTTGAATTACAATCACAAAAGAAGTCTTTGCCATTGACTAAGACCCGAAGAGGCTTTTCTTGCCCAAGAGCAAATATGAGTACGAGTTATATTTTCGCCAGAGAAAGACAGATACTTCGTCTATCCCAATAATTACAACCACTTTCAGAAGTTCTACCAAAACACCTTCCAACATGGAGGTATTTCTCTGGAGGAAATGCTGATCCCCATAGCAACGCTTACTGCAAAATGATAAAATGCATTGCTTATTGGCATTAAGACCGCCGATCTTAACCAGGTGGCTGAGTTAATCTGCATAACAGGCAGGGAGAGCATAGGATTTTCGCTTCTTATGGAAAAATGGGTGTGGGTAAGACCACCTTGATTAACTCGATTGCTTGGTGCAATGTGTTGGGGGTGAAATATCGCAGTGCCCACTTTTTCTCTAGTCAATGAGTATGAAGATTCAGAAGGGCGAACCCATTTACCATTTTGATTTCTATCGGATAGAAAATGAAGAAGAAGCTTACGATATCGGATACGAAGATTACTTTTACAGCGGAAACTCTTGTTTCATTGAATGGCCCGAAAAAATCGAGTAATTGCTGCCTGACGAGACTGGTAAAAGTTGAGATAAGACGCGAAGGTGATCACCGGGAGATTCTGTTGATGCCGACAATTGAACCAATTTTCGTAAATTCAGGATCGCAAGGAAATGAAAAGCATTTATGACAAGTTCCAAAGAAGCTCTAAAAGCATCTCGCCAGAGAGGCTATCTCTTCAGCCGCAGGAAGAAATGATGGAAGTAGGCAGACGCCACAAACGTTTGCAGATTGGTATGCCTCGAGAAACTTCCTATCAAGAGAATCGGGTTGGCCTGGTTCCCGATTCTGTGGCAGTGCTCGTTGACAATGGCCATGAGGTAGTGGTGGAAACCAATGCAGGGAAAAATGCCAACTTTCAAGATAGAGCCTACAGCGAAGCGGGGGCAAAAATTGCTTACGATCGCAAAGAAGTTTTTCAATGCGATATTGTACTGAAGGTGGCTCCTCCAAGTCGGAAGAGATCAATATGATGAACCATAAGCGCACCTTGTTTTCTGCACTTCAATTGAGCGTTCAGCCGAGAGATACCCTGAGAAAGCTTATGGACAAAAGAATCTCTGCAATTGCATGGGATTACATTCAGGATGAAGAAGGAATTTATCCAATTGTGCGAGCCATGGGCGAAATTGCGGGAAACACGGCTGTAATTATTGCTGCCGAATATCTCAGTCAGGGCGGCAAAGGTCAAGGCTTGATTTGGGAAATGTATCGGTGTGGCTCCTGCCGAAGTGGTAATTATCGGAGCGGGAACGGTAGCCGAATATGCTTGTCGAGCAGCCCTGGGATTGGAGCCTTGTAAAAGTTTTCGACTTTTCAACGTACCGCTTACGTCGGTTGCAAAACGATGTCGGCTCCAGAATTTTTACCTCAGTGATCCAAACCGAAGAACTTCGCAGAGCGCTTGAGCACTGCTGATGTTGCTATTGGTGCTATCCGAGGAAACGAAGGACGAACTCCAACTGTTGTGACCGATGAAATGGTGTCGCAAATGAAATCGGGATCGGTGATCGTAGATATTTCAATCGACCGAGGCGGGTGCTTTGAGACATCGAAAGTGACCAACCACACCAACCCGATTTATAGAAAATACGATGTGGTACACTACTGTGTGCCTAACATAGCCTCCGATGTTTGCAAAACAGCCTCTATGGCTTTGAGCAATATATTCTCTCCGCTTTTGCTGAATATGGGTGAGCAAGGTGGTTGCGCCAGCCTCATCAAAAAAGACCGAGGCTTCAGGCACGGAGTTTACCTCTATAATGGAACACTTACGAACGAATCCTTGGGCCAAGCGTTTAATCTTCCTTACAAAGACATTGATTTACTTTTTGCGGCTTTCTAAATGAAATTCACCAAACGCCTTCGCCTTTATCTGACGGGCTTTTTTCTCGGCAGCCTTTTGGTTGTTTTCTTCTTTTACGATCGACTTTCGGTGCTCACATCGTGGCTCCCCAATAACCGGGTACTGTTTCGAATCGAAAACACACTAATGGGAACCACCGAGCAAGCGAAGTGTCAAATGGAGTGTTTCCAAGTGGATACAGCAATGATCAATTATGCTTTTGAAGAAGGAGATGTGCAGTTTGGGATGAGCGAAACCCATGCCGATCCCAAGGTATATGTCATTGATACGCGTTACGAGGACCGCCTGGTCAGGTTATCCTTTGAAACCGCAGATAGCTCCGCGACGCTGACAGAGGTGGTTCTTCCTTTTGAGACGGTGGAGTGCGATTGTCCTTAAGCCTTCTTTCGCCTCTTAATCTCTCTCGTTATCAAATTCAGCTCTCGCCCTGTCTGACCTTGAACTGAGGTATTCTCTTCAGCACGACGAATGAGGTAGGGCATCACGTCTTTTACAGGCCCGTAAGGCACATACTTGGCGACATTGAAACTGGCCTTACTCAAATTAAAGCTGATATGATCACTCATCCCGAATAACTGAGCAAAAAAGATTCGCTCATCATTGCGGTCAATTTCGAGTCTATCCATTTCAGCAGCCAGCAATAGTGAACTGTCCTCATTGTGAGTCCCCGCACAGAAATACACGTTGTTTAAGTGGTTGAGGCAAAATTGGATGGCGGCATCGTAATCTCGATCCGTGGCTTCCTTGTCGGGTTGAATCGGAGATACATAACCCTTCTCTTCAGCACGTAATCGCTCTTTTTCCATGTAGGCACCCCGTACCAATTTTACTCCGTAGAAAAAACCGTTTTCTTCGGCTTGGGCTTGTGCCAATACCAAATGGGCCATTCTGTCGTGGCGGTACATTTGCAAAGTATTGTACACGATGGCCTTCTTCTGATTGTACTTGGCCATCATCTCCATAGCCAAATTGTCAATGGCATCTTGTATCCAAGATTCCTCGGCGTCAATGAATATCGGAGTATCGGCCGAAACTGCTCGCTCGCACAGTGCATCGACTCGGCCCATCAATCTCTTGTATGCAGCAGATTCTGTTTCGCTCAGATCTTTACCCGCTGAAACTTTTTCAAGTAGCGTATTTCTGCAAAGACCACTCACCTTAAAAACACAAAATGGTATATGCGGATTTTTGTCTGCGGTTTCGATCGTTCGCAAAATCTCTTGAAATCCGGCTTCGAATTCAGCTTCGTTTTCTTTCCCCTCAACCGAGTAGTCCAAGATCGTCCCAATATTGTAGGCATCGAGGATTTTAGTTGTGCTCGCGCATTCGTTGATCGTTTCTCCACCGCAAAATTGATGGAAGATCGTCTTCTTGATGATTCCCTTGATAGGTAAATGGAGCTTCAATGCCAAAGTTGTAGCGTGTTTTCCCAAAACCATCAAAGCCTGACTCGACACTACCTTAAACAAGTAGTACGCTTTGCGTAAGTCGTTATCAGATTTGCTGGCAAAAGCCACGCGGGTATCCTCAAATGATAACTTCTCAGCTTGAGGCGGAAACTCAGATTTAAGGACAGTAGTTTTGTTTGTCGGTTCCATTTTCAAAAAGCAATCCTATATTCGCCTGAAGCTTTAAAATTCATGTCAAAAGTAGAAATCAAACGTATTAAGACGGATGGCCACGAAGTAGTTTTTGGCCGACATTGTCTCGCTGAGATGGCGGAGCTATTGTCCGGCGAATCGTACCGTGGAGTGAAGATATTCATTTTAGCAGACGAAAATACGCTAAGCAATTGCTTGCCCGAAATGATTTCTAAAATTCCTATTCTCGAAGGAGCTGAAGTGATTGAAATTGAATCGGGTGAGGAAAGCAAATCATTCGAAGTAGTTGCCCGAATTTGGGAAGTTCTCACCGAATTGGGAGCTGATCGAAGCAGCGTGATGATCAACCTCGGAGGAGGAGTGATCACAGACTTGGGTGGATTTATTGCGGGTACTTTCAAGCGTGGTATTCGTTTTATCAATATTCCCACATCTCTCTTGGCCATGGTCGACGCCTCAATAGGAGGGAAGACGGGCATCAACCATTCAGGACTCAAGAATGAAGTAGGGCTCTTTAACAATCCGCAGGGAGTTTATGTTGATCCCACTTTTCTGGAAACTTTGCCCAAAGCTCATGTGCTAAGTGGCTTCGCCGAAATGGTGAAACACGCGCTGATTTTTTCGCCGGGTTATTGGAAGGAATTACAAGAAGTCAGCCTACTCGATTTACCTTCCTTGGATGACAGTATCTACCGATCTATCGAAATAAAAAACCAAATCGCGAGCAGCGATCCATACGAATCCGGTAGAAGGAAAATCCTAAACTTTGGCCATACGATTGGTCACGCTTTGGAAGCTTATTCGCACGAAAGTGACACCAAAATACTTTTGCACGGAGAGGCGATTGCCATCGGAATGGTTTGTGAAGCATTCATTTCTCACAAGCTGGAGCATCTTTCAGAAAAACAGTTGAAAGATATCTCCTCTTTTGTTTTCAGTTTCTTTTCGAAAGTGAATATAGAGGCATTTACGTTTCACCGATTGATTGAAATCATGCGTCACGACAAGAAGAACCGAGACGAGCGAATCAACTTCACGCTCTTGCCCGAAATTGGTGATGCCGTTTTCGATAGGCATGCGCAAGCCGACTTGGTCTTGGATTCATTGAATTATTACCAAAGATGGGTGGGTTGATGATCAGTTTAGAAAAAAATACCACCCCCGACTCCATTGTTGAAATAGATTTGCCCGCCTCAAAAAGCATCAGCAATCGAGCCCTCATTATTCAGCATTTGGCGGAAGCCGATATAAGAATCGAAAATCTTTCTGAAGCGGAGGATACCGTTCATTTGAATCATGCCCTGCAAAAAGGTGGTGATGAATTATGGATGGGAGATGCGGGAACGGCGTCAAGATTTTCCATTCCCTATGCAGCTGTAAAAGCAGGTAAGCGAACCATCAGAGGAAGTGAGCGATTGAGCCAACGCCCAATGAAGCCGCTCATAGATGCCTTGCGAAGTTTGGGGGCAAATATTGTCTGTTTAGAATATGAAGGATACTTGCCTGTTGAAATCACAGGTCAGGATTTGATCGGCGGAGAAGTCGAAATAGAAGCAAGCGTTAGCAGTCAGTTTATTTCTGCTCTGATGTTGATCGGGCCTCAGTTGACGAATGGCCTGACTATAAAATTCAGGGGAAAACCAACTTCATTGCCCTACCTCACCATCACCCGAGAGGTTATGAAAATGTGTGGTGCCCGGGTTAGAATCGGAGAAGACCGGATTGTGGTTGAACCAAAAAAGTATTGCGCTTCCGCAGTTCAAGTGGAGCCCGACTGGTCAGCCGCATCTTATTTCTTTTCGGCAGTAGCCCTCAATCCTGCCTTGAAGGTATTGCTCAAAGGCCTCACTTCTCAAGCCATTCAAGGCGACTCGAATTTGGTTGAGCTCTACAAGCCACTTGGCGTTAAGCCAACTTTTAGTCAAGCGGGTCTGCTGCTTGAGCATTCAGGTAACGCGAATCCTCAGTCCAAAATCGACTTGCAGGACAATCCGGATTTGGCGCAAACCATAGCTGCGACCTATGCGGGACTCGATCGCAAGGTCTTGCTTACAGGACTGCATACCTTAAAGGTAAAAGAGACCGATCGCCTAAGCGCCATGGTAAACGAATTGAATAGAATGGGAGTGGAGGCAGAAGCAACCGATGACTCTCTTTTGGTGAAAGCGGGATCTCAATTGAAACCCGATCAAACCATACGCACGTATGGAGATCACAGAATGGCCATGGCTTTCGCTCCATTGGTTTTCAAGACACATTTGAGCTTGGAGAATCCCGCCGTTGTGGCCAAATCTTTTCCTGATTTCTTCACGGAGTTTTCGAAGTTGGGGGTTGCTACTAAATTGGAAAAATAAAAGCTTTATTGGGAAATTTCGCGATTAGTGTTTTCTTTACACTAACCAACCAATTTAGCTCTATGAAGAAGTTCTCAATCTTTTTCGCAGTTTCTCTGCTTATTTCCATTTCAGGTAATTCCCAAGTTCATACTACGTGGCTTTGGCATATGCAGCAGCCTATTTATTGGCCCGACGCTAGCGCGGCTGATCCTTTTCATTGGCAAGCAGCCAAGGAATCAAATGATATGAAATTCAGCGGGCAGAATAATTATGCCGACGGGCAGGCTCATCCGCTCAATGATCTTGAAGAAATTTTTAATAAGCCTGATCGAGTGGCGGCATACCAGTTTAGGCCAAAGGATGCATTGCAAACTTTGCTGGGTTATTCGGAGGCAGGAGTTCAAGTAAATTATTCGGGCTGCCTCATAGAAAATGTAAATAGTTTGGCGAACGCCAACCAATGGGGATACTTCAATAATTGGGAAGATAATTTTGTAACCGCTCGAGGATGGGCTACTTCAGGTGGTTTCCCACGAATGGATTTAACTGCTTTTTCCTATCACCACGCTTTGAGTCCCTTGGTGAGTCGCGAAGTTTTGCGAAAGCAAATCCAAGCACACCGAATCATGTACGAGCAAACCTTCGGCTCATCCCCTGATTACTCTAAGGGATACTGGCCTGCGGAGTGTTCGTTTAGCGAAAGAATAATCGATGTGTTGGTTGAAGAGGGAATCGAATGGACGGTGATTGCCAATTCGCACATTGCCAGAACTCTTGCTGACTATCCATTGAATTTTGGAACAAGCGGCACCAATTACGATCCGCCAAATGCTGCTGACGTTACAACCCTTTCGGGCAACAATTGGTGGAACGGACAGATCGATGGCCGTGGAGGCGCATTTGCAGCACCGATCTGCTATCAGCCACATTGGGCACGTTATGTCAACCCCGAAACGGGCGAGGAGAGTAGAATTGTGGCGGTCCCAATGGCAGATTTGCTTAGCTATAAGGACGGCTTTGCGCCAATGAGTACTGATGATATTGAAAACTTTATTGAGCCCTATGAGGATTCTGCGAGACCTTCTTTGGTGCTATTGGCTCACGATGGCGACAATGCATTTGGTGGCGGATTCAGCTATTACTTGGAGTCTGTGCCCGGATTCGCTTCACAAGCGGCCAATCAAGGATATGTGCCCACTACCGTTCAACAGTATTTGAACGATCACCCCGTTCCACAGAGTGATGTTGTTCACATCGAAGATGGTTCTTGGGTGAATGCTGCCAATGATTGGGGGCACCCGCAATTCATCAATTGGATCTGGCCGCAGTTTGATCCCGAAACCCACGAGTTTGATCCAAACGGCTGGACGGAAGATGTTCGCAATTGGGCTGTGCTAACTGCGGCAGAAAATCACGTTCAAATGGCCGATGACTTATCGGGTGGCGTCGACATGCAAAACATTGTTTTTCCGGGCCCTCAGTCTTCCAATGCAGAACTGGCTTGGCACTTTTTACTCCCCGGCTACACCAGCGGATACATGTATTACGGATCATCCATCGATATGGAAGTGAAGCAAACCATTGCTTGCAATCAAGCCATTTCTCTCGCAGCTCCGGTGATTCAAGGTCAGTCGGGAAATGACCAAACGCCTCCCTCGGTCTTTGTGCCGCAGAGGTATCCTTACAATCCGGGCGGGACGGGGTTCGGGCCGAATTACGGTTACCAAACTTTCAATAACCCATCTGATTTTACGGTATGGACGATGGCTTACGATGTCACCGGTATCGATAGTGCTTATGTTGCATTTCGGATAGATGCGGACGGAGTAAACCCAATGACCAATGACGAAAACGAGACTTACGCAGGTGGCTCAGGCGTTGGGGCTTGGGAAACGATCACAATGAGTGAAAGAGTGATGCCGGTAGGCAACATCACCAACAATCCTGAGATTGATTTCTTCGTCCTGCCCGATGCTATTGCCAGTCAGTATTACGCCAAAATAGAAGGCCTCAGCGAAGTGCTGGTAGACTACTATGTGGTCGTTATTGACCAAAATGGAAATGAAACCAAAACTGATATTCAGCATGTGTATGTCGGCGAAAGCACTCCTGTAAACAATGGTGGTGGCGGCGATGATTACAGTGTTTCTTGGGTGCCTCAGAATCCTGAGTATACAGACATGATAACCATAACAGTAACTGATGCAAACCAAGGCGCAAAACTGCATTGGGGAGTTTCTGAGAATGGCCAAACCTTTGTGACCCCACTCGAGGGATATCAACCTTCAGGCACCACGCCTTGGACTGGTTCCGGAGCGGTCGAGACTCAGTTTCTAGGGCCTGATACGGCGGGAAACCTCACCTTAAACATTGGTCCTTTTGATAATCCTGCTCAAGTGCCTGATGCTATAGATTTTGTCATTCACTTCGATGATGATACATGGGATAATAATAATGGAAATGATTACAAGATCAATTTTCCAACTGAGGGAATTCCCGATGGAGTATCATGGACCCCATCTGCTCCCACTTCCAATGAGACAATTACCGTTTATGTGGGAGGTGTGAGTCAAGGAGCCAAACTTCATTGGGGAGTCCAGACGGCCGAGGTTCCGGAGCGCTCCGATTTCGGCCTATCAACCTATGGGAACAACCGACTGGTCATTTTCTGATGCTGTCGAAACGCAAATGTCAGGACCTGTTGATGGGGTTCTTTCTCTGGAAATCGGACCCTTTAATAATCCTATCCAAGAGATACAGGGTGTTAATTTTGTCATTCATTATGACAATGATACTTGGGACAATAACAATGGAAACGATTACTTCATTCCGATCAGTAACGAGATTCAATGCGATACTCCTGAGAATTTGGTTTCGACGGTCAATAGTACGACTTCAGCTACATTGAGCTGGGATCCTGTGAACGGGGCGCTGGGTTATCAGCTGCAGGGCAGGCGAGTTGGAGGATCTCCCGTCTCGATCATTATTCAAAACGGTCAAAGTTCCAAAACCGTCAATGGGTTGATTCAAGGGTCAAACTACCAATGGCGCGTCAGAGCTATTTGTTCAGAAACGCTTCGCGGACCATACTCAGCTGTTGCGAGCTTTAGCACTCCATCAAGTATGTTCATGAATGCGAGCATTTCCATTTGGCCAAACCCGACTACGGATGTCGTAAACGTAGTTATTCGAAACTCGGATTTGGAGCAGATCCCGGTGAAGATTTTCGGTTTAGACGGTCGCATGCTTAAGTCGGGATATACGGATGCTTCGGGTCAGATTTCTTTTGATGTATCCGATCTGGCAAATGGGGTTTACCTCATTCGTTCGGAAGGTGAATATCCGATTTCAAAGAATTTAATCGTTCAATAGCGTCAGAAAGTATACCTGACCTGAAACTTTACTTCTGTGCGGGTATTGCCCTGAATTTCTTCCAATCCCGACCCCACCACTTGACGGTCGGTATAGTAGGTTTGCGCCCAGCGCAACCAAACGTCAAGGTTACGGCCTACTTCGTATTTCATAAGAATGTAGGCTCTTGTTCCTCTGCCGGCATAAGCGGGGATAGAGAAGAAGTAAAGGACATCATTCTCGAATGCATAAATCCGAGAATCAAAATTATCGGTGTCGAAAAGGGCATATCTGGCTGCAATTCGGAGAGGTATTTTTTTCACATCCCAGATTACGTCTTGGTAGGCCATAAAGCCTCTCGAGGTGGGTTCATTTCCTCTGCCGAATTCGGTTAGCTCAATTCTCGATCGCAGTCTGATCTGACGAGTGGCGCTATGGCTGAAGTTAAGTCTGAGGTTTTTTCGGGGGTTATCCACCAAAAAGTCGGCTCCTTCCACGTCGTCTCGGGTATTGACCTGTCGCAATCGATCCCGATAGCGTAGGTAGATATTTGTCCTTCCCGAAGCCTGGTATTCCAGCTGCCCGAAAAAGTCGTACCCGCTTGAAGGGGCGTCGGTTTGAAAGCGAAGCCATGGGAATTTGAATTGGTCGATGTAGGCATTTACTTTCCAGCGCTTGAACGGACGAAATTCTACCCCGAAGTATATTCCACTCTCGTTTTCGACAAGGGTACCTTCGCCAAATCCTACGGAAGCCACACCCTGAAAGTCCTGTTCGTAGTAACGCTGGGTAATATTGACCAAGAGTCGCGGGTTCATTTCAATATTCACTCCGTTCATGGTGGCAATTCCTCCATTGGCACTTTGGGCAGTTTCACCAAAGAAGAGGAAGTTCTGCACGCGCAAAAGGTAGTCGGCGCCTATAGTGGTGTTTTCCTTCCCGTTAAATCGAAATTGACTGTAGAAATCCGTGTTGCGATTGATCTGCCCATCAAGCTGCATATGTGCCGCCGTTACCCCTAGTTGAAAGTTGGTGGCTTTGTACCGCAGATGTCCGCCGTAGTGTTCTTGAAAAATAGCGTCCTTATCCGCAATTTCATTTGCCGTTCGGTGAAATCCTGTTTCCTGAAAACTGGTAATGAGAACTTCAGGTTCAGAGAAATCAAGGGAATCGCTCGGTTCCAAATCCGTGAGATTTCCGTCGATATTCTTTCCCGAATAAAAGGCGGTAAAATCAAACTTTCCTTGTTTGAGTGTCACGGCTCCACCTCTCAAGAAGAGGTTTTCATTGATCGAAGTATACGGGGTGATGCCTCTTCCGGCTTGGGCCGTACTCACGGTGAAGGAGCTCTTTCGGTTGAAGCCGAGTCCCGACCAAAAGGTAAGTCCTTGTCCGAATTGCGCTTGGTAATCTCCGATGGCCAGCTGATGAACCACTCCGAAATCCTTGAGGTAAATATGTCCCGAATAAAAATCGAAGCCATTGGGTTGCGAGCCCCGAAAAAACTCTTCTCCATTGTCTTTTTCCGCCGTCATTCCAAAACTGATACGGTCTCCGTAGCGGTACCTATACCTTGCGAACAGCTTATCGGGGGAACCCAAGTAACGAGAATTGGGACTTTCTGCCAGTTCTTCTTCGCTGATAGGTGCGTATCCCGCTTGGTCTTCAAGTATGCGCTGCCACCTTACTACTATTTCGTTTTTCCCGTAGTCCCGAAGTCTCTGAAGTGTGATTTTTTCTCGAGTCTCATCCAAGCTCACTTTTACAAATGGCAAAATGAGTTCTGCCGTAGCCTGATCCCAACCATCAATTACGGCGAGCTCGTAAATGGAGAAGAGCTGACCGTATTCCTTTCGGTAGTCCAAGAACCGCAGGATTTGATCATTGGTGAGTAGTCCGAGTCCGTAAAGATCATCGACGGACGCCGTATTCATGTTCAACGGGAAATCTAAGTAGACCGACAATTGCTCAAAAAGCGTGGTGTAATCAAGATTTTCATCTTCGGCCGCTTCAGCAATTTGCTCGATTCGCTGCTCGATGATATTTCCTCGATCGACCTTCTGATCGGGCTGTGCCCAAGCTTGAGTCAGGCAAAATGTGAAGAGAAGTATGAGGACGAGATGCCTCATTTTTTACTCGGATTGTAAGTCAGTGAAATTTGTGGGGAGTACCCTAGCACACTGCTGTAGCTCGAAGCCAAGTCGAACTGAAAGCTGTCAAACTTCACACCCAACCCAAAGCTAAATAGGCTCGGCTCCGAAGAAGCTCCCAAACGGAGATAGAGAATATCTACCGGTTGGTATTCGATTCCGCCTCGGAAAAGAGCGTTTTGATCGATGTCTTTTTCGACTTCTCCTGCAAAGAGAAGGTCGTCACTGATTTGGTAACCCGCACCAAGCCGAATCATCGTTGGAATTTTTTCATCGGGAATGGCACTTCCATTATTGTCGATGAGGGTCGTGCGTGTAGGGTTAAAAAGGTGTGCCGCTACTGTCACCCTTTCCGAAACTTCCATGCGCGCACCTACTTCAGCTGTTAATGCTCCCGCGTTTCCGTAGTCTTCTGCCGCTATTCGTGTGTTGTGGTAGTTTAGCTGAACGCCAATGGAAAAGCGCTCTGAGAGCTTCATTCCGTAGGCGAGCCCTACTTTTCCCTCATTGTATGCCCCGTAGCCAAAATTGCTGTAATTCACGCCGATCGCACCATTGCCCAATGGTGCCGCTCCCGCAAATCCTGCGAAAGCCATTCCATCTACTAAGAATCGATTTTCGTAAAATGCCCCTGCCGTAATGTTTTCGACGTACCCCAATCCGGCCTGATTGTGAAAGCTACTCCAGATATCAGTGAAGGTCAATGCTGTATTGGCCATACCTGCAGGACGGGCGCCTACAGGATCAGTTCCATTCTGCCCCCACAAGAGCAAGGGTAGGAAGGTGGCTATGAGTAATACTTTTTTCAAATGATTGGATTCGTCGACCAAAATACGAATCTCATCTGATGGGTAATGTTATGCTCAGATTAATTTCTGTCAGGGTAAAAAGTCTAGGCGAATTGCTGTCTACTAGAAAAGTCTATTGTCTATTGGAAAATCCTGAATTGCAACAACCTTAACTTTAGTAATGTCTGCATGCAGCGGATTAATCAAGATGTTGAAATCACCGTGAACCACTGCCGACGGAACTTTGAGAATCAAGTCTTTTCTACTCCGAATGAAGTGATCTCCCATTTTTTGAGTAGCCAACTTATGCGGAAAAGCATTCGAATCGGGCTCAAGTTCATCCGTCGAGATCTCATCGAACTTTACAGTGTCGGGAATTTTAATTTCCAGCATCACATAATCGAGTGGGAGGGCAGCGGCAGAGAGGTGAACGACTATTTCCGCTAAAGCCAAGGCTCTGTTTTCTGCCGTGTAGATCATCGGTGTCCCTGCGGAGTTCCAGCGGTTATTAGAAAGAGAAGCACCTACGCCGTCTAGTTTTTCGGCATATTTTCGGGTTGTAAGTCGGTAGACAAGCACTAGGCAAATATTCCGTGCTCGATTCTGTTGAGCTCTTCTAAAATGAGTGAACGGCCGTAAGAATCTTTGATAAGTTCAAAAGGCTTTTTGCCTCCAAGCGCCAATGAAGGAGAGCGGAGCCAAATGGAAAACTTTTCGGAAGAGCCGAAAACAGACTCGCCCCGAGAGACCAATTCTACCATTTCTAGAATTTTTTCGGAGTGAATGGATTTGAAAACAAAACCCTTTGCTTTTTTGTGCCGTTGAAGCGTTTTTTGAGAGATATTCAGGTAGTCGGCCCAATCACTTTCGGTGAAGGAAAGTAAGTTTTGAATCTTTTCGAAGAAGGCAAAGCTTAACCCTTTTTGGATGACTCGACTAACCAGTAACTTGTCGTGGAAAAAATGCTCTATGGAAGAGCCGATTTTAGTGATGTCAAAAGAATTTTTGAGATAGACCTGCATGGCCTCCTCGAAAATTTCGCTTTTTGGTGTAGAAATAGAATAACTCATCTCCTAGACATTTGACTTCAAATTTACGACATTAGTCCAAGCTTTCCAAGTTTACGAAACTTTTCTACGAAGGTTTACCAATTGAAAGATACTGAATATCAGATAAGCCCAAGGACTTGTATGTAGTACTAGGTCAAACCAATCCATTGCCTGCATTCCTTCGGCTCCGCCAAGCAACCATCTCCATTTACCAAAAAGGTGAGGCTCGGGAAAGAACGGAGCCAAGCCAAGTGTTACTGAAGCGATAAAGGCAATGATCACTCTGTTCTTTGCCTCTTTGATGATTTTTTCTTTATTGTCGGTAGCTTGCATGGCGCAAAGGTAAATTCTGCAAATCTTTCGTTTGGTGAATAATATCACCGAAATAGCCGCAAGGAAATACATCATATGGGTTGGCATCTTTATACTTGTAAAGATTAGTCAACAGTTGCCCTATATTTGACAAATAGAAAATTGAATATGTCGAATTACAATGTCGCGGTTTTGGGACCTATCCCCAGGGATCACATTACTACGCACCACGGAGAAGTGATTGAGAAGTTCGGGTGTGCCATGCACACGGCCATCGGGTTGTCGAGATTGTTGGAAGGGAAAGGACAGGTTCATTTGGTTTCTCATGTCAGGAAACAAGACCTGGAGGATATCAAAGCCATCCTTGCTGATTTCCCGAATATCAACACTGATTACATCAAGTGTGATGCCGATCAAGGTGATGTGATCAGATTGCGATTTGTCGATCAAAACAATCGGATAGAGAAACAAACCGGGTTTATGAATCCCATTGTTCCCAAGGATCTGGAGGGTTTGATGCATTGCAATGCTTTCGTATGTGTTCCCATTTCTGACTATGAGGTGCCCATACACACTTTGCAATACATTAAGGCAAACAGCAACGGAGTGGTCATTTTTGACGCCCACGGGCCTACCAATACGGTAACTACCCTTGGCGATCGAATTCTCAAATTTTGGATCGATCGAGACGAATGGCTGCCTTATATCGATGTGCTAAAGATGAATCTTGAGGAGTCGAATTGCTGCTGGTTTGACAAAGAGATCGACGAAACGAAGCTTAAACCTTTTGATGATCAAGATATCAGTCACTTGCCTGCTTTCGCAGAACACGCCATCAGACACGGATTAAAGTCGCTCATCGTCACACTCGATTCCAGCGGTAGTGCTGTTTTTTACGAAGATCAAAACGTGGTACACCAGCAAGTAGTTAAAGCCATAAGGGTGGAGCATGTGGTAGACACGACGGGTTGCGGCGACTCTTTTGCAGGAGGTTTGGGTTTTGGTTTGCTCGATCGCGCCGATGATTATGTGCGCGCCGTAAAGTTTGCCAACGCCCTCGGAGCGCAACGCACTCAGGGAAGAACCTTTGATGTCTTCAAATCACTGGAAGAGACGGAGGAACAGATTAAAAAAGAGTACGGTTCGCTCTAGGGCTGTAATGTAAATTCACTACAGCGATAGATGAGCAACCAAAAAGATATGAAAGTGCCGAGTGGAATCATTCGTCATTGGCTGAAGACGAATTCGGGACTTCAATGTGAAGTGACCAATTACGGTTGCCGAATTATTCGTCTTCTCGCTCCCGATCGAGTCGGAGAATTGGAAGATGTCGTGCTCGGATTTGATACCATCGAAGAATATTTTCAAGGCCCCGAGACCTTTTTCGGGAGTATCGTCGGGAGAGTGGCCAACCGTATCGCAGGGGCAGCTTTTGAGCTGAATGGTCAGCGCTTCGAGCTCTCAGCAAATGAAGGCAGAAATCATATTCACGGAGGCCCGACCGGATTTCACTCAAAAGTTTGGAAAGTGTTCTCCGCTGATGAATCACAAATCACTTTTTCTTATCGATCTCAAGATGGAGAGGAAGGGTACCCGGGAAACGTTGAGTTAAAGGTGGTCTACTCGCTGAATGATCCGGAGGGATTGAAAATAGCCTACGAAGCTACCACCGATAAAGCTACTCCGATCAACCTTACCAATCATTCCTATTTTAATTTGCTTGGAGCCGGGAACGGGAAGATCGACGGGCATATTTTTCAGATTCATGCTTCGCAATTCCTGCCAAATAATTCGGAGCAGCTGCCAATAGGGAGACTTGAAAACGTTGAAGGAACCGTTTTCGACTTGAGAGAGTCAAAGGTTATTTCAGACCTCCTCAGCCAAGAAAATGACCAGTTAAAAATAGGAGAGGGCTTCGACAATAATTTCATTCCCGCGGGTGAAGGGATTCGCTTAATCGCAAAAGTAGTAGAGCCCGTCTCGGGTAGAACATTGGAGGTCTTAACCGACGAGCCCGGTGTGCAGTTCTTTTGCGGCAAAGCAATGGATCGAGAGGTGAAAGGAAAAGATGGGAAAGTCTACGGAGAGCATTCGGCGTTTTGTCTCGAAACCCAGCATTTTCCGGATAGTGTCCACCATCCCGAGTTTCCGTCGGTCATATTGCAGCCGGGAGAGACCTATCGGTCGACTTGTATCTACCGTTTCGGAGTGGAAGCCTAGCTTAGGTTCTGAGCGTCTTTCAGGACTTTTTGCTTCAAGCTCTCTTTATAATCTGCGATTCGTCTTCTCAAATCTTCATTTCCCGTTCCGAGAATTTGAGCGGCCAAAATTCCCGCGTTCTTGGCGCCATCGAGTGCCACTGTAGCTACGGGAACACCGCCCGGCATCTGTAATATGCTCAGCACTGAATCCCAGCCATCAATGCTGTTTCGGCTTTTTACAGGAACACCAATAACAGGTAGTGGCGTGATCGAAGCCGTCATCCCCGGAAGGTGAGCCGCACCACCTGCGCCCGCGATGATTACGCGAATGCCTTTTTCTTCAGCAGTTTTGGCGTACTCATACATCCGTTCGGGAGTTCGGTGAGCACTGACAATTTCCATTTTGTAGGCGACTTTCAGCTCGTCTAAAACATCCGCTGCTTCTTGCATTACGGGAAGGTCGCTTTTGCTACCCATGATGATTCCTACCATGATTATTCCGATTTTACTTTAATGGTGTCTTTAATTTTATGGGCGAGATCGCGCGCTTTTTCAGAGCTTTCGGCAGTTATGGTTACGTGCCCCATTTTGCGAAAAGGCTTCGTTTCCGCTTTCCCGTAAAGGTGAATATAAACCCCGCTTTCGGCAAGTGCTTCTTCGAGTCCTTCGTATTGAACGGGGCCCGAAAATCCCTCTTCTCCCAAGAGGTTCACCATCGCGGCGGGTACCCGAAGTTTCGTGTCGCCAAGAGGTAAGCCCAAAATGCAACGCAAGTGCTGTGCGTATTGCGAAGTGATATTCGCTTCGATCGTGTGGTGCCCCGAATTATGCGGACGAGGAGCTACTTCGTTCACCAAAATTTCTCCGTCCTTATTCAGAAATAGCTCTACCGCCAGAATTCCTACAAAACCGAAAGCATCGATGGTTTGCATCGCAATTTTTCGTGCTTTCTTTTCAATTTCTTCAGAGATTTCAGCGGGTGCAAAGAGCAATTCCACCAAATTGGCGTCGGGGTTAAATTCCAGCTCTACTGCCGGAAACCTGAAGTTTCGCCTTGCTCATTTCTGGCTGCAATTACTGCCAGCTCTTTTTCAAAGGGTACGAACTTCTCCAATACAGATGGAGCATCAAAAGCCTTCTCAAAGTCGGCTTCGGTGCGGATGATCTGAACGCCTTTTCCGTCGTATCCGCCCTTTCGCAGTTTCTGAGCAAAGGGCAAAAAGTCTTTATGATCTCCCAACTCAGCTTTGGAATCAATCAAACGATACTCGGCCGTCGGGATACTGTTTTTGCGGTAAAACTCTTTTTGCAGTCCTTTGTCTTGGACGATTTCCAGCAGTTCGGGCTGTGGGTATACTTTGATCCCTTCAGCCTGAAGTCTCTTGAGAGCAGGAATGCTCACATGTTCAATCTCTACCGTGATCAGGTCTTTGTCTTTACCGAAATTATAGACCGTTTCTTCATGATTGAAACTGCCGGTTACAAATTCGGGAACCAATTTGGCGCAGGGCGCATTTTCATTCGGGTCGAGACAAGCCAGCTTGATATCGAGATTCACAGCTTCTTGCTGCATCATCCTTCCCAACTGACCTCCTCCCAGTACACCTAGCTTAAAATCCTTGTGGTATGGCGCTTTTGACATGCGGGCAAAGATAAGCTTAATGTCAAATGTTACGGGTTTCTTTGCTGATATCAATTTGGCATATATGCCCATCGCCCTTTCTGTGAATAGAAGAGGGGAAAACCTTCGAGACTCCTTTCGCGAAAGGCAATAGGATTCACTACCTTCGCCTTTCTAAAAAATGACAGGTATGCATTCAGTAACCCTTCACGACAAAGAGTTTACCCTTTACCTTGAGGAAGAGAAGATTCAAAGCGCCATTGCCGAGATGGCAAGGAAATTGGCCGAGGAGTATGAAGGTAAAGACACCGTTTTCGTGGGTGTTTTGAACGGTTGCTTCCGTTTTATCTCGGACTTGATGAAATACATCGAGTTCAATGCCGAGGTGAATTTTATCAAGCTCTCCTCTTATCGGGGCACGGAATCAAGCGGAAAGATTTCTGACTTGATGTCACTCAATTCTGAATTGAGCGAGAAGCACGTGGTGATTTTGGAAGACATTGTAGATACCGGACATACGCTCGATTACTTGATGGAAATTTTGAAGGAGAAGAATACAGCTTCCATCAAAGTGGCTTCTTTGCTATACAAGCCTGATGCATTTATCGGCCAAAGGAAACCCGACTACACGGCATTTGAAATTCCAAATCTATTCGTGGTAGGCTATGGCCTTGACTACGATGGCTTGGGAAGAAACTTAAACGATATTTATCAAATTAAATCTTGATTATGATCAACTTGGTTCTATTCGGCCCTCCCGGAGCCGGAAAAGGTACACAAGCCGAAAAAATCGTTGAAAAACACAACTTGGTTCACCTTTCAACGGGCGATATCTTTCGCAGAAATATCAAGCAGCACACAGAGCTTGGAGATCTGGCAAAAAGCTACATGGATAAGGGAGAACTCGTTCCGGATGAGGTAACCATTAAAATGCTGGAAGCTGAAGTGGATGGTCATTCCGATGCAAACGGATTTATCTTCGATGGCTTTCCCCGAACTACTGCTCAGGCAAAAGCTTTGGATTCTTTCTTAGAATCAAAAAATACGGCTATCACGGTGATGCTGGCGTTGAGTGTTGAAGACAACGAACTGAAAGATCGCCTGAAAAAGCGAGCGGAGGTAAGTGGTAGAACCGATGATGCTAACCCTGAAATCATCGCCAATCGCATAGCCGTTTATAAGAAAGAAACTGCGCCCGTAGCCGATTATTACAAGGCTCAGAATAAATACGAAGAGGTGGATGGTGTTGGCTCGATTGACGAGATCAGCGGGAAATTATTCGACGCGATAAGCAGCCATGAGTAATCGCAACTTCGTCGATTACGTAAAAATCAATTGCCGCTCAGGAAAGGGTGGGGCCGGGAGTAAACACCTCTATCGCGATAAGCTGACTTCCAAAGGAGGTCCTGACGGGGGTGATGGCGGACGCGGTGGCCACGTTATCATTCGCGGAAACGCGCAGCTGTGGACACTGCTTCACCTCAAGTACCGCAAGCATATCAAAGCTGAGCACGGCGAGTCGGGTGGAAAACAAACAAGTACGGGAAAGTCTGGGCAAGACGCTTTTGTGGAAGTTCCGCTGGGTACGGTGGCCAAAGATCCTGAAACGGGAGAAGTGCTGACTGAGATTACGGAGGATGGGCAGGAATATATTTTGCTCGAAGGTGGTCGAGGAGGACAGGGAAATGCCCATTTCAAAACGGCTACTCATCAAACACCTCGTTTTGCCCAACCCGGAGAAGACGAAAAAGAAGCTTGGCGAATCCTTGAGCTCAAGGTCTTGGCCGATGTAGGTTTGGTTGGTTTCCCAAATGCGGGTAAGTCCACACTACTGTCGGTGATTACTGCGGCGAAACCCGAAATTGCCAATTACCCTTTCACTACTCTTGTTCCCAACTTGGGAATAGTGAGTTACCGAAATGACCGCTCTTTCATCATGGCCGATATTCCCGGTATTATCGAAGGAGCCAGCAAAGGAAAAGGCTTGGGTACCAGATTTCTTCGTCACATCGAAAGGAACAGTCTTTTGCTATTTATGGTGCCCGCCGATAGCGATGACATAGCCAAGGAATACGACATTCTGATCAAGGAACTATCGGCTTATAATCCGGAGCTGCTGGATAAGGATCGGCTTTTGGCCATTACTAAAAGCGACCTGCTGGACGACGAACTAAAACGAGAAATGGAAGCTGAGATGCCACCGGTGGAATTCGTTTTTATATCCTCCGTGGCTCAAGTGGGGTTATCTGAGCTCAAAGATAAAATCTGGAAAAAACTCAATTCGTAACCATGATTGAGCAGTTGGAACAGTGGGATCGGCAATTGTTTCTCAGGCTAAACGGCCTGCATGCCGATTGGCTCGACCAGCCCATGTACTACATGAGCGACGAGCTGGTTTGGATTCCTTTGTATCTGTTTTTTCTTTGGGCTATAGCCAAAGCTTACGATTGGAAAATGGCACTTTGGACTTTGCTTGGGGTTGCGGTAGTTGTGACGATAGGCGATAGGGTTTCAGTAGAACTTTTCAAGGAAGTCTTTCAGCGCTACCGTCCCTCTCGAAATTTAGAACTCTATGATTTGGTGCATATTGTGAATGATTACCGCGGAGGCAAATTTGGCTTTGTCAGTTCTCATGCCACCAACTTCTTTGGTATTGGTACTTTTCTCTACATGATTTTCCGAAAACCCTACCCCAAAGCAGCACCTTTTGTTTTCCTTTTTTCGGGATTGGTGGCTTACACCAGAATTTATCTAGGGGTACATTACCCGGCAGATATTGCTTGCGGAGCCATTCTCGGAGCATTCGTTGGGTGGCTTGTTTTCAAAGCCTTTGATCGATTCGTATGGAAATTACCCTGAGAGATATCGTTGCGATTTTCTTGGGTGGCGGTTTGGGTTCAGTCGCTCGGTTCCTTACGGGAAGAGCCATGATGCGACTTATTCCGAGTTCGTTTCCGTGGGGTACGCTGGCCGCCAATGTTCTTAGCTGCATAGCTCTCGGCTTTTTTATTTGGCTTATTGCCAAAGACGGCATGAAAGCATGGTGGATTTCTTTTGCAGTGATCGGCTTCTGCGGAGGTTTCAGCACCTTCTCCACATTTAGTTATGAAACCGTTAAGCTTTTACACGACGGGCATCTTCTCATGGCAGGGGCCAACGTTTTGGTTAGTTTAGTCGTCTGTATGGTGATCTTGTATTACCTCTCAAAATTCATTGCATGAAACGGACTTTAGGTATAGTTGCAGCGGTTTTCTTTTCGGTATTGGCTTTGGCGCAAGACACTGATGATCGCCCCAAATTGGTCATCGGAATTGTGGTTGATCAAATGAGAAATGACTTTCTGACTCGCTACGCGGATTTATATGGAGAAGGTGGTTTTAAGCGCTTGATCGACAAAGGATTTTATGGTGCGAACCATCGCTTTTCTTACATGCCCACTACTACCGGCCCGGGTCACGCATCAGTCTACACGGGTACTACTCCGGCCATCCACTCCATCGTCGGAAACGACTGGTACGACCCCATCACCAAAGAAGGAATGTACTGTGTGCAAGACAAGAGTGTTAAAACGGTAGGTGTAGATAAGGCGGCGGGCCAAATGAGTCCGAAGAATCTGAAAACAACTACAATCACTGATGAACTTAAGCTTTTTTGGAATCAGAAATCGAAAGTGATTGCCGTTTCATTGAAAGACCGCGGAGCCGTTTTGCCGGGTGGACATTTAGCCGACGGAGCCTATTGGTACAATGACAAAAAGTTCATCACGAGTTCCTACTACATGGATGAGCTGCCACAATGGGTGAGTGATTTTAATAATCTGAATCTCGTCGATACTTTTTTTGCGAAGGGTTGGCAGCCTTTATTGGCCAAGGCAGCTTACTCTGCAAGCCTTCCCGATAACAACGCATATGAATCGCTATATGAGGGTGAGAAATACCCCACGCTTCCAAAAGATTTGTTGGATTTGGCTGAGCAAAACGATCCTGAGGAAGTTTTAAAAAGATCTCCTTGGGGCAATAGTTTGATTCTTGAGTTTGGTCTGGCAGCAGTCATAAAAGAAGAGTTGGGTCAAGATGAGATTACCGACTTTCTGGCTTTGAGCTTTTCATCTCCTGATTATATGGGGCATGCTTATGGACCGAGGGCATTAGAGATTCAGGACATGTACCTCAAATTGGACAATGACCTTGCAATGTTTTTTGAGTTTTTGGATAAATACGTAGGCAAAGGAAAGTACACTGTGATGCTCACCGCAGATCACGGTGCGGCAGATGTTGCTCAGTTTTCTATCGATAATAATCTGCCCGGTGGTTATTTTGACCGAAGCGGAAGTAAGGAATTATTGGAGCAAGTTTTGCTCGATTATCATTCTCTCGGGAAGGAATTAATTGAAGAAATGGAGGGCAACCAACTCTTCCTGAATCGCGAGAAGATGAAAGAAGCAGGGATATCCATCAGCGATTTGGCTGACTACTTGGCGATGGAGATCAGCCGATTCCCCGGAGTGTATGCGGCCTATTCAGCTGAGAAAGTCAGGTTAGCCGGTTCTGCCGAATTCCCTATTGTGAATCTACAGCGAGGCTTGCATCCGGTCCTTTCGGGAGATGTTGTATTTGTGATGGAAAGTGGCTGGATGCGATACGGAAGCACTGGTACAACTCATGGCAGCCCTTGGGTATACGACCAACACGTTCCGCTACTCTTCTATGGATTTGGAGTGGAGAAAGGGAAGACCTATACCGGAAACAAATATTCGCGATATAGCTCCTACACTGAGCGTTATTATGGGAGTTCCCTTTCCTTCGGGAATAACAGGTACTCCGATTATTGAGGCGATTAAAGAGTAAAAGGTTACTTACCCGGGTTTGCGTATCGCTTTACATCCTCTCCGCTAATAACCTTATCGCAGAGGATGATCAATCGCTCGATGAGGTTTCTCAGTTCGCGGATATTCCCTGTCCAGTTTAGTGACTGCAACGCCTCGTAAGCATCTTTTGTCAACTCTTTTCTAGGACTTCCTTGCTCTTGGGCAATCGAATCCAAGAAATGATCGGCAAGCAAAGGCACGTCGTCAATTCGTTCGTTCAAAGATGGCACATGGATGAGGATTACACTCAGTCTGTGAAAGAGGTCTTCTCGGAAATTTCCTTCTTTGATTTCGGCGTTGAGGTCTTTGTTGGTAGCTGCGATCACACGCACATTTACCTTAATATCTTTATCGCCACCTACTCGGTTGATCTTATTTTCTTGCAACGCTCTCAGTACTTTGGCTTGAGCCGAAGCACTCATATCACCTATTTCATCTAGAAATAGTGTTCCTCCATCGGCTTGCTCAAACTTTCCTTTGCGCTGTTTTACGGCGGAGGTAAAAGCTCCTTTCTCGTGTCCGAACAACTCGCTTTCGATTAGCTCAGAAGGGATGGCGGCACAGTTGACTTCGATAAATGGTGCTTTTGCGCGATTGCTGTTTTCGTGAAGCTGACGAGCCACCAATTCTTTCCCCGAACCATTTGGACCCGTTACCAGAACTCTGGCATCACTTGGAGCTACTTTGGCAATCATTTCTTTGATTTCCTCAATGGCTTTTGATTCTCCTATTATGTTGGAGCCTTTAATCAGCTTGATTTTCTTGCGAAGTGTCTTGGTTTCCTCTTCCAAATTCACGCGATCCATGGCATTTCGCAAGGTCACCAAGGTGCGGTTAAGGTCAAGGGGCTTTTCGATAAAATCGTAAGCACCTTTTTTGATGGCTTCAACGGCGGTCTCAATATTTCCGTGACCTGAAATCATGATGATGGGCGATTCAACTCCGCTTTCGAGTGCTTTTTCGAGCACTTCCATGCCATCCATTTTCGGCATCTTAATGTCGCAAAGTACAGCGTCGTATGGGTTTTCCGTAAGGTTTCTTCAATCCCGTAGGACCGTCTTCCGCATCGTCTACGGTGAATTTTTCAAATTCCAGAATTTCGCGAAGGGTATTTCTAATGCTTCTTTCGTCGTCAATAATCAGAACTGTTGCCATCTATAGATTTCCTTTTAATACTTCGAATAGGACTCCTTCTTTGAGTGAGTACTTCGATAATTTTACCGTTTCGATATTGGTTTTTTTCAAAACGAGTCTTACAAAGATGGCGGACATCACGATCATATTCACGCGCATCGCTACCATGCCATCCATAGGCTTCGCGTTCCATTCGGGAAGAGGCAATCAATTCATCCAAGTGTTTGTCTAAAACTGTCGCGACAAAGTTCAGACTGGTAAGTTTATGGTATCCTCGAAGTTTCCGACGCGTTTCGAAATCACATCCGAAAAAGTGTCAAAAGATCCTGAAGAACCAACCAGCGTTTTGATTCCTTCTCTTTCGACGATTTCGAATACGTCGGATATTTGGCTTTCTAAACTATCTTCAATTTTTGCAAGTGTACCTGGCTTGATGGGATCTTCGGGCTTGTGCTTTTCTAGCAGACGACTCACGCCCAACTCATAGCTCCTCTTCCAAATAATCTCTTGGTCGTTTGCTGCGACAAACTCCGTGCTACCGCCTCCGATATCCATGATCAGCGCATTCTCTTTATTGAGCGCCCCTGAGAGTTGCACGCCATTGTAAATCATGCAGGCCTCTCTGTCTCCATCGATTACGTGGATACTGATTCCGAAACGCTCTTTTACTTTTCGGACGAAATCATTGGCATTGGAAGCTCCCCTCACTGCCGATGTGGCAAAGGCCAAAACTTTGTCGCAATACTGATTTTTAATCGCTGTGATTTGTGCTTCTAAAGCCAAAAATGCACGCTCCATGGCGGCTTCTGTGATGTACTTTTTTTCGAAACTTCCCTCACCGAGTTTTACTCCAACCTTGGAACGATAGATTGGTTTGTAACCACCTTTGTGATCAAGCTCAGCGATGAGCAAGTTAAAGGTATTGGTTCCCATATCGATGATGCCTATTTTCAATACTTCGGGTTTTTCGGTATTTCAAATATAACGGAATAAGGAGTTCTGTCGACTTGATCTCGAGTCAGCTTGCTAGTCGTTTTTGGTATCGTCAATGAAATCAATACTTCAACCATTTTGCCAATTCTTTGTAGCTTACTTTTTTGCCGTACATCAATATTCCCACACGGTAAATCTTACCAGCCATCCAAACACACAGAAAACGAATCCTATAATTAGCAATGCCATCGAGAGGAAAAGCTCCCAAATAGAACCACTGTCAAAACCCGTTGCACCTCTTACCATCATTACAATGGGAGAGGTAAAAGGAATCATGCTAAACCAAAAAGCAATGGGGCCACCCGGATTTTGAATAGTATTTATCATAACGAAAATACCAATAATCAGTGGCAGTGTAACCGGCAGCATAAACTGTTGAGTATCCGTTTCATTGTCGACTGCTGCTCCTACCGCTGCGAATAGTGAGGCGTAGAGTAAGTAACCTCCCAAAAAGTAGAAAATGAACATTCCGACCATCAAAGGCCAGTTGACCCGAAAGAGTATGAACTCTGCCATTTCGCCAATGGCAGCCTGCTCCATAGCGTCTTTTGATACTTCGTTGGCCACCTCTTCGGTTGCCTGAATTTGATCGGCCATTGTTCCCGCATTGGCCAGTTCAGGGGCAAAAATTGACGTTGCCACAGAAAAGAGAATTCCCGAGAGGATGACCCAAAGCAAAAACTGAGTGAGGCCAACCAATGCCACACCGACAATTTTACCCATCATAAGCTGAAAGGGCTTTACCGATGAGATGATCACCTCAACGATTCGGTTGCTTTTTTCTTCCATAACACCGCGCATTACCTGAACTCCGTAGAGAAAAATGAAAAAGTAAATCAAGACGGCAAAACCGAATCCGATGAATGCCTGCTCTTGTTTAAACGAAGTCGAGCCATCTTCGGCATCTACGGTGATGATGTTCAGATCGGTATTGATTTCGTCAAACTTCTCTTTTGGTATCGACTCCAGTATCAATTTATTGTCTTCAATTACCCTCTCTACCTGCGACTTGATGTAGCTTCTCGCCTTCATGCTTGGCAGCTTACGAAATACCATTTCTGCCTCAGGGAAGGTCATGATGTCTTCGCGCAAAACGAGCATCAACGTGTATTCCGTTGAATCAAACTCAGCATTGGTCAGCCCATCAGTAGTGTAGTCGAATCGAACTTGAGACGTTTCCTTGAGCTGATCTACAAACATTGGCTTCGGACTGTCGGTGCTATCAAAAGCAATCTCAGGCGTAAGGTCTACTACCAAAACATTGTAAATACTGGAATCATTCATTCCCAGGAACACACCCCAAACTGAGAAGTCCACCTATCAAAATGGGGCCTAAAAAGGTCATAATGATGAATGACTTCTTGCGGACACGGCTTACGTATTCGCGCTCAATGATCAGGCTTATCTTACTCATCACTCTCTTCTTTTTGTTGAACTATTTTGATGAAGATGTCGTTCATGCTCGGTATGTCTTCATTGAGTGAGTGAACTTCGGCAACTTGAATAACGGTTTTTAAGAGGTCATTCACCGTAGCGCCTTCAGTCAGTTTGATCCGCGCACTGCGGAGTTTGTCTTCCGTCTCGTGATGATGGATGAGCTCAAAGTTGGTCCAAAGTGCATTGGTGAAACTGAGCATATTACCCGAAAAGACAAGGTCATACACGCCTTCTTTAAATTTATTTCGAACTTCTTTTACGCTGCCCTCAAGTACCACTTTAGCATTGTTGATCAAGGCAATGTGGCTGCATATTTCTTCCACTGAACCCATATTGTGAGTAGAAAGCATAATGGTAGCACCCTCGTCGCGAAGCCTCAATAGTTCTTCTTTTATCAAGTTGGCATTGATGGGGTCGAAACCACTGAAAGGCTCATCGAGGATGAGGAGTTTTGGTTCGTGAAGCACGGTTGTGATAAACTGCACTTTTTGAGCCATTCCTTTCGAAAGCTCTTCCACTTTCTTATGCCACCAATCTTCAATTTCGAAGCGTTTAAACCATTCTTTGAGCTTTTTCGTTGCTTCTGATTTGCTCATTCCTTTCAGCCGAGCCAAGTAAACGGCTTGCTCGCCCACCTTCATTTTCTTGTAAAGTCCACGCTCTTCGGGAAAGTAGCCGATGTCTTGTACATGATCAGGTTTGAGGTCTTTTCCATCAAAGGCTATTCGTCCTTCATCGGGAGCGGTAATCTGATTGATGATTCGAATCAAAGAAGTTTTACCTGCACCATTGGGGCCCAGCAGGCCGAAGATGCTTCCCTTTGGAACCGATATGCTCACATCAGAAAGCGCTACATGATTTGAGTAGGTCTTTGTAATGTTTTGGGCTTCGAGTATCGCCATGTATCTTTTCGATTAATGCATTCAAATCTAAATGAAAAAACCGCTTTACCTGAAAGGCAAAGCGGTTAAGTTTTCAAAGTGATTTTCTTTATTCAAACATGTCTTTTACCTTTTGGAAAAAGCTCTTCTCGTCGTGATTTGCAGTCGGCTGAAAATTCTCACTGTCCTTTAATTTCTCCAGAATCTTTTTTTCATCCTTACTGAGCTCCTGAGGAGTCCAAATGTTGATGTTGACCAACATATCGCCTTTTCCATAGCTCTGTACGCTGGGAAGTCCTTTTCCTTTGAGGCGAACGAGCTTACCGCTCTGAGTACCCGCGGCAATGTTGATTTTTGGCTTTCCCTTCTACCAGTGGTACTTCTGCAGATCCGCCAAGCGCCGCATCAATGAAGCTTACATAAAGGTCATAGTGCAAATTTTTTCCGTTGCGCTTAATGGTGTCGTGTTCTACCTCTTCAATTACTACCAGAAGATCTCCCGCACGCCACCCATTGGTGCGGCATTTCCTTTTCCGCTCACGTTGAGTTGCATTCCTTCTTCCACTCCGGCCGGAATGTCGATGCTGATCACTTCTTCTTTTCTCACCAAGCCGTTCTCGTCAGATCCGGGCGGACGATTGTCCACCATTTCTCCGCTTCCTGGGCAGGTAGGGCAAACTGATGTGGTCTGCATTTGACCCAAAATCGTATTGGTTACGCGACTCACTTGCCCCGTTCCTCTGCAGGTGGTGCAAGTCTTAAAAGTCGTTCCTTCAGCTGCTACGAGCTTATTGACTTTGATCTTTTTGGTAGTTCCGTTTAAGATCTCGGCCAGGTCTAGTTTTACTTTGATTCGCAGGTTGGAGCCTTTTCTGCGTCGGCGGGCTCCTCCACCAAATCCATTGCTGAAACCTCCTCCGCCGAAAGCGCCTCCGAAGATGTCGCCAAATTGCGAGAAGATATCATCCATGCTCATTCCTCCGCCGAAGCCTCCGCCACCGGCAGCGCCACCTACACCTTGGTGTCCGAATCTATCGTAGCGCTGTCTTTTTTCAGGATTGTTCAGCACCTCGTAAGCTTCGGCAGCTTCCTTAAATTTCACTTCGGCGTCCGCGTTATCCGGATTCCGATCAGGGTGATATTTCAAGGCGAGCTTTCGGTAGGCCTTTTTCATTTCAACCTGAGTAGCACTTTTAGAAATGCCCAATACCTCGTAGTAATCTCTCTTCGCCATCTTCTGCGTCGTTCTGTTTTTTACTGTCCTACAACCACTTTGGCGTATCGAAGAACTTTATCATTGTAGAAATATCCTTTTTCAGCTACGTCAATCACTTTGCCCTTCATGTCTTCAGAAGGAGCGGGAATATTCGTAATGGCTTCGTGATATTCTGTGTCAAAAGGCTGATTGATAGAATCCATCGCTTTCAACCCTTTATTTTGAAGGAGGTGCAACAGCTTGTGGTGAATGAGTTTAAAGCCTTCTTTTAAAGCTTCTACATCATCGTTGTTCTCATTGGAACTGATCGCACGCTCGAAGTCGTCTACCACGGGTAAAATTTCAGAAGCAAAGTCTGACCCCGCATTCTTCATTAAGTCGAGTTTTTCCTTAGCCGTTCTTCGTCTGAAGTTTTCGAATTCAGAATACAGTCTCAGGTATTTGTCATTTACCGTGTCATACTTTTTCTGCAATTCCGTCATAGCAGCTTCATGCTCGTTTTCCATACTCTCTTCAGAATTGGTTGGACTCTCGTTTGATGAACTCGATTTCTCGTCATTTACCGAGGCTTGTCCTTCGCGTGAGGCTTGAGTTTCCTCTATATCTTGACTTTCTACTCTATCTTTTTCTGACATTGGTAATCAATTTTTCATGTCTGCTTTGGCAAATAGCAGACCACTGCAGGGAAAGTGACAAATTGGCGGAAAATTAACTCTTCAAAATCTCGTCTGCTTCCATCTCACCGATCGCATGTCCTTTGGCTTTTTCTATTCCTGCGTTTATTTCAAAACCTAAGATCAATACGATGGTGTTCAAGTAAAGCCACAGCATGACGACCAAAACCGTTCCTACCGAGCCATAAAGCTTGTTGTAATTTCCGAAGTTATTCACGTACCAAGCAAAAAGCGAAGAAACGATGATCAGTCCCAATGTGGCAAAAGAAGCTCCTGCATTAATGGCTCTCCATTTTCCACTATGGCCTGCGCGATAAAGTACCGAAATGGCAATTTCGAAAAGAATAATTACCAAGATCCACTTCGCTACTTCCAGGAAAAAGACCACTACATCTCCACCGATGATATCCAAGTCTTGAAGGTATCTGAACACAGGACCGCTTATCGTGATGAGAACGACGCCTAAAACGATAGTAAGACTAAAAAATATTAAGAGTCCAAAAGAGCGGGCATATTGAAGAACAATTCCAAGTTTCTTGTCCAAATTGTAGCTGTGGCTAAAACCATCGAGCAGCGCTTGAACCGCATTGGACGAGAAGAAGAGCGTCAAAAAGAACGAGAGGCTGATGAGGGTTTCTTGTTTCTTGTTCACCAAATCGTCCAGGGTGCTCTCGACCAAACTGAATGTATCACCAGGCATAGCCCGATCGAGATAGATCATAATGCTTTCCTGAAAATTGTCAATGGGGATGAAAGGAATGACGGATAGAAATACAATAAGCAGGGGCGGTATGGCCAAAATAAAGCGAAAGCAAACCGCTGAAGCTCGGGTCGTTATTCTTCCTTCCATCAAGCCGATGAGGAAAAATTGCAATACTTGGTAAAGGTTGAGACCTCCGAATCCCGGAAGCTTTATTCTCTTTAACGCAAGCTTGGTCTTTCGAACCGGCGCCGATTCGAGGATGCGATTTTTCTTTTCTTCATACCATTCAGAAAGTGCAAAGCCCATGGGGTGCGAAGGTAAAAAAGTGACGGTAAAGGTTGATACTTAATATGCCTTTAAGCTAATGTCTAAGCTACTCACGCTGTGGGTAAGCGCTCCCATTGATATAAAATCAACTCCACACTCGGCATACTGACGAACGTTTTCCATAGTGATTCCGCCGCTGGCTTCGGTTTCGATGCCTTCGGGAATAATAGAAACAGCCTTCCTCAAGTCTTCAAAACTGAAATTATCCAACATGATTCGGTCGATCAATCCTACACTTAGAATTTCATCTACTTCGTTCAAGTCGCGCGCTTCAATTTCCAGCTTGATATCGAGTCCATGATTTTTTCGGTAATCATCGGCCATGGTTATCGCCGCTTCAATTCCTCCGGCATAGTCGATGTGATTGTCCTTAATCATCATCATGTCGTATAGGCCGAAGCGATGGTTTTCACCTCCACCGATTTGCACCGCGAGTTTTTCTAAAAAGCGGAGTCCCGGAGTGGTTTTTCGGGTATCGAGAATCTTGGTGTCCAGTCCGGCTACCTTGTCCACCGCTTTTCGCGTAAGCGTGGCAATACCACACATTCGCTGTACGCAGTTCAATGCCAATCTTTCTGCCATCAGAATGCTTCTGGCTTTTCCGCTTACGATCATTACCACCGTTCCCGGCTCTACCACCGTGCCATCCGTTAATAAAGATTTTACCTGAAGATTGGGGTCGATGAAGTAGAAAATTTGCTCGGCTATTCCGATGCCGGCTACTACACCTTTTTCTTTGACAATCATCTTAGCTCTGCCTACTGCTCCTTCCGGGATGCAGGCCAAACTGGTGTGATCGCCTTCACCTATGTCTTCCTGTACCGCATTGCGGATAAACTCATCTATGGTCATAAAAACGGGCCATTTCGTTCCTGCAAAGGTGAGAATATTTTACCGATAAGGGGAGTTGCGCAAATCTTTGTTTGTCTTCCCAATCGTTCGTTTCGATTAACTTTGCGGCAAAGTTTAAAAGCATGACTGAAGAAGTGGTTTTTGATGTAGCAATTATAGGTGGAGGAATAGTAGGGGCGGCGACTTTTTACAAAATGCAGCTTCGGTATCCGGATCTCAATATCGTATTGATCGAGAAGGAAAAGGAACTGGCAGATCACCAAACGGGAAATAATTCGGGAGTGATTCACTCTGGGCTTTATTACAAGCCGGGGAGTCTCAAAGCAGAAAACTGTGTCAAAGGACGCAAGGAGCTTGTGGCTTTCGCCAAAGAGCATAATGTACCTCATGATGTATGCGGAAAAGTGGTGGTAGCTGCCGACGAGAGCGAACTTCCCATGCTCGACAAGATTTTTGAAATCGGTAAACAGAATGGCATCGAGGGTATCGAAAAAAATTACGGCGGAGCAGATCAAGGAGCGTGAACCTTTCTGCGTAGGAATTGCCGGAATTTGGGTTCCCGTAACAGGGATTATCGATTACCGCGCGGCAACTGCAAAAATGGTTGAGCTGGCATTGGCAAAAAACCAAAGCTCGAAACTCGTTTTGGGCGAAGAGGTGACGGACATCAAAAAGGTGGGAGAGCATGAAGAAGTCATAACCTCAAAGTCGACGTACAAAGCGAAGTACTTGGTTTTTTGTGGAGGATTACACGCAGATCGTTTGGCCAGAAAAGACCAAATTCAGCTCAAAGAAAAAGTCGTTGGTTTTCGCGGAGATTACTACGAATTGACTGATCAGGCCAAGCACAAATCAAGAATTTAATTTACCCTGTGCCGAATCCCGATTTTCCATTTTTGGGAGTGCACTTCACCCGCATGACCAATGGGGAGATAGAATGTGGCCCAAATGCCGTTTTTACATTCAAACGCGAAGGCTATGGAAAAACTGATTTTAGCTTACGCGACACTTTTGACGCCTTGACCTATGGGGGAACCTGGAAGCTCTTTTTCAAAAACATGAAATTCGGGATCGATGAGTACCGCCGCGCTTTTTCCAAGAAACTTTTCCTCAAGACGCTTCAGCGCTTGGTGCCTTCTCTGACTATGGACGATTTGAAACCGGGGCGTTCAGGGGTGCGTGCGCTTTTGCTTGGAACGGACGGAGACACGCGCGATGACTTTCGGATAGAGTATGGTAAGAATAGTATTCATGTGTTGAATGCTCCATCTCCTGCGGCTACGGCTGCGCTGGCAATAGGTGGCCAAATTTCTGATATGGCCGAGGAAAAGTTTGGTTTGAAAGTGGCGAATCAGCCGGCCTGAACCACCTTGTACTTTTCTAAGAGCGTATCCCAATTCCATAGGAAAGTCTCCATGGCTTCTCTGAGTCGCTGAATAAAAATGGGATTTGGCGAATCCAACGATTTGAAATACTTCTCTTGGTATTTGTTTAATTCGTAACGACAGAAAACTGTTCGAGCCATCGCGTTTGTTACGCTCTTGCTGGGGTGATTTTTCCGCATCATCAGCTTCCTGGTCTCACTTACCATTTGAGCCAATTTCATTTTGTCCGTCTCATATAGATCAGCAAACTTCTCCAGAATGTATTGGGTAATTCGGCGATCTTGGCCTGACTCAAAATAGCTCGGAATCATTTGTAGGTTTCCCGCCAAAACAATAACGGTAAATGCTCCGCTATCTTCAGGATCCAAGTTGGGAGGAGAGAGGAATTCAGGAGAATCATTAATTAAGCCTACTACATCTTCAAAACCCTCATCGATCAATAGCTGCAATCCGTTTACGAAGATATTGGCTACTTTTTCTTCTGTGAGTTTTTTCTTCCCGAACAAGGTGATCATACAACTAAAGTGGTTTTGTGATTCGAACCTATAATTAAACAAAATTAAAGGCAAAGAAGGGTAGATGTTGGGGGGTAGTCAATTCTATTATCAACAAAGTTTTCAACCTGAACCATTGGTGAATTGCGACTTTGATCACATGCATTCCTTTTATCCTCTCTATCTTTGCGGCTTATTATGGGACTAAAAGGAACAAAGCTGTACTCCATTTTTACGTTTACTTGTCCGCGGTGTCAAGAGGGAAAGCTCTTTGAGAATAAAGCTACTTATGCAAGTGGTTTTACCAAGTTGAACAAACGGTGTGAAGTATGTGGAGAAAATTTTGAGCGCGAACCCGGCTTCTATTTCGGTGCGGCTTACGTGAGTTATGCTCTCACCGTAGCCATATGGGTGGCACTCTATGTTGCTTTGACGGTCTTCGATCTCATAGGGCTTATGGAGTTCGATTTCTTTGATGATGGTTTTCTCTTATTAATCTTGGGGATAATTCTTCTTGTAGCGCTTCTGCCTCTCCTCTATCGATTGTCCAGAGCGATTTGGATTAATTTTTTCGTGAAGTACCGAGAAGATGCGATTGAATTCAATCGAGAAAAAGAGGCCGAAAAAATGTCGCGCCGAAATAAAATCGATTAAACCTTCTATTGGAAAGTCTGCATTTGGTGCAGCCTATGGTAGACTCCCTCTGCTTTAAGCAGCTCCTCATGACTTCCCATTTCTGCGATACGCCCTCCTTCCAAAACCACAATTTTATCAGCGTGACGAATCGTTGAGAGCCTGTGGGCAATAACCAATGAAGTTCGGTTTTTCATCAACTTATTGATGGCGTCTTGAACCAACCTTTCAGACTCTGTGTCCAATGCGGAAGTCGCTTCATCCAATATGAGAAACGGAGGGTTTTTCAAGACCGCTCGCGCAATGCTAATGCGTTGTTTTTGTCCGCCGCTGAGCTTATTTCCCGAGTCACCCACATTCGTGTCAAACCCATCTTCTAGGCGCTCAATAAACTCGTAAGCGTTGGCAATCTCAGCTGCCTGAATCAGCTCTTCGCGGGTAGCCTCCGGTTTCGACATGAGGATATTATTAGCAATAGTATCGTTAAAGAGAATGGACTCTTGCGATACCACACCGAACATTCCCCTGAGTTGAGTCAGCGAAATCTTTCGGATGTCAATTCCATCGATGCTGATCTCGCCCTCGGTCACGTCGTAAAAACGAGGAACCAAGTTGGCCAAGGTGCTCTTTCCTCCACCCGAAGGGCCTACCAAAGCTACCGTCTCACCCTTTTTGATTTCCAGATTTACTCCGCTCAAAACTTTTTCGCTTCCGTATCGAAAGCCAACATTTTTAAGAATAACGTTCTCTTTGAATTCAGGATGATCTATCGGGTTTTCAGGTTCTTGAATTTTTTCCTCAGCATCGAGAACGTCGTTTACGCGCTCCACGGAGGCAAGCCCTTTCTGGATCTTGAAATAAGCTTGACTAAAAGACTTTGCGGGTGTAATAATTTGAGAAAAGATAAGAATGAAGGTGATGAAGAATTCTCCTGTAAATCCGTTGTCACCGGCTTCCAATACCAATTGGCCACCATAATAGATGAGTATGGCCAAGGTGATGGAACTGAGGATTTCGGTGAGCGGACTGCCCAGATAGTGCTTACGAAACAGCTTCACCATGAGCGTGAAAAACTCTTCATTCTTCCGATCGAAGCGATCCTGTGTGGCGTCTTGCGCATTGAAAGCCTGGATTACCCGCAATCCTCCGAGCGATTCTTCAAAGACGGAGAGCACTTCTCCCAATTTGGATTGACCGCTCTTAGCGGCGCCTTTCAACTTTCTTCCGATGATAGAAATCAGTATACCACTTATTGGTAGGAGCACGAGCACAAAAAGCGTGAGCTTCCAACTCATAAAGAACATAGTGGCCAGGTAGGTCACGATTAGGATGGGATCGCGAAAGACCATTTCCATTGAAGAGATAATCGAGTTTTCGATTTCATTCACATCAGAGGTCACCCTCGAAATGATATCTCCTTTTCGTTCTTCGCTGTAGTAGCCAAGATGCAATTTTAAGATCTTTCGGTGCATGGCTTCCCGCACATCTCTGATGACCCCGATGCGAATCGGCGCGAGGAAATAAGTGGTCATAAACCGAGTAACATTCTTCAAAAAGAAGATCACCACGATAAATATGCAGAAGTAAACCAAGGCCGACTTCGGCCCGTTTTCAAGAATGAAGGCACCAATCTGATAATCGGCATACTGCAAAAACTGCGATGAAGTAAAACCAAATGCCGGCTCAGTCTCGGGTAGGGTCAACTCATCTGAACTGAAAAGGATGGTAAGAAATGGGGCGACCGCCGCAAGTGAGAACAGGGAGAATATGGTAGCCAAAACATTGAAAAACAAGTTTCCGGCTACCTCTGATTTGTAATTTTTAAGAAGCTTCAGTATTTGAACGAACCCTTTCATCCTTGCACCAATTGGATGCCCAAATAGTTAAAAGGGGTAATTTCTTTCAATTCGTTTTTCACAGCCTCGTTCACGTTTAATCTATCGATAAATGCATGCAGGCTTTCGCGATTGATCGTTTCGTTGGTGCGAGTCAGATCCCGCAATGCTTCGTAAGGCTTTTCGTAGCCCTCGCGTCGCAAGATCGTCTGAATGGCCTCGGCTGCCACACTCCAATTTTTATCCAAATCGGCTTGGAAAGCTTCCTCGTTTAAGAGCAGCTTACCCAATCCTTTCTTTAAAGAATGAAGAGCTACGAGGCTGTAGCCAAAGGGCATTCCGATGTTTCGAAGCACGGTGCTATCGGTCAGGTCACGCTGAAGTCGGGATATGGGGAGTTTTGCAGACAAGTGCTCCAAAACGGCATTTGCCAGTCCCAGATTGCCTTCAGCATTTTCGAAGTCAATCGGGTTGACTTTGTGAGGCATCGCCGATGATCCTACTTCTCCTTTTTTGATTGACTGCTTGAAGTAGTCCAGAGAAACGTATTGCCAGATGTCTCGGCACAGATCGGTAAGGATGGTATTGATTCGCTTGAACGCATCAAAGCGAGCGGCCAACTGATCGTAGTGCTCAATTTGGGTGGTCGTTTGAAGTCGCTCTATCCCCAATCGATTCGCCAGGAAGTCATTGGAAAAGGTCACCCAATCAATTTCGGGGAAGGCTACAAAGTGCGCATTGAAGTTTCCTGTTGCGCCACCGAATTTCCCGCATACGGGAATGCTTTTCAGTCCCGCGGCTTGCGTTCTCAGTCTTTCGACAAAAACCTGAATTTCCTTTCCCAATCGGGTAGGAGAGGCCGGCTGTCCATGTGTACGAGCCAGCATGGGCACATCTTTCCAGTCAACGGCTCTTTGGGAGAGTACTCCGCAGACCTCCTCAAAAAGCGGAAACCACACATCGTCGAAGCATTCTTTGATCGACATGGGTACCGACGTGTTGTTGATGTCTTGAGAAGTGAGTCCAAAGTGAATAAACTCGTTGTATTTCTGAAGGCCCAATGCCTCAAATGATTCCTTGATGAAGTACTCCACGGCCTTCACATCGTGGTTGGTTACCCGTTCGAAGCCTTTTACCTTTTCGGCGTCAGCCTCAGAAAAGTTTTGGTAGATTTTTCTGATCTCATTTTCAGATTCTTTCGGAAAATCTTCCAGCGCGCTGATAGGCTGTTCCGTCAGTGCCAAAAAGTACTCGATCTCCACGCGGACGCGGTATTTGATCAAAGCGAATTCTGAAAAATATGGAATGAGGCTCGATGTCTTGGATGCGTATCTCCCATCGATGGGGGAGATGGCCGTAATGCTCATGTCGTTTGTATAAGGAAAGCGCAAAAATCCACATTTTTTGGCAAACCAAAAAGCGCATCCGCTTTTGCGCACCCGCTGCGAAAAATGTATGTTCGCATTAAACCTGATCTCATGGAAATTGCACTTGCCATTTTGAGTGGCTTGCTTCTGTTTATCGGATTGCTGGGGGCAATCCTTCCTGTTTTGCCTGGGCCGATTATTTCTTGGGTGGGAATTTTGATTCTCCATTTCACAGAATACGCAGAGTACTCAACCACTTTTCTGGTGGTTTCCGCAGTGATCGTTGTCGCTATTACTGTCTTAGATTACCTCATTCCGATTTGGGGAACCAAAAAATTCGGTGGAACTAAAGCAGGCGTCACCGGTTCTACAGTCGGCTTGGTCGTCGGGCTGTTTTTTCCGCCTTTGGGTTTGATAATCGGACCTTTTGCCGGTGCTTTAATCGGAGAGATCCTGGCGAATAGAAAGGAGTTTAAGAAAGCCTTGAAAAGTGCAACAGGCTCTTTCCTGGGATTTCTGCTCGGTACAGGACTAAAGTTGATTTACTGCGGAGTGATGATTTACTACTTCTTTGAAGCAGTCCTCGTTTAGCGTAGTGAGTATGGCTCCCAATCCCGCTCATTGAGCATGATGCCCAAATTTTCGTGAAAGTCCTTGAGCGCTTGAGGAACTCCCATTCGAGCGACAACTCTGTGAGACTGTTCTTTGAGCTGAATTTCAGAAATAGTCGATGGAAGATCAGTCACTCTGGGATCGTTGTATTCCGAATCCAAATTAAAGTAGTCAATGGCATCAGCCATCGAATAAATCTTTTCCAGATCGGCCGCGCTGAAGCGATAAGAGTAAAGCCCCATTTTTTCGGCAAAGTTTAAGCCTTCATATGTGGCGAAACCGCTTTTGTAAACGTTGATTTTAAATACCGGGCACCTTCCGAAACACGGAGTTCTTTCAAAGTGAACAGCCAAAGAATCTTTGGGAGAAGGTGGGTCCATAATCACCACAACCGTATCGGGCACGGCAGCTACTTCTGCGGAGGCAGCTTCTTTTTTTGAATTGCAGCTTACGCCAAAAAGCAGAATGAAAAAGAACAGAATCGAGTACCTCATTAGTTTGGATTGATGCCTCTTTGTTTCGCCATGTCTTCCAATTTCTTTTGGAAACGAGACTTACCCTTGTTGGCCTTTTTCTTCTTATTCTCTTGAATTTTGGCGTGGATCTTATCCTCGTCTATAAAGAAGTTTTTGATTACCAACATCTGCCCGATGGAGAACACGTTTGCCAAGAAATAGTAGTAACTCAGACCTGACGCGAAGCTGTTGAAGAAGAAAAGCATCATGAACGGGAATATGTACATGATCACCTTCATATTCGGCATGCCCGGCTGCGTCTGCTGAGGCATTTGGTTGGTGTTATAAATCGTGTAGAAGAACATACTCACCGCCATCAGAATGGTGAAAAGACTTACGTGATCGCCATAGAAGGGAATTTCGAAGGGTAAGTGTGTAAATACTGTCGTAAGCAGAAAGATCGTCGGCCCACAAAAATGGCTCATGTCGCAGCTGTATGCTCGAAGGGAAGAACCTGAACATGGCATACAGTATAGGCATCTGGATAATCATCGGGATACACCCTGAAAAAGGATTTACTCCTGTTTTGCGATACAGATCCATAGTGGCCTGCTGCTTTTTCATTGGGTCAGCATCCTTAAACTTCTCATTGATCTCATCTACCTCAGGCTTGATCACGCGCATCTTGGCGCTGCTCATGTAGTTTTTGAAAGTCAGTGGAGAGAGGGCCAATTTGATAATGATGGTCAAAATCAAAATGTTGATACCAAAAGAGAGTCCTGTTCCTTCGAGCCAATCGAAAATGGGAATAACCACCCATTTGTTCACCCAGCCAAAGATTCCCCAACCGAGGTTGATGACCTTGTCAAGCTCCATGCCGTACTCTTTAAGAACCTTATAATCATTTGGCCCCATGTAGAGCTGAGCAGAAAATACAGTAGAAGCCGTAGTAGGATCAACAGGGAATTCAGCCCGATAAAATTGAGTGAAATCGGTCACCTCTTCCTCAAAAGGCTTACTGGCCAAGCTTACTCCCTGATTGAAAGTTCCGTTTGCAATAAGAATGGCCGAAAAGAAGTGCTGCTTGAATGCTACCCATTGAAGTTTCTCATCATCAATTACGTCGTCGTCGTCACCTGTTTCCGAAAGGTAATCGCGGCCTGAGCCCTCGGCTTTGTAAAATATAGTAGAGTTATTTCGCTCAATTTCGATTCCCTTTTCGTTGTGTCTGGCAGTCATTTCCCAAATCAATTTGGGAGAGGTCACCACACCATCTACATCGTAAAAACGCGTTTCCATTCCGATATCGTAGGCGTTTCCTGAAATGGTATAGATGTTTTCAATCTTGCGGCCACCTTCCATCTCGAGGGTGAAGGTGATTTGATCAGAGTCGTTGCCGCTTATTTTTTTGCTCCCTTCACTTGTACTGAAAAAGAAATTGGAGCTGTTCAGGTTACCCAAAGAAGGGTAAGTGAACTCATAGCCCATTTTTGCCGTCTCTTCATCAAAGAGAATCAGAGGCATTGAGTCGTATGTCGTATACTTCAAAAGGTTGGCCTTTACGGGAACTCCACCTTTGTTGCTGAAAGTGATTTCCAGCAAATCAGTTGTGACGGTAATCTCTTTGCTCAATCCTTCTGAAGCTGCAGCCAAAACTCCGTAGCGCGCTTTTAGCTCGGCTCCCACTTCGGCTTGACCTGCCGAATCGAGAACTACCGTATCGTTCACTATTTCATTTTCCACAAAGGTGGATGCCTCTGCTTCGTTCACTGCATCTTGCTCTGCTTGAAGCGCTGCTGCACTATCGATGGCTCTTTGTTGGGCTGCTATTTCCTCATCACTCGGTTTAGTGAACAGGGAGTAGCCTACCAATAAAATGGCGATCAATACCAATCCGATTACGGAATTCTTATCCATTCAAAATATTTTAAGGCGACAAAGATAACCCCTTAAGCGGAGGTGACAAGGGAAAGAAAGTTAAGGGCTTAAAGGAATCAGGCTTTCGCCAAAACCTTCTTGGATTCTACCGCAGCTTTTACAAACCCTACAAAGAGTGGATGCGGTTCTGCAACGGTGCTCTTGTATTCAGGGTGAAACTGCACACCTACAAACCAAGAGTGCTCAGGAATCTCTACAATTTCTACCAAGCCACTCTCGGGATTGATCCCTGAAGCGATCATTCCGTTTGCTTCAAAATCCTTGAGGTACTTGTTATTGAACTCATAACGATGTCTGTGGCGCTCCGAAATCAGCTCTTTTCCATATATCATTTGAGCCTTTGAGCCCTCCTTGAGTTTGCACTGATAGGCTCCCAGACGCATAGTACCTCCTTTGGTGTCTAGGTCTTTTTGGCCATCCATTATATCAATGACGGGGTCTCCGGCATTCTCATTAATTTCTGTGGTATGAGCATTCTCAAGACCGAGAACATTTCTGGCGAACTCGATTACTGCGCATTGCATTCCAAGGCAAATACCTAAGAACGGTAAGTCGTTTTCACGTGCGTACCGAATAGCTTCAATCTTTCCATCGATTCCGCGCTCACCAAAGCCAGGAGCTACCAATAGGCCTTGGAGTTCGGAAAGCTGTTCTGATACATTATCCTTGGTGATGTCTTCACTGTGAAGCCAAACTAGCTCCACTTTAGCACTGTTTTCAGCGCCTGCGTGAATAAAGGATTCAACGATGGATTTGTAGGCGTCTTTGAGTTCAATATACTTTCCTACCAGTCCAATTTTTACTGAAGTTTTAGGATTCTTGTGTTGCTTTAAGAAGCGGCGCCAGTGCGTGAGGTCAGCTCCTTTGGGGTCAGTAGAAAGTCCTAATTTTTCCATTACCACACGGTCGAGTTCTTCTTCTTCCATCAGAATCGGAACGTCGTAAATGGTTTTGGCGTCAATAGATTCTATAACGGCATTCGGGCCTACGTTGCAGAATTGTGCGATTTTTTGACGCAAGTCATCGGTCAATTCATGTTCGGTTCGGCAAACGAGAATGTCAGGCTGAACTCCAAGCTCCAAAAGGGCTTTTACACTGTGCTGGGTAGGTTTGGTTTTGAGTTCTCCTGCTGCCGCTAAATAAGGAACCAACGTTAGGTGAACTACAACGCAATCATTTCCCATTTGCCACTTCAGCTGCCTTACGGCTTCTACGTATGGAAGGGACTCAATATCTCCCACGGTTCCACCTATCTCAGTAATGACAAAGTCATAGTCATTTTCGTTTCCGAGGATTTGAATGCAACGTTTGATCTCATCCGTAATGTGCGGGATGACTTGAACGGTTTTACCCAAAAAGTCTCCTCTTCTCTCGCGGTTGATCACATTTTGGTAGATTCTACCCGTTGTGATGTTGTTTGCTTGAGAAGTATTGATATTCAAAAATCGCTCGTAATGGCCAAGGTCAAGGTCTGTCTCGGCGCCGTCCTCCGTTACGAAACACTCTCCGTGTTCGTAAGGATTTAAGGTTCGGGTCAATATTAATGTAGGGGTCGAGTTTTTGAATGGTAACGGAATAGCCTCTGCCCTGAAGCAGCTTAGCCAATGAGGCTGAAATAATTCCTTTCCCTAAAGATGAAGTAACCCCGCCAGTTACAAAAATGTATTTGGTCTTGTGACCCATGATCGCCGTGATTTATGAAGTGTAACTACGGGAAACAAAAGTAATATAATTGAGCAGGTCTCAAGGTTTAGATTTCCCTCAATTTCAAAAACTTTTGCGCAATGGTGTGCGCGAAGTCATTCTACTTAAATATTCTTAGAAAGAGTATAGAACTCCGAAACTAGGTAAGATGGGAAGTTGATTTACTCGCTCTCCCGTTACGCGATCTACAAAGAAGATATTCTCACGGTCGTAAGTGTTTGTCACGCTGAAGCTTGTTTCCAAAGATGAATTCTCAGAAAACTTGAATGTTCTTTTCAAAGTAAGATCCAGTCTGTGGTAATCAGGAAGTCTGCCTTCATTCAAGCCGGCATATTGAATCTGAGCTTCGCCGCTATTGGTTTGGGTGATATCCGTGTTCAATCCGTCTATTAAGTTTTCTTGCAGATAGAAACCTTGGTTTTGTGTGAATGGAAATCCGCTTCCATAGTTCCATCTCCCGTTGACCTCCCAGTCGAGCCCTTTGCCAAATCGGTAAGAAGCGACCAAGTTGACATTGTAAGTTCTGTCAAATACAGGATCGTACGTTCGTATTCCATCCCATCTATCCACATTGGCAGCTGAGAATACCGTCCAGATGTAGACTTTTCGGCTTTCGTAACCTACCGTTAAGTCCAATCCCACGGCAGTTCCTGTTTCAACGATAAAATCGTTTTTCAAGATGTCAGGTACTGTAGGATCCTGCGTTCTACTGCTGTAGATTTTGTTTCTGTTGATATTCGTGAGCTGTGTAAAGTCTTTGAAGTAACCTTCCAGATTGACCGAAATACGATCGGTTACATCGTACTCAACACCTGCAATGTAGTGGATCGCTGTTTGTAATGGATTTTTAACTTCTCTGGTACTCCCATCTTCTAAGGTGATTTCATCCTGAAGATCTTCAGGCCCTACCAAGAAACCGTAAAAGAGGTTTACTACATCGCGATCTGAATTTGCCGAAATTATGTTTTGCGAAAACATTCCAAACGCTGCTTTCAATCGCAGGTTTTCAGACAGGTTGTATTTTATTCCAAGTCTTGGCTCCGGACGAAGAGTCCTGATTGACGCATAGTATTGCAACCTGAAACCTCCATCGAGAATTAAGTTGTTAATTTTTTTCTTGTAGGATATGTATCCCGCAAGTTCTGTATTGTTGTCGTTCTGTTCGATTCTTTGTCCCAAGGGATTAAAAAACGATAGCTCTGTTCCAAATCCCGAAATGTCTATTCCATATTTCAATGCGTCATCACCAAAGAAATATTTGAAATCGAGAAATAAGTTAAAACTATTCACTGCACTAGTTCTAGGCTGGAGCAAGACTTCTTCTCCCGTTACATCGGAAGAAGGGTTGCCGGAGCTGGCTCTCTCCTCCAGGGTAATTTCGTAACTGCTGAAGTTAATCCCACCTTCCAATAAAGCGGCTGTAGAACTTGGCACTAAAATAAAATCAGCGCCTCCACCAAAAGAGTTCCAGTTCAGATTGCTGGTTTCCTGAAATTGCACTTCATCATTAAAGCTAAAACCGAAAAGGTTGAATTTACTCCCGTTGGAAGTATTGAATGACACCTTTCCATAGAGATCGGTAAAGCTAAAGGGAAGTCCATCCTCATCAATGTAGCCATAGAGCAACTTAGACGACTCATCCAGGTAAGAGTGTTTGGCAGAAAGCAAAAAGGAGGAAGAAGCCTGCCCGTCATTGGTTTGTTTTTTAAGAGGCCCCTCAAAGAGTGCGTTGGCGGCAAATGTGCTGAAACCTACTTTTCCTGAATACCTTCTTTTATTACCATCGCGGGTGGTGATGTCCATAATAGAGGAAATTCTACCGCCGTATTCTGCGCCGAATCCACCGGTGTAGATATCTGCATTTTTAATTACCTCAGTATCAAAAACAGAAAACAATCCGATACTATGGAAGGGGTTGAAGATGGTAGCGCCATCCAATAATACTTTGTTTTGAATAGGCGACCCACCTCGTATGTAGAGCTGTCCTCCTTGGTCTCCCGTGAAGATTACACCCGGCAAAACCTGAAGGTATTGGGCCAAATCGGCCGTAGCACCAATGGTTGGAATCTGCTTGATTTGTTTCGGCGTTGCTTTCGTTACCGACATGGTCACGTTGGTTTGCCGTTCCTGCTTTTCAGCAGAAATTTCTACCGTTTGCATTTGAATACTCGACTTTTTCAAGAAAAGCTTCTCCGTTGACAGGTCACCCGCTCTGACAGCTATTTGTTTTGAAAGCGTATCGTAACCCAAATAGGTGACCATTAGGGTGTATTGCCCTTCGGGAATTTGTGTGATCGAGAAGTATCCGTTGACATCAGTTGCGGCGCCGATCGATGTGCCCTTGAGGTAGACATTGGTAAAGATCACCGCCTCACCTGTTTCTTCTTCATACACAAATCCACGCACCGTTCCATTTTGTGCTTGGGCGAATAAGGAAACGAAGACAAAAATCAGAAGAAGAGAAAATCTGGTGGGATTCAACATTCGGGTGGTTTTTCTTAAAGTCGGCAAAGGTAAACAATGTAGGCCTTGGTTACAGACATGCGTAAAGTCACAAATGAGCGGTCTTGGATTCCAAGGATAAAAAGCTTCAGCTAGGCTCTCAGAATTCTGGCCACCATCTCATTCATAAGCTCCTTGTGGCGGGCCGTTGAATTACCAAGACCTTTCATTTTCAGGTCAATATCATGTAGGATTTCCATCACCTTCATCAGCTTGACTCTGGGATAATTCGCCGCAGCTTGCCTGTAATCTTTCACAAAGTATGGGTTTACTCCCATGGCTTTTGCCAGTTTTTGTGGATCGGCATGATTTTCTGCTCTATGGTACCGAATGAGTTGAGTAAAGTAACGGTAGAGGCCATAAGTGACCGGGATCAAATGGTGTTCTTTCTCGTTATTGGCAAAGTAATTTGCGATGTAAATCGCTCTTGCGTTGTCTTTAAGACCTATGGCCTTCTGCAATTCGAAGATGTTAAAGTCCTTGCTGATGCCAATGTGTTCTTGAATGAGATCAGTGGTTATTTTTTCACCACCTGCTACCAATTTGAGTCTTTGCAATGCTTTGTCAAGACTGATTAAATCTGCTCCGATGTGTTCACTCAGTAGCACAATCGCTCTGGGGTCAATGTCTAATCTCAATAACTTGCAATGGTCACTTAGCCAAGACGCTACTTGGTCATCGCGAAGTTTGGAGCTGTTTAAATAGGTTCCTTTACTCTTGATGAGTTTGGTCATGCTGTTTCGGCCATCCAGCTTTTTTTCTTTGTAGCTAATGGCCAATATCGTGGTAGGAACGGGATTTTCGAGCAGAGTTTGAAGCGCCGACAAATCCTTCCAATTCTGAGCTTCTTTTACAATGACTACTTGATATTCCGACATCATGGGAAATCTCTTCACCACAGGAATCAAATCCTCGGGAGAAATATCTCTGCCATAAAATACCGATTGATTGAACTCTCGTTCTCCTTCATCCAAAATATTGTTTTGAATGTAGTCCATCAACTTATCGATATAAAACGACTCGTCACCATCGAAGAAATAAAAAGGCGAATACTCCTTTTTACGAAGTGAAGTCATTATTTGGCTAAAGCTCATTTAGAATTTCAAGTGTTTTACTGAACGTCCCTCGGATGCAATTTCCTTCATGGCGCCAATACCTAATTTTACGTGGGTATCTACAAATGATTTGCTCACTTTCAAGTCGCTGGCAATGGTTTTAACCCCTTCGGGTACCATTGGTTGATCGGTGACCAAAAGAAAAGCTCCCGTTGGAATTTTATTGGCAAATCCCGCCACAAAAATAGTCGCTGTTTCCATGTCAATGGCCATGCATCGTGTTTTTCTCAAATACTTCTTGAACTTGTCATCGTGCTCCCAAACTCGACGGTTTGTGGTGTAAACCGTTCCCGTCCAGTAGTCGTGACCCATATCTCTGATGGTCGATGAAATAGCTCTTTGGAGCATAAACGAAGGAAGCGCCGGCACCTCTCTCGGCAGGTAATCGTGGCTGGTTCCTTCACCGCGAATGGCAGCAATGGGCAAGATAAAATCACCAACGGCATTTTTTTTCTTTAGCCCTCCGCACTTTCCGAGAAAGAGAACTGCCTTCGGCTTAATGGCGCTCAATAAATCCATGATGGTGGCAGCATTGGCACTACCCATACCGAAATTGATGATGCTCAGATTGGCACTATGAGCGCTGGGCATGGCTTTGTCCGTTCCTTGAACTTTAACTCCTTGAATCTGAGCAAAGCGCTCTACGTAATCGTCAAAGTTTGTGAGTAGAACATATTCGCGAAAATCTTCCAGAGCTACTCCGGTATATCTGGGAAGCCAATTGTCTACTATTTCTTTTTTAGTTTTCATGTTATGTTTGTTTGATGCAACCGCTCAATCTTCCGCCTTATCCTTTTCGAATCTTTAAGGAAGGCGAAAAGTATAAAATCCTTGACCCGATCCGAAAGAAACGGCTGGTATTAACTCCCGAAGAGTGGGTGAGGCAGCACATGGTAATGTATTTAATCCAAGAAAAAAAATTTCCTGCGGGCTTGCTGAAAATGGAAACCGGAGTTAAACATAACCAACGATTCGGAAGAACGGATGCACTTTTTTTAAGTCGAGAAGGAAGACCTCTGGTCTTGATTGAATGCAAGGCGCCCGGTGTGAAAATTGACACGGAAACCTTCCACCAAGTGGCGCGTTACAATAGTGCAATTGAGTCGCCTTATGTGATTATGACCAATGGTTTGGAGCACATGGTTATTCATTTAGCGATCCAAGAAAGAAAAATCTTGTCTTTGACGGATTTGCCTGACTATAAATACCTTTAATCAAAATTGACTGTTTCCATGAAATATCTCGTACTCCCTTTTCTGTTTCTAGGATTGTCGCTGCAAGCGCAAAACCGCGAGAACTTTAATATTGAATTGAGATCTGCCCTTAAAACGATGGATCCTTCCGAAGAACTGCACCTCTATCTCCGAGGCGACCTCAGTCAAATTACCACTTACATTCGTGAGAATGACGGAGTGATAAAAGGAGTAATTGGAAATATCGCTTCAGTGAGAATTCCCGTCGGAAATATGGAAGCTTTGCGCACGGCGGAGTACATAGATTTTATTGAGTTCTCCCTATCAAAGCCGCAAATGCTGGCTGATGTGATGATTACCAATAACAATATTCACCCCATACACGCGGGTGCAGAACCTCTTCCTCAAGCCTATTTGGGAGAGGACGTTATAATAGGGATGATTGATTCAGGAATTGAGATGGATCATCCTGACTTCCAAAATGAAGATGGCTCTACCAGAGTTATTGCGCTCTGGGATCATACACAAGATGAGGTGGATCCCTTCAGAGTTCCCGAGCCATATGGATACGGTCAAGAATGGAATGCTGAGGACATCGACCAAAATATAGACGGTCATGATGATCAAGCACAATGGTTTGGACATGGTTCTACAGTGACAGGTGTCGCTGCCGGAAATGCCAATGCTACAGGTAATTTTATCGGAGTGGCACCCTTGGCTGACATAATTGTTGTTTCGTCAGATTTTTCCAGAGAAAATTGGAAATCGTCCATCGCAGATGCTGTAGATTTTATTTTCAATAAAGCTGATGAATTTGGTAAGCCGGTTGTGATAAACGCCAGTTTGGGCGATTACTATGGATCTCACGACGGTTTGGATGGAGCTGCATTGTTTATTGATGAGCTGCTCGAAGAGCAATCGGGAAGAGTCATGGTGTCGGCAGCGGGAAATAGCAACAACTTCGCGCCGTATCACTTGGCTTACGATGTGCCCGAGAATGACACGGCTTTCACTTGGTTTTCTTACAATACTTCTTCCGTAATCGGAGAGCCCGCAGTTTTCTTTGAACTCTGGGCTGATTCTGCCGACTTCTACGATACCTTTTACACCATGGGCGCTGATTTGGCTGAACCTTCATACTCTTTTCAAGGCTATGCCCAATGGAGAACCGTTGAAACAAATCTTGACCAGCTCATCACTGACACCATTTTTCAAAATGGAAATATCCTTGGTATAGTAGACACTTGGTGTGGTCAACGCGGAAATCAGTACCTGGTTCAAGTTGCAGTGCGAGAAGCTTTCAGCGATCAGTACAAATGGCGATTTTCGACTACAGGTGGAGGAACTTTCGATGTGTGGAGTTATGGCCCTTTCGGAACCTCGACTATTGAAAGTCAGAATTTACCCAATCAAGGTGAGTTTCCCGACATGGTCAATTACCGAATGCCCGATAAATTTAAAACCATTGTAGATTCATGGACTTGTTCGGATAACGTCATAACGGTTGCCAACTACACCAACCGAAACGAATACGTAAACGTATTGGGTGAGATCACTTTTATTCCGGACATCGTTCCGCTGGATATCGCTGTGAATTCCAGTCAAGGGCCTACACGAGATAATCGGCAGAAGCCCGATATCACTGCTTCAGGAGATTTCACTCTGGCAGCGGGGCGCTTGGCAAACTTGGCTTCTTTGACTGCCAATAATCCCGATAGAGTAGCAGAAGGAGGATGGCATTACCGCAATGGGGGAACTTCCATGGCTTCACCTGTGGTAGCAGGAGTTTCGGCACTCTACCTCGATCGTGATCCCGATGCAAATTTTGAAACCATCAAAACGGCAATTATCGAAAACGCTTTGGCCGACGAGTTTACCGGAGTCCTGCCTAATTTGCGCTGGGGGCACGGGAAAGTAAATGGCTTTGCCACCCTAACGGTTCCTTTTGGAGTGACTTCTTCTGAGTTTGTCGCTGCAAACGGAACAATCAAAATCTACCCCAACCCCACAAGAGGGGATTTGAACATTGTAAATGATAAAGGCAATCTTCGCTCCTTGAATCTTTACGATCTTTCAGGAAGGCTTGTTAAGTCGATCAACTTGAGCGGAACTACTGGTGGAACCATCAATATTTCTCTCCAAGATATTGCTGACGGAGTTTACATTGTGCAAGCACTCCAAGATAACGGTCAATTGCTTCAATCGAAATTGATGATTGAAAAGTAATTCTTTAGATTTGCGCCCTTCCAAAAAATAAAGAATGGATTTATCTCAAATATTGTCAATCGCGGGAAAGCCCGGTCTCTTCAAGATTTTAAATCAGTCACGTGGTGGTGTAGTTGTTACGTCGCTAAACGATGGTAAGAAGATGGTCATCGGTCAAACGCAACGCGTGAGTACCCTCAGTGATATTTCCATTTACACCCTCGAAGGCGATGAGCCATTGGCTAACATCTTTGAGAAGATGAAGGAGCAGTCGGGTGGAAAAGAAGTTGAAGTCGATTCTAAAGACCCTGATGCTTTGCGCGAATACTTCTTCAGAATCTTTCCCGAACACGATGAAGACCGCGTTTACCCTTCTGACATCAAAAAGATGATCAAGTGGTTTAACCTCCTTTTGGAAAAAGGACTTCTTGAATCTACAGAGGAGGAAAAAGCAGAAGAGCCCAAGGCCGAAGAAAAAGCTGAAACGCCTGAAGAAGCTCCAAAAGCAGAGGTAAAAACTAAAGCGGCAAAGCCGAAAGCTGAGAAGAAGCCTAAAGCTAAACCAGCGAAAAAGGCGAAAGAAGAGTAGGCTGAATCAAATAATATTCACTTCCCTTTCCAGCTCAACTCCGAATTTCTTTTTTACATCCTCCAGAATCTCTGTTGAGAGATCGTAAATCTGTTTCCCGGTAGCGCCTCCATGGTTTACCAGAACCAAAGCCTGTTTGGCATGAACACCATGGTTTCCACGTAGGAATCCTTTCCATCCTGATTTTTCGATCAGCCAACCTGCGGCCAATTTGTATTCGCCGTCAGGAGCAGGGTAAAAGGGCATCGAAGGATTTTCTTCCACGAGTTTTCGATACACCGATTCGGGCACTACGGGGTTTTTGAAAAAGCTGCCTGCATTGCCAATTACTTTCGGGTCGGGGAGTTTCGAACTTCTGATGTTGATTACGGCCTGGCTTACATCTTTGATCGTAGGCTCTTTTATTCCCAAGGAATTCAATTCGCCTTGAATGGCGCCGTAGGTAGTGTTGAGTTGAGGTTTCTTGAATAAGCGAAAAGTCACCGAAACAATAATGTACTTGTTCTTTAGCCGTCTTTTGAAAACGCTTTCGCGGTAACCGAATTGACAGGCTTCGGCATCGAAAGTTTCGGTTTGGAGTGTCTCCAAATTGAACGCCTCCAATTCGTGGAAGCGGTCTTTTACCTCCACTCCGTAAGCGCCGATGTTTTGCATGGGGCTCGCACCAACATTGCCCGGAATGAGCGAAAGATTCTCCAATCCTGCCCAATTGTTTTCGATGCAATGCATTACGAATTCGTGCCAATTTTCACCTGCACCTGATTTTACATAAAGGTGCTCGTCATCTTCCCCTACCAATTCGATTCCGGGTACTTCGTTTTTCAAAACCAAGCCATCGAAATCGGAAGTGAGCAGAAGATTGCTCCCACCTCCCAAAATGAGAAGAGGCATGGCTTTGAGCTCTTCATTGCTGAAGATTTCTTTCAAATCTGCTGCCGACGAAAAGCGAACCATTTTGGCCGCTTTGGCCTCAATTCCAAATGTGTTGAACGCTTTAAGCGAAGCATTTTCCAAAATCTCCATAGGAACAAGTTTGGCACAAAACTAAACTGAAATCCGGTTCGGGCGACTTCACTACTTTTGGCAATCGTGAAAAAGCGAATAATCGTATCCGTAAGCAATGACCTCGCCACCGATCAACGGGTGCGCAAGCAATGTGAAGAGCTGTGGAAGGCAGGCTACGATATTTTGCTGTTGGGCAGACTTCTTCCAACTAGTCCCGATTTCGATCGGCCTTACAAAACTTTCAGAGCCAAACTGCCCTTCAATAAAGGAATGCTTTTCTATGCTTCTCTCAATATTTATCTCTTTTTCAAGATTCTTTTTTCTCGGGTGGATGTCCTTTGGGCCAATGACTTGGATACGCTTCCTGCCAATTGGCTCGTTTCATTGATCAAAGGCAAACCGTTGGTTTACGATTCGCATGAGTATTTCACGGAAGTGCCCGAAATTCAGCACAAGCCGAGAGTGAAAAATGTGTGGCGGTTTTTTGAGAAAAGGTGCATTCGTCGGGCTGATTTGGTCATTACCGTGAGTCCGTCCATTGCCGATTTGCTCCAAGAGACTTACCACCTTGATGAAGTGGTCACGGTGCGCAATGTGCCTATGGGATCAACGGATTTGCCAAAAGCGACAAAGACAGATCTGGGTCTCGATGAAAATCGATTTTTGCTCTTATTGCAAGGTGGCGGTATCAATATGAATCGAGGAGGAGAGGAGTTGGTCGAAGCAATGCGATACATCGAAAAAGTCGACTTGGTGATCATTGGCAGCGGTGATGCCATACCCGAGCTACAGCGTATGGCAAAAGAATTTAAGTTGGATGACAAGATCCGTTTTCTGCCCAGAATGCCCTATGAGGAAATGATGCGGTACACTTCAGCGGCCGATTTGGGATTCTCCTTGGATAAAGATGGGAACTTGAATTACCGATTCAGTTTGCCAAACAAAATCTTCGATTACGCTATGGCAGGATTGCCAATGGTGACTTCCGATCTGCCTGAAGTGGCAGCCTTCGTGCGAAAAAATGAAATAGGTGTTGTGCTCACTGAGGTAGCACCAAAGGAGATTGCGAAGCAAGTAAACGAATTGCTGGAAACCCCTGTCGAGTTGAGCAGACTAAAATTAAATGCTTCAAAAATGTCTGCTGACCTATCTTGGGAGAAAGAATTTGCCCCTGTGCTGACTAAATTCAAAGCGATCAATGGTTGAGGGAATCCATATCGTTTCATTCGACGTGCCTTTTCCGCCTGATTATGGCGGTGTGATGGATGTATACTACAAAGCCAAGGCTCTGGCCGATCTAGGTATTAAGGTCAAGCTTCACTGCTTTGCTTATGGTCGAAGCAGGCAGGCTTCCTTCGAGAAAGATTTTGACGAAGTGATATACTACGAGCGCAAGCTCAGCGCCGGATCGATGATTTCAAAAATTCCCTTCATCGTTAAAACGAGGAAGAGTCAGGAGCTTCTCGATAATCTTCTCGTAAACGATTGGCCAATCTTGTTCGAAGGCCTCCACACTTGTGCTTGGTTAGATGATTCAAGGTTGAAAAGCCGATTCAAAATCGTGAGGACGCACAACATTGAGCACGACTACTACTCGCGCTTGGGGAAATCAGAAAAGAGCGTTTTCCGAAAGCAGTATTTCAAAGCGGAAGCCAAAAAGCTAAGGGCCTTCGAGAGAGTGTTGGCTCAATGCCAAAAAATACTCGCAATCAGCCAAAGCGACCGGATCTATTTTGAGAAAAAATACGGAAACACTGAATTGATTTACCCATTTCACCCGGAGGTGGCAATGCCTCGAAAGGGCAAAGGCGATTATGCTTTTTACCACGGTAAGTTGGAGGTGGCCGAGAATCAAGAAGCGCTTGATTTTTTGGTAAACGAAGTTTTCGCGAAGTCACCGATTCCCTTAGTGGTAGCGGGGAAAGGTACGGCAAAGGATATTGCGCCATTTCTTAACTCAGCTGCAAATGTCACTTTTCATCTCAATCCGAGCGATAAAGAAATGAGGAGTCTTGCTCAGGGTGCAGGAGTGCATGTTTTGCCCACTTTTCAGGCTACAGGGTTTAAGCTAAAGTTACTTTACTCGCTTCAAAATGAGGTTGAGGTCATCGCAAATGAAGCGATGGTGAGGAATACGGGTTTGGAGAATTTGGTTACGAAAGCTAGAACGGCTGAGCAGTTCCGAAAAGCCGTTGGGTTGGCTTTGGCAAATCCATTTTCTGAAGCAAAAATTAATGAGAGGAAGGAATTTCTAAACCAGCACTATTCCAATTCGCATCAAGCGAAAAGGATTAAAGACTTGCTTGGCTAACCTTTTCCTCGGTTACCGAATTCGCTTCGCAGCGAATCACGCGCGAAGAAAACTTCTTCATGTGCACATAGTCGTGAGTGGCCATCAAGACGGCCCTTCCCGATTTGGAGATTGTGTTGAGCAAATTCAAAATCTCCTCAGTGGTGTTGGGATCCAGATTCCCGGTTGGCTCATCGGCTAGGATGAGGTCGGGATCGTTGAGCAAAGCTCTGGCAATGGCTACCCTTTGTTGCTCACCACCCGAAAGTTCGTGCGGCATTTTATAGCCTTTGTTTCCCAAGCCCACCTTCTCCAACACTTCTTGCATACGATCTTTCATCTCCGTTTTGTTCTTCCATCCGGTGGCTTTCAAAACAAAAAGCAGATTGTCGTTGACCGAGCGATCTGTTAAAAGTTCAAAATCTTGAAAAACGATTCCCAGCTTTCGTCGCAGATAGGGCACCTGAGACCGCTTTAATTTTTTCAGGTCGAAATCTCCGACATGTCCTTCGCCTTCTTTCAGCGGCAGCGCCCCGTAAAGTGTCTTGAGCAAGCTGCTCTTGCCCGTACCCGTTTTCCCGATAAGGTAGACGAAGTCGCCTTTATCCAGTTGGATGTTGACATCCGAAAGTACCAAGTGATCGCCTTGAAAAATCTTGGCATCCTTTATTTCGACGATGGTATCTAAGGCCATGGAAAAGAATTTTGGGTAAAGCTATAATAATTTGGCGTGTCGTTTGGCGTTTGAAGAGCTATTCAGTGTGAGATTTCCTCGGCTATTCTTCACATTTCCGAGTTCAAAACTTTAGACCGCAAACCCTCATAAAACCTGCTATACGACGTTACCTTTACTTGTTCTAAACTGACTATTCCATTATGCCAAAGGTATCGCCGGCAAAAAGTCTGCTATTCGTTTTTATGAGTCTGTTTTTGGGCTCTTCTTTCGCTCAACAAACCGAGAAATACCGTTCTGATTTGCTGCCCTACTACGAGGCGCTGGCATTGATGGAGCGAAGTCATTACGAGCCTGCTCGCAAAGGCTTTGAGGATTTTCTGGCTTCTGACGAAGTGGATCACGGGGAGTTTAAAGTCAATGCCTCATACTACAGCGCAAAATCTGCCATGGAGCTTTTCCATAAGGATGCTGAATTTTTCATGGAGGAATTTGTACTCGGCTATCCTGAGAGCATTTGGTACCAAACGGCAGTGCTCGATTTGGGGCGCTACAATTTCAATCGCCGCGATTATGACGACGCATTGCGCTGGCTGAAGGAGCTGGATCAGCGGGACCTTGATGCCGCCACTGCCGAAGAGGTCGAGTTTAAGATCGGTTTTGCCGCATTCGAATTGGAGGATTACGAGCAGGCCAAAAAGTCTTTCTACAGATTGAAGGACAGCGAGAGCGCCTATGCCGGTCCTACCAATTACTATTACGGCCATATCGCCTACACGGAAGGAAATTACCAAACGGCTCTCGAATCATTCAAGAAAGCAGAGTCTGACGAAAATTTCGCGAAGGTGGTTCCTTACTACGTGGCTCAGATTTACCACTACCAGGAAAAGTACGATGAGCTGATAGAATATGCCACGCCGCTTCTGGAGCAAGATGATGTTCAGCGAGGCGAGGAGATGGCCCTGTTGGTGGGGAACGCTTATTACTCAAAAGAGAAGTATGCCGAAGCAGTTCCGTTTCTGGAAAAGTACATGGCTTCGACTTACAATCCCGCTCCCGAAGATTCTTACCGAATGGGTTATTCTTATTACCGTACGGGTGATTTTGAAAAGGCCATCGATTACTTCACAAAAGCCTCAAAAGAAGACAATGCCTTGGGTCAGATCGCGACTTACCAATTGGCTGATTCTTACCTACAGCTCGATCAAAAGAAATACGCGCAGAATGCGTTCAAACTGGCTTCCAAGCAGTTTTATGATCCTGAGGTTACCGAAGACGCACTCTTCAATTATGCCAAGCTGGCTTATGAGTTGAGTTACGATCCATTCCACGAAGCAATTATTGCCTTTGAGCAGTACCTGGAGACCTACCCCAATTCAGATCGGAAAGACGAGGCGTTTGAGTTTTTGCTAAAGGTGCATTTAGCCACCAAGAATTACTCAGCGGCTCTCGATGCATTAGACAAGATCAAAACGCTTGACCCCATTCAAAAAGAGCATTACCAACTCTGCGCCTACAACCTTGGCGTGGAGAACATGAATACGAAAAACCACGAGGAAGCCTTGAAGTACTTCGCCCTGTCAAAGAAGTACAACGTGAATCCACAGGTGAGTTCATTGGCCGAATATTGGAAAGGAGATATCGCTTACCGCGAATCGGAATACGACGTTGCCATTGCGGCTTACCGCACTTTTCTGAACAATCCGTCGGCATATGGCACGGAATATTACTACTTTGCCAATTACAATATTGGCTATTCTGCCTTCAAAAGCGGAGATTACGACGTTTCACTGGTAGCTTTCCGCAAGTACGTTTCTGCTTCAGGTATCGACAGTAAGCGAAAGAACGACGCCTACCTGCGAATCGGAGACTTGCACCTGGTCAACAAGAATTACAAAGAAGCCGTCGAGAGTTATGATTTGGCTGTTGCCGCCAAAGAGGTCAACGTTGACTACGCTCTCTTCCAGCAGGCGATGGCAGAAGGCTATGCCGATAATTTTGACGGAAAGACGAAGAAGCTAAAGGAGTTATTGTCCTCTTATCCTCAGACCAGCTTGGCTCCCGTGGCAAATTTTGAACTCGGTACCGCTTACTTTATGCAGGACAAGTTAAACCCCTCGCTTGATGCATTCAATACGGTGATTGAGGATTACGCCCAGTCGCCATACCGCAAGCGTGCCTTGCTGCAGCGAGGATTGGTGCAGTACCGCCTCGGGAAGTACGATGACGCCATCGCCACCTACGAAGAAGTGGTGGCAGACTACGGAGTGGATTCAGAATCGCAGGAAGCGATCGCGACGCTGAAAAACATCTACCTCGACTTGGGTCGAATCGACGACTTTACCGCTTGGCTCGCAGGAGTTCCCGATTACGAGGTGTCGCCAATGGAAATCGACAGCCTGACATACCAAGCTGCAGAAAATCTTGTGGCCGATGGGGATTGCGATCAAGCGATTATCTCCTTTGAAAAGTACTTGAGTAAGTTTCCGAAAGGACTATTTGCTACTAACTCAAACTACTATTTGGCAGATTGTGCTTACCGCAAAAACGATTATCCCAAGGCTCTCGACGGTTTTGAATACGTTGTTCAGCAGCCGGTAGGTCAGTTTACCGAGCCTTCGCTTTTGGGAGCTGCCACCATTCGCTTTAAGCAAAACGACTACGAAGAGGCTCTTGCCCACTTCCGAGCTTTGGAAGGAATTGCCGAGTTTTCGGTGAATGTTTTAAGAGCGCAAACCGGTCAGATGCGAACCAATTACCAACTTGGAAATTACGAGGATGCGGTGGCAGCCATCGAGAAAGTACTCGGCAATGAAAACGTGACCGATGAACTGGAAGTGGAGGCCAGATTGAACCGAGCGAGAATTAACTTTACCGAAAGGAAATACGATGAGGCAGAGCCCGATTACAAATGGCTGGCTGCCAAGAAAGCTACAGAAGCGGGAGCTGAATCTAAATTCCGTTTGGCACAAATAGCCTACAGTCGTGATAATTTGGACAAAGCTGAGACAACGGTATTTGAGTTGATCAAAGAATTCCCGGCATCGGATTACTGGAAAGTGAAATCGTTTATTCTTTTGGCGGATGTGTATGCTGCGCGCGACGATTTCTTTCAAGCAAAAGCCACATTGCAAAGTGTCATTGATAATGTCGACACTCCGGCATTGGTCAAAGAGGCTGAGACCAAATTAGATTTGATCCTCCAAAAGGAAAATGAGTTTATCTCGGCAGGCGATACCATTGCCGCGCCTGATACTTTGGATTACGAAGACGAGTACCGCGAACTAATCAAAGAAGATTGATGAAAGCCATGAAACGACCTATCCTAACTTTCTTTTGTGCTTTTGGTGTGGCTGTCGCTTCGCATGCCCAAGAGGGAGGAGAATTTGATCAAACCCAAGTCATCACGGGAGATCGAACGCTTACCGTTCAAAAAGCATTTAAAATTTCGGAAGCAGCGACACCGAAGGATATTGAAGTGACGCCCGGAAAGTTGTCTTATCAGATGATTCCTAAAAGACCTGCGCTCACAGTAGAAGTAGATACCATAGCACCTGCAAAGGTGAAGGTGCGCGAGCCTCTGGAGAAACTCTACAAAGGATATGTTAAAGGCGGAGTGGGAACGTTTGCCACTCCGTACCTCGAGGCTTATTATGCCTCAGATCGCGATCGCGACGTATCTTATGGTGCTCATCTCAGGCATCTTTCGCACAACGACGGGGTTAATCGCCCTGTAGGTTTCAGTGGGATGAGCCAAAATGCCATCGACGTTTGGGGAAAGAAAATTTTCAAGCAACACAGCTTTCAGGCTGACCTTGGCTATCAATTGAACACCTGGCACTACTACGGATTTGATCCTCAGGATGCTGATATCGACAGAGACGATTACCGACAGCGCTTCAATCTTTTCGACTTGAATACGGGATGGAGAAGCTACTACCGTGATTCCTCAAAGGTGAATCACGACATCGGATTGGATTTTTACTATCTCGACGACAGTTACGAGTCGAATGAATTTGGAGTAAATGCCACAGCAGATTTGCACAGTTACCGCGGAGATCAGTTCTACAATCTCGACTTGGGATTTGACCTAATCAGCTATAAGGGTGGAGGTTTGCGGCCTTTCTCATTCATGGACGACAGCACCACGGTGCTATCTGCTGATGATGAAGCCAACGCCATTTTGCACGCAACTCCCAAAGTAATCTTGAGGAGAGACGGCTTGAGAGCCGAAGTAGGGTTGGGGCTTTACGGAAGATTCTCGAATCAAGCGCGCTTTCACGCTTTTCCCGATTTGGAGTTCAGCTATGCCTTGTTCAACAATATTTTTGTGCCCTATGCGGGAATTACCGGAAATGTGGAGCGAGTGAGTTACCGAACACTGACGGAGAATAATCCATTCGTTCTATCGCAAATCCCATTGGAGAACACCATCAATCGCTACCGTGTATTCGGAGGTTTTCGCGGAAGCGTGAGCAGCCAATTGAGCTTCAATGTAGCCGCTTCTTATCAGAAAGGAGACAATACACCGCTTTTTGTAAACGACACCTTGGTGAGTCGCGAGAACCGTTTTTCCGTGATTTACGATGAGGTAAAAACCCTAACCTTTATGGGTGAGGTTACCTACCTCAATGAAGGCCAGTGGGGCGCCACTTTCCGCGGGCAGATTTTTAGCTACAACACAAAAAATGAGGACGAGGCTTGGTACTTGCCGAATTTCGAATTCAACTTAGAAGGACATTACAATCTCTACGATAAGTTCATCATTGCTGCAAATGTCAACTTCATTGGAAGCCGACAAGTAAAATCGCTGTGGCCGATTCCCGATCAGGCTGCGGAAGACGGGGGTTATTGGAAAGTAGAATTGGATCCGTATCTCGATTTGGGTCTCTCAGTCGAGTACCGCTATACCACTCGACTTTCAGCGTTTATTGAGGCCAATAATCTTACGGCCACGAAGTACGATATCTACTACCGCTTTCCCGCCCAAAGAGCCTTTGTAATGGGTGGAGTGAAGTACTCTTTTTAAGAGCAGTCTCTTTCATTTTGACACCTGTTTTTGACACTCTGTTGAAAACGCGGATTTTTTGTTGATAAACATCAGTATTTACGCACCTTTCAGCATGATTTAATGGAAGGAAATGCGTATTTTTGCGTACAACTTTAATATCTACTAATCAGACATTTATGACTGAAGATCAGAAAAAGCAACCTTCCGCATATGGCGCCGGTAACATTCAAGTACTGGAAGGACTGGAAGCGGTTAGGAAAAGACCTGCGATGTACATCGGAGATGTGGGAACGAAGGGTCTTCACCACTTGGTTTATGAGGTAGTCGATAACTCTATCGATGAAGCCTTGGCAGGGTACTGTGATACAATTGATGTGATCATCAATACAGACAATTCCGTAAGTGTAAAGGACAACGGTCGAGGAATTCCGACTGACTTTCACGAGAAGGAAGGAAAATCTGCTCTGGAAGTGGTAATGACGGTCCTTCACGCCGGGGGTAAGTTTGATAAAGACACGTACAAAGTATCAGGTGGATTGCACGGGGTAGGTGTATCCTGTGTGAATGCCCTTTCAGATAAATTGGTAGCTACCGTTTACCGCGATGGTAAGATATGGGAGCAAGAATACAGCGAGGGTAAACCACAATACGACGTAAGAGTAATCGGCGACACTACAGAGAGTGGAACGATGGTTACTTTTCATCCCGACGCCACCATTTTCGAAATCGTTGAATACAACTATGATACGCTTGCTACTCGAATGAGAGAGTTGGCCTTCTTGAACAAGGGTATCCGCATAGGTTTGAAAGACCTTAGAGAACTTGATGAGGAAGGTAACCCGAGAGAGGAGTCATTCTTCTCTGAAGGTGGTCTTTATGAGTTTGTAGAATTCTTGGATCAATCCAGAGAGAGACTCATTTCTCACCCCATTTACATGGAAGGAGAAAAGAATGGTATTCCGGTAGAGGTTGCTATGATTTACAATACCTCTTTTAGTGAGAACATTCACGCTTATGTAAACAATATCAATACCCACGAGGGAGGAACCCACCTTCAAGGATTCCGTCGTGGATTGACTGCTACGCTTAAGAAGTATGCCGAAGACTCAGGAATGCTGAGCAAACTGAAGTTTGAAATAGCCGGTGATGACTTCCGTGAAGGGTTGACTGCCGTAATTTCCGTGAAGGTACAGGAGCCACAATTTGAAGGGCAGACCAAAACAAAATTGGGTAACCGTGAAGTGAATGCTCCGGTTTCTCAGGCTGTATCTGAAATGTTGACTCATTATCTTGAGGAAAATCCAAACGATGCCAGAGCTATTGTGAATAAAGTGATTCTTGCGGCTACGGCCCGTCACGCAGCTCGCAAAGCTCGTGAGATGGTGCAGCGTAAGAATGTACTTTCTTCTACAGGTCTTCCGGGTAAATTGAGTGACTGCTCTGACAAAAACCCTGAAAACTGCGAAATCTATCTGGTTGAGGGAGATTCGGCAGGTGGAACGGCGAAGCAAGGTCGTGCGCGTGAGTTTCAAGCCATCTTGCCACTTAGAGGAAAAATCCTCAACGTGGAGAAGGCGATGCAGCACAAGATTTTCGATAACGAAGAGATCAAGAATATCTATACAGCTCTAGGCGTGCGAGTGGGTACCGAGGAAGACAGCAAGGCGCTGGATATTTCAAAGTTGCGCTACCACAAGGTGATTATCATGTGTGATGCCGACGTCGATGGTAGCCACATTGAAACATTGATCCTCACCTTCTTCTTCAGACACATGCGTGAGTTGGTAGATGGCGGAAATATTTACATCGCTACGCCACCGCTATACCAATTGAAGAAGGGAAGCCAGATACGTTATGCATGGAATGATGCGCAGCGAGATGAATTCGTTGAACAGATGAAAGGTGCGGCAAAGGACAGTACGGTGGGGATACAACGTTACAAAGGTCTTGGAGAAATGAACGCAGAGCAGCTTTGGGAGACTACCATGAATCCTGAAACAAGAACCCTACGCCGAGTTGAAATCGACAATGCGGTTGAATCTGATCGAATCTTCTCTATGTTGATGGGTGATGACGTTCCTCCACGTAGAGATTTTATCGAGAAGAATGCAAAATACGCAAATATCGATGTTTAGAAATCGGATAAATTATTGATTGAAAAAGCGGTTCCTCAAAGGGCCGCTTTTTTTATTGGCTCGGATTTTTCAAAATCAAATCCAAGAAGATCGGCAAGTGATCGCTAAATCCACCTTTATAAGCCGGGCCTTGATACGTTCTGTTGGTAACGGAATTTCCAGAGGCATTTTCTTTCAGTAGCCAAGGGGCATCAAATATTCCTACGTGTCCGTAGCCCGTGAAGGTTTTCCCTTCTCGTAAAAGATTTTCGCTTACGATGAATTGATCCAGAACACCCCATTCGCCCGCAAAGCTATGCGTGCCGAATTTGTGCTTTACCGGAAACATTAGATTCACCAAATCACCCTTTTCGACTGTCTCCAAGCTATTCTTGCTGCCCAGACTTTCGGTAAGGCTCAAATCATCAGGCTCGTCATTAAGGTCGCCGGTGATGACGATCAACGGGTTTTCAAAACGATTTTGGAGGCTATCCACCTTTTGCCTCAGAACGGAAGCCACATAAGCTCGTGAAGGTTCGGAAACAAACTGTCCTCCATAACGAGACGGCCAGTGGTTTACGAAAAAGTGCAAGGTATCGCCATTCGGAATAATTCCCTTTACGTAGAGCATATCTCTGGTAGTTCGGTCAGGATCGAACGGAAACTTGATGCGGAAATACTTGTAAAGAATGGGTTCGAAACGATCGGGCTGATAGAGGCAGGCCACATCAATTCCGCGACTGTCGGGCGAGTCCTCGTGAATGTACTCGTATCCGGCATTTTTCAGTGGCGAGAATTTAGTGAGGCCATCCATTGCCCACTTACTTTCAACCTCACAAATACCCATGAGCTCCACCGGCTGCCATCCGCCCAAGGCAAGAATCGTTCTGCCAAGACCATTTTTCTTCTTGTCGTATCTGGCGTATGTATACCTGTTCTCCCCGTCTGGCGTAAAGCTCTCATCACGAGTAAGGCTATCGTCTTCCAGATCGAAAAGGTTTTCAAGGTTATAAAAGCCTATTCGGAAAACGTTGTCGTTGTGGTCATCACGCTCTAAATCTGCAAAACGCATAAAGGAATCTTGACCAAAACTCAATGAGCTCGTGAACAGACAGAGCGCTATGAGCAATTGCTTTGTCACGATTTGGACAGGCTTTTGGGTTTTGGCCTGAAGATCAAATACAGACCGGCCAAGACGAATGGAATACTTAGGATTTGGCCCATGTTGATGGGAAGATCGTTTTCAAATGCTTCTTGGTTTATTTTGACAAACTCGTCCAAGAATCGAAGTGAGAAAAGGATGACCATAAAAACGCCAAATATGAAACCGTTTTGAAGCTTTTGTCTTTTTTCTTTCCAAAGCCAAAACGTGATACCCATTAAGAAAAGGCAGTATATCGCTTCATAAAGTTGGGCAGGATGTCGTGGATCTTGAGAAAGAAATTCAGGATAAGCATTCGCAAAAACGACTCCCCATGGCAAATCCGTTATCGTTCCGAGAATCTCGGAATTCATGAGATTTCCTACACGAATGCAGGCTCCGGTGAAACATACCACTATAACCAAGCGATCCATCACCCAAAGGAAATCGAACTTGTATTTGCGGCAATAGAGTACAATGGCTGTCAAGATTCCGATAGCACCTCCATGGCTCGCCAATCCACCTTCCCAAATTTTGAGAATATCAATAGGGTTGCTCAGGTAATTGGCAGCGTCGTAGAAAAATACATGGCCCAATCGGGCGCCGACAATAGTCCCGATCACAACATAAACCGCAAGATCTTCGACATTCTTTTTGGTCTTGCCATCCTTTTCGAAAATGTAAAACAGCACGTACTCACTGACGAGAAGTCCTATTACGAAAAGAATCCCGTACCAGCGAACGGGCCAATCAATGAATGGGATAGTAAAAGCGGTGGGATCTACGTCCCAATGGATAACCAATAGTGAGCTTAAAAACGAAATCATGTGCCGCCGAAGTTATGCATTTGTCGGCTTTTTGAACCCACTCGGTATCGGGTATCTTATCTGATTAAAGTGATAAAACCTGTAAGCTCATACTTATCCTCCGTTGTAGCAGAAGTGATTTCCAATACGTAGGTATAAATGTCAGCGTCTGAGAAGTACTCCGAATCGGTATTACCTCCGTTCCAAGCTGTATTTATATCAGATGTTTGGAATACGAGTCGACCCCATCTATCGTAGATTTTACACGAATAGGATGAAAGATCAACGGTTGTTCCAACGGGTCTCCAAAGGTCATTTATACCATCGCCATTTGGAGTAAATGAATTCGGTATGAACCAGAGAAGATCATCATTGATCACCAATACTTTACTCAACGTGTCGATACATCCGTTTACATTTTCGCTAATCAGGGTAATTAAATATTCACCTGCCGTATCAGTTGGGAAACGATATTGAGACAATCTGGAATCGCTTTCGTCAAATGCGGGATCTCCATAGAGGAATAAAGTCTTCGCAATAGGTCCGGGGCTTGATATATCTTGGAAAGAAATCAAAGGATTCTTAACAGTAGTAGGATTTGGGTTGATATTGAAATTCGCGATGAAAGGTTCAGGATTATTGAGAACCAAACTATCGTATAGCTCGCAACCAAATTCATTTCTAATTCCAACAGTCGCAACGGTATCGGGGCAAACAAATCCAATGCTGTCGATTTCCCAGTCCAAACCTCCGTTGTAAGTATATTCTACAGCATCAGGTGAAGAAATGATCACTCGCGCATTGCAGGAGTCTCTGCAAAGAGCTCCCCTTCCGAGAATAGACATATCCATCTGGTCGGGTTGTCCTATCTCGAAGAAGGTAGAATCCACACAACCCACATTATCGGTCACTTTGGCTATATAAGTTCCCAAACAAAGGCTGTCTCTCAGTTGGTTTACACCACCTGGTACTCCTCCGCTCCATTCTATACTGTATACTCCTGTAGCAGATGTGCCCCCTGTAGGTATAGCAATTGCAGTACCCGAGCATTCGTCAAAACAGATGGCATCTTCGGGCAGTACGGCGATTTCGAGTGAATCTGCCAGAATAACTTGAATCACATCCGAATCTTCGCAAAAGTTGCCGTTAAAATCGGTGTAGGTCAGCTCATAAGTTCCCCCTGGAGATGGCGCAGTGATGGTAGCTTGCGGATCATTGATGTCACTGAAAGTAATTTCAGGTGGCCCGCTCCATGTGCCGATTCCCACAGGGATATCTCCTTGAAGTTGATAGGTGAGGGCACAGGCTACTGCATCAGGACCTGCGTTGGCATTGGTTTGGCAGCAAAAGTCATTCGTAGAAGGCAGAACCGTTATCGTAAGATTCGATGAATTCGAGCAAAGTCCGTTTGACACGGTATAAGTCAAATCAAAATCAGCTCCATCGGGATAGTCGGTTGGGCTAAACTCCAAAGAAGGAAACTCCAGCCCTGTGGCATTATCAATCCAAGTTCCACCAATAGCAGGGTTTCCTCCTAGGAATGAAGTCAAAAGATTAGTAGGTAAATTGTAGCATAGCGTTGTATCCGTATCGTTTCCGGGGTTTACCTCCTGGTCAGGAGCTACAAGAACCTGATCTGTTATCAAGCAACCCGGTAAACCTATCGGGTATGCAGATACTGTATAGGTTGTTGGTTGCGAAACAAAAGCAGTTGGGTTCTGAACATTAGGGTCAGAAAGACCTGTAGCAGGACTCCATGTCCATACAAGTCCTGAGCCTCCGTCACACGATATGGAGATATCTATGGCGTCCTCAAACCCACTTGCACATGAGCCTCCGAAGCCGCCACTGTTAAGCTGAAAAGTCAAACATCCGGATGGATTCGTGGCTATAAATGATTGTCCGGAAACATCGCCGTTAAAGAAATTTCCCAAAATCGGAGCCCCTGTATTGTCTCCGTCATATACCGTGATGGTATTTCCGAAGAAGCCAAGTGTTCCACCGGTGAAGGTCATTTCGATCTGGGTGCCATCCCCGGGATTATCGGGACAGTATGTTTCTGTAATAAAGTCTCCGTTATCATAACAGTAACTGTAGCTTCCGGCGGCGTCAGAACATTCTCCTGTTGCTCCTACAACTGAAGCCTGCAAAGTGGCCGGGTCGGCGCATAAAAATAGATCGGGCCCTGCAGTGATCTCAGGACCTTCAATTACTTCAAGAACAATAGTGGTATCGAATGTACAAGCGAAGTTATTCGTAGCAAAAAAGGTGTACTCGTAAGAACCCGGAGTATCGTATAATACTTCGATTGAATTACCATCAGCTGACGTCGAAATAATATTCGAACCTTGCCAAAATGACGAGTCACTTTCTAAGCCAACAACAGGCGTGAAAGTGGTCACATCCGGAAAAAGTGAAGGATCAAATTCAATTCCCCATTCAAAAATGTACCCGTCATCAGCTCCCAGATTATCAGATACACTGAAGGTCCATTCACCATTCAAAGGACATCCGACAAAATTGCAGAGGTCTTCTTCACTTTCATAAATGCCAGGGTTGACAATATTTCCGGATGCAGGATTTCCCGCTGTGTTGATGTAGTCAGTTGGAGTGGAATTGCCATCCCAAATGAAGCCATTGGTACTGGTGGGAGACCAACCGTAATCATACCCAACCCCTTGATCTAAGTTATCAGGACTCCCTTGTCCATCATCTACCGGTTCTCCCAAGAATGTGCCACCACCGCCATTGGTGGCAAATGTGAGCATATTCACTACTGTTCCGTTTGGGCAAGTGAGTGAAAAACCTAAGTCTCCGAGATAGGAGTGTTCCATATTTACGAAGATGCTCAAAAAGTCATCGCACGATTCCAAAACGGCTCCTGGCTCAAAGAAGTCATATACGAGTGAAGTCGAATAGGAAAAACCTGCTCCATCTGCTAAGTATGTCTCCCCCGCAACGGTTTGTGGAGGAAGTGCAGTCCAAGTAACACTTTGAATAGGGTTTCCATCAATTGTGGCGGGACTCCCCACACAGACGGGGGATTCAAAATTGGTATTAAAGATTGGGATGGTACTTACCAAAATCTGCAATGGATCGAGGTTAAGGCTTCGGCATCCGTTGTCGTCGATTACAGTGAGCCCGACGAGATACTCTCCTGGTTCTGTAAAAGAATGAATCGCATCTGTAGCAGATGTTAAGCTATCTACAATTCCGTCGCCATAATTCCATTCCCAGTATTCAATATCGAATCCATTCGCAGCAAATGAACCATTGTCACTAAACGTTACAGGCTGATCCAAGCAAACTCCTATTGATTGGATCGGTCCATCAGGCGCAGGGTCTGAAATTAAAGATGCAGCAGTCGGATTATCACAAGGGGTAGTACAGGAAATGATCGCTTCCCATCCGGGAAATGCCCCGTTTCCACCATTTCCCGGTGTAAAGACGAAGGTCATACAACCGGTAGCGTTTACAACAGTTCCCGTTACAGGAATACCTTGCAGAGCAGAGCCCGTATAATCACCCAGAGTCGCTTCTCCTGCGTTGTCACCGTCAAAAATTGATAAGTAATCGCTGTTATTGGGATTAGGACTTTGAAATAGCGAAAATGCTACGAAATCCACGGAAATCACATCGCCCGGAGTGTCAGGACAAATGGTATAAGTGTATGAGGTTCCCGGATTATATGGATTAGTTCCTCCGTCATCTTGAAAAACACCTGAACATGTATTTACCGTGCCATTTTCAATTAAAAAGATTTGTCCGAATGAAGTACTCGAAACAAAAAGAGAAAAAGCGAAGATTAGTACATGAAAGAACCTAAAACAACCGAAGATGTCGACTGATTCAGATTTATTGGTTTTAATCAATCCACTTGAAAATGCGGGAAAAGTAATTTGTTCAGTTTTCAATTTAATCCTCATTTTACAGTAATTCAAAAACTTAAGAGCGATAATGTTAAGTCTGTGAGCGTATCGGGTGTGATTCCCAAATATAGGCTAAACCACAGAACTACTTTCGCTATCAACAAGTCTCACAACAGTGACGACTTATAACAGAAGAAGTTGGTCAATGATTTATCGAATGACCGTCACAGTCCCTTTAAAGTCAACTTTTTCTAGAGACAATGGATTCTTCGTTTCAATTTGCCAAACGTAGACTCCCGTTTTTACAAAGTAGTCATCACCATTCATGCTACCATTCCATGCCTTGCTCGGGTCTCTGGATTCGAAAACGACATTGCCATACCTATCAAAGACAGATAGGAGATAGTCGTTCTCATCAACATTGGATAGCACAGGTCTCCACAGATCGTTTAGTCCGTCTCCATCCGGTGTAAATGCTGAAGGCACATAAACGAGCATCTCCGGTTTTACTTCCACAATGTCTGACCACTCATCCAAGCACCCTGTTATAGGGTCAATTGCAGTGAGGACTACGGTGTAGTTGGCGAGCACTCCTCCCGGGAATTCATAAGTCGGGTTAAATTCGGTAGACGTATCGAGCGAGTCAAACTGCCAGAAGTAGAAATTCTCATCACCTCCTGACGATTGATTCAAGAATCTCACCTTGGTATCTTCAGAATTTACAGGATTGGGATTGTAAGTGAATCTCGCTCGTGGTCCCGGATCAACGGTAATGGTCAACGTATCGTCTGCTACACAATCTCCGTTGCTTGCTGTCAGCACATAAGTGTATGTTCTAACCAACGGAATGAGGTCATCATCGCCCAAGATGAAGGTAGGATTCGGATCCTTAGGATCAGACAATCGATCGGCTGGTGACCATGTGTATTCCAGTTCAGGCACGCCTATTACACCTATCGATACTGAGCCTGCATCAGAGCAGATGGTATCATCTTGTAGGATTGGTGCATCAGGCAATTCACCTACAGCTATAAATTTGGAGTTATTTGGTGTATTAGTACAAACCGGGTTCGAACTGTCTTCCACGTAAAGCACCTGAGTAAAGACCGGTTCTGTAGGTTGAAGCACCTCCAGATAGTCAGTTGTTAAACCTGTCAATGTAATGGTGTCCTCATCCAGAAGATAAGTCAGCGTAAACGGCGGTGTTCCTTGTAAGTCATAAATCAACTCCAACTCTTGGCCTATACAGATTTGGTCTTGATTGGAAAGTACTTCGGCGGTAGGCAGCTGATTCACTATCAAGGCGGCATCGCTGTCCAGTCCTTCACCTTCGCAACTTTGGTCATATACCTGAGTGATGATGTAATCACCATTCTCACCCGAAAGGAATGAATAAATAGGCGTTGCAGATGTAATGGCGGGTTGCGGAATTCCATCAATTGTGTAAGTCACCGACCAAGGTCCGTCACCCGTTAATTCAATTTCAAACGGCAACTCATCTCCTTCACAGACGGTTCCACCTCCTGTGATCAATGCCGTAGGTGCGGCCAAAATGGTCACATCAAGTGCGCCTGAAACCGTTCCAACACAATTCGCATCGCTGAGAGATGTGAGCGTGTAGTTTCCATCTTCTTCAGCGGGAATGGTCAGCTGATTGCTGAAAGTTGTTATCGGGTCGGTACTTTCTACTCCGTCGATGCTATAGAAAAAAGTCCATGGAGCCTGACCTGTCAGATTCACTATCGGACCATCTCCGCTGTTTTCACATACTTCTCCGTTTCCTGAAAGTACAGCAGTCGGCGTGTTGAAGTTCGAAACCTGAACCAAACCTGAAACTGATCCGTCACAGTTGGCATCGCTTACTGAAAGTAGCGTGTAATTACCCGCAGTAGCTGTTGGGAAAACATATTCATTGTCAGTGGTACTGATCGGAGTTTGAGGGGCGGCATCTATAGCGTATTCGAAAATCCACGGTCCTTCGCCCGTGAGCGAAACAGTAATGTCAACAGTCTCACCCGGGCAAACGGTTCCAAATCCTGAAATCTGAGCACTTGGAAGAGCATTAAAGACAACCGGGATACCATTGGTTTGGTCCGTGCAGTCGTCAGTCAAGATCACATTTCCGAAAATATCTGCGTTTCCTGCTACACCGGTTATGTAGTAAGTCTGTCCGAATACCACCTCGTCAGGTGTAGGTATAGTGGCAGTTTCGTATCTATCAATTATAAATCCGATCTCTGTTTCACTTCCATCGTGAAGCAGGAACTGATAACCATCATTGCCATCCAATACATCGTCTGCATTGAAGGGAACAATCAAGTTTTCATCCTCGCAAATTTCAATCAAGCCGGGTGCAATGCTACCGGCATCTGTAATACAAACGCATTGGAATATACCATCAACATCTACTGACGGACAAGCTCCTGCGTCAGAAACGGTAAAAGAGTAGGCATCGCCACTATTGATAGGGAAACTTTCATAAGCTCCTCCCGTGAAGGATTGGCCAAATGGAGTGACCTGATAGGTTCCTGCAACGCCTCCGGTTACGTCAAAGCTTACCGTGTAATTTTCATTGATGGCATCGCACGTTTCCGTCACATTACTTACCGTGAGAGGAGCATCTACCGTGACGGTAACCGGCAAACCATTTACAAGTCCTGCGCAGTTGGCATCATCTACAGATAGAATCGTGTAGGTGGTTGTTGCCGAAGGACAAACCGTTACCATATGTCCGTTTGAAATATCAACGAGTGAAATAGGGTTTCCGGGGTCTGATGAATTTTCATAAACCACATCCCAAGGCCCATCACCTTGAAGGTTAAAGGTCAGAGTCGCACAATCACCATTGCAAATAGATGTGGTTCCACTTAGAGAACCGGCTGCAGGGCAGTCGCAATCCGGATCGATTCCGGATACAACTTGATCAGAACAAGGAGATCCATCAGAGATGGTAAAGCTGTAATTCGTGTCATTCGGAATCAAAGCAGATTCATAAGAAACAACCGAACCTGGAATAATCGTACCTGCATAAGATCCACCCGCGGCTACGTTGTAATTCCCATCACCACCTTCGATGTCAAAGCTTACGAAGTAGCCTGTTTGAGACGAATTGCATTGGACTACAATATTGCTGATCACAATCGGATCGTTGATTGTAATATTGTACAAAGCTTCGTCGCTAGGGCAAACCGTTCCCGTAACTTCATAAGTGTAAATGTCTGACGAACCACTATTGAGGTTAATCGTATTTCCAGGAACCTGCACGCCGGCTGAGGTGAAGAAATCGCCCGATCCCACGAAGCTGCCTACTAAGTTATTCAAGTTGTAAGGAGCATTGGTCGCACAGAATACCTCAGTTACGTCAGGGCCTGCATTTGGAGGTGTTTCAACTACCACCGTAATTGCATCTGAAGCGGTAGTGTTGCAGTTTTGATCTGCAACTCCTGTTAACGTGTAGGTTGTGGTAGTTGTAGGATTTACTTGTAAAAAGTCTCCTGAAACAAAAGGCCCTTGATTGGTAAATGTGTTTGTACCATCGTTGTAGTCAATTGTGAAAGTAGGAGCTCCTGAAGGGAAGTTTAGCTCGATGTTGGCCGTGCTTCCTTCGCAAATCGTGATTGAATTCGCTACGAACTCTGCACTGGCAGGGCAAGCACAATTTGGTGAATTGATTGGGCCTGCAGTAACATCAGGACATGGCCCCGTATCACTTATAGTATAGCTGTAGGTATTCCCAGTCGGTATTTCATCGGAAACAAAAGTATTTCCCGTTATCGGGCCTTCCGGATCTAATCCTGTTATGCTGTAATTACCATCTCCACCCGAAATTTCCAGAGCTACTGTATAATCGGTTTGAGCAGCATTACACACAGCTGATACAACGCTGACGCTTATTGGGTCAATGAAGTTGAGGGTATAAGTAGCCACATCATTCGGACATTGTGTTCCTGAAACCGTGTAAGTGTACACACCTGAGCTGGCTGCAGTCTGAGGGATAGTCGTCACAACATTTCCGCCGGCATTTGTAAAAACGCCGGGTTGGTCTGCTGCCCCATCAATAATGGAAGACAAGACAAGAACACCGCCTGAACCACAGAATTCCAGTGCAACATCAGGGCCTGCATCAGCTGTAGGTTCTACAATTACGTCAACTACGTCATTTACACTCGTTGAGCAGTTCTGGTCCGAAACGCCTTGTAGGGTGTAAGTCGTTGAAGCAATAGGATTTACTTGCAAGAAGTCTCCCGATACAAACGGGCCTACGTTGGTGAAGGTGTTCGTACCATCAGTATAGTCAATGGTGAAAGGAGAAGCTCCCGTTGGGAAATTGAGTTCGATATTGGCCGTACCTCCTTCACATATCGTGATTGACGGAAAGTCGACAAATTCTGCATTTGCCGGACAAGAACAGTTCGGTCCTGCCGTTACGGGTTGAACAAATGGGGCGCAAGGTCCTGAATCATCTACGTTAAAAGAGTAGGTGTTACCTGCAGCAAAAGGTGACGATACATAAGTGTTTCCAACAAATGGGCCGCCTGGCAACCCTGTTACCGTGTAGTTTCCGTCGCCCCCTGTAACGGTAAGCGTAACGATATACTGAGTTTGATCAGGAGTACACTGAGCATCTACCACTACGCTAATTGGCGTTTGTAAATTGAGCGTGTAAAAGGCAATATCGTCAGCACATTGACCTCCATTTACGGTGTAGGTATATGATCCGGCTGCTCCTGCAGAAAGCGTTACGATTCCACCAGGCACGATAGCTCCTGAGCCTGTGTTTGTGAATGTTCCCGGAGTATCTGCTCCGGGATCTAAGATAGAGTTAAGATCAAAAGCCGTATTGTCAGCACATTGAGTAGTTGACACATCAGGCCCTGCATCTGGAGGACACTGAATGGTCAAATCCAAAATGGATGACGAAACGCAAATTCCATCGTCAATCGTGTATTCCAAGGAAACAGAAGTGCCGCAAGAACCAGTTAGGTTATAAGGATTTGAAACAGGATTTCCCGTTCCCAAATCGGTCCATGTCCCTCCGGGCGCGGGTGTTCCGTTCAATTCAGACGTTAAGTCAATATTTCCTAAGGACTCACACAAGGTTACCGTTGTGTTTTGTCCGGCATCAGGCGGATTTTGTACGTTCACTGTGAGAGTGGCAGTAGATGACGCACACCCGGGATTGGTGATCAGGTAAGTATAAGGACCTGCTCCTGAAAGGGCAGGGTTGAAAAGAGGACCTGAGGGAAACCAATTTCCTCCTGTATCGGGAGATCCATTCAACGAATCCAACATATTAAATGTAGGATCGGTCGAACAAACTGTTATTGTATTGTCTAAACCGGCATCACCTGTAGAAATGTACGAAACCGTCACGGTAGCGCTAGCAGTGCATAAATTATTTGGCAAGGACTGTACAGTGTAAGTATAAGATCCTGCCGGATCTCCTATGTTGAAGGTCGAGGTGGTTGGTCCACCCGGGCCTACCCATGTTCCGCCGGTGGCCACTCCTGTGCCAAGAGATGTAAAAAGATCAATAGGCCCTGCGGCATTGTCACACACAACCAAAGGAGCACTGGTACCTGCATTTGGTGCAGATTCTATAGAAATGAAAATTGTTACATCATCCGATCCACAGCTATTTGTTACGGTGTATGTGTAGATTCCAGAACTTGCACTTGCAGGATTTAATGTACTGCCTGCCACCGGAAAGCCCAATGGTCCGGTCCAGAAATCTCCTAATGTAGACGGAGGAGTAGTAAATAAGGTATTTAAAGAGAAGCTAGGGGCTGTCTCACAAAATTCTTGAGGGGCTGTGGTTAGAACTCCCGCAAATGGTCCGGGCTGGAGATTAATGGTAACTTCAGATTGATCGGCACAGGTTCCTGATCCCACAGAATATTGGTAAACGGCACCATTGGTGACAGTATTACCGTTTACGGTGGGCGGAACAACCGGTACTCCGCCAAGTGTCCAAATACCTCCTCCTTGTGGAGTTCCGCCGAGCCCACTGATCAACGGAACATTGAGGTCGGCAGGACAAATATCTAAGATGCCGTCAAGACCGGCGTCTGCCGTATTGGTCACATTTATGGTAAGCGTATTTGAATCTGAACCGCAAGGGCTATTGAGTTATAAGTGTAAACTCCTGCTGGGCTTGTACCTGGAACAAAAAACTCTCCGCCAAAAAGATTATCCGAAGGACCGGTCCATATTCCACCTGGTTGAGGAGTTCCCAGCAAAGTATCAGTCATATTAAAGGCAGGCTGAGTCTCACACACGTTAATTACGGTAGGATTACCTGCATCGGTATTGTTTGATAAGACCGTCAATTGCAAGACTTGTGAGTTGAAACAAGCTGTTCCTGCAAAGCCCCCGCTGTAAATAAGGGTGTATGTAGAGTCGGGAATGACTGCCGCAGGGTCGAATAGGTTTGCAACTGTGTTACCGTTTACATCTTCCCAATCTCCACCGAGTGTGGGTGTTCCGGAAAACAGAGTTTCTAAGATCACGGGAGCATCGCCTTCGCAAACAGTGGCATTGGTAAATAATCCTGCATCAAACACTTCACCTACGTCAATGTAGATAGAGTCTTGTGCAAAACCACAGGCAGGATCATTCGAGTAATAGACTGCATAACCATCTTCCATGGGGTTTCCGCCGTTGTAATCTGCGGGATTCAGAGTCCATGTAGTTGCTACCCCTGTTCCTGAAAATAATAAGAGGTTGTCGGCGTCATCAAAATAAATCCAACTTCCGCTCAATGAGGCAGGAGAACCAAGTAATGAGTCAAAAGGGGCAAAAGGTGCATCTAAAAGACAAACCGTAATTTCGTTGGCGGGGAATCCAACAGCACCTCCGGATGAGACATTCAGTTGCATCGAGATTGTCGTAGGACACCCACCGGCATCTACATAGTTGTAGGTGTAAACACCTGAAGGGCTTGTGGTATTGTCCACTTGTCCTCCCGGCACTAAGGTGCCATCAGGGAAAGTCCAAAAACCTCCGGGCGGAAGTGGTTGGCCGGGGTTTAGCCACAGGCTGGACAGAAGAGCCGTTCCATCGCACAAGCTATTGGTGGCTTGTATACCCAAATCAATAAATTGCATGGTGATGGTAGACGACTTTAAGCAACCGCCTGTTCCGACAACAGTATAGGTATAGTCTCCCGGAGGGTCACTAAGACTCGGGGTGGTAGACGGTGTAAAAGTGGCATTGAGTGTACCTGGTGGAGGGGCAGTCCATCCAGCAGGACCAGTCCAGGTGCCGCCTGCATCAATAGGCGCTCCTAAAAGAGTTGAAAGGTCGAATGGAGTATTACCACAGATATTTACAGGTCCTGCGGGCTCCTCTCCTGATTCAGCATCGCAGCAATCGATTTCAATGGATATCGTTGGGCCATTCACAAAATCTGATGAAGGACAACCTGTTGGGGTACCCCAACTTCCTACTTCACTGTCAGAGTAAGCTTGAATTGCAGGTGTTATATCTGCTCCGTCAAACGGGTTGCCCGGACCACCACAAGCAGCATCCAAGGTAATATCGAAGCAAAAGGACCATCCCCCGCAAGGAAAACTTCCGTCTCCCCAGTTATTGCATGGATTCCCATCCTGAGGGCCGCTTACATTTGTATCATAATAAAAGCCGGGATTATTGATGACCAATCCACCGCAAGTCAATGTTTCAAAGTAGAGCCATTCTCCAGCGCCACAACCTGCGGGAGGAACTATATTCGTAATTGTTGAGACGTCCCATGCCGGTGGGAAAACAATCGCCATACCTGATAGCCAGTTCGCTCCTCCGGCAGAGTAGTCAGTTACTTCTCCACAAACGGTTATTACTGTTCCTGCGTCATAGGCTCCTCCCGGAGGCACGGGCGGATCGAATGTCCAATCTGTCTCTATTTCGCATTGCCCGAAAACAGTGCTAGCAGAGAAGAGAGATAAAATAAAGAGTAAGGGTAAAAATCTTAGCTTTTTCAGCATCTTCAGCATTTCTGAAAGGTTTCCTTTATCGATTGTCATCGATAATAATTGGTGGTGTTGAGAGTTTAAATATACTTTCTCTCAATTGTGACGTTCAGACTTTATTTAAGTTGCCCTTAAAAAAGCATGAATAATTTGGATTTCAAACAGTGAAAATAGGACAATTTTCGGAAACTCTAGCGTACCTTTTTTCCAGTAATATCAACAGAAGGGTGGCATTGGACGGTCTTCATTGCCTAAGGTTCCTAAACCATTAATTGACAGTAAAAACAGCGATAGGAATACAGGAATAAAAAAGGCCCGTTAAAACGAGCCCTTTTCTATTTCGAAAAAAGAAAAGTCTATCGAACGTTCAAAGTGCCGTGGTAGATGTTGAAAACATCTTCTGAGTCAACAACCATCATCCACTCATATTCTCCTTTGCTTACTCCTTCACCATTTTTATTTTTTCCATTCCATCCTTTAGAACCTGAAGATTTGAATACTTCTTCACCCGTGCTCTTTTGGAATACTCTGAAATCGGTTACTGCTCCATTGTCAACGATCGCTCCGGGAGCAAAATCGCTGGCATAAGCTGAGGAGTATAACTGAGGAAATTGGTTTCCTGCTTTGATGATATGAATCTCTTTGTTTAGACTATCAGAACAGTTTCCTGCGTTTTCTACAATTAGTTCTATATCAAACTTAGTGTTATCAGCAATACTAAGCAGAACGTCAGCTTCTTCTGAAGCTTGCTCATTTCTATCTATCAGCCACTCAAATTCAGCGGCATTCATTGACTTTTCTCGTAATTTGATCTCTGTCATCGAATTAATTTCGACTTCAAATTTAGCCTTGGGCGCTTCGTGCACTTCGATCATGGCCTGGACCACGTTGGAAGAAATTTGTCCTGAACCTACTGCAGTTACCGAAAGAGAGACATCGAAAATACCTTCTTTGTTAAATACGTGTGTGGGATTTTCTTCATTGCTGAAAAAGCCGTCTCCAAAGTTCCATAAGTATTTGGCATTCGATCCGTACTCTTCAGGTGCGTCAAAGTTGATGGTAAGACCTGTGCACCCTCTTTTTACCGAAGAAGCTGAATAATTCGCGTTGTTAGTGTCTTCTGAGTTGTTTGAATCAATCGTTTCTTCTGTAGAAGTGATCTTTTTTGCTTCAGCTAAAATAGCTACAACAGTTGATTTCTGCTCATCAGTGAAATTCACCTCACTGCTTGCATCGGAAGATGATTCGTTTTGGTTTAACTCAGAGATTGCTTCAGAGTTGGAATTGATTTGATCGAGTTTATTGCTCTTAGTCGAGCTATCGACAGTAAATTTGTTTTCTGATTGGTTGAGCTCATTTTTTGACTTGTCGCTTGTTAAGTCATCACCGGTTTCGATTTTCTGCTCTTCAGCAATATGCATTAAAGAACTCGAGTCAGAAGTGAAAATGAGCATAGTCGCAAAAACGGCTCCTGCAATTGCTAGACCAGTAGTGACGGATTTGAAAAAAATCCAAGATGCCAGGCGCTGTAGCTCCCAGCTCCTTTTCAACACCATCCCACACGGAAGAATCGTAAGGGAATTCGTGATTTTCGTAAGTCTCTTTGATCAATCGATCAAAATCATTCAGCTGATTTGCCATCTCTACTTTTTAATTCTGTGAGCAGTATCTTCTTCATGTTAGCCCTGGCTTTCGCCAAATTTGACTTGCTGGTGCCAACACTTATATTCAATTCTTCAGCAATTTCTTGATGAGAGTAATTCTCAAAAACATAAAGGTTGAAAACGTTTCTGTAGGCAGTTGAAAGCTCATTCATACCTTTTTTGATATCTGAAACCTGTAACTGAAACTCTTCAGGAATTTCCTCCTCATCCTCAATTGCTATATCTCCATAGTCCTCAATAGGCTTTGTCTCGTTAGACAATTGATTGGAGCTTTTTTGTTTTCTGGTAAAATCAATGGCCGTATTCACCATGATTCTTCTTATCCAGCCTTCAAATGAACCTTGGTAATTAAACCGTTCAAGGTTTTTGAAGACTTTAATAAATCCGTCTTGTACTATGTCCTTCGCCTGATCGTCATCAGGTGTATATCTCCTGCAAACGGACATCATTTTACTATAATAGGAGCGAAAAATCAACTCCTGACTTTTGCGATTGTTTCGCAAACAGCCATCAATCAGCATTTTAAGCTGATCCTCATCCATATTTTGCAGGTCGATCATGTGTTAGACGTGGCCAAGGGGCGACGGTTGCCATCCTTTCACCAACGCCAAGTCGATACGCAGCCAAGGTGCAATGGTTTCCGTATTTCCGGCCCCTAAAGATACATTTGATACCGAAACGACAAAGAGTCGACAAAGGAGTACCTTTTTTATTAAGGGATATGCTGATGAACTTATTGTTGATTCCAACGCAAAGGCGTAAAGCTATCTCTTATATTTGTGGAAATTTTGAAAATTTCAACAAACACAATCATACCATGAAAGTTACTGTAGTAGGCGCGGGAAATGTAGGAGCAACCTGTGCCAATGTTTTAGCCCACAAAGAAGTGGCAAATGAAATTGTTCTTTTGGATATCAAAGAAGGATATGCAGAAGGAAAAGCACTGGATATATGGGAGACCTCTCCGATTAATCTTTACGATTCTCGTATGACGGGATCGACTAATGACTACTCGAAAACCGCCGGTTCCGAAGTCGTGGTTATCACTTCAGGATTGCCTCGTAAGCCGGGTATGAGTCGCGATGACTTAATCGCAACAAATGCAGGCATTGTTAAAAGTGTTACGGAGCAGGTTATCAAGCACTCTCCTGATGCCAAAATTGTTATAGTTAGCAATCCACTGGACGTTATGACCTATGCCGCTTACCTTACGGCAAAAATTGATTCCAGCCGTGTATTCGGAATGGCAGGTGTGCTTGACACAGCGCGATACCGATCTTTCCTGGCTACAGAACTAAATGTTTCTCCAAAGGATATTCAGGCCGTTTTGATGGGAGGCCATGGAGATACGATGGTGCCGCTACCGAGATACACCACTGTTGCAGGAATTCCCGTGACTGAGATGATTTCGGAAGAGAAGCTTAACGCAATCATTGAGCGAACTAAAAAAGGTGGGGGAGAAATCGTCAACCTTCTTGGAACCAGCGCATGGTACGCTCCGGGAGCAGCAGCAGCTCAAATGGTAGAAGCTATCGTTAAAGATCAAAAGAGAATTTTCCCGGTTTGCGCTTGGCTAACAGGTGAGTACGGCTTGAAGGATATGTACTTGGGAGTTCCTGCAAAGCTTGGAAGCAAAGGTATCGAAGAGATTATCGAGCTAGACTTAAACGAACAAGAAAAAGGTCTTCTTTACGAATCTGCCAATGCGGTGAGAGAAGTGATGGAAGTTTTGGATAATATGAATGCAGCGAAAGCGTAATTCAGCTTTCAATCTGAATTGAGAGGCCGTCCGTTTGGGTGGCCTCTTATTTTTTGATCAATATTTCAGAAGACGAACCTGTGCTCAGTTTAATGGTAACGATATAAGCTCCGGGAACCAATCTGTTAATATTATAAGAACCCATGTAAGCGTTGCTTTGGAAAACCGTTCTGCCATCGATGCTTGAAATGATGAGCTTTTGAAATTGCCCTTGCTTATCGTCAAACTTTAGATTTAGCTCACCTGCTGATGGATTGGGAAATATTTTAATACCAAAGTCTTTTTGGTTTTGTGGGAAGTCAGAGCTTAAAAAGCCATCGCCGGAAAAGTATTCAAGTCCTCCTGTCACAAGTCCTGTGATCACTTCCGGAATATCATCGTTGTTCAAATTAACAACGACCGGTTTTGTGCTCAGCCCGGAAGGAGACGCGTTAAAAGAACTGTAGATTTCAAAACCTTCTTCTATTTCGAGCCACTCTTCACTCTCATTTCCTACCTGATACTGGAATATTTCTCCTGACTTTGAGCCTACGGCCAAATATTTCACATCCTCAAATTCAAAAAAGAAAGGAGCACTTTGTCCTTCAAAATAGGGAGGAGTAACGGTGGTATTAATTCCACCCAACTGTTCATTTTCTAAGGTGAAAATCGGTCCTATTGAACTTCCTGAGTTTCTAAAGTAGTTGAGGTTTCCTTCTTCTTCACCCACTACGAGGTCGAGGTTTCCGTCATTGTCAATGTCACTAATGCTTGGGGTTGCCGAATTTCCAACATCATTGATCTCATTGGTGGTTGGGATTAGGCCTGTATAATTCCAGCCATTTTCATTTTCGAAGTAGTGTAAGCTTCCGTTAAAGAAACCTATCACTAAATCTTGATCGCCGTCGTTGTCGAAGTCACCAAAAGCGGGTGAGGGATTACTACTTGAAAAAATAGTTGGCAATTCCAGCCAATTCTCGTCAATCACTTGAAAAGCGGGCTCTGTAGGTGTTCCGATATTTTGAAGTAGTATGAGTCTGGGCTCATTCAGTTCACCTCCGGGTAAGTCGCTGCTGCAGCCGATGACCAGATCCATCAGTCCGTCATTGTTGTAATCTACCACAGAAGGCGAGGCATGGCTGCCCCAGTCCAACATTTCATTTTGAAGAAAGGAAGTTGTGACAAAAGAGAAGTTTGGTGCGCTTTCACTTCCGGAATTGAGATATAGCTGAACTGATTCATATGTCGCTGCTCCTGCAGAAGTGTTTACGCTTACGATCAAATCCGAAACATTGTCTCCATCGACATCTTCGTAAAAAGCTGCAGGAAAATTGTCGATGCTTACAGCGTCTCCTCCCATATTAGAAGGGAAGTCGGGAACAAAATCAATAATCTGATCAGGTTCTCCTCCTTGGTTGCTGTTCTCTAAGTAAACCAAGTTGTCGAAACCCACATCACCCAATACTAAGTCGTAGAGGCCATCATCATTTCCGTCAAGCGTGAGTATGGTTGAGCCGATATGTCTCAGCCCTCCTGTACTTCTCGGGTCGACTACATTAAAGGTGCACTCATTCGATACCTCTTCGGGGTCGAGTACAATATCGTTGCTGTCATCGCCTTCGATAAAACCGCCATAGCAGCGATTCGCCAAGAAGTACTCCAGTCCGCACTCCCCTGAGTTATCTACTGACGAGTTTAAATGCAATTCGATAAAAGTACCACCAACATTAAAACTCATCACATCCAAGTCACCATCTCCATCATAGTCGAAAATTGCGGGAATGTCCTGAGAAGAGGTGTATATATTAGTGGTGTAAGAAGTAGAACCGAAATCATAAAAACTCAAGACTGCTTCGGAAGTTAGTTCCCAATTCAAATTTTGGCTGTTACTCGTATTTCTATAGATGGCCATCGCACCGCCTAAAAGACTATACGTAAAGATTCTTTCGTCCATCGCAATCGAAATCCCTCAGCAATGAGAAGTTTCTCATATTTGGAAAAGATGTTCTGAAATACGGGTCATATAAATACGTTTGCTCTCCGCCTGAGTTTTCGCCAATAAAAATCATTGTGCGATTGCCTGCTCGGTCAAATAAAAAGATATCGTCTTCATCGCCGTCAAAGTCTGCATCAAGTTTTGACAGTTGAATGGCATTGAGCCCTCCCGTCCACGGATTAAAAAAATTCGAACCTCCTTCTCTTAATACCGTAACATCATTCGTTGCTTTCACAACAAACTGTCCTTCGGCAATCGAATATATTGCCAGGAAAAAAGACAAGAAGAATACTCGTAAGATATATGAGAGCATCATGAATTACCAATTAAATTAATTTGAGCGCGTACAAGCAGAATACAGTTTATCCTTCAATGCCTATTTTTTCGAATGCGAGAATTTCCTGATTGAAAATTATGCATTAAGTCTATATTTGCGCTCAGAAAAAAATCGCAAATCCAAGCATGCAAAATAAAGGCGCTATTTGGCTATTTACCATTCTTCTGGCTCTGGCCTGCCTCTTCCAAATTTCATTTTCTTTTTTCACTTCATCCTTTGAAAACGAGGCTGAAGAACAAGCACTTTATCAGGTTGACTCTGTAAGGGCTACACTTGAGGGAGAGATGAGTATTGGTGAAGAGGCTGAACTTACAGAAAAGTTCAAAAATGCATACCTCACTAGTAATGCCAACACGGAGATTTATCCTGTATTTGGGTATACTTATCAAGAATGCAAGGAGAAGCAAATCAATCTTGGACTTGACCTCGCAGGAGGTATGAGTGTTACCCTTGAGGTTTCATTCCCTGACTTGATTATAAATCTGAGCAACAACGTTCGGAATGAACAGTTGCTGAAGCAGTTGCTGATGCAAAGAAAATGCAAGAAGACTCTCAGCAAGACTTCGTAACATTATTTGGAGAAGCTTGGAATGCGAAATTTCCAGATGCTAATATGGCAAATGTGTTTCAACAGCCGTGATAACAAGGAACGATTTCTCAGAGAAGCTTCGAATGAAGAAATTCTGGAAATTCTAAGAGAAGAAGCTAAAGTTGCTATTAACAACACTGAGAAAATTCTCAGAACTAGAATTGACAAATTCGGTGTTACTCAACCTACCATCCAAAAACAACAGTTTACTGGAAGAATTTTGGTAGAGCTGCCTGGTGTTAGCGATAAAGAGCGCGTGCGCAAGCAACTTAAAAGTACTGCCAACCTCGAGTTTTGGAACACCTATGAAAGTGGAGAAGTTCTTGGTTTCTTGGATCAAGCAAATTCTGCTCTAAGCGAAAGTATTACCCTGAATTCAGTTTGGAAACTGAGACGGCAGTTCGAAGACGATTGACTCGGATGTTGAATTGTGAGGCAGAAACGGCGCAGATGCAGACGACTACCGATTCGTCTGACGTAACTACAGAAGATGACCTCTTGGGACTTTCTGATGGTGATTCTACCGAAACATCTTCTGATGAGCCACTTGAAGAATTGAGTGACGCAGAACAGCTTAAAAGCGATTCCACTTTTCTCAAAATTGAATCCTGCTGTTGGTCCTCAAACGAGGACAAGCTAGCTCAAGGGCCTGTAGTTGGTTATGCGCAACTATCAGATACTGCTGATGTGAATAAAATGCTAAGCTGAAGAAGTGAAGTACAAGAATTACTTCCTAATGATTTGAATTTGCTGTGGGCTTCTGAGCCAGATGCTAGATTTAACAATTTAATGCGTCTTTATGCTATCAAAATCGACACAAGAGATGGAAAAGCACCTCTTGATGGTTCGGTTATAGTTGATGCTTCACAGCAGTACGACATGGCTGGTCAAGTTGAGGTTTCGATGACAATGAATAGCGAAGGAGCGCGGATTTGGAAAGATATTACCGCAGAGGCAGCTGCTCAGAATCCGAAAAGATCTATCGCTGTAGTTCTTGACGATTATGTTTATACAGCCCCATTCGTTCAGGGAGAAATTCCAACAGGAAGATCCTCCATTGGTATTGGTCAAGGTACTAGAAATGAGCAAATACAAGAGGCACTTGACTTGTCAAACCTTCTTAAAGGCTGGAGCACTTCCTGCTCCTGCAAACATCGTTGATGAATCGGTTGTCGGACCTTCTCTTGGTTTGCAGAATATCCAAGATGGTTTGATGTCATTTATCATTGCATTGGTTGTAGTCTTGTTTTACATGTTCTTCTACTATCGAGGAGCGGGACTTATATCTGACATTGCTCTTATCGCTAACCTGTTTTTCTTAATTGGGGCACTTGCATCACTACAAGCAGCGCTAACCTTACCTGGTATTGCGGGTATTGTTTTGACTATTGGTATGGCAGTTGATGCAAACGTTCTTGATTTATGAACGGATTCGAGAGGAGTTGCGAAATGGAAAGGGAACGAAGGCAGCGGTAAAGGAAGGATACCAAAAGGCATACTCAGCTATTATTGATGCCAACCTAACGACATTGCTTACTGCAATTGTGCTTGTGTCTTTGGGATCAGGTCCTATTAAAGGATTCGCTACTGTATTGATCATAGGTATCTTTACTTCTCTATTCTCAGCGATTTTCATTACTCGATTGATCTTTGACAGTCGTCTTACTAATTCTAAGCCGGTGAGCTTCTTTATGGAATGGTCAAAGAATATTTTGGTCAATGCCAATATCCAGTTCATATCAAAAAAGGAAAATGTCTTACTCTATCTCAGCAATCGTTATTCTAATCGGGGTGGTGAAGTATGTTTACAGAGGTTACTGAACTTGGGTGTTGACTTTACAGGAGGTAGAACTTACACCGTTAAGTTCGATCAAACCGAAGATCTAGATCAATGTTCGCAATAGCTCTTGGCTGCTTCATTTGTAAATGATGAAGGAAACCAAATGCAACCTGAAGTTAAAACTTACGGGGCGGCAAATCAGGTTAAGATCACAACTAAATTTTTGGTAGATGACGATAGTCGAGATGCTGACCAAAGAGTAGAGGACGCTCTTAACTCGGGTCTTACCGAATTGGGTGTAGGTTATTCCATCGAAGAATCAAGAAAGGTAGATCCGTCTATTTCTGATGACTTTCAAACCTCTTCTACATCAGCTGTTATTTTCTCGCTGATCATAATCTTTGCATATATCGTATTCCGATTTAAGAAGTGGCAATATGGTGTTGGTGCCATCACCGCGATGTTCCACGATGTATTTGTGGTATTGGGAATATTCTCACTATTTCACGGATGGCTCCCATTCTCTTTAGAAATTGATCAAGCATTTATTGCCGCCATACTCACCGTCGTGGGTTACTCTATTAACGATACGGTAATCGTGTTTGACAGTATTCGTGAATACCTCAAAGATCACAGGAAAGAAGCGATGGCTAGCGTTGTAAATAAGGCTTTGAATAGTACTTTGTCTAGAACAGTAAATACCTCGATGACTACCTTTGTGGTTCTTTTAATCATCTTCATCTTTGGAGGTGAATCTATTCGTGGTTTCATCTTTGCATTGATGCTAGGTGTAATCGTAGGAACGTATTCATCGTTGTATATCGCTGCTCCGATCGTAGTTGATCTTACAGATAAAACGGGAACTTCGCTTGAAGAAGCGGTTGAAGAAGCATAAAACTTAAAATATTCAATAATATTGAAGCCCTCCGATAGCTTTCGGAGGGCTTTTTTAGCTTTGTACCTGAAATGAATCAAGTGGTCTTATTATTCGGCATAAGTGGTGGAGAGATTTTTCTCGTTTTATTGTTCGTTCTCATATTTTTTGGAGCGGATAAAATTCCGGGAATGGCAAGAACTATGGGTCGAACCATGCGTCAAATAAGAGATGCGACATCGGATATTCAGCGCGATATTCAAAACTCAGCTAATTCAAGTAAAGGATCAGGTTGAGAAAGGAAACTTCCTGGCACATTAGATCTAATCACTAAGACGATAAAAAATTAATGGACTTAATTCTAATTCTTGCTGGCCTCCTCTTACTTGTTTTTGGAGGTGATTACCTTGTAAAAGGTGCCACGGGAATCGCATTGAAATTTGACATTCCTCCGATGTTGGTAGGAATGACTATCGTGGCTTTAGGAACATCTGCCCCAGAGTTGGTGGTTAGTTTAAAGGCTGCCTTGGATGGAAAGCCAGATATTTCCGTAGGAAATGTCGTAGGTTGGACAATATTGCCAATGTTGCGCTTAATCCTCGGTGTCACAACTATGATCTTTCCGATTGGCATCCAAAAGCGTATTCAAAGTAGACTGGGTAGCTATGATGATGGCCAGTATTATTTTCTATCTCTTCGCTCTGATGGTGGTTTTCCCGGTTCGAGGGAGGACTCTTTGTTTCCTTGCTCGCTATTTTATTGGAGCGAGTTTTTATCAGCTTCAGAAGGATTGCAAAAATGAGGAAGATTCCCGCGGACCTTCCCTGATGAAGTGCCAAAAGCCGAAAAGGACAGAAAATGGTGGTTGCTCTTCTTTTTGTGCATTAGGGACGGCAGGCCTCATTGTAGGTGCGCATGGTTTTATCAGGAGCCGAATCGATAGCCAGAAATCTTGGTGTTTCAGATCAGGGTTATCGCAATTACACTGGTTGCTTTCGGCACAAGCGTGCCCGAACTTGCTGCTTCTGTAGTGGCTGCATTTAAAAAGCAGAAGATATTTCTTTGGGAAATATTGTTGGATCCAACCTTTTCAATCTATTTGCCATTCTGGGAGTTACAGCGACAATTCAGTCCTGTATCAGTCGCTGCCGAAATTTTATCAATTTCGATATTTTCTGGATGTTAGGAACATCCTTTCTCATCTTACCACTCGCACTGATTAGAAATAGACTTGGTAGAATTGACGGGCTGATTTTCATCTCTACTTACTGTATTTTTATCTTCATGCTTTTAATAGCCCCCTAAAAGCACACGGGCCTATTTCATAATAAATTAGTTTTTTTACTCTGATGACCCCTAAAAATTTGGGGGTGTTGACAATTTGTTAGCATTTTTTCTTCTTTTACCTGATGGTAAAAATTATTTTTGCCGAATAATTCCAAAAATCCATCATGGCAACTTTCAGATTTAAAGCATTAGAAGATGTATTAGACAGAAAAGTCTCTAGACGTCATCAAGCACCGTCAACTCAAAATTTCCGAGCTATTTTTCAAAAATGTTTTCGATATGGGAAAGCATGCGTGAATATCTTTCTGAGAAGCCATGAAGGCGTTACAGAAGCGATGGCTCATGGTACAAGAATTCCAAGAACTATTGCCGATCAAGTGGCTCTTGCCATGAAAGACTGGGCTTTGTCAATGGAGCTACGCACTATACGCACTGGTTTCAGCCGCTTACAGGATCCACCGCTGAAAAGCACGATTCATTTTTTACTCCATTGGAGAACGGACTTTCAATGGAGCGATTTTCAGGTTCCAATTTGGTTCAGCAAGAACCTGATGCTTCCTCTTTTCCAAACGGAGGTATCCGAAATACTTTTGAAGCTCGAGGATACACAGCCTGGGATCCATCATCTCCTGCTTTTATCATTGGTAAAACGCTCTTGTGTTCCGACGATTTTTATCGCATACACAGGAGAGGCGCTTGATAACAAAATGCCTCTTTTAAAATCTGTTCACGCCATTGATAAGGCTGCCGTTAGAGTTTGTAAATACTTTGACAAGAATGTCAATAGAGTGACTACAACTCTTGGATGGGAGCAAGAGTACTTCCTAATTGACAGCGCACTTTACAATGCTCGTCCTGATATTCAGTTTACGGGCAGAGCTCTTTTCGGGCACAACCCGGCAAAAGGGCAGCAACTTGATGACCACTACTTCGGAACCATCCCGGAAAGGGTTCACGCTTTCATGCGCGACTTCGAAATGGAATCTCACCTTTTGGGAATACCTGTTACCACAAGGCATAATGAAGTGGCTCCAAACCAGTTTGAAGCAGCGCCAATGTTTGAAGAGGTAAACCTCTCAAACGACCACAACCTTCTGTTTATGGATATTCTCGAGAAGGTGGCGCGAAAGCACAACTTTAGAGTACTTCTTCACGAGAAGCCGTTTGCCGGTCTGAATGGTAGCGGAAAACACAACAACTGGAGTTTGGCAACGGACACGGGGGTAAACCTTCTTGCACCCGGTAAGAATCCAAAGTCGAACATGCAGTTTTTGACTTTTTTCATCAATACCATTAAGGCAATTGCTGACAATGCCGACGTATTGAGAGCAACTATCGCAACAGCGGGAAATGAACACCGTCTTGGTGCCAATGAAGCTCCGCCTGCGATCATCTCTGTCTTCATAGGCTCGCAATTGACGAGACTTCTGGATGAACTGGAGAAGAGCATCAAAGCAGGGAAAATGACACCCGATGACAAAACTCAGCTAAAGCTGAACATTGGAAAAATTCCTGAGATACTTCTTGACAACACTGACCGTAATCGTACTTCACCTTTTGCATTTACGGGGAATAAATTCGAATTCCGAGCAGTGGGTTCAACGGCCAATTGCGGTGTACCAATGACCGGGTTGAACGCAATTGTAGCGAAGCAGTTGGACCTCTTTGCCAATGATGTGGACGCAGCGATTAAAAAAGGAGTAAAAAAGGATGAAGCTATTTTGAAAGAGCTTCAGAAGCTGATTACTGCGTCTAAGAAAATTAGATTCGAAGGAAACGGTTATGGCGAAGAATGGGCAAAAGAAGCCAAGAAGCGAGGATTGGCCAACATTAAGGATGCGCCTAGATCTCTTTTAGCTCTGCAGAGTAAAAAAGTTATTGATCTATACGGAGAACTGGATATCCTTACTGAGCGCGAGTTGGAAGCAAGAGTTGAAATCGAGTTGGAGAAATACCAAATGCAAATTCAAATCGAATCTCGGATGTGCGGTGAAATAGCAAACAATTACATCTTCCGGCAGCTTTGAAATACCAAAAAATGTTGACCGACAATGTGAAGGGAATAATGGAAGTACTTCCCAAAGCTACTGCTACAAAATCAACAAAAGTACAATTGGCACTTATCGAAGAGATTTCTGAAAGGGTAGAGGTGATCAAGACATCAATTGATGAAATGATCGAAGAAAGAAAAAAGGCCAATGCCATAGCAGATGCTGAGAAGAAGGCAATTGCCTATTGTGACAAGGTGAAGCCTTTTATGGATCTGATAAAATACCAAGTCGACAAGTTGGAACTCATTGTTGACGACGAGATGTGGCCATTGCCAAAACTCAGAGAAATACTATTTACCAGATAATTTTAAAGGCTCCTTAGGGAGCCTTTTTTAATTGGACTTCAATAGTCTTGTCTTTCCTTTTAGGCTCGTTTGTAGGAAATAATTATTTTCGGGCATTCATTTCACTACATGACTAATCTCAACATGATGATTTTTACAAAAGGGTTGTTTACTTTTTGCCTTGCTACGCTGATGTCTGTATCGCTTATGGCTCAGGCTGATCAGTTCACAAAAGAGGCTGATAATGCCTACAAGAACGAAGCGTATTTTGAGGCTATCGACCTTTACAAAAAGGCTTATTCAAAAGAGAATGACTCGGAAGAAAAGGCACGTATGCTATTCCAAATTGCAGAATCGTACCGAATGATTCTGGATTATGACCAACAAGTAATTTGGTACAATAAAGCGCTTAAAGCGCAGTATGATAGCCCGATGCTTTTCTCTACTTAGCACAAGCTTATCACCGACAAGGTGATTTTACACAGGCTATAGAGTACTATAATAAGTATATAGATGCGGCTCCTGACCCCATGAAAGGGGAAATAGGTTTGGAACAAGCAGAAATTGCAAAAGAGTTCAGAGATAATCCATCTCGTTACATAGTTCAAAACGAAATACTGCTCAACTCTGCTGAGTACGACTTTTCACCGGGATGGGCAGGAGATGATTTCAATACCATATACTTCAGCTCTTCTCGACAGGGAGCGCAGGGTATGGAGATCGATTTAAGAACGGGAGAAAGCTTCCAGGATATCTTCTTCACTACACGTGATCAAAAAGGAAAATGGAGCGAGCCGGAGCGTCTGACTTACCGAATCAATACCATTCACAATGAAGCTACCCCTCGATTGACAAGCACCTTTGATATGATGCTTTTCACACGCTGCGAGAGCACGAAGGACGATAACAAAGGCTGTGACGTAATGATTACTCGTAAAACAGCTGATCAATGGTCGACAGCACAAGTGGTAGAGGTGAAGAATAACGAGAGTTCTGAAATAACTACTGCGGGACATCCTGCTTTAACTATTGATGAAACTCATATCATTTTTGCAAGTGATATGCCCGGTGGAATGGGAGGAAAAGATCTTTGGATTGCTCCTTTCGATAAAGCTTCTATGACAGCCGGGGAAGCGGTTAATCTCGGTCCGTCAATCAATACAAAAGGAGACGAGATGTTCCCTTTCGTTCGTAAGAACGGAGCACTATACTTTGCTTCAAACGGTCTCGTTGGAATGGGTGGCTTAGACATTTATGTCGCCGAAAGCAATGGAGAAAACTCTTGGGGCAATGTTGAAAATCTTGGAGCACCGATTAATTCTATCGGTCACGACTTTGGAATTATCTGGGAAGGAGATTCTGAAAGAGGTTACTTTTCGTCAGATCGCAACGGAGGAAAAGGAAAAGATGATATCTACTCTTTCAACCTTCCACCGCTTCTATTTGCACTTGATGGTGTAGTATATGACAAAGACACCCAGCAACCGGTACCGGAGGCGACTATCAAAGTGATTGGTAGTGATGGAGCTTCATTTGAGGCTGCAACAGACGCAGGAGGTGCTTTCTCGTTTTCAGAGAAAGGAGAGGAGCGCTACATCAATCCCGAGACCAATTACTCTATCGAAGTTTCAAAACCTGACTACTTGGTAGCAAAGGATCAAATTAGTACCGTAGGTATTGCTGAATCTACTACCTTCTTGAAAGAGTACTTTATCACGTTTACCGCACCTGATAAGGCTATCGAATTTCCTGAAGTACGCTATGCTTACAACAAAGCAGAGCTTCAAGTAAATGAAGAAGTGAACTCTTTGGATTCGCTGGATTTCCTCTACAATGTTTTGGTAGACAACCCTACGATCATCATCGAACTTCAAGCACATACTGACTCCAGAGGTAAGGATGCCTACAACAAAGACCTTTCTCAAAGAAGGGCTGAAAGTTGTGTAGAATACTTGTCTTCAAAGGGAATTCCCGCCGAAAGAATGGTCGCTAAAGGGTATGGTGAAACTAGACTTCGTATCTCAGACACGCAAATAGCTGCTCTGGCTACTGAAGAAGAAAAAGAAGCTGCTCACCAGAAAAACAGACGGACAGAATTCACCGTACTTAGTTTTGATTATGTGCCGATGGAAGAGTCGGACAACTAGGTACATTTAAATACTTTCCAGGCATTCCAAATTTTTTGGGATGCCTTTTTTTATTTCATAATGAGTCAAGAGAAAAGATATCAAGCTCGTGGAGTAAGCGCCGGAAAGGAAGATGTTCATGCCGCCATCAAGGGCATAGATAAAGGTCTTTTTCCAAAAGCTTTCTGTAAGATTATTCCCGACTACCTCACGGGTAGCGAAGAACATTGTTTGGTTATGCACGCCGATGGCGCAGGCACCAAATCATCTTTGGCTTATGCCTATTGGAAGGAAACCGGAGACCTTTCCGTCTGGAAGGGAATCGCTCAGGATGCTTTGATTATGAATATTGATGACCTGCTCTGCGTGGGATGCGTCGATAAGATTTTGGTGAGCTCCACGATCGGGAGAAACAAAAACCTAATTACAGGTGAAGTCATCAAAGCCTTGATAGAAGGTACCGAAGAGGTATTGGAAAACCTTCGGTCTCTGGGGATCGAGGTAAGAAGCACAGGCGGTGAAACTGCCGATGTAGGTGACCTGGTAAGAACAGTAATTGTAGATAGCACCGTAACCTCGCGCATGCGTCGCGATGAGGTAGTCGATAACTCAAATATAAGGCCCGGTCAAGTTATCGTCGGCTTGTCCTCAACGGGCCAAGCTACATATGAGAACGAGTACAATGCAGGTATGGGAAGCAATGGTCTGACCTCTGCCAGACATGACGTATTTCGCTCAGAAGTAGGGCAGAAATTTCCCGAAACTTTTGACCCTGCAGTGCCCGAAGATCTTGTTTACTCAGGAGCATATGCACTCACAGATAAAGTAGATTCAATGCCGATCGATTTAGGGAAAGCCGTTCTTTCGCCAACTCGCACTTACGCGCCCGTTATAAAAGCAATTTTAGAAAAGGGTCGTGATCAAATCGGCGGAATGGTGCACTGCAGCGGCGGAGCGCAAACCAAGGTCTTGCACTTCATAGATGAGCATCATATCATTAAAGACAATTTATTTCCCGTGCCACCTTTGTTTAAGGTGATTCAAGAAACATCAGGTACGGATTGGAAGGAGATGTATAAGGTTTTCAATATGGGGCACCGAATGGAAATATATTGCGATAAGGCTTTTGCCAATACGATTATTGAGATTTCAAATTCCTTCCATATCGACGCGCAAATCGTAGGAAGAGTGGAAGAAGGAAAAAAGGCGTTAACCATTACCGGTGAAAACGGAACATTCCAATACGACTAAGCCATGAATGAAAAAGAGATATTGTCAAAATTGGGTGCCATCAAAGATCATTACCTCGAGGTAGGAAAGAAGATCATTGATCCTGAAGTGATTTCAGATACAAAACGATACGTCAAGTTTTCTAAAGAATACAAGGATCTGGAGCCTGTTGCCGAAGCTTTCGATAGCTACAAATTGCTTTACGAAAACATCGAGAATGCAAAGGAGATCATCCAAAGTGAATCGGATGCCGACTTTAAAGAGATGGCGAAAGAAGAGCTGAACGAGCTTTTAGCTGAAAAGGAAAAAATGGAAGAGGACATCAAACTTCTCCTCATTCCAAAAGACCCCGAGGATTCTAAGAATGCGGTAATCGAAATTCGAGGTGGAACCGGTGGCGATGAAGCAGCCATATTTGCCGGAGACTTGTTTCGAATGTATTCGAAATACATTGAAACCAAAGGATGGAAACTGGAATTGGTAGATACCAATCACGGCTCTTCGGGAGGATTTAAGGAAGTCATCTTCAACGTGACGGGAAACAATGTCTACGGAATCATGAAGTACGAAGGTGGTGTTCACCGAGTGCAAAGGGTTCCTCAAACCGAGACGCAGGGAAGGGTGCATACCAGTGCGGCCACAGTGATAGTATTGCCCGAAGCTGAGGAATTTGATGTAGAAGTAAAAGAATCAGATTTACGGGTGGATAGCTACTGCAGCTCAGGTCCGGGAGGTCAGTCGGTAAACACAACGTATTCCGCCATTCGACTTACCCACCTTCCTACGGGAATTGTAGCGCAATGCCAGGATCAAAAGTCGAAGTTGAAGAATTACGATAAAGCCCTAAGCGTACTCCGTTCGCGTATTTACGAAATTGAGCTTCAGAAGAAATTGGCCAAGGATGCCGAAAAGCGGAAGTCCATGGTTTCCTCGGGAGACCGCTCTGCGAAAATCAGAACATACAACTACCCACAAGGTCGAGTTACCGATCACCGTATAAACTTGACACTCTACAACCTGTCAGGAGTAATGGATGGAGATATTGACGAGATTATAGAAGCCCCTTCGCGTGGCAGAAAATGCAGAAAAACTTCAAGCCAGCATAGACGAATAGCCATGAAGAAAGCCGATCTGGTTCGATTGATACACGAGAGGAATAGCTTCCTCTGCGTTGGTTTGGATCCGAATCCCGAGAAAATGCCTAAGCATATTCTTGAGATGGAAGATCCACTTTTCGAATTCAACAAGCGCATCATCGATGCCACACGAGAATTTTGCGTGGCCTACAAGCCGAATACAGCTTTCTATGAATCTCATGGAGCGAAGGGCTGGGAAGCGTTGAAGAAAACCAGGGATTACATTGGCTCAACTCATTTTACCATTGCAGATGCCAAGCGAGGCGATATAGGAAATACCTCAGGAATGTATGCAAAGGCATTTTTCGAAGACTCTAACTTCGACTCCGTGACGGTCGCTCCTTACATGGGAAGCGACTCGGTCAAGCCTTTTCTCGGCCACGACGGGAAATGGGTCATTTTGCTCGCGCTTACGTCAAATCAAGGTGCTGATGATTTTCAGTTCTTCACCTCCGAAGAGGGCGAAAAGCTTTTTGAAAGAGTGCTTAGAACCAGTCAGAACTGGGGCGATGATCAAAATATGATGTACGTGGTTGGAGCAACTCGTCCCGAAAAGTTTAAAGAAATCCGTGAGATTATCCCCAACCATTTTCTTTTAGTTCCAGGAGTAGGTGCTCAAGGCGGTAGCTTGGAAGAAGTGTGTAAATACGGCTTGAATGCCGACGTAGGTCTCTTGGTAAATTCAAGTCGAGGGATTATTCATGCCGGTTCCGATCAAAATTTTGATGAGGCCGCTCGTGCTGAAGCTCAGAAGATTGCGGGTAAAATGAAAGCCATCTTGTCTTAGATTTTTCTATCTTGAAGAAAATTCGTGATGATGAACGAGGATTTTCTTCACTATTTATGGAAGCATAGGCAATTTGACTCGACAGACCTCAAGACAGAAAAGAATGAGGATGTAGAAATCGTTCATTGCGGTTTTCACAACGAGAATGCAGGCCCTGATTTCCTGGACGCTCGAGTTCGAATCAACGGAACCCTATGGGCCGGAAATGTCGAAATTCACATCGCCTCTTCTGATTGGTACAAGCATGGTCATCAAAACGATCCGGCATACGAAAATGTCATTCTTCACGTCGTTTTTAATCAAGACAGAGAAGTAGAAACACCCGAGGGAAGCATCATCCCCTCCCTTGTTTTGAAAGATAGAATCGACTATCAATCCTATCGTAAGTACAAAGCCTGGGTAGCTGCGGGGAAGTTTATTCCTTGTGACAGGATAGTCAGTCAGGTACCTCAACTCATCAAGACATCGGCAGTTCACGCGGCAGCGGTAGAGCGACTTTCATTGAAGTCAGGAATTTCTCGCGACCACCTGCTGCAAACCAAGGGTGATATGGAAGGAGCGTTCTATCGAATATTTTTGCGTGCCCTCGGGATGAAAGTCAACGCGCTGCCATTTGAGCAATTGGCCAGAATTACGCCTTATGAACTCATTCGGAAAGTGAGTCACAATAAAGCTCAGCTTGAGGCTTTACTCCTGGGGCAAGCAGGATTTTTGGCTGAAGCCAAAACTGACCACCCCCATATTGTGCAGCTAAAAACAGAGTTTGATTTTTTGAAAAGAAAACATGACTTGAGCCCAATGCCCATTTCGGCTTGGAAACTCTTCAGGCTGCGACCTCAAAATTTCCCTCAAATCAGGCTTGCTCAACTGGCCGCTTTTTATCATCGAAGTTCTTCCGTGGCAAGAACTGTTTCAGAAATGGAAACTCCTGATGAGTTGTTTGACTTTTTTTCGGTAAAAATCGAAGACGGGTTTTGGTTGAATCATTACACATTGGATGCCGAGTCTACTGCTCGTAAGAAGTCTTTCGGAAAAGAATTTCTGAAGCATTTAGTCGTTAATGCTGCCGTGCCATTTATTTTTTCATTGGCAGATTACAATCGGGATGAATCTTTCAGGGAAAGGGCAATAAAACTATTGGAGCGACTTCCCTCGGAAAAAAACTCAATTATTCGTAGTTTTGAAAAACTCGACTTTAAGATAGAATCTTCTTTCGACTCCCAAGGAATCATTCAATTGAAGAATAACTTTTGTGATAGAAAGAATTGTCTGCGTTGTAAAGTTGGAATACACTTAATGAAGAATTATGCAGAAGTTGGTTAACCATATCTATACATTTTTCGAAAAACAAGCATTTGGAGTATGTGACTGGTGGGGGAGAATATTGGGAATTTCTTCTTCAAAAGTTCGCATGTACTTCATCTACATCTCGTTTATCACGCTGGGGTCGCCTCTTATCATATACCTCTTTATGGCATTTTGGCTCGAGCAAAAAGATCTTTATCGTCGGCGTCATAAGAAGACCATTTGGGATCTTTAGCACCTGCCTCTCCGATTTTTCTATTTTGTCAAAACAGCGAATTTTAGTTCTTTAGCGGATTCCGCACTTCTACAGGTGTGAGCATAAATCAAACTATGAAGAAAGTTCTCTCCCTTTTCGGAGCCATTTTATTTACAGCCTTAGCCGCGAATGCTCAGCTTGAGGCTACTCTTGAAGTTTCAAATGACAGTGAAAAAATAAAAGACGGGAGGGCTGAAGTTAAAGTCACAGGGGGAGTACCGCCTTACACTTATAAATGGTCGAATCCTGACACTCCGCTGGATTCGCCATCCAGCAAGGGATTAGTTGAGGGTAGACCTTTTACACTAAAAGTTACTGATTCGGCGGGAAATGAACTATCCCTCGAAGGAAAAGTACCTGCAAAGTCTACCGAAGAGAATATCAATTCGGTGTTTTTACCTGTTGTAAATGGATTGTCATCAGTTCTCTTTTGGGACCCTTTTGAGGCCATTGGTATCTACGACCCCGTCGTTTATGCAGATCAGATGCCTGTGTTCGCAACCGGATTTAAAGAGGAAAAGGTGCAGCGCATTTTTATAATGAAGTGGTACGCTTCAAATGGCGCTGAAGTAGAGAAAGGAGATAAAATCGCTTTGATTCGAAGAAATTCAAACGACACGCTGAGCATCTTCGCGAAAAATAGTGGTACCCTCGTTCATGAGTTCTCAGAAGGCGAAATGGTTTTTGATCGTGACGATATACAAGCCATGGCCAGTATCGAAACGGGAATTATGGCTCGAATTAAGTATGACGAGCCAAGGCCTTTGCTCACGGCAAACGGGGATGTGCAGAAAAAGAATATTCCGTTTATCGTAGTCTGGTTGGTTGCAGGCGCCATCTTCTTTACTGTAAAGATGAGGTTCATCAACTTTAAAGGTGTTAAACACGCCTTTCAGTTGGTGGCAGGCAAGTATGATGATCCCGAAGACAAGGGAGAAGTATCGCACTTTCAGGCACTCACCACGGCACTTTCTGCTACCGTAGGTCTTGGAAACATTGCGGGAGTAGCTGTGGCCATAGTTATAGGCGGTCCAGGAGCTACCTTTTGGATGATTGTTGCGGGATTACTTGGAATGGCTTCAAAGTTTACTGAGTGTACTTTGGGGGTAAAATACCGACTCATCAATGACAAAGGCGAAGTATCAGGTGGGCCGATGTACTACTTAAGTCAAGGTCTCGAAAAAAGAAATATGAAAGGCTTGGGAAAAGTCCTTGCCGGTCTCTTCGCCATTCTTTGTGTTGGAGGTTCTTTTGGTGGTGGGAATATGTTCCAAGCCAATCAAGCTTTCGTTCAAGTTGCCAGCAAGGTGCCCCTCTTTGAAGGAAATGGGGCGCTCTTCGGGTCCATATTAGCCATTCTGGTTGGTCTTGTTATTCTCGGGGGAATCAAGAGTATAGCCAAGGTTACTGACAAAATTGTTCCGATCATGGTTGGGATTTATGTCGGCTTTGCCGTGATCATAATTCTCATCCATATAGAAAATATCGGAGCGGCTTTCGGAGCTATATTCAACGGCGCATTTTCACCATCAGCGCTCAAAGGAGGTGTGATAGGAGTTTTAATAGTAGGTTTCCAAAGAGCTGCTTTTTCAAACGAAGCAGGGGTTGGTTCGGCTTCCATTGCTCACTCTGCTTCTAAAACAAAGCACCCCGTAAGCGAAGGTGTAGTTGCCCTTCTTGAGCCTTTTGTAGATACAGTTCTGGTATGCACGATGACAGCCTTGGTTTTGATCTTTACCGGATTTGCTACCGACCCTAATGGATTGACTGGTTCTGAGCTTACGTCTGCCGCGTTCAGCAATGTATTTCCTTGGTTTGATTGGGTCTTGTTAATTGCCATTGTTTTATTTGCCTTCTCCACCATGATCTCATGGTCTTATTATGGACTCAAGGCGTGGAGCTACCTTTTTGGCAGAACCAAGAAAGTGGAATACCTCTATAAGCTTATCTTCCTCATTTTTATCGTGATTGGCTCTTCTGTAGGCTTGGGAAGTGTATTGGACTTTTCTGACTTGATGATTCTGGGTATGGCCTTCCCCAATATTCTTGGGCTTCTTCTTTTATCAAGTGAAGTCAGAGATGATTTAAAATCGTATTTTAAACGCATCAAATCAGGGGAGATTAAGCAGTTTAAATAAATTTTCGATGAAAGAGCTTGAACGGGTTAAATCATATTTCAGACACTACCGTTCAGAGCGCCGAGGAGTGATTGTTCTCGCTATTGTCATTTTTGTAGCTATCGCAGGTGTAGAAGTATTTAGGTTCGTATATGAGCCTAAAGTCGAAAGAATTGACGTTTTATTGGTGAGTAATAGCGAAACTGTCGAATCTGCCGAGTTGGCTCCTGAATCGTCCGATGTTGATCAAAAGGAAATTGACTTATTCCCTTTCAACCCGAATACCTTGAGTGATTCAGGATTCTCTGCCCTTGGGTTTTCTGAAAAGGAAATAAAGACACTCAGGAATTATCAAAAAGCCGGGGCAAGTTTTGAGATCAAACGTGATTTTGCCAAGCTCTTTTTTGTGGATGAAGAAGAGTACTTAACGCTCGAACCATTTATTGATCTTCCCGAATCAAAGCCCAAAAAAGAATACTCTAAATCATTCGAAACTCCCTTTGACAAGCCCAAAGTGAAATGGAGTGACACCGCAACGACCAAAAGCTATTCATTCGAAGAGTTTACATGCAATCTCAATACTGCCGATACCAATGAGCTGAAAACATTGAACAGCAGAAATTCGTTTTACGCCAATAAGATTATTGAGTACCGCGAAGAATTGGGAGGTTACCACAGTTTGGCCCAGCTTTTAGAGCTGTGGAAAATGACGCCTGAGAAGATTGACAAATTTGCCGATCAAATAGTAATTGATCCTTCTGAAATTCACCTTATAAAAATCAACTCAGCCTCTGCCTACGATTTATCTCAACATCCTTATCTAAGTTTTGGTGAGGCAAACAGAATAGTATTGAAAAGGGAAGAGCTGGGTGGCTTTTCCGATTCGAAAGCATTCTGTTCATCAGGTTTGTTAGATGCTGATTTATGCCGTAAACTTGTGCCCTACCTTAACTTTGTTGAATGAATCTTCGAGAAGAACTCCTTTCTATAATTCGCGATGTGCCTGATTTCCCGAAGCCAGGCATTCTTTTTCGTGATATAACGCCAATACTTGAAAACCCTACGGTAAGTAGAGCTGTTGTTAACGAAATGATGCGTCAATTTGAGGGATTGAAGATTGATGCCGTTGCCGGTATTGAAAGCCGTGGTTTTTTGTTTGGTCTTCCTTTGGCTATGGAAATGAATGTTCCGTTTATAGCCATTAGAAAGAAGGGTAAACTACCTGCGGAGACTGTTGAGTATAGCTACGACTTGGAATATGGAAGTGCCACGATTGAAATGCACAGAGGGGTAGTGGAGCCCGGAATGAATGTACTTATTCACGATGACCTTTTGGCAACAGGCGGAACTGCTGTAGCTAGCCGGGAGCTCATCAACCTTGAAGGAGGCACCGTAGCAGGATTTTCCTTCCTGATAGAACTGAAGAGTTTGCTTGGAAGAGAAAAACTCGCTTCTACCGACAAGCCCATTTTAAGCGTTGTCGATTACGATTGAACCACCAACTCAAAAATAAATGAATTCACAACTAACGGAAAACCAAAAGATGATTGCACAAATGGTGCAGGACTTTGGTGAGCGGGAAATACGTCCGCATTTTATGGAATGGGACGAAAGCCAACACTTCCCTATCGAGACTATGAAAAAAATGGGAGAGCTAGGTCTCCTTGGAGTTTTTGTACCCGAAGAGTACGGAGGGTCGGGATTTGGCTATTACGAGTACTATACGGCTGTTTCCGAAATCGCAAAGATTTGTGGCTCAGTAGGACTTTCAGTTGCCGATCATAACTCGCTGTGCACCGGTCTTATCTTAGCCTTTGGCTCGGAAGAGCAAAAGAAAAAGTGGCTACCGAAACTGGCTACAGGAGAATGGATCGGAGCGTGGGGATTGACAGAAAGCAATACAGGTTCTGATGCTTTGAGAATGAAAACTACCGCCGTAAAGGACGGAAATGAGTGGGTAATCAACGGAACAAAAAACTGGATCACTCATGGGATTAGCGGCGATGTAGCTGTTGTTTTAGTGAGAACAGGAGATTTACTCGACTCGCGAGGTATTACGGCTTTCGTAGTCGAAAGGGGAACACCCGGTTTTAAAGCAGGGAAGAAAGAGAATAAACTCGGTATGCGCGCTTCAGAAACCGCCGAAATGGTTTTTGAGGATTGCAGAGTGCCTGAAGAGAATGTTCTAGGGAATCTCGGAGAAGGCTTTATTCAAGCAATGAAAGTTTTGGACGGTGGGAGAATTTCTATTGCGGCCCTTTCTATCGGAATAGCCAAAGGAGCTTACCAAGCCGCTTTGAAATACAGCAAGGAAAGAGAGCAATTCGGTAAGCCGATATCAAGTTTTCAAGCCATTGCTTTCAAGCTAGCCGACATGGCGACTGAGATTGAAGCAGCCGAATTATTGACCCTTCAGGCAGCTGATCTCAAGAATAGAAAAGAAGAGATGACTAAGGAATCTGCCATGGCCAAATACTACGCTTCTGAAGTTGCAGTGCGAGTATCAACAGAGGCCGTTCAGATTTTTGGTGGCTATGGTTATACCAAAGACTTTCCCGTTGAAAAGTTCTACAGAGACAGTAAACTTTGTACAATCGGAGAAGGAACAAGCGAAATTCAGAAGCTTGTGATTTCAAGAAAAATTCTTTCTTGAGTATTAGTTAATTTTATTCATATATTTGCAGCCCAAATTTGAATTCAGACACATGCTTATTATACCAGTTAAAGAAGGCGAAAACATCGAGCGAGCGCTCAAGAAGTTTAAGAAGAAGTACGACCGCACGGGAGTAGTAAAGGAGTTGCGTCGTCGCCAACAATTTACCAAACCTTCTATCATTAAGCGTCAAGAGAAGCTGAAAGCGATCTACGTAAATAAAATGCACGGCGATAACGAATAGTAAGTTTGTAATTTAGATATTTAAGGCATCCGTCTCAGGCGGATGCCTTTTTTTATGGTCGAAAAATTCCTGGCATATCTTCAGTTCGAGAAAAATTACAGCATTCATACCATTGAAGCCTACCGCGGTGATCTGGAGAATATTTCCTCTTACCTGAGGAGAAGCGTTGATTGCGGCCTTGAAAGTGCATCACATCAATTCCTGAGGTCTTGGATGGTTGAATCCCTCGAATCGGATCATCAGCATCAACTATAAAGCGTCGAGTCAGTGCGCTCAAGTCATTTTACAAATGGAGGAAGAAGACGTATGGCGTTCTGATTGACCCCACGGTTAAGTTGGTAATTCCAAAAATGCCAAAAAGGCTTCCCGTCTTTGTAGAGGAAGTTGCACTGGATGCCGATCGACAAGAGGAGTTTTTTGATGAATCTCACGATGGGATAAGAGATCAGGTGATTATCGAGCTTTTCTACAATACGGGCATCAGATCTGCCGAACTCGTTGGCTTGAAAATGGATTCAGTTGATTTTGAGCAGGGTGCAATAAAAGTTCTGGGAAAGCGGAACAAAGAGAGAATTGTGCCCGTAGGAAAACCAATGATTGACGCCCTTAAATCTTATCTCCCTGCCCGATTTGACCTCCAAAATATTCAAGACAAAGAATATTTCTTTCTGACCCAAAAAGGAAAGAAGCTCTATCCAAGACTTGTTTATCGAATTGTCAATGACTACCTTCAAAAGTCAGTTCGATCAGCAAAAAGAGTCCACACGTTTTAAGGCATACTTTTGCGACTCACATGCTCAATAAAGGGGCGGATATCAATGCGATCAAAGAACTGTTGGGTCATTCATCATTGGCAGCGACTCAAGTATACACACACAATAGCGTGGAGCAATTGATAAAAGTATACCGAAGTAGCCACCCAAAAAGTTGAATTTAATTAGTTACTAACCATAAAAAATTGGATAACATGCAAATAAGCGTTCACTCCATTCAGTTTAAAGCAGACGTTAAATTGATAAACTTCATTGAAGCCCGACTCCAAAAGCTGGAGCAGTTTCACGATCACCTTCTAGATGCAAACGTGTATCTCAAGGTTGAAAAGAACAATGAAAGAGGAAATAAGATTGCCGAAATAAAATTGAATATGCCCGGAAAGGACCTTTTTGCCAAAAGGCAGGCCGCTAGTTTTGAGGAAGCCACCGATCACGTTATTGAGGCTTTGAGACGCCAGATTAAGAAAACAAAAGAAAAGAGAGCAATAGCCTAGGGCCTTGCAGAGCAAAATCTTAAATTTGGCCACCCCAAAATGGGGTGGTTTTTTTGTTTCTAAACCCCGAAAAGAGAGCCTGATTTTTATTTTTTAGAAACTCGTCAATTCTTTTTTTTGCTTTCTTTTTTTTCGACTGAAAACTTTTATACATTTGCAGACCTTTTTGGACAAAGGTTGGGCCAAAGTGTCCGAAACGTTCTAATATTATTTATTTGCCGATGTAGCTCAGTTGGCCAGAGCAGCTGATTTGTAATCAGCAGGTCGGGGGTTCGAGTCCCTCCATCGGCTCTTTTTTATAGTCAGTGATTGAATGAATGAAGGGAGATACTCAAGCGGCCAACGAGGGCAGACTGTAAATCTGCTGGTTTCACCTTCGCAGGTTCGAATCCTGCTCTCCCCACTGGTACTAAAGAGTAAAATAAGCGGGAGTAGCTCAGTTGGTAGAGCATCAGCCTTCCAAGC
>CALOFA010000033.1:0-92007 GCA_942492545.1 uncultured Cryomorphaceae bacterium | reverse complement strand
TGCACAACAAGCTGATGAGCTGACAAGTCAACGCTGCTGCTGCACTGCTCACGTGAAAGCTTGCTTCACAGATGGTGCAAGCGACCGCACAGGAAGTGCGGCGCGGAGGCTTGGCCCCTGCGGTTACTGCTGCTGGCTGCTGCCTCAAAAACACTCTTACATGCGCACACACATGCAGAACACATCGCGTCAACCCCTCCTGCATCCACAGAACACCTGAAGCGGTCATGCTGCCCCACTCATGTATCTGACTCACTCCTGCTGGCGCTGACGCTGGGTCCAGCTGCAAGCTGGACTCTTAAGCGGTCAATGATCGTGATCGCATCAAACCTGCATGCAGAAGGCAGCACGAACGAAGTCACCTACGTCACATGCTGTGTTTGTGGCCACCACTTGGAGGCTCCCACCATCACATCAACAGCTGCTGTTGCTACATGCTGCTGCTCAGAGGTGTCCCACTTGACCCACTCACGTTGAAGCCCTCCAGCCGCAAGCAGGCTAGGTGTGCCTCGATAAGTGCCTTGCAGTAGGGGTGATCCTCTGTGTGCATGGCTATGCACTCGTCGCGCAGCCGCTGCAGAGGTAGCAAGGGGGTGGGGTGGGTGTGATTCACAATTACAGGTGCACAGGTCACTGGCGTATGAAGTGGCTCTGTACTTGCATGCCTTGGTGTCTGGGCAGGCGCAGCAGATCTTCTTCTTTGGCTCTGCTGCTGCTTCTGCTGTTGCTGAAGCTGGTGCTGGCTGCCCTGAGCTTGTTTACACGCTTTTTATGGATGCGCCCCCGAACGGCCACCACCCTATGCTGCTTGTCGGAATTGCTGCTGCTTGCTCAGATCAATAGCCCCTGCTGCTGCAGTTGCCCCTGCATGTTTTGCGTTTCAGTGTGTTGAGGAAAGACAAACAATTGTCTATTGCGTCTCCTGATATGATTGAACCCTGCAAGGGGCGTTGCCAACTTTTGAGATCCAGAGTGACACTTTCTGGTGCTCGCTCTTTTCCTACCTTGCACAAGCCAGTCCATAACCATACAAGCAGATAAGCAACATCACCTCAAAACCAGCCCCTCACCACACCAGCAGCAGTCACACGGCAGCAGCAGTCACACTGCAGCAGCAGCAGCAGTAACGCTCAACGCGCTTCCTCTTCTTCTCAGAGAGCATCATGGGCCAGAGAAGGAAGCACGTCACCCAGAATTCGGTTGCCCAGGACGTGCAGCCGCCCGACGCCAACCAGCACATCGTGCGGGCCCTGGGCAGCAGGGGCGGCAACTAGCTGGAGGTGGGTGTGAGAGAGACAGCAACTGCTTTGCAACGACCCCTGCAGCAGCAGAAACCAGAGTAGCAGCAGCAACATCTGCATCTGCACCCCAACACCACGACACTGTTGCTGCTGTTGCAGGTTGAGTATGCAGACGGCGCCACCACGCAGCATGATGCTGCCAGATTCAACCGCAAGCTGTGGGTGAAGCGGGGCGGCTTCCTTATTGTTGAGTCCAGCCCTGAGGCACAGCAGGACAAGGGCAGCAGGGTCACTGGCACCATCTGTGCTGGTGCTGTACGATGAACACATCAAGCAGCTGAAAAAGATGCCCGGGGTGTGGTGAGTGAGAGAGGGGGCGCTTGATTTGATGGGGCGCATGTATGACACTTGCAGCAGCGGATATGTCAGCAAGAGGTGCAGGTGTGGGCGCAGGTGTGGGCGCAGGTGTAGGTGCGCCTGCAAGGGGTTGCGACAGCTGGTCTTTGACAAACACGTAAACTGGCAGGCAGCTGGCACGGTGTGTTGCAGCGTGGTGTGCCGCAGGCAGAACCCTCTGCATGATCTGACTAGCTGGGCTGTTGCGTGATGTGCCGTGTGTTCTGCGCAGGCCTGCAGAGTTTGCATCGTCGTCACAGCAGGTGGCAGCAGCAGCAGATCCAGATATAGACTTGCCCACCTGCCAGCAGCAGCGAGGATGAGGCAGGCGGCGCGGATGACTGCAGTGACGCAGCAGCAGCAGCAGCAGCAGCAGCAGCAGCAGCAGAGCAACGGCAATTGCCGGCTTGCAGCAGCCAAGGTGGGGGCCGAGCACACCATCATACACACACACGCTTGGAGCAGCAGCAGCGGCGGCCTGATCTGCTGTGCCCTGTCTGTCTACACACAACCCCGTTGTGTCGCAGCATCAGGGGTGCTGCCACCACTCAGCAGCATGAGCAGTGAGGACATGCGTGCCAAGGCTCCAGTGCATCATGCGCAGGTGCTGGTCAGCTGTGACACACAGCATCATGTGCTCAAGCATGCTCCTGTGCTGTCAGGACACTCTGACGCATAACCGCCACATCACCGCCTCGAACACTTGCTGCTGTCGCAGGTGCTGCAGAAACAGCCCCCGGTGAGCCAACTCAACAACAGCAGCAAGCAGCAGCAGCAGGTCAAGAGGAAGGCAGCGAAGAGCCGGAGAGTGATGACGTGGTTGCCGCCGCTGCAGCAGATCAACAACCGCAGAGTAATACACCACTACATGTCAGACAGTGACAGTGAGAGTGAGGAGCACTGAGCATATGATGTCAGCAGCTGCAGGCTGGCTGACGGGCATGGAGTGTAGCTGCTGCTGGTGCTGCTCTTGCTGCTTCAGAAGCTGTGTTGAGACATGGCAGGCAGGCACTGAGTCACACAGCTCCTGCACGGTGTGCAAATAGCCGACAGCGGCTCGCCTGGCAAGGGCGGCTCACAGCCAATTTGGTGATACTTGAAGGATTCCTGCCCTTTGTTGGTCTGAGAGCAACCGTTCCTAACAGGATCTGGGCCGCATGCCTTCTTGTGTCGAGCTTCTTCCAGCTCTTGAGAGCCGACAGTGTTACATGCAGCAAGCAGGCAGTGCTACAATGCTTCCTTGCACAACAGTACACATCTACGCAAAGCATAAAAATATCAACTGCCCTCCCCACAGCACAAGGCACAGCTGCAGCACAGGCCAAGCAAGAAACAAAAGAGAGAAGCGGTCAGACTGCTGCAGCACTCTGCACATGCAGGTCCCCAGTGGGGCAGCATGTCCAGCTCTTGCAGTGGCACAACAAACCACAGCATAACATACATTGACGTTTTGTTGTATGCATGTGGGAGTGTCCCCCCGCCGGAAGCAGCTGCAGGACAGCGTGTCACGCCTGGAGGCTCTTCCCCCCCCTCAGTGAGGGACCCTCACACACACACACACACACACACACACAACAGCCATGGCCGGAGGGCCAGTCTGTGGAGTGGCTGGGCACACTGCTCCACTGGCAGCACCTTCCCCAAAGCAATGCAGAACCCAGCTCCCAACAAAGCAGCCCGCAAAAACGCTACCAAATCTCACCCGACATGTGCAAGGCGTATGGCATGTCTTGGATCACCGCGCGCTGCATGTCGGGACCAACCCACAACACAAGGCAGATGCAGGCATGTGATACAGAAGCAAACACTGACTGTCAGTCTCGCACAGTCCTCTGCTGCAGTCGCGGCGTGGATTGCTGCCGTTGTCGCAGTTTTGAAGGCAGGCTGTGCTGCCGCCACGCAACAACCACAACCAAACATCCTTCCCCAACTTCTTTCCCCAACAAGTCGCACAGCACCCCAGCAGAAACTGGTTACATAATGCATGGTGTGACTGCTGAGCCTGCCGCCCTGTCACTGACAAAAAGGAAGAGCCGCACATGTACATGGCTGCACCCCAACCCTCAGGCTCAAACTCCTGCCGCAGAGGGCCAACGGATCATCGAGCACCTGTGTGCACAAGGGGCGCATGCACTGGCATCCATTCATTCGTCCATCCTGCCGTGTCACAACTGAACCACCAGAGGCATGCGCGCCTGTCCCAGAGCCTGCCAAAGTCCCACAGGGTGGCACACAGGGTGTGTGAAGTGCTTTTACACACATGTGCAACGCAATCAACCCGTTGACACAACACACATGGAGGGTTCGTTCCCATACGTGCAACTGTGCACAAGGGCACAGTCTGCATAACAATGCACAATGAAGGCTGCACTCACACATGTTGTACACACTGTGCTGCTCTCTCGTGTGTCACACACCTGGGTCACACTCTCACACCTGCTGCAGTGCCGAGATCTGTGTGACATGCATGAAAACAAAATGGGGTAATTGAGATGTGTCATTGGGGGCTCTGACACCAATGTGACGGGTGGCGCAGTGACCAGCACACGGGTGCGTGCCGGGGAGTGCAATCTGAAAGGAGGCGTGAGGTTGACGGTGCTCCCTTGGTCACAGCGTGCAGTGTGGAGGGCTGCACACCACTGTGCCTCCTCCCCACACAAGGGTTAAAATCCCAGCAGTTGGGAGTCACGCATGCAATAGGATGGGCACCGTCACAGCTGTGTGTGTGTGCGAGGTCAAACGTGAAAGGTCTGTCAGCAGGTAATACGCTGCTGGCAGGAAATCGTTCCGGCAAGGACGCCTGTGATGTACAAACAAACAGCTCAAACCGTCAACGCTGCCACAGCACGCATGCAATGAAATTGGATACCTTCTGCTGCAAACCGTGCGCCGATTGAGTTGAACCGACACAAACATGCACCCACACAAAGTCAAAGCTACGGCCCAGGCCTGCACCCTCCTGCAGCCTTGCGTATCACACTCCGCCTCCTGCCGGACTCGCAGAGCTGCTCAGAAACGGCACACACCAACACAGCTTCTGAGACACACTCTTATGTACACAGTAGTACACTCTGACTGTCACCCACCTGCACCATGTGACAGTCAGAAGCCACGGGCACCCACAAAAGGCAGGGCCCGCCACTATGCGACACCCAAAAAACAGACAAAAACAGGACAGTGCAGTTGCAGCACCCACTCGATGCAGGAGTGCTGGGAGACGCACGCCCACATCACATCCTGGCAGCAGCAACAGCCGCCCAAACAGGCCGCGAGCAAAACTTGCTGCCAACAGGTTTCAGGCGGACAAGCTGTGTCCATCTGTGTCGGAGTCAGCTGCCAGCTGGAAACCCAGCTGGAAAATGAAAGGGCCACAGCCATCGAGCGCAGGAGCAGCTCAGCCATAAGTATGTGTGGCCTGGAAATGGCTGGGCGGTCAGACAAAGAGTGTATCACTGCCTAGACATCCACGCTCACGGTGGCAAAAAAAGAAAGCAGCCCGTTGCGCAAGGCAACAGCAGCCAGCCACTCTGTCGCTGGAAGCACAGTGCTGTCAAACGTTGCGCACAGTCTTGTGCACAGACACGCGCAGCCCCTGTGCAATCCAATCGCACACGGTCTACTGCTGACACACTTTTCAGCGTGGGGCAAGCCCCGCACGCGCGGTGTCAGAGCAAAAAGCGGCAAGTGACCTTTAAAGGCGCATCCCCACAGGCTGCAGCCGGGTGTGTCAGCTGGCTTGATCATAGCTCTGGAGGGCTCTCAAGCCACGCTGTGCATGCATAGAGGAGTGGGCTGGGCCATCATCAAGGGGGCAGCAACCCCACCTTCCTACCAGGATGGCAAGCGCTGCAAGCATACTGACCGCTCCAACTCCATTCTATGACTCATCCTAGAGTCATGTTCACGCTGCAAGAGTCCCGTTCATGCTGCAGATGCCACAAAAGCGGGCCAAAATTTGCATGTGCAGGATAGCTGCCAGAAGTGCTGCATGCATGCATCCGCTCAAGAACCGCTGCAAAACCCAACCCGTGCGTAGGGCCGGGATTAAAACCTCAACATGCATGCGCAACAGCAGCCACTCAACGTGTCAGGCGACCCTCAAAAAGTGAAACCGTAACAACCCACACTCAACCCAAGCCTGAACCCTCCCAAAACTGCCCAAGAAGGAAGCCCTGCAGAGCGCAAGTGTGTCACAGCCAGCCTTAGCGGTGGTGCTAGATCATCCTGCATGCACACCCCACCAGCTGCTGGTGCAGTATGCTGCTAAAAGTAAACACAAACATGCACACATGCACATGCAACCAAGTGCAGGCTGGCTGCCATTTTCTGGGGCCACTAGTGCAACACACACGTGCACACACATGCGTAACACACACACATGCACCAGGACAGGCAGGACCCATCCAGCAGGGACGCAGATGCCGTGCATGCTTCAGCATCTATCCTGCCCTGCACCCACTGCAAGAGGTCTGCCTGCACTGTTTGAGCTTGTTTCTATTGAATGTGTGGACCTGAACGCACGCCTCCTGCATGTCACAGTGACCCAACATCAGCAGTGGCTCTCTGCCTGCTACTGACGCAGCAGCCGCCGTGCACCGCCAGATGCAACATCCACATCAAACCTGCAAGCAGCAGCAGCATGCACACCGGGTGTCTGTCATGCATGGGCCTGCGCCTGGTTCCTTTGATGACTCTGTGTGTGTTTTGGAGGCTCATGCACGCAGATCAAGCTGTTTGACAGGCTGTCTACGAGGCAGCTTCACCCCTATCCAAGGCACCGGCAGATGTATGCACTGGCTGGCCCCACATGACACAGCTTGGTGACTCACCCAGAGTGTGCGCTGGCTGCAACCCGGCTCGTCTTGGTGCCGACATCAGTTGCGATATCTGGCACCACCCATGTTTGGTGTCTTGACTGCCTTGGCAATGGCGCTAGAGGCAGCATTCATGGTGGCAAGGGAGCCGACACCGGTCCCTGTCCCGGTTGCTCAGCATGCGGCGCAGAGGGTGTTCCTCAGCAGCCAGATCAGGCTCCCTCCTGCAGTAAGTAGCAAAGGGAGTGCAGCAAGGGGGCCTTACTGTCAAGCGGCGGGGGTGCACAGTACGCAAGGTGGACTCAACACTGACGCAATAATCCTGAGCCGGCACTGCCAGACTGCAGTGGGGTTGTGTGCTGCCAAAGCTCCCGAGTCACTGGCACTGTCAACAGGCCTGCTGCTTTTGTTGTGTGCCCAACATCCCGACAGCACACAAGACTCCTTGAAGGTCACACCCCAGGATGTACTCACAGGTCGTGGTTCCGTCCGTGCGTTGCCACGGCAGCCTCGGAAGTCCCCACGTGTGTTGCAAACCTGGCGCTCAGTTTGCCAGGAGTCCTGACTGCCTTGGTGATGGCATCAGCGGTGGCAAGGGCAGTGTCCAGGGCACCCGCGTCTTGCCCATAGATGCCTCCCCCACGTCCCCTCCCAGCACCACCACGCCCGGCGCCCTGCAACAGGTGCCTGACAGGATGCTCCTCAGCAACTAAGTCGGTCTCAAACCTGGAGACAACAGCGCAGCACAGCACAGCACAGCAGCAGTTTCAGCCGCCAGGTTGCAGAGCCGCACAGTTTAAAGCAGTCGCCAGTCTTGTGCTGCACACATTGCACACATTGCAAGCCAATTGGGCGTGATGCAGGAGGTGAGGCGCCTCCGTTGTTGTATGATGTCTCAATGCCGCGCGCACAGGCGTCCAGGGCGCGATGCTTGCAAGCAGGACTGCCAGCACTGCCCCCTGCCCCATGGCCCTGCGCTCACGCACCCGGTGTGCCTGGTGGTGCCAGAGCCCAGCCTCGCTTCACCGATGCCAACGTGTGTTGCAAACTTGGCACTGCCCAGGGCAGGAGCCTTGACTGCCTTTCTGATTACGTTGGCAGTGGCCAGGGCAGTGTCCATGGCACCAGCATCAGGCCTGTAGGTGCCACCAGTGGCAGCCAGGTGCCTCAGGGGTGGGCCAGTGAGAAGGTCTATGTTGACCCTGTGGGCAGGCAGCACATAGCAGGACGGCGCACAAAGCATGTGTGAGCGCACACAAGGGGTGGCAGTTTTGCGACTGAACCGAGTGTAGTGAGGTGAGGCAGCAAAACTGACACTCAAGTATGTTTGAGGGCCAGATGGACCTCGCGCCTGTCATGCTGAGCAGCTGCTGCTTTCACCCCAAAAATACCCCACAGTATGCAGCATGCATGCGTCATCAGCAGGCGCCAGGCGTACATGACTGGGCGGTACGTTTGGGTTGACAGCAGTTTGTTCGGTTACACAACTTACCCGGTGTGGCCTGCGACCCGGCTCGTCTTGGTGCCGACATCGGTTGCATATCTGGCACCGCCCATGTTTGGTGTCTTGACTGCCTTGGCAATGGCGCTAGAGGCAGCATTCATGGTGGCAAGGGAGCCGACTTCAGCCCTGTCCCGGTTGCTCAGCATGCGGCGCAGAGGGTGTTCCTCAGCAGCCAGATCAGTCTCCCTCCTGCAGTAAGTAGCAAAGGGAGTGCAGCAAGGGGCCTTACTGTCAAGCGGCGGGGGTGCACAGTACGCAAGGTGGACTCAACACTGACGCAATAATCCTGAGCCGGCACTGCCAGACTGCAGTGGGGTTGTGTGCTGCCAAAGCTCCTGAGTCACTGGCACTGTCAACAGGCCTGCTGCTTTTGTTGTGTGCCCAACATCCCGACAGCACACAAGACTCCTTGAAGGTCACACCCCAGGATGTACTCACAGGTCGTGGTTCCGTCCGTGCGTTGCCACGGCAGCCTCGGAAGTCCCCACGTGTGTTGCAAACCTGGCGCTCAGTTTGCCAGGATTCCTGACTGCCTTGGTGATGGCATCAGCGGTGGCAAGGGCAGTGTCCAGGGCACCCGCGTCTTGCCCATAGATGCCTCCCCCACGTCCGCTCCCAGCACCACCACGCCCGGCGCCCTGCAACAGGTGCCTGACAGGATGCTCCTCAGCAACTAAGTCGGTCTCAAACCTGGAGACAACAGCGCAGCACAGCACAGCACAGCAGCAGTTTCAGCCGCCAGGTTGCAGAGCCGCACAGTTTAAAGCAGTCGCCAGTCTTGTGCTGCACACTTGCACACATTGCAAGCCAACTGGGCGTGCTGCAGGAGGTGAGCGCCTCAGTGGTTGTATGATGTCTCAATGCCGCGCGCACAGGCGTCCAGGGCGCGATGCTTGCAAGCAGGACTGCCAGCACTGCCCCCTGCCCCATGGCCCTGCGCTCACGCACCCGGTGTGCCTGGTGGTGCTAGAGCCCAGCCTCGCTTCACCGATGCCAACGTGTGTTGCAAACTTAGCACTGCCCAGGGCAGGAGCCTTGACTGCCTTTCTGATTACGTTGGCAGTGGCCAGGGCAGTGTCCATGGCACCAGCATCAGGCCTGTAGGTGCCACCAGTGGCAGCCAGGTGCCTCAGGGGTGCGCCAGTGAGAAGGTCTATGTTGACCCTGTGGGCAGGCAGCACATAGCAGGACGGCGCAAAAGCATGTGTGAGCGCACACAAGGGGTGGCAGTTTGCGACTGAACCGAGTGTAGTGAGGTGGAGGCAGCAAAAAACTGACACTCAAGTATGTTTGAGGGCCAGATGGACCTCGCGCCTGTCATGCTGAGCAGCTGCTGCTTTCACCCCAAAAAATACCCCACAGTATGCAGCATGCATGCGTCATCAGCAGAGCGTCAGGCGTACATGACTGGGCGGTACGTTTGGGTTGACAGCAGCTTGTTCGGTCACACAACTTACCCGGTGTGGCCTGCGACCCGGCTTGTCTTGGTGCCGACATCGGTTGCATATCTGGCACCGCCCATGTTTGGTGTCTTGACTGCCTTGGCAATGGCGCTAGAGGCAGCATTCATGGTGGCAAGGGAGCCGACTTCAGCCCTGTCCCGGTTGCTCAGCATGCGGCGCAGAGGGTGTTCCTCAGCAGCCAGATCAGTCTCCCTCCTGCAGTAAGTAGCAAAGGGAGTGCAGCAAGGGGCCTTACTGTAAGCGGCGGGGGGTGCACAGTACGCAAGGTGGACTCAACACTGACGCAATAATCCTGAGCCGGCACTGCCAGACTGCAGCGGGGTTGTGTGCTGCCAGCTCCGAGTCACTGGCACTGTCAACAGGCCTGCTGCTTTGTTGTGTGCCCAACATCCCGACAGCACACAAGACTCCTTGAAGGTCACACCCCAGGATGTACTCACAGGTCGTGGTTCCGTCCGTGCGTTGCCACGGCAGCCTCGGAAGTCCCCACGTGTGTTGCAAACCTGGCGCTCAGTTTGCCAGGAGTCCTGACTGCCTTGGTGATGGCATCAGCGGTGGCAAGGGCAGTGTCCAGGGCACCCGCGTCTTGCCCATAGATGCCTCCCCCACGTCCGCTCCCAGCACCCACCACGCCCGGCGCCCTGCAACAGGTGCCTGACAGGATGCTCCTCAGCAGCTAAGTCGGTCTCAAACCTGGAGACAACAGCGCAGCACAGCACAGCACAGCAGCAGTTTTTTTTTCAGCCGCCAGGTTGCAGAGCCGCACAGTTTAAAGCAGTCTGAAATCTACCAGGTATACTGCGCCTTCTAAGTCGGAAATATCCAGTAGAAAACCGTTGAGAATTCCACCTTCCGGCTCTTATGAACTTCCCCAACCTACCATTGACGTTATATACGTCTGCACTCTTCAATCCGCTAATGGGACTAGAAGAAAAACCGCACTTCGGCAGAAGCAGGATTCGGATAGGATGGAAAAAAAGGTTCATCACCATTCAGTCAGGGATCAATTTCTATTTCGCTGAACGCCAATATTCTTCGATCTGGATCAAACTCCAGTGAATTGACAAGGAACTCTGTTTTCAAAAAATAAGTTTGGTCTTGAATAACATTATCAACTACCACAGTGGTATCAGATTCTTCACCAAGCAGTCGCAGGGGAATTGGCATTTCAAAAAAGTCTACCGAGGAGTGACTGGGTAACTGATTGATTCGCACAATCACTCCACCGTCGGCCTGAGCATAGCGAATCTTATAGTTTGGAAAACCTTCACCATAATTCCAATCAAAAAACTCCGAAAGATCCTTTCGCGAAGCCTCTTCCATGATTTGAATAAACTCCTCCAGTATGAGCATATGAGAATGAATGGTCCGGGGTCGTTTAAATAGTTTCGGCAGCCTTCAAAAAAAGCATCAACCCCTACAACCCACCTCAACATACGCAGGACACCGGCGCCCCTAACCTAGCTGAGCCGTCCGTTAAAAATTCGATCCTGATCCAAGGTATCCAGTAACATAAACAGACCCATCAGGCTGACGAGTAATACTGGATACTCTTGGCGGCTTTCCATTCATCAAACTCATCGGGCTTCAAGTATTCTATAGCTACTCCGTTCAAATACGTGGCAAAACCTTCGTTTAGCCATATATCAGACCAACTCCCACAAGTCACCTTGTTGCCAAACCACTGATGTGCCAATTCATGAGAACAGAGAGATTCGAAAATGACAAGCCAGACATAGTATTGCTCATTGTGGTGTGTTCCATCCCTCCCGGAATACTGGCCTGGGCGTGCCCATATTTCTCAGAAGCATATGGGTATTCTCCGAAGAGATCAGAAAATAATTCCATCAATGGCACTGGCTTCGATCCTCTATCAAACACATCGTCTAACCTTTCCGGTAAACATAATTTAATATTTCAACGGTACCATTTTCCAATTCAGCGTAATAGCTAAACTCAGCATAATTGGTAATGGCCATAGAAACCAAATAAGCAGGAATGGGAAAACGATGCACCCAAACATAGGTACTTGTTTGATCAGTATTTAGTACCACTTCTTCAAGGACTCCTTGAGACGCGGCTTTGTTTCCATCAGGAACGGTGATCTCTACCCTGATACTGTCGAGTTTATCATTCAGCGACATCTTACAGGGCCACCAATCTGCCGCGCCGAAAGGTTGAGAAAGAGTCCATATCTCAGGGATACTATTTCCGTGAAATCCTTGATTAAAAGAGAGGTAATTGTTTTGCCTTGGCTGTCCTTGATATAAAATACGAACCTCATGGCTCAAACCACTTTGCAACAAATTGGATTTGATGAAAAATGAGTTTTCCTGAGTAAAACCATAATCACCTACTTCTTCCCCATCTACCCAAACTCCGCTTACATCAAGCGCTGAACTGAAATCAAAATCAATAGAGTCTGTCTGAGAAAAGAGCTCAATAGCATTAATCACCTCACCTTCAATTCGTCTTTGCCAAGGGTCAATCCTCCACTTGCAAACTGCATATTTCCAATCATACGATTGTCCTACCTCAGATGTGGCACTTTTTACATCAAGTTGACTGAATCGCCTTTGACTCCATTTTGGAGATTTTTTCGATAGACCATTCTTCAACTTGAGCCAAGCAATGTACTTGTACAACCAGAAGTATTAATAAGAAGAACCCTTCGTGCATTTGGTTAATTTACATTAATATCAAGTAAAACCTGACGCGGATCAATTAATTTCAACATAGATTAAAAATAGTTTCGTCGAATGATTATTGACTTCCATCGAAAAGACATCTAGCTTTGCAACCTAATATAAATTCAAATTGCTACATGCAAAAATTCTCCTTTAAAAATTCCTTGATAACAGCCATGGCAATCCTTTCAGGGTTAACCATGTTCAGCAAGGGGTTTGTACGCAGTTTTCATACTATTACGCGGATATTACCTATCCAAATGGAGGTGAACAAACAGATCTTTACTCGGTTCAACTAGACGGAGAGAATGCCATATTAAGTCCCATCGGATCGCTTGAAGTTGGTGTTCACATTGCCTTTAACACAGAAAACGGATTGCTCTATGCAATTAATGACAACACAGGCGAGATTAGTATTGTAGATCCTATTACGGGAGATCTTATCTCTACAACCGAAGTAAGTCTTAATGTCGGTAAAGTAACCACTGCTGCATTTAATGCTGAAAACGTTCTGTTCTTAGGTTCTGAAAATGGTAGAATCTATGTAGTAGACGATCTAGCTTCTGATCCGATTGAAGTTTCAGTATACTCCGAAGGAAATAACATTTCAGGTGGAGACTTAACGTTTAGCGAAGCAGGAGTTCTTTATCTGGCTTCTAAACCACAAGGAAAGTTTTATGAAGTAAATCTTCCTTTTTTCGCAAATGAGCAATTGGGGAATGTTAACTCTCAGGTAACCGGAATGGCTACATTAGAAGACGGCGAAGGAGTAATTGTATCGTCTAATGGCAATGATCAGTTTCTTACTTATACTGTGAACGGCGGATTTGCTGAGTCTGCGGCCTACAATGCTATCTTAAACGATGAGCCTTTTACACTTGGAAACGGCGACATGACCTCGGGATGTTCAGAGCGCAGCACTTCAATAGATGGCTGTGATGATTACAGAACATACTATGTGCACAATGCGCAAGGAACGGGTACTGATATTCTTTACGCAGTAGATTTTAATGACATGGGCGGCTCGGTTCTTACCGAATTAGCAGTTATTGCCAACAACTCTCATGTAGGTGTAGGATCCAACGGATTCGTCTACTTAGTAGAAGGAAGTACAGGTATTTTGAGAACGTTCAACCCATTCACTTTAGGAGTTGAAAATGAAGTACAAATCAACGAGGATGGAGAACAACTCTCCGGAATTCCAGCAGTGGTCGGAGATGACGGATTTGTATGCATCGGACAATCTAGCAACAACTCAAAGTCGATCCAATGACGGCAGATGCCGAATTCTTCGGATCAGGGAAATGTATCCGGTGGAGATTTGCATTTGTTGGCGATGCACTTTGGTTAGCTAACCGAGCACAAGGACGTTTTTACGAAATCAACGGGAAAGGCCAATTTGACGTAGATGCTGAAGAAATCAATGGGGTATCGGTATTACCTGATGGTAACTTATCATTGCCAATGGAAACTTTAACGGATTGTTTGAAGTGTATGAGCCTATCACAGGAGATGCGACAGGCGAAACATTCGAAACAGGTTTAGCCTTTGGAATGGTGACCTTAGCCGCTAGTGTTTTGATGGAAACCTGAATTCCAAGGATGAAGATTTCCAAACGTATTACATTCATACCCCACTTGGTGGAGGAGACGTAATTCTTTACAGCGTTGAATTAACCGACTTGGGTGAAGCCAACTTAACGGCACTCAGAACGCTTGACGGAGACTCTCATCTGGGATTGGGCTAAGACGGTTTATTATACATAGTACGAGTGAACACAGGAGTGATGACTATTCTGGATATCGATACAGATACTGAAGCACAAGTTCAGATAAACCTAGACGGAACCAACATAACCGGTATTCCTGCAGTAGTGGCAGGCGATGACGGATTTATTTATGTAGGTTCGGGTAATACAATATATAAAGTTGAACCGAGCACAGGTGATGCTGAAGTATTCGGAAATGAGAATATTAGCGGCGGAGACTTGGTATTCGCAGGTGGCGCTCTATGGTATGCAAATAGATCAAACTCTACTTTCTACGAAGTAAATGGTGAAGGCCAATTTACCGTAGGAGCAGCTGAAATCAATGGAGTTTCAGTACTACCCAATGGTAACTTACTCATAGCCGATGGTGACTTAGGAAGCACATTTGAAGTATATGAACCACTAACAGGAAATGCTACAGGCCAAGAATTTGATTCCGGCCTTGAACTATACTGGGGTGACCTTGCGGGCAGATGCTTTGACAACAACAATCAGGAAGGAGAATGCGAAAACTTCCAGTTATTCTTAGCTGCAAATGGCAACGAAGGCGGAGATATTTACCGAGTTAGTTTAGAAGAGGGAACAGTTTCATTAGAGTTACTACTTGAAAATCTCGGTCGCCCTCACATTGCATATGACGATAGCAATGGTCTGATGTACATCATTCTGGGACCAACCGGTGAAGTAGCCGTTTACGACCCTGTGGCTGACATCTTAACCACATTCTCAAATATCACTATGGGCGAGATGGATATCACCGAAACCTACTCTGCAGTAGTACGAAATGACGGTACCCTTCTGGTAGGCTCAAACTTCGGTGTGGTTTATGAAGTTGATCCTATTACCGGAGAAGCCTCTAACCCGATTGATGCTGCTGTTGACGGAGGAGATATCATTCAAACAAATGATGGAGACGTTTGGGTTATAAATCGCGGCCAAGGACGTTTTTACAATCTTACCGATGGAGTGACTGAATTTGATGTTGAACTTGACGGAATCTACGGTGCTGCTGTAATGCAAAGCGGTATGATCCTGGTTGGTGATCAAGGAAACCAACTAAGAGTTGTAGATCCGGCAGTTCCGGGATTAACCGAAACTGTGTATGAACTTGATTTCTCGCTAACCGCAGGAGACCTTGCCGGTGGATGTGGAGACAATTACGTTGGACTGGAACAACCACCTACTGCTGATAATACAGCAATAGTGATCGGAGAAGGAGCTACTGCGTTTGTAGCATATCCCAATCCGACAGAAGGAATCTCCAATGTTCAAATTGTAGCAGGTTCATCTGAAAGAGCGGTAATCGAAGTATTCGACATGAGCGGACGTTCTGTTGCGACTCTACTTAACCAAGATGTACAAGAAGGAAACACTTACAGAATGACTTTTGACGGAACGCAGCTTCCAAACGGAATATACGTTGTGAAATACGTTACTCAAAGCGAGACAGCTATTGAGAAAATCATGATTGCCAGATAAGTTCTGAAAGTCAGTAAATTCAAAAGCCTTCCCAAATTGGGGAGGCTTTTTTTATACCCTGTAAAATGACGGGACCCTTGCGCCCTTCGACATAATAGACCGTTGAGCCTTTCAAAGAAAATTATCTATCCCAATATCAAAGGCTTAAAAAAGAAAATATTTATTCGTCGAGTGAATATTGACTTTCGTCGAAATCCGACATACTTTTGTAACCATAACAAACAATCAATAATCACAGCTATGATAAAAATCGACATGAAAAGGAGTTTGCTTACTGCCTTTACATTCCTTTCAGGAATGACACTCCTTGCTCAAGGAGTATGTACAAATTTTTCCTACTACTATGCAGATATAAACTATCCTGCATCAGGTGAAACAGAAACTGACATTTATTCCGTCTCACTAGAAGGAGGGGATGCAATTCTCTCAGCTATTGTTGAAGACATTCCAAATGCGGCCCATATTGCATACAATGAGATGAACGGGCTTATTTATGTTGTAAATGGAAACAATGGTTCTATTAGTACACTAGACCCATCTACGGGAATTCTCTCTGGAGAAGTGAGTGTTTCACCGAGTGTGGGAGTTACAGTTGCTGCTTTCGATGCTGAAGGAAATCTTTTGATCGGCGGATCTGCCAACAACGGTAAAATCTACGTAGTTGATTTGGGATCAGAACCATATAGTCTTTCTGATTATTCCGATGGAAATGATATTTCAGGGGGTGACATCACGTTTGGCGCTTCAGGTAGCCTTTACTTGGCATCAAAGCCACAAGGAAAACTATATGAAGTAATTCCAGGTTTTGACAACGACCTTCTAGGTAACGTGAATGGCGAAGTAACGGGAATGGCAACTTTTGAAGATGGCCAAAGCGTTATCGTTTCTTCTAGAAATAATGGACAGTTCTTGGTTTACAGCCTCGATGGGGGAGTAAACGAAAGTGCTGCGTACAACGCTGTTCTTGACGGAGAGGCTTTTACACTCGAAAATGGTGATATGGCTTCAGGTTGCTCAGAAAGAAGCACATCTATCGAAGGTTGCTCTGATTTCCGTACTTACTACATGGAAGATGCTTTAGGCGGAGGAAATGACGTTCTTTATTCTGTTAGTTTTAACGGAATGGGAGGGGCAGATCTTATTGCATTGGGAGAATTCACGCCAGGCAGCCACTTGGGTGTTGGCGCCGACGGTCTTCTTTACATTGTAGGCCACAACAGTGGTTTATTGACTACTTACGATCCTGAAACATTATCAGCGATTGGAGATCCTGTTCAAATAAATATAAACGGAAACAATGTTACCGGAATCCCTGCTGTAGTAGTAGGAGATGACGGATTTGTATACGTAGGTGCCAATAATGACGTGATTTACAAAGTGGATCCTGCTACAGGTAATGCTACAGTAGAAGGTGAAGCTGATGTAAACGGAGGAGACCTCGTATTTGTAGATGGAGTTCTTTGGTTGGCAAACCGCGCACAAGGACGTTTCTATGAAGTAAATGGAGCTGGTCAATTTGATGTTGCCGCAGAAGAAATCAACGGTGTAGCAGTTCTTCCTGACGGAAATCTTCTAATTTCAAACGGTAATCTTAACGGACTTTTCGAAGTATATGAGCCTGGAACAGGCGCAGCTACAGGCGAAACTTTCGAGACAGGATTGGTTCTTTACAACGGCGACCTGGCTAGCAGATGTTTCGATGGAAACCACCAAGGTGCAGAATGCGAAAACTTCCAATTGTTCTTATCAGCAAATGGAAATCAAGGTGGCGACATTTACCGTGTTACTCTTGGAGAAGGTGTTGCTTCGCTTGAGCTTCTTTTGGAAGGACTCGGAGACCCTCACTTGGCTTACGACGAAAGCAATGGCTTGCTCTACATTGTTAAAGGAAATGGTTCAGTAGGCATATATGACCCCGTAACAGATGTGTTGAGCACTTTCTCTAACATCGCAATGGGTCAAATGAACGTGAGCCAAACATATGCTGCAGTTGTAACCGATGAAGGAAAACTTTTGGTGGGTTCTGCTAATCAAAACAAAGTGTATGAAGTGAATCCTGCAACAGGAGAAGCCTCAAATGCTGTTGATGTACCCGTAAGTGGCGGCGATATTATCCAAACCAACGATGGGAATGTATGGTTGATAAACCGTGATCAAAACCGTTTCTACAACATTACTGACGGTGTATCTCAATTTGACGTTGAACTAGACGAGATATACGGAGCAGCTGTATTGGAAAGCGGAATGATTCTGGTTGGAGATGCAGGCACACAACTTAGAGTTGTTGATCCTTCTACCGCTAGCGTAACTGAAACGGTTTACAACCTCGACATTAACATAACTGCGGGTGACCTCGCCGGTGGATGTGGAGATGCTAACCCTGATGTAACTCCTGAGCCAGGCGAATGCTACGCTGCAGAAGTTTTGGAATACATTGAAGGAGAGCGCAACGGCGGAGGCTCAATAGCTATAAACCGAACTGACTCCTCTCAAGCTCTTGGAGAGCCTGAAGGAATAGACCAATTAGTATTCGTTACTCTTGGATATGGAGGAAGCATTAAATTGGGCTTCAATGGCGCAGTTTCAAACCTCGACGGAGATGATCTTGAGATCGTTGAGACTTCTTACGGAAATCCAGGCTGTGAATCTTACCCTGAATATGCAGACGTTTACGTTTCTCAAAACGGAGTTGACTTCTACTTCACTGAAACTGTTTGTAAGGGAGATAATCTTGTTGACATCAGCTCAGCTGATGTGGCACTAGACTACATTACAGTAGTTCAAATTCGAAACAATGACACGTTGACTTCAACTCCTGATGGTTATGACCTCGACGGTGTAAGAGCGATCTGGAACTGCGAAGGAACGACAGAGGAAAACAATGAGCCCGGTCAAAGTGAAGGTGACATTGTTGAGTTTGTAACAAGTCCTTCTACGATTATCAATTCTTACCCTAACCCAACAGAAGGTCAGGCAACAATTGAGTTCACAGTTGCACAAACAGAGCGCGCCGTGGTTGAGATATTCGACATGAATGGTCGCTCAGTTGAGACTTTGTTCAACCAAGATGTTCAGTCAGGAAATACTTACCGTCTTGCAATTGACGGTGGTGCATTGCCTAACGGAATCTACATTGTGAAATTCGTAACGGACAGCGAAACTGTTATTGAAAAGATCGTGATTGCGAGATAATCTAAAATCTTGTTCATAGCTAAAAAGGAGGTCGCCAATATTGGTGGTCTCCTTTTTGCTATTATTGACCCATGAACAAAGTCCTTTTTTTGCTCTTCAGCTTCCTGGCAATTACAGCAACTGCTCAAAATCCTGTAGTTGAAATCTCAGCCACTGACAATCCCAACGAAATTTCCATTTGCATTGACCACAAGAATCCACAAAGGCTCTTAGCAGGTGCAAACATCTACAGTATCTATCTGAGCGAAGATGGCGGATTATCGTGGTCGGGCAAAAAACAGGTCTCACCTTTTGGCGTTTGGGGAGACCCTGTGATTATCCAAGATACAAGCGGGAGTTTCTATCATTTTCACTTATCCAAAGTACCTGACGGAAATTGGATTGATCGAATGGTGTGTCAACGATCAGACGATGGAGGGAAAAGCTTCAATGATGGTAGCTATTTTGGATTAAACGGTGATAAGGCACAGGATAAACCTTGGGCCGTAGTCAATCCTGAGAACAACGAAATCTACGTTACCTGGACTCAATTCGATGAGTACGATTCAAAAAATCCTGAGGATCGCTCCAATATTCTGTTTTCAAAGTCTGCTGACAAAGGTGAAACTTGGAGCAATCCCATTCAAGTGAACAGTGTAGACGGAGATTGCTTGGATGATGATGACACTGTGGAAGGAGCTGTCCCGGCAGTCGGACCTGATGGACAAATCTATGTAGCCTGGTCAGGACCAAATGGTTTAGTCTTTAACCGATCACTCGACGGAGGTGAAACGTGGGAAGAACATGAACTCCCCATAGCCGATCATGTAGGTGGGTGGAATATCAACATTCCCGGCATTTACCGCGTCAACGGAATGCCTGTTACAAAATGCGATCTTTCGGCTGGACCAAATCAAGGAACGATCTACGTGAACTGGGCTGATCAACGAAATGGAGTCCATAATACCGACATCTTCCTTTCGAAAAGCCATGACCAAGGAATGTCTTGGTCAGAGCCTGTAAGAGTGAATCAAGACTCATCCGAAAACCATCAGTTTTTTACATGGATGGATATTGACCAAAGCAATGGAAATTTATGGTTCGTTTACCACGACCGCAGAAACCACGATGACACCGGTACGGATGTTTATGTGGCAGTGAGCCAAGACGGAGGTTTATCTTTTAAGGAAGTCAAAATCAATGAAAGCCCTTTCTATCCCGATCCGAAAATTTTCTTTGGAGACTATAACAACATCGCTGCTCACGCCAATGTGGTTAGACCGGTTTGGACACGATTAGATGATAAGCGCCTTTCGGTGCGTACATCCATTATTGATGCATACTCGATTCTGAATGAGACTTCAAACTCTTTGACTATCTCAGAAGAATCGAATGGTGAATTAATCATAGAGCATTCTTTGCCTGGCAGGGTTTCTGTAAAAATCCATGACTTAACGGGAACAGAAGTATTGACTTTAACTCGACGGAAATCAAAAGAAGGAACCTTAAAAATAGCAGAGGCTTCTAAATTGAATACAGGCATCTACCTCGTGGAAATTGATAATGGATCAATAAGTGAGAAAGGACAGTGGATCAAGCTTTGATCCAATCAATTTCTTTCCGTAGCAGCGCGAGTGTTTTCTCTTCTTCAGATCCTTGCTCAGGATGGAAATCGTAAAACCAATTGGCTTCTTTTGGAAGACTCATCAAAATCGATTCGGTTCGCCCATTGCTTAATAATCCGAACCGAGTACCGCGGTCATAAACCAAATTGAACTCAACGTAGCGACCTCTTCTCAGCTTCTGCCACTCTTTTTCAGAATCGCTAAAGGACTTGGTTCTGTTTTCGTTTATCAAAAACGAATATACTTCAGGAAAAAGCCTTCCAAGTGCTAGAGAAAAATCGAGAATCTCAGCTTTTGAGTGATTAGAGTCTTCCGACAAATGATCGTAGAATATGCCTCCGATTCCTCTCGTCTCATTCCGATGAGGTATGAAGAAATAGTCATCAGCTTGCTTTTTGAATTCAGAATACCATTTCGAATCAAACCGATCACATACTTCTTTCAGGCCTTGATGAAAGTACTTGGCTTGTTTTTCGACTACATAATGAGGAGTAAGATCTATTCCTCCGCCAAACCAATAATCGCCTTTATCCGTTTCGAAATAGCGAATATTCATGTGAATAATCGGAACATGAGGATTGTGCGGATGCATCACAATGCTGACCCCGGTAGCAAAAAACCACTTGGCATCCATCCCTAAGTTTTTGGCCATCATCGGAGTCACCTCTCCTTCTACCGCCGAAAAATTCACTCCGGCTTTCTCCAAGACACTTCCTTCTGACATAACGCGGGTCAGTCCACCTCCGCCTCCATCGCGTTCCCAGCTATCTTTGATAAACTTTCCCGTTCCATCCGTGTGCTCGATCTTCTCGCAGATCAGTGACTGGATCTGACGGTAGGAATCTTCAATTTCTTTTCGATCAGGGGCAGACATCAATTCACCCTTTTAATTTCAAAATCTTGGTACTCGAGGATGTAAGCCTCCTTGTTCTCAAACTCTTTTCCCGTTGTTGACTTACCAAAACGGTACGAGCCGGCTGTTCCATCCAACTTCAATTTGTCAAATGCCAAGGGGAATGCGAGTCCTTCCTTCAATAAAGCTTCACCAAAGAATAATGTTAAATCATACCCCTTAAATCCATAATCAAAATGAGAAGGCTCCGTACCATATTCATCACGATAAGATTTCAAAAACTCCATGGTCGTAGGACTTTCATAATCCACAAAAGAGGGAACAACTAATCTTAACTTCAGGCGATTCTTGTATTCGGCTTCGATATTTTCGTAGTTGACCCATTTGTCCAACCCATAAACTTGAACTTGGTACTCATTTTCGAGCAGTGACAATCTCGTCATCACATCACTTACAAATGCAAGATCATTGGAAGGCACGACAATCACATTTAGGGTGTCTTTTTTTAAGAAGTCGCCAATTTTCCCAACGCCTCCTTCCCTGTTAAACATATCCTTGGTGACACTTCGCAGTGAATCGGAGTAGATGTTATTAAAGGTCGAAACGGCTGTGTTGTAGTTATTGATGAACTCTTTGCGCATCGGCCATTCCTTAGGTGATTCGCTGTTCAACATCAAGACATTGTGATTTTGATGATTGATGGCAATGTAATTAGCCAAATACCTCAACAATGTTTCTCGCGAAGTCATGGCCCGCAACAAATAAGGATTATCCTCAAAGACTTCGTTCGAAAAGGAATTCGGTGAAACCAAATAGATCTTTTCATCGACTGTCATATCACTCACCAAAGCCAAACTAGCCTTGTGCATCGGGCCAAAAATCATATCCATTTCTCGAAGCTCCCTTTTTTTCAAGGTCTCTCGCGTTCGCACAATATCCTCTCCTACCTCATATACGTGAAGGTTTACACTCAAACCTAACTTCGCCAATGAATCAAGCGCCAAACGAGTTCCTCGATAGTATTCCAATGCAATTTCCGTAAGGATATACAGATCATCGCCTTGCTTCAATGCCTTTTCGATGCTGTCATTTAATTCCAATTCAAAAGGCAACATTAAGGCCAAGTCGTATACCTCTTGCGTGCCGGAGGGAATGTTTAATTCATTCAAAAGTGTCTCTCGCTTTTCTGCTGAACGCATCTCTAAAAACGACTCAGTATAAGCAGGGATAATCAAGTACTGATCTTTTTTTACGCCCAAAGCCAGATCAGGATTCATGGTTAAAAGGCTATCCTGAGAAATTCCATATTGCTTGGCAAGAGAAAAAATCGTTTCTCCTGATTGGACTTGATGAACAATGAAAGAATCATTGCGAGCGGGTTCCAGAAATTTGTCCTGAACGTTTGAACTCTTTACTGAAGGTATTTTTAAGATGACTCCCGTGCTTAAGGTCTGTGCTGATTCAGGATTCATTTCCATCAGCTCGTTCACGGATACACCGTAATCCTTAGAAATGGAGAAAAGTGTTTCTTTCTTTTGAACGGTGTGCAAAATTACATCGCCGTCTACCGTAACTTCTTTCTTCTTGGCTTCGCGCTTATTTACTTCTCCCAGGGGAACAAGTATTTCCTGACCAATTTCCAAGCCTTGCTCTGCAGAAGGATTGGCATTAACCAAGGCGTCTACAGAAACGGAAAACATCTTTGATATTGCATAAAGCGTATTTCCGGGCTCTACATAATAGAGGTAGTAATCGTTGCCATCAATGGTGCGCTGAGCATAATTCTGAGCGGATACACCAGACGCAAACATTGCCACCATTGCGACAAAAAGTAATCTTAATAGTCCGTTTTTTACTCCCATTCTATCGTTGCAGGTGGTTTTGAACTAATGTCGTAAACCACTCGGTTTATACCTTTTACTCGGTTGATTATCTCATTCGAAATCTTCGCCAATAAAGGATAAGGCAAATGACACCAATCAGCCGTCATTCCGTCGGTAGAAGAAACTGCTCTGAGCGCCACGGCCTTCTCATAAGTGCGTTCATCACCCATCACACCCACACTTTGCACGGGAAGCAAGATCGCTCCTGCTTGCCATACATTGTCGTATTCTCCGGATTCTTTCAAGTTCGAAATAAAGATATGATCGACTTCTTGCAAAATACGGACCTTTTCTTCCGTAATGTCTCCCAAGATCCGAATGGCCAATCCCGGACCCGGGAAAGGATGCCTTCCCAAAATGGTTTGAGAAATCTCCAAATCCTTACCAACTAAACGAACCTCATCTTTAAAAAGTGCACGCAGCGGCTCCACAACCTTCAACTTCATAAAGTCAGGAAGACCTCCAACATTGTGGTGACTTTTAATCGTAGCTGAGGGTCCTTTAACGGAAACCGACTCGATCACATCGGGATAAATCGTTCCTTGGGCCAGCCATTTTACATCTTGCACTTCATGAGCTGCATCATCAAATACTTCAATAAAAACACGGCCTATGGCTTTGCGTTTTTCTTCAGGATCGCTAATTCCCTTTAGTGCATCGTAAAACCGTGACTTGGCATCTACCCCGCGTACATTAAGCCCCATATCTTGGTATGAGTGCAGAACATCTTCAAACTCATTTTTGCGCAACAATCCGTTGTCAACGAAAATGCAATAGAGGTTTTTGCCGATGGCGTGGTGCAGCAAAACCGCAGCCACTGAGCTATCCACTCCTCCGCTCAGTCCCAGAATCACCTTATCATCTCCAAGTTGAGCCTTTAACTCTGCTACCGATTGTTCTACAAAACTGTGAGGAGTCCACGCCCCACTGCAACCGCAAATGTCCATTAAAAAATTATGCAGAAGCTTTTTGCCGTCAGTACTATGGTAGACTTCAGGGTGAAACTGAATTCCAAAAGTATTTTCTCCCTTTACTTCATAACCTGCAACGTCTACATCGTGGGTCGATGCCACAATTTTGGCATGATCGGGCAAAGAAAAAATGGTATCCCCGTGAGACATCCACACCTGAGACCCGACATGAATACCTTTGAATAATGGAGATTCAGAATCTATTGATCTCAAATTTGCTCGACCGTATTCGCGTTTATCGCTCTTTCTTACTTCTCCTTTTCCGTCGAGTTGAGCAATATATTGGGCGCCATAACAAACTCCCAAAACGGGAACTTTCTCACGATACAGACTTAAGTCTATCTGCGGAGCATTGTCATCATGAACTGAAAAAGGGCTACCCGAAAGAATTACACCCTTTATGTTATCAGTGAGTTCGGGAGATTCATGAAACGGATGAATCTCGCAATAAACATTGAGCTCACGCACCCTCCGTGCGATAAGCTGAGTATATTGCGAACCGAAATCCAAAATTAAAATGGTTTCTTGCATGGCGGCAAAGATAACCATGTCGGAGTTTTTGGATATCTCTTTCTCTAATTGACCCCTGCTTGTTTTCAACAGGATTTCATCATATTTGCCCGGTACCGTCGATTTTGGTTGAAATGGTTGAATTATTTATTTTCTTAGCGCCGGTATTTTAAATCGAAAAATTTCAATTAGCATGTCTGCACCTGATAGTAAACCCAGAATTATTACCTCTTTTGAAAAAATAGCTCCGGCTATTCAAGAGCAGATCAAGCTTACATATCCTTATGGATTCAGTGATGAACTGATTCATTTCAATAACAAAGACGGAGATCGTGTGAGCGCTCTTCGATTTGAAACGGATGAAAGAATTTATCTCATCAAAATGTCGCAAGCCAGAGCCGAAGAGCTTATTGAGGAAGACGACGATTACGATGATGATGGAAATCTTAAAGAGGATGTAAAGTCTGACTTCGAGGACAAGTATTCAGATTTGGATTACATGCCCGATTCCGACGATAGCTCTGCCGACGAGGATGAAGACTAAACTGAACTTTGAGTAATTTTCATTGTTCTTAACCAAGCCTGAAGCGTCAATTTGTATTGTAGTTTCGGCCCTGTAATTGAACAATGAAACATCCCAAAGCTGATAAACCCACGAAGGATCAGGAATCCGTTTGGGATTATCCTCGGCCCCCTAAATTGGAAAAAGTAAAATCATTGGTTGAGGTGTATTTTGCCGGAAGGCGGATAGCATCTTCAAACAATGCGCTCCGAATGCTGGAAACCAGCCACCCTCCTACCATTTATATCCCACTCGATGATATCGATCAAGAGGTTTTGATGATGTCGAATCAAACTACTTTTTGCGAATGGAAAGGCAAGGGAAAATACTACCATCTGCAGTCAGGAGAATTGAAAGCAGAAAACGCCGCTTGGTATTATCCTGAACCAAAACACGCTTACTCAGAGCTGAAGAACCACGTTGCGTTTTATCCTTCAAAAGTTGAAGCCTGTTACATTGATGGCGAAAAAGCAGAACCTCAGGAAGGCGACTTCTATGGCGGTTGGATTACCTCAAAAATTGCAGGACCATTCAAAGGGGGTCCATACACTTTTGGATGGTAAGTTGTACCATTTCCTAAAAACCTTTAAATCCTGCTTCAATCAGGGGATTTTTTGTTTTTTACACCCGCAAAAACCATCTACATGAAAAAGTATTTTCTACCCCTCATCCTGCTATCGTTTGCGTTCGGCGGAATAGCCCAAGACTCTGATAATCCTTTATGGCTAAGATACCCGGCCATTTCCCCTGATGGGAGCACTATCGCTTTTGCGTATCAAGGAGATATCTACACTGTTATGATTTCGGGTGGTGAAGCGAAAAGACTTACCATACACGAGGCTTACGAGAGTGAACCGATATGGAGCCCTGACGGAAAACACATTGCTTTTTCATCCATGCGCTATGGAAATAAAGATGTATTCCTGGTTGATGCCGAGGGCGGTTCGCCAAAGCGATTGACATTTCACTCTGCCGATGATGTAGCCTTCGACTTTAGTCCGGACGGCAAAAACGTTATTTATGGTTCTTCCAGAGTCGATGATTCAGAGTCTGTACTTTTTCCTTCAGGTGCACTTCCCGAATTGTATTCTGTTTCTACAGAAGGTGGAAGAGAAGAGCAAGTCTTGACAACGCCTGCGATTGCAGCCAGATACAACGACTCGGGAAATATGATCGTTTTCCACGATCGCAAAGGCTACGAAGACAAATACCGTAAGCACCACGTATCTTCTGTGACCAGAGATATTTGGACCTATAATTTCGACAATGGAAAATATTCCAAGCTCACTTCGTGGCGTGGCGAGGATCGGAATCCCGTGTGGGGAACTGCCAATCAAGTATTTTTCACTTCCGAAAGATCGGGCTCCTTCAACGTTTGGAAAAGGAACCTTGGCAGGAGATTCCCTCTCTAATTTAAAACAAGTAACCAATCTGGATAAGCATCCCGTTCGATCACTTTCCAGAGCAGATAACGGGATGTTGTGTTTCAGATATGCCGGTGAAATCTATACACAGCTGGAACCGAGCAACCGAAGAAAGTGAACATCACCATCAGAACTGATCGGCGCTACAACGAAGCCGTGGTAGAACTCATCAATGGAAACGCCAGCGATTTTGAGGTTTCACCGAATGGAAAAGAAATAGCCTTCATCGTAAGAGGAGAAGTTTTCGTGACTGCGACAGACTATTCGAAAACGAAAAGAATTACAGATACTCCTGAACAAGAACGAGGCCTCGACTTCAATAGCGATGGCACGAAATTGCTGTACAATGGTGAGCGTGACGGAAGTTGGAATGTTTATGAAGCCAGCCTTGGCAGAGAAGAAGACAAGTATTTTTACAATGCGACGATAATTGAAGAAAAGCCGATCGTAAATACCGAGGCAGAAGAATTTCAAGCCAGCTACTCTCCAAACGGCGAAGAGGTGGCATACTTGGAGGAGCGAACTACCTTGAAGGTAATCAACCTCAAATCGGGAATGACCCGAACGGTAGTGCCCGGAGAGTATTCTTACTCTTATTCAGATGGCGATCAATACTACACCTGGTCACCTGACTCCAAATGGCTATTGGTTCAGTTTTTTGATAACAATCGCTGGAATGATCAGGTAGGATTGGTAAAAGCTACGGGAAAAGAGGAGCCGATAAATTTGACCAAAAGTGGTTACAGCAATAGCCGTCCCAAATTCGGGATGAAAGGCGAGGTGGTCTATTGGGCTTCCGATAAAGCTGGCTTTCGCTCACATGGGAGTTGGGGCAGCCAAAGCGATGTCTACGCCCTCTTTTTAACTGAAAACGCCTTCAAGAAATTTACACTGGACAAAGCGGACTACGAGCTTTGGAAAGAAGAACAAAAGGACAAAAAGAAGAAAGAAGAAAAGGAGGACGGCGACGATAAAGACAAGAAAAAAGAGGAGGAAGATGAAGAGAAAGAAGAAGTAAAGGACATTTCGGTTGACTGGGACGGACTGGATGATCGAAAAGTACGATTGACCATCTTTTCATCGTTTCTCTCTGATTTTGTGCTTGACGAGGAAGGTGAAAATCTCTATTTCCTGGCTAGCACAGGAGAGGATTTTGATCTTTGGAAAACACAGTTTAAAGACAAGGAGACCAAGATTTTCGCCAAGCTGGACGGAGGCTATTCGGATATTCAGGCTGATAAAAAATTCGAACACCTCTTCGTCAACTCAAAAGGCAATTTGAAAAAGATAACCGTCAAAGACGGAAAGGCAGAAGGTGTTTCATTCTCATCGGAAATGAATCTAAATACCGATGCAGAAAGAGCCTATCTCTTCGAACATGCCTGGAGACAGTTTAAGAAGAAGTTCTATTTGGAGGATTTACATGGAGTAGACTGGGATTTCTATAAAGCAGAATACGCCAAATATCTGCCATACATCAACAACCCATATGACTTTGCCGATATGCTTTCTGAAATATTGGGCGAGGTCAATGCCTCTCACACCGGCGGAAGGTATAGATCCAATGACGGTAACGGAGACAAAACGGCCTCATTGGGATTGCTTTACGATGATTCTTACGGAGGCGACGGTTTGAAAATTGCCGAGGTATTGGGAAAAAGTCCTGTGATCAATGAAGCGGGTAAAGTGAAGAAAGGTGTCGTGATTGAAAAAATAAACGGCGAGTCCATTTTGAGAAACGAAAACTACTACCCTTTATTCAACCGCAAGGAGGGAGACAAAACGTTGATTTCTTATTTCGATCCCGAGTCGGGCGAAAGATGGGACGAAGTGGTAGAACCAATCAGTCGCAGACAAGAAAACCAATTGCTTTACGAGCGATGGATCGAGAGCCGTGAAGCGCAAGTAGATAGCCTGAGCGGAGGAAAAATAGGCTATGTGCACGTGAGGGGAATGAATTCATCCAGCTTTCGCGAAGTGTATGAAAAGGCACTGGGAAAACACAATCAAAAGCTAGGCCTGATCGTCGACACTCGATTTAACGGCGGTGGCTGGCTCCACGACGATTTGGCGACTTTCCTTAGCGGCGAAGCTTATCTCCAATTTTTACCACGCGGTCAAGACAATATGGGTGGTGAGCCTTTGGGAAAATGGACAAAACCTAGTTGTGTGCTCATGAGCGAAAGCAATTATTCAGACGCTCACATGTTTCCTTACACCTACAAGTTTTTTGAAATCGGAAAACTCATCGGAACTCCTGTGGCCGGAACGGGAACGGCCGTATGGTGGGAACGAATGCAAGACGGAACGGTCTTTGGAATTCCCCAGGTCGGCATGAAAGATGTCCGCACGGGTGAATTGATGGAAAACAATGAGCTACAGCCCGACATTCTTATTTACAACGAACCAGGCAAAGCGGCTCAAGGAATCGACCAGCAATTACAGGCAGGGGTAAAACATCTACTGGAAGTTGCAGCAAATAAAGAGTAAGCCGAATTTTACAACACTTCCAGAACTTTTACCTTCGCGACATGAAAGTATTGTTTGTTTGCTTGGGTAATATTTGCCGCAGCCCCATGGCTGAAGGTGTGTTGCGCACAAAAGCAAAAGAGAGGGGTCTTTCGCTGGAAATCGATTCTTCGGGCACAGGCGATTGGCATGTAGGTGAGGCTCCCGATAAAAGGGCCCAACGCTGTATGAACGACTTTGGCGATGATATTTCTGATCTTCGTGCCAGACAGTTTAAAAAGTCTGATTTCCATTACTACGACCGCATCTTTGTAATGGACAAGAGCAATTACCAAAATGTGGTTGCTCAGGCAAACGATAGCGCGCAAAAAGAGAAGGTGGAGCTCTTCTTAAACTTGAGTCACCCGGGCGAAGATCGCGAAGTTCCCGACCCTTATTATGGAGGAAATGAAGGATTCAAAAACGTATACAACATGCTGGATGAAGCGGCAGAATCATTCTTAAATCAAGTTGATGAACAAACCAGGTAAACTTCACCTCATCCCTACCCTTTTGGGTGAAACAAATCCCGAAAGAGTTGTACCCGAAGAGGTCTTAGAGGTAAGCCGCGACTTGATTCACTTCATTGCTGAAAACGAAAAAACAGCCCGACGATATTTGAAAAGGGCCGGAACTCGGATTCCGTTAAACGACTTGGTTTTTTATTCTTTAAACAAGCGCACGGAGGCTACGGAAATTCCGCATTTGATTAAGCCCTTACTTGAAGGCACTGACATGGGCCTCATCTCTGAGGCAGGTCTTGCCGGAATAGCCGACCCCGGAGCCGCCGTGGTAGAGCTTTGTCACAAAAAAGGAATTCAAGTCGTTCCTCATACGGGAGCTTCTTCGATCATTCTGGCGCTGATTGCATCGGGATTCAACGGGCAGCAATTTACCTTTCACGGGTACTTGCCTATAGACCAATCAGAGCGGCGAAAGGCCATAAAAACAATGGAGACTGCTCATCGAGATACAGGATATACCCAGATTTTCATGGAAACTCCTTTTCGAAACGAGAAGCTATTTGAGGAATTGATTCAGGTTTGCAATCCTCAAACACTGCTGTGCATTGCTCGAAACATTACTACCGATAACGAGATGGTGAGAACCTTGGCTGTTGAGAACTGGAAAAAGAAAAAACCTGCTTTGCACAAGCAGCCTTGCATATTTGCCATCGGAAATTTGCGTTAATCAATCTTTTGCCAAGTCCAATACTTCGATTTGGTAAACCACGGTTGTGTATGGCGGCACCCTTCCATCTGCACTCCCCGAAGCTCCAAAAGCGAGCCAAGAAGGTAAAATAACCTCAGCCTTTTCGTGAAGGTGCATTTGTGACAAAGCAATTTCCAATCCCTTCAAAACCTGATCCTCATTTCCAAAAACAAATCGCAAAGGGGCTACCATACTCCTGGAGTCATCGAATACTTTTCCATCGAGGCTTCGACCTTGGTAGTGAATAACAATCTCCTTTCCTCTCCTAACTTTTGCTGTATCTCCGCTTAGGATAGTTCTGAAATATGCACCCTGTGTTTCGCGATAAGCGGAAGCCACAGAATCAACATGCACTAGCGAATCGAGTCCAATCAACTCTTGCAACCGACTATCTTCCAACTGCCGCCGGGTCCGCATCCGATCAACGCGCAAATGATACATCAAGGTATCTCGATAAGGAAAGTCGGCATTTAAGGTATCCTGTAGTGATGTTAGAATTTCTAAACTATCTCCTACATAACGGCTTTGAAGGAAAGCGTGCAAGGGGTCATCGCCTTTAGCCAAAAATTGATCGTATACATATGCCAGCGTGTCTGAACTGTGAAGCGGAGAAATCAGAACTTCTACAAAGTATTGTTCGGCCGAATCGAGCGATTGCTCATAGTCGGTAAAGGAGAGCAGCTTCCACTGCAGACCACGATCGGTGGTATTGTATCGGGGAGGCTCTTCGCACGAAAAAAGTGAAAGAATAAGGCTAGTCCAAACTAACCAATGACAAATCGTAGAAAAGCGCTGCATTGGAAGGTATTTTATTTTGATCGCCCGTAAGTCCGTATGCGAGATAGGACGGCAAAATGAGTCTTGCGCTATCTCCCACTGATAAAAGTGTAACGGCTTCATGAAGACCTGAAACCACATCGCCTTGCCCAACCTTAAAGGTAATAGGGCCGCTCAGATCGGTATCGCTGACCCGTGTGCCATCGAGGAGGTGAAGGCTATATACTATTGACACGACATCGCCTGATTTGGCATCAATGGTATCATCCTCCAAGTGATAGATGTCGTACCGAATTCCTGTTTGGGTTTCTTTCATCTCCCATCCCGATTGCGCGATAAACTGATTAATGAGATCAGCTTCTTTACTGACTTTGCGCTTATTGGCTTCAATCAGTTCGTCTTGAGTGGGCATCCTTTGCTGAGATCCTTGATGTGAATCTTTACAAGACGCGGCAAAGAGAAGTACCCACAGAATGAGGAGAGCAGCTATTCTCATGAGTCAATGGCTTCTAGTTGAAATCCCGCTTTCGCAACAGCTTCGAATTTTGCGATAGTCTCTTCAAGACTAAGATTGCTGCGACCGCCTGCAGCCATTTTATGCCCGCCACCTTCAAAAAGCGCAGAGGCAATTTTATTCACCTCTACCTTTCCTTTGCTTCTCAAAGAAAGTTTGATGTATCCATCTCTTTCGTAAAAGAATCCGGCGACATGAATTCCTTCAATAGACAAGGCGTAATTTACCAGTCCCTCGGTATCGCCACTGTGGTAATTAAAGCGGTCCAATTCTTCTTCGCTAAGCGAAATGTAAGCAGCACCTGTATCTCCAATCACTACCGTCTTTTCGCTTAAGGCGTACCCTCTGAGCTTTAATTGATCCAAAGAAGAATTGTCATAGACTTCGTTATAAACCTTCACATGATCAATTCCCGTTGACATGAGATTCGCTGCTATCCGCATTACCTCAGGGGTAACGGAAGAAAAGCGAAAGGAGCCCGTATCGGTTACCAAACCGTGTACAGACAGATCGCAGCATCGGCATTGATCAGTTCTTCCTCATTCATTTCAGCTGCCAGTCTGTAGATCATCTCTGCAGTTGAACTTGCATCGCTATCCACAAAGTATTGATCGGCAAAATCGTCAGGATCTTGATGGTGATCAATTACGTATTTCGGCTTGTCTGATTTCACAACCATCTCCTGAAAAGACCCCATGCGCGAAGGATGGTTAAAGTCGAGACAAAAAATGAGGTCACAATCCTTAATGGCCTTCTCAGCTTTGTGAGGTTGATGCTCGCAATCAATGATTTGATCGCAAGCAGGCAGCCACTTCAAGAATTTCGGGAAATTATCGGGAGCCACCACCACGGCCTCTACCCCTTTCTGTTTTAGAAAGTGATAAAAACCAAGTGAAGCACCTATTGCGTCGCCATCAGGTCCTTTGTGCATGGTGATTAACACTTTGGGCTTTTGCTCTAAAAGCCTTTTGAGCTCTGCGGGATCAACTTTATTTAACATGGCTGCAAAGGTAATGACCTTGCGCTTAAACGAAGTCTTTTACCCAAGGGAATAGTCGATCAACCCATTCGTCTGAATTTTCAACCAAGAAATTCAAAAAGGCTTCGGTAGCAGGAGTGTGTTTTTTACCTTTAAGCCACACCAGACTCCACTGCCCTTTAAGCGGAAGCTTGGCATGATCTATTATTTGAAGTTCCTTGTGTTGAAGCTCCAATCTGGTACTGTAAATAGAAAGAAATGAAACCCCAAATCCTGCTAGGATGAGCTGCTTTACGGCTTCATTGGTGACCAACTCCATGCTAATATCAGGATCAATACCTTCTTGTTCGAGAAATCTATCCATTCTCTTTCTCGTACCCGACCCTCTTTCTCTATAAATGAAAGGAAGCTTTTTCAAATGCTTGGCAGTCAATTTTCCTTTCGGCAGCTCAAAATCTACGGGGTTTGCAGGACCTGCTAATATCAATGGATTTGGCAAGAAATCAATTTTACTATAGGCATCAAGCGAAGTACTTGAAGTAGCAATCATAAAGTCTGCTTGGTAGTCCAGCAGCGCATCCTCACTTTCACCCCTCTTGGATACATCCAGAGTTATTTTGACTTCGGGATATGCCTTCTTGAACTCAGCCAATATGGCCGGAACGAAATACTTACCCGTACTAACCACTGTGAGTTTCAGCTTTCCGCTCACCTTTCCTTTTTTGGTGGTCATGCGCTCATCGAGCTCTTCCGTCTTTTTCAAGATTTCTTTTGCCAGTTCGGCAAATTCTCTACCCGTTTCGGTGATATGAATTTTCCGACCGATTACTTCGGTGAGTGGCAGGCCCACTTGAGCTTGGAGAAGCTTCAACTGAGATGAAACAGCAGGTTGGGTCAGGTGAAGATCTGCCGCTGCCTCAGTCACACTGTCTCGTTCGGCAACCTTCAAAAACACTTTTAATTGATGAAGAGTAAAATTCATAAGATTCGCTTATATCAATCATAAATATATTGAATATATCCGAACGAATAAATAATTTAACTTTGATGTGTAGAAAAAATGGTAGAGTTGCGATAATTGAAAGAAATTGCGATGATATACCATCTTATTTTACAGTCGGGTGATTAGTGAACTGCGCTTACACAAGTAAGCGCAGTTTTCTTTTAATCAAAGTCTACGTCGCTGTGATTGGCGTCAATAGTGATTCTGTTTACCACTTGTGTCCCTTTTTCATTGATGCGGTACTCCACAGTGTGCATGTCTTTGGACTCGTAATTCATCCAAGCTCTTTAATGATTCGGGAATTGAGAAATCTGTAAATCCACCTTCCAAGTCCATTCGAAACTCATTCCAAGGACCTGATTCTAATTTAATATCTGAAAATTGACGCATCAATATCAATAAGTGTCGCTCTATTGCTACCGTTCCTATTTCCAAATCTGAATGCTGAACATCAATCTCAACGTCTCACTTCAACTCGATCATTTCTACCATCTGAAAACTGCACTTCCAATGTCCACATCAGATAGATAATCTGCTCGAAAATCGCCGTGCTGAATTTCGAATTCAGCATCCTTTTAATTGACTCCAACCGAAGTTCTCCAAACTGAACCTTAATCGAATTGTCTGTCACCATCTATGTCTCCGCAGAAAAAATCGCCGTGCTGAACTCGAGCTTAGATATTGGACCCTTCGTTCCTTCAATCCAGACGTCTCCAAATTGATTGCAAATCTCTAAGGATGTGTTTTCGGGTATCAAAACGGTATAGTCAATTGCCATCTCCTTCAGTAGAAATACCGTCCAAATCCACTAATTGTCTGTAGCTCGACTCTGTTTCCCACTTCTCTAATGTCAATGCGCACTTTGTCTTTTACCTTCTCGTAATTGCGTTTGTTCGTAGGAACAACATTAATCTCCACTAAGACTTCGAGTATGCCACTATTGTGGGTATTGATCTTGATATCTCCGAATGAATTCTTGATGCTCAGCTCAGGATTGCCTCCCGTTTTGAATGACCGTTCCACTTTCTGATCGATCTGGGCATTTACTCCAATGACCAGGAGGAGAAATAAGCTAAAGGATAGTATTGTTTTCATGATGATCAGCTTAATTGTTCTTGTTTAATTTTTTCTAATTCTTCTACTATTTTCAATCTCAGCCTGAAGTTTTCGATCATAGCCAAGATCACTCTATCATCAGTACCACTGCGGTAGAGCTCTCTTTCAAGGTTTTCGTATTCGTCGTTTAATGATGCCAATTCTTTAAAGAGACTTTTCACTTCGACATCAGTTTCTGACAATTCTTGAAGGCCCGCGTATTTTTCTTCCAATTGCGAGGTGTAATACAACTCGATGTTGGCCATATCAGATGATACATCGCTGAGCGCCATTGACCCATATTGCACATCGACAGGGCTATTGAACCGCGGAAGCAATAAACTTCCTCCCGCTATCAACAAGACGATGATCGCAGCGGCAACTCTCCAGAATCTTACACGATTTTCATTGTCGTGTATTCTCTTTTCGAGTTTCATCAAAAAGCGATTCTCGTGGCCCAAGGGCATTTGTTCCTCATCAAAGGAATCTCGCTCTTTTCTTATGAAATTTTCAAAATCAGACATACGTTTCGTTTACCAATTCAATAATCTTATTCTTAGCTCTGGCATACTGTGCCCGAGATGAAGCTTCTTTTATTCCCAGCTGTTTTGAGATGGATTTATGATCCATATCCTCAAAAAGTTGATGTGCGAAAACCACTCTGCAGCCTTCCGGCAAATCTTTCATCGCTCTTTTTATCCGATCGACGTCATAGTTTCCTTCACCATCTTGATTATAGCCTTGCTTACTACTATCGATTTCAGCATCCATATCAAAAGGCACTTTGCGCTTCTTTAAATGATCCAGGCATTTGTTGATGGCGATCCTACAAATCCAACTGGCCAATTGAGAATCTCCGCGGAAAGAATCAATCCGATCAAAGGCTTGAATGAATGCTTCTTGCATAAAATCTTCTGCCTCGTGCGCATCATTCAAGATTCTGAGGCAAGACGCATAGACCCTGCGACAACACGCATTGTACACTTCAGTCTGAACCCTTCGGTCACTTTTTAACTGTTTTTTTATCAGGCTAATTTCCATCCGCTGGTTAAAGGCTTCACGAGTTTGACGAATAAACTTGACGTTTTGCTACAAGAGGCGAAAATATTTTGAAAAAGTAAAAATGACTAGGTCCTCAATTTGACCTACACAGGTAGTTTGGCCGGTGAGTGAGTTGATCTTTTTGTATTTCGAAGACTCACAAAATCAAAGGCGATTTCGAGTGAATGCCATAGAGGCGATTACACTGAGCCCAATCATTCACTTTAGATTTTACTGTAAAACCTGAATTATTACTCTACTCCCAACTGACTATTGACCACTTCATAAATGAGCAATTGACGGTCTAGAACCTCGGCGTACTTCAAGGTCTTTTTAGTAGGGTTGATCATCTTGGCGCGATTTATCCATTCAATTGCTACGCGAGGCTGCCCTAAAATTTCTGAGGCCAATGCCATGTTGAAAGATGCGCGATGGCTCACTTTGGCATCTTCCGAGTCGGTCAATTCTTTCCATGATTTAGCCGCTTCTTCCCAATCTCCCGTCAACTGAAGAGATTCTGCTATTTGCTCCAGTTCGGCAGAACCGAGATTAAAATACTGACGGTAGTCGGGTTCCCAATGCGGCGATATTCGCTCAAAATAATCGTAAGCGGCCATGCCCGATACATCCATCAAGCCCATATCTTCATCTTTGAATTCTTGTATTTCTTCCTCCGTGTAGGCCACTCGACCAAAAACCCTCTCATAGTTCTCTTGGTATTCATCTATCATCTCGGCTGTTGAAGAGTCATAGAATCGCCAGAGAAGAGACATACTCACTTCACTCTCTTTAGAAAACTCAGGCACTTGTGTAGGCATGCCGCTGCCGTCTGTGACGGATACAACACTTACAGAACCGGAAGTTCTAATGAACATATTGTGTCCATCGAGAGAAATGATACCATACAAATCATAAATTTTAGAGAGGCTCTCTATTTCTGCCTCGGTAAATGGCTTTGTAGCGAACTCTTCATTATTCACCACGGAATCGTCTACTACAATTTCTACAAACTTAAATCGACCTATGTCCTCACAAAGCTTCTTCAAATTCTCGATGGTCAAATTTGCCGATTTATAAGGGATGTTTTTCAATTCGCCATAGGGAATTCCATTGGTATAAACAGGACAAACTGTTTTTGGAGTAGTACTTCTTTGCGCTACCCCCACTACATAAGTAGATGAAGGAATATACCGATTTGAAGGTTTGATAAACTCCGTGTAGTGATAGGTAGTATTACAACCTGTAAGTATGATTAAGAGGAAAACGACGTTAGTAAATAGAATTTTCTGCATGAGCTCAAAATTAAGAATAGAAGGGATTCAAAGTTTGTTTTGTTTATTTTTGCCGCGAATGAAAAATTTCCTTTGCCTTACTGCACTATTATCGACTGCTGTATTTTTCAGTGCATGCAGCAAAAAGTGTGATGAACCGGACATTCAAGCGATCAATGCACTCTACTTTGAATTGGACCAGAGTTCTGATGGTTTTACTCAAGAAGCATTGGATGAAATCTTCATCGTTCGTTTCATTCCATTCAGTGAGCCATTGCTGGCAGATACAGTATTCTTGAATGGCAATTATCCTGCGGGCAGAGGCCGACTATATATCAATGACGAGTTTCCATTCGTCAACAGCCAGTCTCCTTACTACACGATTTATGGCTACATTATAGTAGATCCTACAACGAGCTACGGAGGTGTGATAGAAAATATTGAGCTGGAAGGTGAGTACGACGGAGATTGCGATTACAACAATATTTCGAAACGTTTTACCTTCAATACCGACACGGTAGATATGGGAGGGACTCAAGACTTTTATCTCGTTACTCCTTAATCTATTAGGGCTTCGTACTACCACTCACTCTAATTTTCGACGGTTTTAATCCTTACCTTTGCCGCCTTAAAACCACTGAAAATTTATCCCAATGAAAGAAGTATATATCGTTTCTGCTGTGCGAACTCCGATAGGAAGTTTTAACGGTAGTCTCTCATCTGTAAGCGCCACAAAACTTGGCGCAGCGGCTATCAAAGGAGCCCTCTCTAAAATTAACTTATCCCCGTCTGAAGTAGATGAAGTACTGATGGGGTCCGTCCTTCAAGCAGGCTTGGGGCAGGCTCCTGCCAGACAAGCAGCGATGTTTGCCGAGATCGGCGACCAAGTGCCATGCACCACGGTAAATAAGGTCTGTGCATCAGGTATGAAGGCTATTTCCCAAGGCGCACAGGCCATTATGCTTGGCGATGCCGATGTAGTAGTAGCCGGTGGTATGGAAAGCATGAGCCGCGTACCGCATTACCTTCCGGGATCAAGAATGGGTACTAAACTAGGCAACATAACTATGCTGGACGGGATGGTATTCGATGGTCTCACCGATGTTTATGACCAACAGCACATGGGAACCTGCGGAGACCTTTGTGCCAAAGAATACAATATAAGCCGTGAAGATCAAGACAATTTTGCGATCCAATCATACGAGCGTTCGGCGAAAGCCTGGAAAGAAGGAAAGTTTGCTGACGAGGTTGTTCCCGTTTCTGTGCCTCAGAGAAAAGGCGACCCGATCGTCATCTCTGAAGACGAAGAATACAAGAATGTGAGAATGGACAAAATTCCTGCCTTGCGTCCTGTATTTACAAAAGACGGAACGGTTACCGCTGCAAATGCCTCCACTTTAAACGATGGTGCGGCAGCTGTAATATTGATGAGCAAAGAAAAAGCGGAAGCTTTGGGCGTTAAGCCAATTGCTAAAATTGTAAGCTACGCTGATGCTGCAAGGGAGCCTCAATGGTTTACCATGGCTCCTTCCAAAGCTATTCCGAAAGCTTTGAAAAAAGCGGGATTGGAAAATTCCGATATCGACTTTTGGGAGTTAAACGAGGCATTTTCGGTAGTGGCTCTGGCCAATATGAAAGAACTCGGGCTCGATCCTGAAAAGGTAGATGTAAACGGCGGAGCCGTTTCTTTAGGACACCCACTTGGATGTTCAGGAGCAAGAATCATCGTAACCCTCTTGAACGTGTTGAAGCAAAATAATGCGAAACGCGGATGTGCAGGAATTTGCAATGGTGGTGGAGGAGCTTCGGCAATGGTGATTGAACTAGTTTAGCACTTCATATTTATATACCAGCTTCCAGCAGGTAAGGACAAAAAAAGGGCGGCCAAATGGCCGCCCTTTCCTGTTTCAGAAACGGAATTCTTATTGTTTCACCAATTTGTCTGTAAAAGTCTGAACGCCATTAGACGCTTGGAAAAGGTAAACACCCGACTCCAAATCACTAATATCGAATCTTAGATTCTGATTCGGTTCTACCGAAACCATTTCTTCTTTTACCAATCGACCTTGAAGATCGTAGAATGCGATGGTATACATACCACCTTCATCAATTGTAAAAGACACGTTAAGTTCGGCTTTGGCCGGATTAGGGTAAAGAGCTAGCTCTTGCCCGTCTGCATTGACACTTTTAGCAGCAATATTCCAACCGAAGAAATCAAATTCTGACCATTGTCCAATGACAGACTGCGTGCACCCACAGCGAACTCTCCAGCGGTACTGTTGTCCGTTTTGAAGTTGACTCTGTGGAGCGAAAAATGAGCTGGCATTTGGCTGAATCGTTTGGAAAGAGGCAAGCCCCGAAGCGGATGCCAAACCACCCTGAATTTGACAACCAATTGAACCCGGAATAGGATCCCACTGCAATAGAACACCATTGATTTGTGTTGTTGTAGTCAAATTCTGAACAACAGGATAAGGTTGAGCGCAAGGAGGCTCTGCACTACCATCGATACAGAAAGTATGGGTAGAAAAATCGCCATAATCAGCACCCGGCGCCGTCATTTCAACGAGTACTGTTCCGTCATCTCCTACTATTTGATAATCTCCGTCAGCACCGCAGCTAGTATAAGATGCACCGCTCATACCATCTCCAAAAGAATCAAAAATGGTAAATGTATAACATCCTTCTGCCAAGCAGAAAATCTCCGAAACGGTCGTAAAATCAGCATCACCGGGATATCCGCCACCCGTAGCCAAAACATTGCCCGTGGCATCGCTTACCAACTCCCAGCTCACCTCATTTGGCCAGCAGTCAAATGTTAAATCCAGTTGAGCTGAGTTGGCATTGATTGCAACTTCAAGACTTGAAGCTCCTGAATTATTGGATGCATTCTCATCTACTCCTCCGTTGGGATTTGACACAGTTACTCCATAGTTGTAGAGACCCGATTGGTTAATATTCAACACAGGTAAACTCACTGCTGCACTAGAGCCGGATGCTAAACTGCCCGTCCATTGGATTGATCCAAGTGAAGAACCATTAAGCGAATAGGCTATGGTAAGAGAGGTTAGTGTATTAACTCCCGCATTGCTGATTTGAACAGAAGGGTTAAATGTTTCCTGATTACAGAAAAATCCTGAAACTCCATCTACTGATTGTACTGCTGCATCGAGGCTCGCGCTGGGTTGGTTGGGGTCGTACCCGTCAAGCGTAGTAGGATTCAACCCCAGAGGGTCAAGCCAATCACTCAATCGAGTTGAAGCGCTTCCACCATTGTCCCAAGAAACATCAAAGCGGCCGTAGTAATCATACGTTCCGTTGTTTACCGTTCCTGAGCAAGCAGCCAATCCACCATATAGCTGACCAACGATTCTTTTGTTTTGATCAAAGATGGGTGATCCGGATGATCCGGGCTCTGTTACTCCCCACTCCCACTCGTTTATCCACCAAACTGCTGCACCGCCTGCGGTGTCATAGAAGGGAGAATCTTCTTCTCTGCATATTTTCTTTACATCCCCACTCGGGTGGTGAATACCTGTAATCTCAGTAGGAATATTTCCGCTATTATCCCAACCGGCGTAAAAAACATTGTAAGACGAAGGCACCGCGCTGTTCAATTCCCAAAGTGCAACATCTGAGGCAGAATTACTTGCGCGTAAAGTAGCTCCGTTAATTTGAGCAGTCGTAGGTCCATTTGTGCTGTTTGCTGTGGTCGCACAGATTGGGTTAGGAGACTCATAACCAAAAAGGAAGGACCTTCCACCACCTCCGGAAGTTCCACAGTGATTGGCTGAAAGAAAGTAAGGCGTACCGTCATTGGCCGTATTGTTTACCAATGCACCACTACATATTCCTGATCCATTTACCAGAATTATAGCAACCGATGCAATAGGGTCATTCCACTCTCCGGGAGTTCCGAAAGGATTTCCGGGAAACTCAGAGCAACCTGTATCATAATTGCAATTTCCGCTGTCGTTCAAGCCCTTTGCAGTTCCGTGCAAAGCATCGACAAAATGCTGAGCAACTTGTCGATATCCCTGAACTACGTGTCCGATCGTAAGTTTTGAATCGTAATTAGATGCGGCAGGCTTGAAGTATTCAACAACAATTTTTGTAGCCGGAATAGGCAAAGTTGAAAGCAATCGGTCAGGTTGATTGTTTGAAGAAGTGTAAGCGCCGTCATAAAATTTCCCTTCACTGTCAAACACATGAACATACTCGCCTGGCCCAAGATCAAACTCTTGGAAAAACACATTCATTGTTAGTGCGTCTTTTGAGATGAATTCTACTTGATACACATCACCTTCAGGAGTTGAAGTGACAGTTGCAGATTCCAACACGTCAAGATTGACGATATGTTCGTGACCAAATCGGTATGGACCAACTTTATTTGCCATATTGATCGCATCCTCTGATTTTAATTGATCGACATCCACCTTAGCCAAAGGTACTTTTTCAATTTCCAATGGTGTTTTGCTTTGCCATCCGAAAGGCGCTCCCACATCAGTGGTTTGTGCAGAAGAAGTGAAGGAAAAGCTAACAGCCGCTAAAAGCAGCAGTGCGACTCCTGCCTTAGTCAAGTTATTGTAACTCATATTTATTAATTATTGGATGATTAGTTTAGATTGGAATACTCTATTTCCCCATTGGGTAGTCAAGAGATAAAGTCCTGAATTGTATTCGGTCAAATCAAGTTGAAGCGTATTGGCACCTTTTGAAAGAGCTACGTTTTGCTGAAAGACCATCTTACCTGTAATATCAAAGAGAGAAATGACACCATTCAGGGATTCAGTAGAATTCAGGAATACTTGGGCAAATCCATTGGCCGGGTTGGGAGCTATAACAACCTCCTCATCTGAATCTACATTCGCAGCAGAAGTCATAGATCCACGTGCCGAAGCCAGAGAGAACTGATCGTATGGGCTCCACGGTCCTGCTATTAAAGGATTGTTGGAACAACCACATCTTACTCTCCACTGATAGTCTTGACCTGCTTGCAAGCTATTATTTCCAACAAAGAACTGTGAGGCTTCCGGTTGGCCTACGGTGATGGATGCATTTCCTCCGCCTATAACTCCTCCTTGAATTTGACAGCCTATAGATCCGATAATCGGATTCCACTGCAATAAGACTCCATTGATTTGCACTGTAGAACTTAGTCCGGTAACCTGTGGATAAGGTTGGGCGCAAGGTGGAACCCCTGTACCTTCAATACAAAAAGTATGAGTAGCCTGTGAACCGTAATCAGCAGCCCCCATTTCGAAGAGAATTTCACCATCAGGGCCGAGCATTTCATAATCTCCATCTACGCCGCAAAAGCTATAAGAAGCACCGCTCATTCCATCTCCGAAAGAGTCAAAGATGTTGAACGTGTAACAGCCCGGCTCCAAACACTCAGACCATGTACTTAGTGTTTCGTTGGGATAGTCGCCTTGTGCGATGGAAGCAACTACATTTCCCTGATCGTCTGAAATCTCCCAGCTCACCTCGTTCCCCCAACAATCGGTAAGAACGGAGAGCGTAACCTCTGAGCAAGGGAACTGACAAGATCCGTCATCCACATCTGCGTTGGGATTGTAATTGAGTGCAGAAGGATCGGTACAACCGGCTACAAGGCTTGAGCAGTCGGCCGTTGTGATTGATTGCGTCGCAGATGTGCCATCAGAAGCAGTATAATAAATGTTATAGGTCGTGTTGGAATTGAGTCCGTTAATTTCAAAGCTCGAAGAATTGGACAAATCGCCTGAAACTAAGTCGATGCAAGTCAAAGCTCCACCTTGTGGCTGATAACACACTGTTTCAGCATTGCAAAAGTCTGAATCGAAAGAAGCACTTATTGTTATTGATGCTTCAACCACTCCATTAGTTTCATTGAGTGCGCATGATTCTGCAAGGTTGATGCTAAGGGGGTCACAAACGGGAGGTGGCCCACAAGACAGAAGTGCAAGATCCAAGGCGTTCTTTACGTTAAGCCTTCCGCCTGTTACAGTCTCATTGATCAGTGATGCAACAGGATCAACTCCGTCGTAGATATAACCGAGCACCATATCTGCAGCCAGCTGCGGATTAGCTAATGCAGTTGAAGCAAGTGTGGCACAAGGTGCAGAGTATACCAAGGCAATTGCTCCCGCTACACACGGACTGGCAAAAGAAGTCCCACTGGTATTGCTGTAATTCGAAGATCCTGAAGGAAGATAGACTGATTCGCCCGGTGCTGCTAAGTCAATAGTTGTGGCACCATATCCTGAAAAAGTTCTTTGATCGCTGCTATTTGAGGCCGTCACTGCTACCATGTAATCACTACCACAGGCGGTGGGCATATCACCCACGAGATCTATATTCACGTTATTATTGGCAGTAGCACCACAATTCAAAATTCCAACGGACCCTAAATCGTCATAGTAGGCGCACCACACGGGGTAATTTGCCGGATTGGCATTATCTATTCCCCACGAGGCATTAGTTGCCACAACAAATGCTCCCTGAGCACCTCCCGAAGTATTGTAGAGGTTTCTCATAGTTTGAGGATAGGAATAGGAAGCAATCACATTTGACTCCGTGAGGCTTGCAACTTCGACTTGCATAATCTTCACATCCCAATTTACTCCGGCACCACCGATTCCATTGTTCCCTTTGGCACCGATCATTCCCGATACAGCAGTTCCATGTCCGCCTGAGGAAATATTATCCGAATTGGTAGAAGGATCCCAGCCGTCGTAGTCATCTACGTAGCCATTGCTATCGTCATCGACTCCGTTATTAGGAATTTCGTTGGTATTAACCCAGTGATTTGCGATCAAATCATTGTGATTGTAATTGGCTCCTCCTGGTTCGATCACGCAAACCACGATTTCATCGCCATTGGCCGTTGTACCACCTGTAGTGATATCCCATGCCAAATCACTGTCGATATCGTTATCGGAAGCATCTACATGGTGCCATTGAGTACCAATTTGAGGGTCATTTGGTAGACCTCTTTCTTTCACAAAATGATTGAACTGTGCCGCTCTAACATAGGATAAACCTTGAAGCTGTCTCAGCAATAAGTTCTCATCAATTAGACCTGCATCGAAAGAAAACAGATGAATATTTGAAATGGGAGATAATTCTTGACGGTGCTCAAGTTTGGAATCCAGACCACCCTCTTTAGCAAGAATTTTATCCAAGCTTTGGTGATCAATACCCGCATGAAGCATCACAATTACCTCACCTGAAACGCGATCTGAATCTTGAGAGTAGGAAAGAGAGCTTAGTATAATAAAGGAGAAAACAAGGCAGAGCCTGTAAGTAGTGTAAATCTTATTCATAAGGGTTTATTAATGAGTGGAGAATCGGCAAGATAGCCCATTAAGCTTTTGTAATCAATTCAAATAAGCACAAAAAAAATCTTGAATAGGAGCCTTATTTTCCATTCACCACTTTTTTGAAGTAACTCAATGGTTTACCGATGTCATCTTTTGTAAAATCAGGACGAGAAAACCAATAGGATCTGTTGTATGATTTGCCATTACTAAAAGTCAGGGTGTGGGCAAAGTGGATAAAATGATACCATTTACCATAATCGGGAGAGATGGAGACCAAAAACCGGAGCAGTTGAAGGGCTTGTAGTTGGCTCGGGCGAATTGGAAGCAGACTCACTCATTTCATCTTCTTCGGTTTCAGAATTTGAGGTATCACTAGCCGGCAGCACCGAATTATTGAGCCATAACTCGATATTGTCACCTACTCTGGTTCTACCATTAAGGTTGTAAAGAGCCAAGTTGTTTTGCCCTTGATCAGCGATGTAGAGTACATGAATTCCCATAATGTCATCTTTGCCGAGCTTTTGAGACTGCAAGGTGTAGAATTCTCTTGCTTCAGCAAGGTCTTCATCGGACCAAGTTTTTGTATAATAACCTGATTCAGTGACAATCCATCGACTGTCACTCGGTTTCTTTGCGATAAACCCCCAACTGACACGTTCAGGGGTGATTACATCTTCCTCGTCACTCTTATACATATCCGGCTTATCTCCGGCATACAAATGATAAGAAAAGTCGACCTTCCCTTTTAGTTCAGGATTACTTGTTACATAATTGAAGACTTTTTGATTGAATTCTCTTCTATAGTTCTGCGTCCGATTATTCTCTTCAGTTGTTGATGCTGTTACTAAAATATGCAAGTAATCACCCAAAGGATACTCCTCAAAAACCACAGGCATCCAATTATCCAGCAGATCCAGGTAATCTCGATTGGCTCCATCCATTCGAATTCGCTCTACCACACCTTTGGATTGCAACTCTCCGAAAGCATATTTTTTTAACCAAAACTCTCCCCCGTATTGAAAGCCCACAATATTCAAGCCTTTACTAAATAAATCCCGAACATAAGCCATCTCTTTTTCCATGGTGAAGCTCGTGAGGTTCAAGGTCCAAATCACTTTCAAATTTTTCTTCTTGCAAAAGGCAATGAATTCGTCCATTTTAGAATCATCGACATACTGATATTGGCCGTCGGAACCTTTTCCTTTTCGAAAGTCAACCCCAAAGGCACGTAAGTGGGTAATCCCTTCGATCCATGGATCCAACTTATTCGAATCAAACTCAAAGACCCTGACATTCACCAGGAATTCATCTCTCACAAAATTTGGCTGTACCTCTTCTTGGCTTAATCCCTCAACAGGTGAAGTTGGGTTGCTCATTTGAGCATCACATGAAACAGCGATCAATAAGAAAAGGATAATAGAGAAGATTCTGGAATTCATATAGGTCTGATTTATTGGGAGTGGCGAAAATAAAAAAAGGGGCGCAAAATTGCGCCCCTTTCGGTGATCAAATTAAATAGGGATTATTGCAATACTACTCTAGATGTAGTAGAGTTCTGGCCTTCTAATACTTCAATTACGTAGATTCCCTTGTCAAAAGAAGAGAGATCCATGTTCAAGAAGTTAGCACCTTCGTTTACGGCGAAGTTGAAGTCAGCAACTGCTTTTCCAACAACATCGAATACGCGAACGTTAACCAATCCGTCAGTTTTGGCTGCTGTAGTTCACATTTACTGCACCTTCTGATGGGTTAGGGAATACATCGATTGAAGCTTTCGCAGCAGTACTTGGACTAGCTCGAGAAATACCATTCATGTTGTTTGGAGCATTGTACTCAGGAGCCCAAGACTCCATTGGTAGAGCTTCAATTGAAAGCTTATTAGTTGACCGTACTACAGGCTGCTTAGCTGATTGGCCGTTTATTACACTAATTGCAGACGCTCCAGGTGGAACGTTTACAGTAGATACAAAAGCACTGTAAGGTCCGGCAATGGTAGTTGGATTTTGCTGACATCCACAACGAACTCTAAAGTTGATGTTTTGGAATGGGTATGGTGCCAAAGCAAACTGGCTTGCCGTAAACGAACTAGCTCCGGCTCCTCCAACGATAATACTCGTTTGAACAGTCGGTGCAGCAGGATCTCCAACTCTTGCATTCACCTGACAGCCAATTTGACCATTGATAGGTGCCCAAGAGAAAGTAATTGATCCATTCGGATTCTGAACCACACTCAAACTTGCATTATCAACCGCAGGGTAAGGAAGCTCACAAGGAACAACACCACCACATTCAGGAGCATTTTCATCCAAGAAGTTAATTGTAACCGCAGGAACATTGTCACAGAAAATAAGATCACCTGTGATAGGATCAACATCTGTTAAGATACCACCCGAAATAATCCACTCTCCTGTTAAAGGAATCTGTGGTGCTCCCGTAGTAAGAAGTTGCGCGTCAATAGAAATACTGATATCATCATTTTCTGAATACCTGCAGGAGTACCGAGTGTTAAGAAAATAGAATCGCCTGCGAATGGTCCTCCTGCTCCTGAACCGGGAACCGGTGCAAAAATTAGCAGATATTCACCCTCGAGTGGAGAATTAGGAATAGTAACACCCGTAAGATTGTAGTCAGTTGCCTCTTCAGGACAAAGTGTATTATCTATTGCGGCTTGATCTAAAATACCGGCTTCACATGCAGTCACAGGAACACAACCAGGGTCACCTGCCGATAAGAAGTCAACTACGATTGGATCAGAAGCATCACACACTGCAGTTCCATCATCAATAACGGTAGTAATAGTCCACTCCCCAAACAAAGCATCAAGACCCACAAAGGCTCCATCAAAGTTGTCCAATAATACAAGTAGGGTATCATTTACGGTACCAGGATCAATTCCAGTAATCCCCAAAGCAAATCCAGCTCCTCCTAATCCTCCGGTTCCTGAACCGGGTACAGGTTCAAAATCAACAACTAAGTCTCCAAGAGTTGGGATAGATATACCGTCAACGGCATACAGAAACTGATCTCCCGGGCAAAGGCCGCCGGTAGGTAAGGTGGTTAGATCTACGACTCCTCCATCACACACAGTAGAAATAGGACCACAAATCACCTCCGCTGAAATAGTTTGCACGAGGAACCCCGTTATCTACTTCTTGTGCTACACCGGGACATTCACCAACTTCGTTTACAAACATATTATAAGTACCGCTTTCGGTTGCGATGAACGAAAGTTCACAGATTGAACCTACATCAGTACCGAACGCTTCAATATCCCCAGACGGCGCCACTACTGTAAGGGATGCGCTCCAAGCCGTACCTCCGGTTCCTTGACAAATGTCAACAGAATAAGATGCACCTGCTTGTACATTCTCGATTGAATAAATATCACCACGCCATACTTCAAAACCGGCAATATCTACAGAAACAGGCTGGGTGTCGGAACAAGGTGCATTAACGGATCCAAAATTGGTTCCCCCTACGTCACATTGAGAAAAGGCCGTAAAAGCAGATAGAACTGCCGCAGCGCCTAAAAAGAAAATCTTCTTCATAGTAAATGGTTTAGTTAAAATAAAAGGTTAACAAAAAAAGCGAGCAATACTTTACACTCGCTTAAGACGCGGAAAGATAGCGACAAAGTATCGTAATGTCAACTTACTTAGAAGGAAATAATTTCTCCAATGCTGCTTTCCTAAACTTGAAAATCTCTTTTGTCTGCTTGGCAACTGTAAAGGAGTGTGCCAATGTGCCCAAGAAACCAAAAGGCATGCTGTAGTAGAGGATGTCACGCGCCAAAGTCCCTCCGTCCTTCTCTTCAAACTCGTGAATGTGGTGCCACATTCCAAACGGACCTTTCAGTTGATCGTCCACAAATCGCCTTTTTGGTTCGACGTGCGTGATCTCTGTAATCCATGTCAGTGGAATTCCCAATAAAGGAGATACCTTATACACCAAGAGCATTCCCGGATAGACTTTTTCAGCATCGGGCTCATAGACGTTCTGGAAAGCCATTTTTTCAGGGGTGATCTTTTGAGATTTCTCGGGTCGGTAAAGAAGTCCCACACCTCATCTAAAGAGGCGTTAATGACGATCTCATCTTCAAGACGATACACAGACATAGTATTTTATTTAGCCTTATAAAGAAAGGAAGACGTTCAATTGTTTATCGCTCGCCCAGTTCGGCAATAGCCCTGTAGAGTTTCAGGCTATGTTCTTTGGAGACGGGATAAAGCGGAAGACGCATATGATGCTCGCAAATACCTAAATGCTGCAGCGTTTCTTTGATACCACCCGGATTTCCTTCTTCGAAAAGGGCATCGATTACAGGCATCATTTGAGCATGGAGTTCTTGAGCTTCGGTGAAATCGCCTTTGGCGCAAGCGTCAAAAATTGCTCTGAACCTATTCGGATATGCATTGGCTACCACCGAAATAATTCCATGTCCACCCGAAGCCATATGCTCGACAAGCAAAGGATCATCACCCGAAAGAAGAAGGAAATCCTTCGGGAGTCCCGCCGCCAGTTCTTTTACCTGGTCAATGCTCCCCGCCGCTTCCTTAATACCGATGATCTTGTCCGTTTCTTCCACAATGCGAAAAACGGTAGAAGGAAGAACGTTGCTGGCCGTGCGCCCGGGAAAATTGTATAAGATGATTGGCAAGGGTGAAACTTCACTTAAATACTTATAATGCCTGAAAATGCCTTCCTGGGTAGGCTTGTTGTATGCAGGGCTTGCAGTCAAGAAAGCCGAAACGCCTGCCGTAGCGAAGTTTTTCATCCGCTCGCCTACCGCTTTGGTATCGTTTCCACCAATTCCGAAAACTACGGGCAGTTTCCCTGCATTGATTTCTAAAATGAAATCGAGGACGGTCATTTGCTCTTCTTCTGACAGTGTCGGCGACTCTCCGGTGGTGCCCATTACCACCAGGTAGTGCACTCCCTTACTCACATGACGTACCAACCGCTCGAGTCCCGCAAAATCGACCATTCCTTTTTCTTGAAAAGGAGTAACCAGCGCTACTCCTACACCGCTAAGCTCTTTCATAATTGATTCGTGTTAAGTAATGATTTACTTGCTTGACAAATTCATCAAAAGTTGCCTTTTCCGGAAGGTCGAGCATAAGGTCAAAATGCTCTTCTCGATCAGGCCGATAGTACCCCACTTTTAATCTGGCATTGCTCTCAGCCTGGATAAATTCCAAAGGCAAGGAAGGCGACCGTTCCAGATTGATGAGAATATCGTATGGATTAGCCACGAAGTTTTTTACTTGATCACAATTGGGCTCATACCACCAATTGAGCTCACTTTTCAGAAAATAATCAAACTTTAATCTGTGAGTGTGGTAGTGTGGCACATGCTTTTTATCATCTATATAGCAAAGAGCCAAGACGTCTCTCACCCCAAATTCCGATTTGAGGTATTTCACATATTGCTTGACCAAGATGTAATAACTTTCGCCTTTCTCTTCGTAGAGAATGGCTACGCTATTGGCATGGTGAAAATTGGACACTGCCGTTTCTCGGGTCTGATTGATCTTTGAAGGAAGCTTTCTGCGGCCCCAAGCTTTTTTTATGTCGTCAAACCACTTCACCTTAATTGATCATATTCATTAAGTCAGCTTCTGATATTATTGGCACCTCGAGCTTCTCGGCCTTTGTTCGTTTTGATGGCCCCATGTTTTCTCCTGCCACCAGGTAATCGGTCTTGGCGGAAACGCCACTTAAAACCTTGCCTCCATTTCTTTCAATGAGCGCTTTGAGGTCTTTTCGATCCATTTCAAATACCCCCGATACGACGAAAGATTTATCGGCCAGGCTGTCTGAGTCATTTTCAACTTCCTCGATTTGAAACTGCAGCCCTTTCTCTTTCAATCGATTGATCAATTTCAAATTGGCCTCATCGGCAAAGAAGTCCACTACCGAGTCGGCGATTCTTTCACCGATTTCGTTTACGGCAATAAGCGCTTCCCTGTCGGCCGCTGCTATAGCATCAATAGATTTGAACTCTCGCGCTAAGATCTTGGCTACAGTCTCTCCCACGAATCTGATTCCCAAAGCAAAAAGCACTCTCTCAAAGGGAATGGTCTTCGAAGCCTCAACACCATTGACGAGATTCTCAGCCGACTTTTCGGCCATTCGATCCAGCGAAATGACCTGTTCTTTTGTCAAGTCGTATAGATCGGCAATGTTTTCAATTAACCCCGCATCATAAAGTTCGCCTACCGTTTCTGTTCCCAAACCATCTATATTCATGGCCTTACGGGAAATGAAGTGCTCAATCTTGCCTTTGATCTGCGGAGGGCACCCATCCGAATTGGGACAATAATGTTGTGCTTCACCCTCATTGCGCACCAGTTCCGTTCCACATTCAGGGCAGTTCGCAATGTATTCATGCTTCACCAAATCGGCAGGCCTTTTGGTGAAATCAACGGCAATGATTTTTGGAATAATCTCCCCTCCTTTCTCCACAAAAACAGTATCTCCTTCACGCACGTCAAGCTTATCGATTTGATCGGCATTGTGCAAAGAGGCTCGTTTGACGGTGGTGCCTGCAATTAAAACAGGCTCCAGATTCGCCACCGGAGTGATGGCTCCCGTTCTTCCCACTTGGTAGGTTATTTTCTCTAACTTGGTAGAAACGCGTTCCGCCTTAAACTTATAAGCCACTGCCCATCTGGGAGATTTGGCGGTAAAGCCCAATTCTTCTTGAGCTGAGTAGGAGTTCACTTTAATCACGACTCCATCAATCTCAAAGGGAAGATCGGATCTTTCCTTATCCCAATAATTGATAAAGGCCTCAATATCTTCAATGCTCTTGCACAAGGCAATGCGGTTCTTGCTTTCTTCGGGGACTTTGAAACCGAGCTTCGCCGCAAACTTCAAATTCTCCATATGGCTTTCGGCGGGAAGGCTTTCGCCATAAACTGCGTATAGGAAACAGTCGAGCTTGCGCGAAGCCACTACTGCCGAGTCTTGCAGTTTGAGCGTACCCGAAGCAGTGTTCCGTGGGTTCATATAGGCCTCTTCACCTGCTTCAACGCGCTCGGCATTCAAATCTGCAAAGACTTGAAGCGGAAGAAAGATTTCCCCTCTGATTTCAAACTCTTCGGGGTAGTCATTTCCCGTCACACGCAATGGAATGGTAGAAATGGTTCGAACGTTGGTCGTTACATCTTCTCCCGTCTGTCCATCGCCGCGGGTCACGGCTCGCGAAAGCACGCCATTCTCATACGTGATGCCAATTGCAACACCGTCGTATTTCAACTCGCAGACATACTCAATCTCGTCGTCGGTATTCTTTTTGATTCGCTTCTCCCAGTCTCTGATTTCATCAAAGTTGTAGGTGTTGCTCAGCGAAAGCATCGGGTATTTGTGCTTCACCTTTTGAAACTTGTCCGTGATATCCCCTCCTACCCTTTTCGTGGGCGAATTGGGGTCGGCAAGTTCAGGAAATGATTCTTCCAATTGCTGAAGCTCCTTCAGCATCATATCAAAATCATAATCTGAAATAGTGGGAGAATTCAGCACATAGTATCTATGGTTGTGCAGGTGGAGTTCATGGCTGAGCTCCTCAATTCTCTTGCGGGCTTGATCAGAATTCATCTTTAGCTGACTCGTCGAAATAACTTCGTGCGAGTTTAATCAAATTCAGGCGTAAGTTGATGACAAAAATAGCACTACTAAAGTCGCTCCCCAAGTCATATTCCAAACCAAATACTTGGCGATAACCGAGACCTGCTGAAAGCCCCAACCAATAGAGCACATTGTATTCGCCATAGGCAACAAATTCAGCTACACTAAAGTTGAGCTCAGGACCTGTATTTCGCTCATTGGGGTTAAGTTCATTTTGGTAGTAAGTCTTGATTTTCCCACCTCCCAAATGAAGCGTACCGCCTACCTCCCATTTCTTGTCAAAGTAGAGCACGCGATCGTAGTATAAAGTAGAATATCCGAAGTCGTATTCGATCTTGTTAGCTTCCAGAATAAACTCGACTTCATCATCAAATATGCGGGTGTTTAAGAAATAGACTCCTATACCAAGTCGGTGAATTCTTTTGTACTCCACACCAAACTTCAAGCCGCCCACGAGAACCCATCGATTCTGAAAAAGTGTTCTTCTGGCATCGAAACTAAAATCAGGTTTGAGTTTATTTTGATAAGGAAGCAACTCACGCTCTCCTCCGATCAGCCAAACTTTGTTTGACTGATCAAACTGCGCCACCGAGGAGAGGCAGGAAAACAGGAAAACGGCGAATATGAGTTTTTTCAATTTTTGATTCCTTTGGCCATTCTGAAGCGGCCATTCAAGTCTTTTCGGATTTCCACGGAAGTGAATCCACGATCCGTTAACAAAGAACGGATCTCGGCATCAAAACTTTCGTTGATCTCAAAGAATATTTTTCCTCCTTTTTTGAGATGTCCCTCTGCCAAGTCTACGATATTTCGGTAGAATATCAGTGGATCGTCTTCCGGAACGAAGAGCGCTATGTGGGGCTCGAAATCCAGCACATTGCGTTCCATCTTTTCCTTGTCCACATAGGTAACATATGGTGGATTGCTCACCATAATGTCGAAGTTCATAAACCCCAAACTCTCTTGTTTCAGGATATCGAAGCCAAAAAACTCCATGTTGACATCATTAATTTTGGCATTGTGCTGAGCTAAATTCAGTGCTTCAACACTCTTATCAACACCAAAAACCTGAGCATGTGGCATAGCTTTTTTAAGACTGATGGCTATGCAGCCTGAACCCGTACCAAGGTCGAGAATACTTTGAACCGAATCCTCCGATTCATCCAGAACCCATCTAACCAACTCCTCCGTTTCAGGCCTTGGAATGAGCACATTAGAATTGACCTTAAACCTGAGTCCGTAAAAATCGCTGAAGCCAAGAAGGTATTGAATCGGCTCGTATACCTGAAGACCTTGTATAATAGAATCTATCCTTTCTACTTTCGAATTCTCCACGCTTTCATTCTGATTGATCTGAATCTCCGCCCGGGAATAACCCAATAACTCATAAGCCGTCATGGCAAAGAAATGGTCTATTTCCAAGCGTGAATAGGCATGGCTCAGTTCCTCTCTGAATCTCAATTTTAGAGCTGCAATAGTTGGCATAGCTTCAAAATTATAAGCAGACCAAGTTAGATTAGTTATAAGGTCAAGTGGAGCGGTTCTCATGTATTTTTTCAACCATCGACAGAAATTATCAGACAAGCTTGTTTTCTTTGCCACGTGAAGAACCACGAACATTACATGCAGCGCTGCCTAGATTTGGCCAAAAATGGCCTTGGACGGGTAGCGCCAAATCCCATGGTAGGATGTGTAGTCGTTAAAAACGATACCATTATCGGCGAAGGATTTCACCGAGCATATGGCGAACCTCATGCCGAGGTCAATGCCATACGTTCGGTCAAAAACCCTGAAGACCTTAAAGAGGCAACGATCTATGTGAGTCTTGAACCGTGCGCACACCATGGCAAGACACCGCCTTGTGCAGATCTGATTATTGAGTCGGGCATTCCAAGGGTGGTAATCGCCCAATCGGACCCAAACCCAAAGGTGGCGGGAAGAGGAATAGAAAAACTTCGGGAAGCAGGAATTGAAGTGACCACGGGAATCCTGGAAAAAGAGGCAAAAGAATTCAATCGAAGATTCAGAACATTTCACGAAAAGAAAAGACCTTACGTTATCTTGAAATGGGCCATGTCTGCAGATGGCTACATGGACAGCGCTCGTGCTGCCGATAAAAAAGGAATCTTTTGGATTTCATCTCCTGAAACCAAGAAGCTGGTACACAAATGGCGAGCAGAAGAAGGTGCCATTCTCATTGGAAAAAAGACTCTGGAAATTGACGACCCTTCGCTCGATACACGAGATTACTACGGCACAGACCCACTGCGAGTGGTGCTGGTGGGAGACAAGGAGCTCAACCCCAATCGGAGAGTTTTGACCGATGGCAAACCTACCTTGATCATTGGAGAAGAAAGGGGAAACATGAACAGGGAATTCGTTGATTTTGCCGCTCCCGACAGTGACGATTTGTCCGAATCTGCTCTGTCTGCGCTTTACGAACGAAATATAAACAGCGTAATCATTGAAGGCGGTGCTTACACGCTACAACACTTTTTGTTAACCAGAATGTGGGACGAGGCGAGAATCATACAGTCCACCCGCACACTCGACGGCGGACTAGAGGCACCTAAAATCCCTTTCGAACATTCTGAGCTCTATTCGTACGGACGCGATAATGTCTTTTTGTACCGAAATAAATGATTTACCTCGTACTCAGTATCATTTGCTCCACGGCTATTTATGCCATATTCAGCCTTTTCGGCAAATACAAGATCAATACTTTCCAAGCTATCGTAGTCAATTACTTCGTCGCTTCGGGATTTGGTTTTTGGTATACCTTTTCTAATGGCGGAGGCAGCTACACATCGAATGAACCTTGGCTGATCAACGCAGGAATTGTCGGAGTGCTCTTCATTTCTCTGTTTTATGTGATGGCTTTGACCAGCCAAAAACATGGCCTTACCGTAACGGGAATTGCCACAAAAATGTCGATGGTCATTCCCGTTTTCTTTTTCCTCATAGCAGATGAAGACGAAACGTGGCATTGGGCCAAGCTCACGGGAATAACCTTGGGAATCATTGCCGTTTTACTGACTACCCTTTCGGGAAAAAAGCAGAGCAACATAAGTCTTGCAGCGATAACGCCGGTAGTACTTTTTGTCGGCAGCGGTCTGCTCGATTTGTTTTTGGCCTTAACAGAAAAGAACTACCTCACCACCGATATTGCCTACACCGATTTTGTACCTGTACCCTTTGGAATAGCCGCAACCATTGGTACGACCATTCTGATCTACCGAGGCTTAATTAAGAAAAAGCCGACTTCAACTTAAAAATATCGTGGCAGGATTGATCCTTGGATTGGTCAACTATGGGTCCATCTATTTCCTGCTAAAGATCTTAGGAAGCGGACTGATAGATCGGTCAGCGGCTATCCCTGCCAATAATATGGGGGTGGTTGCCCTTTCGGCAATCGTGGGAATCTCATTATTCAGGGAGAAATTGAGCCCAAGAAAACTTTGGGGAATCTTATTGGCTTTGATAGCCATTGCCATGCTAACCATCTTGAGTCCTTGAATTTCAACTACCAGACCATATCGAACGGAGGTGCCGGCATGTACAAGGTGAAAGGAAGCAAACACTTTGGGTATGCCTTTCACGTCAAAACCGAAAAGGACATTGAAGCAGCACTGGATGAAGTGAAGCAAGAACACCACTCAGCCCGACATGTGGCCTACGCTTGGCGCCTGGGAGCAGACATGGATCGCTATCGTGCCAACGATGACGGAGAGCCTTCCAACTCTGCCGGAAAACCCATTTTGGGACAAATTGAGAAGTACGAACTGACCAATGTGCTGATAGCCGTAGTACGCTACTTCGGAGGGACGAAACTCGGAGTGGGAGGACTGATAGACGCCTATCGCACGGCTGCCGAGCTGGCCATTGAAGACAGCACGATCATCGAGCGACAGCTCATGGCCCATTACCGCTTGCACTTCGGGTATGAGCGAATGAGTGAAGTCATGCTGGCCCTTCGCACCCACGATTGGGAAGAGTCAAACCAAGACTTTAAAACGACCTGTACGATAGACGTGGCCTTACTTCCCGAAAAGAAGGAAGAAGTAGCCCGATCTTTTCAAGCCTTTAGCGATATTCGCACCGAATATTTAGGAATAAGCTAGCATGAACACCGAGCTCCTCAAAAAACTATGTGCCATCCCTTCCACTGCAGGCGATGAAGGGAAAATGAGAGATTTTATTCTCGACTATTTCTCCAAGAATTCAAAGAATTTCAAAGTGGCACCAAAGGTATACTCGGGTGCCGGTTTTCAAGATATGGTCATAGCTGTTTTCGGAGAGCCGCGAACGGCAGTTTTGGCTCATACCGATACGGTAGGATTCACGGTAGCTTACAAGCATGAGCTTTACAAGATCGGAGGTCCGAAGGCGAAAGAAGGTACCTTATTGGTAGGGGAAGATTCAAAGGGTAAGATCGAATGTACCCTGAAAATCGAAAAGAAAAAGGTCAATAAAGTAAAGGAAGAGATTTTCAAATACGAAGCTTCCAGAACCATCGATCCCGGAACGAATCTCACCTATGCTCCTGACTGGAGCGAGACCAAGAATTACGTAAAGAGTGCCTATTTGGACAATAGACTCGGAGTTTGGAATGCACTGGAATTGGCCAAAACCATTACCAATGGAGCATTGGTATTTACCACCTATGAAGAGCACGGTGGCGGCGGAGCGCAGTTTGCCGGAAAGTTTCTACAGGACAATTTCGGCGTTCAGCAAGCTTTAATTTCTGATGTGACTTTGCTTTCCGATTCGATCAAGCACAAGAAAGGAGTAGCCATCTCGATAAGAGATCGGGGCATTCCACGCAGGAGTTTCGTCAATCGAATCATAGAGATTGCCAAAGAAAATGAAGTGAAGTTTCAACTGGAAGTTGAAAAGGCCGGAGGAAGCGATGGCAACTCGCTGCAGTTTAGCTCTTATGCTTGGGACTGGTGCTTCATAGGACCTCCCGAAGACAATTACCACCAGCCGGGTGAGAAGGTGCACAAGGAAGATATGGCCGAAATGCAGAAACTCTATAAAGCCCTGATGGCAAACCTTTAGCCAACAAAAGCTTCGACCAGCTCTTGCGGTGCGCGAGTAGGTCGTCCCGAAACCTTATCGCAGAATACGAGAACAATGGTTGAGGTGCAGAGCTTTTCACCTTCTGCATTCAGCAGAACAAAATCAAATGTGATTTTAGCGCCTGAAAGATCCGTAAGTGTAGTATTCAAATAAACCTCATCATCGTATTTGATCGGTTTAAAATAGCGAACGGTAAAATCACGCACAGGGAGAATAACCCCATCGTCTTCTATTTTTCTATAGGTGAGCCCAAGAGATCGCAATAGTTCCACCCTGCCGACTTCAAACCAAGCCGCGTAATTTCCATAGTACATGTACCCCATTCGATCGGTCTCAGAATAGCGTACTCTGAATGTTGTGGTATGTGTCATAAATCAACTTGCTTAATCAAGGCGATTGTTAATAAACGCGAGTTTCTTCTTGTTTAAAACAAATATCCTTTATATTGGGAAACTACACGCCCTCTTTCCGAGGAATTTGAAGTTCGACTTGCCACCCATTCACACTTTGATGTGGCTTAGCCTTTTACCTCATTCGGATGTGGCGGGAATGTAGTATAAAAAAGCTTCAGAACTCAATAAAATAAGGCCTTGTGAAAAAAAACATCAACTGTAAAACTTTTTTACCCCACAACCCCTTAACCACTTTTTTTTTCACTTTTTTCTCTAAATATTTGCCTCACTTTTGGCAGATGCGCATGGGAATTTTGCCACACCTGTAAAACGCATTATAAACCATTTTCTAGACGTACTAACTAATGAGTAATAAACACGAGGAAGTGTGGGGAAACTGTCTTGACTTAATCAAAGACAACGTTAGCCTCCAAGGATACAAAACATGGTTTGAGCCGATTAAGCCCGTTAAGCTTGATAAACAGGTACTAACCATCCAAGTTCCTTCCCAGTTTTTTTACGAGTGGTTGGAAGAGCACTACATTCATCTTCTGAAGAAGATTATCCGCAAAGAACTCGGTGATGATGGCCGCTTGGAATACAGCATCATCATGGAGAACAATTACAACGGTTCCAGCCCTTACACGGTTAAGGTCCCCACTACCAATAGACGGGCGATTAAGAACAACCCTGTATCGGCACCGATGGACATCGGAAGCAAACAGATTAAAAACCCGTTTGTAATTCCCGGACTGCGCAAGATCAATGTAGATTCAAATCTCAAACCCAACTACTCTTTTGAAAACCTTGTAGAAGGAGATTGCAACAGACTGGCTCGTTCAGCAGGATATGCGGTAGCAAAAAATCCGGGCGGAACGGCATTTAACCCCCTACTCATCTATGGTGGTGTAGGACTGGGTAAAACCCATTTGGCTCAAGCCATTGGTATTGAAATCAAAAACAGATTTGCAGAGAAAACAGTTCTTTATGTAGAATCTGAGAAATTCATTCATCAGTTCATCGATGCTGTGAAAAACAACAATGTGAACGACTTCAGTCATTTTTACCAAATGATTGATGTACTCATCATTGATGACGTTCAGTTTTTTGCCGGAAAGGAAAAGACGCAGGATATGTTCTTTCACATCTTCAATCACCTTCACCAAACGGGCAAACAAATTGTACTGACCAGCGACAAAGCACCCGTTGAAATGCAAGGTATGGAGCAACGACTCTTATCACGTTTCAAATGGGGACTTTCAGCAGATCTTCAGATCCCGGGTCTTGAAACCAGAATCGCCATTCTCGAAAAGAAAATGTACGCTGATGGAATAGAGCTTCCGAGAGATGTAGTGGAATACCTGGCATACAGCATTACCACTAACATCAGAGAACTGGAAGGTGCACTCATCTCGCTTATCGCTCATTCATCGCTGAACAAAAAAGCGATTACCCTCGAGTTGGCGAAGCAGATGATCGACAAGTTTGTGAAGAATACTGCACGAGAAGTAAGCATCGACTACATCCAAAAAGTGGTTTGCGACTATTTCGATTTGCCAATCGAATTATTGAAGTCAAAAACGCGTAAAAGAGAAGTCGTGCAAGCGAGACAAATCGCCATGTACTTTGCCAAGAAAATGACCAAAAGTAGTTTGGCCAATATCGGGATGCACTGCGGTGGTAAAGACCACGCAACTGTACTACACGCCTGCCGAACAGTCAATAACTTGCAGGAAACGGATAAACAATTCCGAAAATACCTGGAAGACTTGGAAAAGAAACTAAGCATTCAATAATAATCCACCCCGGCAGATGTCGGGGTTTTTTTATCCCCTAAGAATCCAAAACAAGATTAAGTTTGAGCGTGCATTTCTCAGATGATCGCTCTACCTTTCCACCCCGAATGCTCAAAGTAATCTCGTACTCGTTTATATTATCCCTTGTAGCTTGCGGCGTGAGCTCTACTCCCATGAGGACTACCGCTCCTGCAAACAGTCAAGTTATTTTTATTGACCCCTCTGTAAATCCCTTAACAGGCTTAGATCCTGTCAACATCAAAGACGCCAGCCAAATGGGGGATTTCATCGTGCTGGATGTATCTTATTCAGGTGGATGCGAAGACCACGAGTTTCAACTTGAAACCAGAGGCGATTTTACCGCCACTTATCCTCCTGAAGTAGATATAACACTAAAGCACAACAGCAATGGCGACCGCTGCCGAGGTGTAATGGACACCAAACTTTGGTTTGATTTGTCACCTTTAAAATACGATGGAACTAACAGAATCATCCTCATTCTTACCAACACTGACACCACTTTAGATTACAATTATTAAAGCCCATGAAATACGCAGTCTTAAGCCTTCTCTTTATTTCACTTTCCTTGAGCACATTCAGTCAAATCAGCCACGGAGGAGAACCATATCAGTGGAACTCAAAAGAAGTTTTGACTTATGAAAGCTATCAACTTCCGGAAATAGATTTGAAAAAACTGCAAGAAGAAGATGCGATCAACGACAGGCTGAAAAGCACTCCCTATAGATTTGGAGCAAACGTAGAAGTCGATATTGATATCCACAACAACGGAATCTGGACAGAACTTGACAATGGTGACGGCATCTGGCGCTTGGCACTAAGTTCGAAGGGAGCCACCAGCTTGAATTTTGTCTTCGATTCCTACTTCCTTCCCAAAGGTGCTCGAATCTTTATTTACACAGAAGATAAGACTCAGCTTCTGGGAAGTTTCACTCATGAGAATGCCAGCAAAACCAATAGTCTCGGCGTAGGACTGATATTTTCTGACAAGGCCATCATCGAGTACCACGAGCCTGCAAACATGAAGGGAGAAGGATACTTGCATATCAACAATGTGACCCATGGTTACCGTGACATCCTAGTGGATGTGGAAAGAGAAGAAAAAGGAGCTTTTGGAAACTCAGGCGATTGCAACATCAATGTGAATTGCCCAACTGATATTGATATCGACTTTCAAAAGAGATCAGTAGCCATCATCGTTGTGAATAACAATGGAGTTTGCTCAGGAGCTATGGTAAACAATACTCTCCAAGATGGGACTCCGTTTTTCTTAACGGCCAATCACTGCCTTCCGGGAAATACGAACTTTACGCAAAACTGGATTTTCTACTTCAATCACGAAACTCCCGGATGTAGTGGAAATAATGGCCCCACAAATCAAAGCATTTCGGGAGGTACCCTTTTGTCTAGTAATGATGAAAGTGATTTTGCACTCTTGGAATTAAACAATACTCCTCCATCGTCTTACAATGTTTGCTACTCCGGCTGGGACGCAACAGACTCCGAAGGTTCGGTAAGCTCTGCCTATGGAATCCACCACCCTAGTGGAGACGTGAAGAAAATTTGCTTCGAAGAGGATGCTCCTTACCACCAAAACTTGGGATCTTTTGTAAATCAAACTTGGTTTATCGATCAATGGGAAGAAGGGGTAACGGAAGGAGGATCTTCAGGCTCTCCTTTATTCAATCAAAACGGATTGCTCATTGGTCAATTGGCAGGTGGACAAGCAGCTTGCGACGGTGATGTAAACAACGGCAGCTTTGACTACTACGGCAGAATGGGTGTATCATGGACTTTCGGAAACAGCCCGTCAAACGCTATTAGATTTTATTTGGACCAGTCGGGCTCAGGGACATTGATCGTCCCAAATTCGTGCAATACCAACTTACCCGATTTGAATGCAAGCTTGGGTAGCATCACGGGAATTCCTACGGCTTCCTGCGAGCTTTCTCCTTTTACCTCAAGTGTCAATGTGGTAAACCTTGGAGTAGAAACGATTGAAGACATGGTACTCGAAGTAAACTTGAATGGAAGTATAGAATCAGTTGAGTGGTCAGGGAACCTCGCTCCACAAGAAGACATTTTTGTGTCACTCGGTACTTTCACTCCATCCGACGGAGCAAATAATTTTACCGTTGAAATCATCTCCTTAAATGGTGAAGAGGACACGGACGAGTTGGGAAATGTGGCCAACAGAACTTTTCAAGCATATGAGCAAGCCCTCGAGGTTACTGTAAACATCGAATTAGATGATTACCCCGCAGAAACAACATGGTCTATTACCGACGCCTCTAACGAGGTAATCGCATCAGGAGGACCCTATAGCGACAACGACAACCCGGTGAGTGAAACCATCTGTATGCCTGACGGATGCTATGACTTTACAATTTTTGATTCGTTTGATGACGGAATCTGCTGCCAATACGGACAAGGATCTTATTCCGTAGTAGATGAATTTGGAAATGAATTTGCTTCAGGGGGAGAATTTGAATCCTCCGAAACGACTGAAATATGCTTGGTTCTTGATACCCAAAACACCGTAAGAGGTTCATTGACCTTGTATCCAAACCCCGCTAAAGATATCCTCAACATCAGTGCTTTAAATGATGTGATCGACCGCGTGAGCATTTACGACATCAGCGGCAAGATGATAACTGAGAAAACAGGCATAAATTCGCAGAGAACCTCTTTCAATACAAATGCTTTGCCTTCAGGACTTTACGTCGTTGAAGTAGTTGACATTAGTGGTTCTTCCTCCAGAGAGAAAGTGGTTGTCACAAGAGAATAATAGTACAAAAGGAAGTCTCTTTTAAGATCGCTTTATCAATAGCGGCCAATGTATTTTCTGATAAACCATTCGGCTGACAATAAAACCAGCAGAATGAAGAATATCCATCGGAAATTCAGAATAGAACTGAATATCTCATTGGTATAGCTCACCGGTTTTAACTCACCTTGACCTTGATTGAGCTGTTGGATCAGCACGCTCGCATCATCGGGATAGAAAATAGCTCCACCTGAATTCACGGATACCAAATTCAATGTTTGATGGTCTGCTCTAAGTCTTGCGCCTTCCAAAGCAAACGGCTTTACCCCGAAACTACCCGAATCGCTCAGGCGCTCCCCATTTCTGTTCAAAGAGGCTTCGTAGGTGTAATTGCCTGCAGGCAAACTACCTACATCGAGTCGATAGGCTTGCTGTGTTTTTGAAAAGAAATAAGGAAACTCTGTACCGTCTTCGCTGCGAATCACCAATTCTACATCTGCGTCGTTGATCGATTCGTAAGAAGGATTATAAAGCTCGGCCCTAAATACTAGGGCTTCATTTTCCATTGCCAATTCAGGCCCATAAGCCCTGAAAAGTCGTTTATCTTCTTTTACCGCAAGGTATTGCACCAAACTCCCGATGAAGGAGTCAAAAACCTCATGATTCTCGTTGATGGCATAATCAGTCAACCGCCAGCGCCAGAGGCCTTCACCGAGGAGAGCTGCCGACTTGCGTTGGCTTGATGAGTTGATGACCAGAAGCGCATCATCCGTTTGAATTCTCCCTACCTTTTGGTAGAGCAAAGTTTCGGTAGAATTGGACTGCGACCATTGACCAAAAGTCACTTGAAGCGGCGGAGCTTCTTGCACTAGATTATTCACGCCGTCGTCGAGTTTGAATAGCGAGAAATTGGAATTGACCGCTCCTTTTACATCGTTTGTAGAATTAGACCTTCCCACAAAAGAAACCCCTAAGCCAAAATTGGCCAAGCTATTCAAAGTGGTTTGTTTTCCTACAATGACCCATATGGGAATTGTCCCGTCGCGCAAAGATGTTTCGATCTTTCTCCCTGCCGCGGTAGCCGATGGTAGTTGATGAAGGATCACCAAATCGAAATCACCGAAGTCGCCATCAAAATCTGACGCCAAAGCGACTTCTACCTTGTAGTTGTCATTTGAAACTATCGCCTCTCTCAATGCCTTGAGATCGGGGTGCGGAGAATTGCCCAAAATCAAGACCTCCTGACGGTCGTCCAAAACATCAATAAATACCGAGCTGGTATTGTTGATCTCGGTCGATTCCTCGTCAAGGTATTGGAGATTCAACGAGTATCGTTGCAATCCCGGCTCTTTTGCTTCAAGCACGGCCCTTACCGTGGTCGAAAAAACATCTCGATTGTAGTCGATCGTTTCCGAAAAGAGAACTTCACCTTTATGAGAAATAGAAAAACGAGCAGATGAGCCTTGCATCTTGTCAGCTTCAATGACCGCTTCAATGGGGAAACTGTTTCCTAAAAATGCAATGCGGTTGGCCGCAGTCTCAGCAATTCGTGCATCCCGCTTTACAGTGGTATCGCCAAATGCCACTGTATAAATCGGTGCATTCAATCCGCTATTGAGGTATCTCGGATTTCTCCCGCGATTGTAAATACCGTCAGATAGAAGGACCACGGCGCCCAGGTTGCGATTGGCATATCGATCGCTGAGCGAAGAAAATACCGCAGATATATCTGTTACCGGGTTCTGAAAAATCAATCTCACTGCCTTCGTTTAATTCAGCTCCAAAGGTGTAAGTCGCCACTTCGTAATCGGCGCTGAAGTCGCTCGACAACCGACTGTAGATGTCTTTAATCCTTTGTGCTGTTGCAGCAGAATCTTCTCCCATCACAAGAGAAGAAGAATTATCGGCAACGATGGCAATAACGGGTGGCTCGATGGTAATGTCGAAATACCTGATAAGCGGACCGAGCAAAAGAAAAGTCGCGATTGTAACCAAGAGAAACCTCAACGTGCTGAGGGTCCACAAAGCTACTTTCGACAATTCGGCTATGGAGCGATTGCGAAAATAGAGAAGGCCTGCAAAGAGCAAGCCCGCCAGAGGGCACAATAGCAGCGCCCAAGTTGGATATTCAAGTGTTAAGTTTCCCAATTATGTTAACATTCCTCCGTCTACATTCAACGTCTGCCCGGTGATATAAGTACTCAGATCACTCGCTAAAAACAAGGCTAAGTTAGCCACATCATCAGGCGTTCCTCCTCTCTTCAATGGAATGGCATCTCTCCAACCTTGAACGGTTTTCTCGTCGAGTTCTCCGGTCATTTCCGTTTCGATAAATCCCGGAGCGATGGCATTGCATCGGATATTCCTAGAGCCAAGCTCCAAAGCTACCGACTTGGTGAAACCGAGAATTCCAGCTTTTGACGCGGCATAGTTGGCTTGACCGGCATTACCCATCACACCTACTACCGAACTCATGTTGATAATCGAACCCTTGCGTGCCTTCAAGAAGGTGCGCAAAGAAGCTTTGGTAAGGTTGAAAACTGATTTCAAGTTGACTTGCATCACTTCGTCCCACTGCTCTTCGGTCATTCTCATGAGCAGCGTATCTCTGGTGATTCCTGCATTATTGACCAAAACGTCTATAGTGCCAAACTCGGCAACCACGGCATCTACCAATTCTTGCGCTGCAGTAAAATCAGCGGCATTGGATTTAAAGCCTTTTGCGGTTCCTCCCGCTGCCGTTAGTTCGGCTTCCAGGGCGCGTGCCTTCTCGTCAGAGCTGGCATAGCTGAAACAAACCGTCGCTCCATGATCGACGAAAGTTTTGGCAACGGCTTTCCCGATTCCGCGTGAAGCCCCCGTGATCAAAGCAACTTTTCCTTCAAGTAATTTCATATTTTCAATTTTGAACGCCGACAAAGTTAGAAACTTGGTGGGATGAGCCATCATACGAAAGCGGTATCTGTAACCTTTTGTGTTTTTTGGCACTCTCCTATCAAACCTTAAAATCACAACTATGCGATCTCTTCTACTTCTCTCTGTTTTTTTATCAAGTTCTTTGTTCGCGCAAATCCCGAATCCCGGTTTTGAATCATGGGTAGTAGGAAACTGGCAACTCGACCCCGAAGGGTGGACAACTGCTAACGGACAACTCCTTCCAGCCGTAATCCAAGACAACGATGCATATGAAGGCGATTATGCCATGCGGGTAAATGCGATAGATGATGGTTTGGGCGCTTTCGGCTGGGCCGAATGCACAGTGCCTATTACTTATATCCCATCAAGTCTGGACTTTTACGTAAAAGCAGGAACTGAATTCGGAGGTGTGAGTGTTTCTATCTCATTTTACAACAATGAATTTCTCTTCAATTCATTTGATTGGAATAGTGGCAGCCCAATAGAAGAATGGACATTAATATCCATCCCACTGGAACAGGAAGAACCCGTGCTCACCCATGCCGTCATTCGGGTGGAAGCTCAAGTGGGCGATTTGGTTCCGGGAACTGCATGGATCTCAGTGGATGCCATGGGATTTGAAGGTCCGCTCAGCGATGACGATGTAATGGGAGATGAAAAACTCGAACTATACCCCAATCCCGCGAGCGATTACATTATCCTCGATGGAATATCTGCAAACTCAACCGTTAGAATAATGAATGTATCGGGGCAAACGGTTTTTGAGTCAAACCCCGCAACATCGCAGATGAGATTGGATGTGCAAAATTTTGCTCAAGGGCTTTACATTATCAATATTCAAAACCCAGACAAAATCAACATATCGAGAAAACTGGTGATAGAGTAAACCCGGCGATAATCTTTTCGTAAGTTCGAGTCAAAAGCTCAACGGAAATGATCAAGACATTCGCTCTTCTACTGTTTATTGCATTAATCGGCGAAAGCGATTACGCGCAGAGAATTCCCTTGACCCAAGAAAAGGTTAAAAATTACATTGAGACCCGAGTAAAGGCGCACGATTTACAGCTGGAATACCAAGCCAAAGCCGATCAATACGAAGACGTGATTGTAGCGTATTACAAAGAACGAAATGAGTGGCTTCCTTCTCAAGGCTGGACGGGAGAAGAATTTGACGCTACCGAAGAATGGATTTTAGGAGTGGCCAATTCTATTGAAGCTCAAGCAGAATTGGACCGAGAAAATGCTGATCGAGAAACGCAGTTTGCTGAGTTTGATGCGAACCAATACCTCAGCGACGAACAGAAGCAGCAGATGAAAGACGCGATGATGGAATCTGTAACTCAAAGACAGGCCTACATTGATATCTTCAAAGAAGACTGGCCAGCCGTGAAGCCTTACTTAAAGGAACTCGATGAACTGGATGAATATGTTGGAGGGAGTCGGACAGCTCCACCTAAGCTGAACTACTAAGGTGATGTCGCCCCGCCGGGGCTTCGTTCAAACTGTGAATTTTTCCGATGGGTTGCACCCATCGCTGACTGATGCCGCCCTTTCAGGGCTTGAATGTGGAATGAAGTTTTTACTGTTGTTAGGTGTCAGTTCGACTTGCTCGCATGGGGTGATTCTCGACGTAAAAGGGAATTGTATCGAGAACCTTGTCAGTTCGACCTACCTGATTCGTGTGATCCAACAACTGCGATTGACATAAAAAAAAGCGACTCCACCACTGAAGTCGCTTATCGCAAAATATCATTGAACGGGGCTTAGGCTGTTACACCTAATACTTCCGCCATTTTCTTTCCGATCTCTGCAGGGCTGTCTACCACGTGCACTCCGCATTCGCGAAGGATAGCTTTTTTGGCTTGAGCCGTATCGTCTGCTCCACCTACTATCGCACCGGCATGTCCCATTGTTCTTCCTTTTGGAGCCGTCTCACCCGCGATGAATCCTACAACGGGTTTTGTTCCGTGTGCTTTGATCCACCTTGCTGCTTCGGCTTCCAGGTTTCCTCCGATTTCACCGATCATTACGATTCCTTCGGTTTCTTCGTCAGCCATCAAAAGCTTTACTGCGTCAAGGGTAGTGGTTCCGATAATCGGATCTCCACCGATACCGATAGCAGTAGTTTGTCCCATTCCTGCTTTGGTGATTTGGTCTACCGCTTCGTAAGTCAAGGTACCCGACTTCGATACGATTCCGATTGATCCTTTCTTGAAGATAAAGCCCGGCATGATGCCTACTTTCGCTTCTCCCGCCGTCATTACGCCCGGGCAGTTTGGTCCGATCAGCGTTGAGTCCGTTCCGTCGATGTAGTCTTTCACTTTCACCATATCGTTTACCGGAATACCTTCGGTAATGGTCACGATGACTTTGATTCCCGCGTAAGCCGCTTCCAAAATCGCATCAGCTGCAAATGCAGGCGGCACGAAAATGATGGTCACATCGGCACCTGTTTTATCAACGGCTTCTTGAACGGTATTAAAAACGGGCTTGTCGAGGTGTTTCTGCCCCCCTTTGCCCGGAGTTACTCCACCTACTACATTGGTTCCGTACTCGATCATTTGGCTGGCGTGGAAGGTTCCTTCGCTACCCGTAAATCCCTGTACAATTACCTTTGAATTCTTATTGACTAATACGCTCATGGTTTCTTATTTTCAAGGGCACAAACATAATCATTAGCCCCGCTTTCAACAAACCCTGTTGACCCGAAAAAAAGGAATGTGCATCTTTAGCGACTGAATTAAAATCCAATCTTAAATGCGCAAGTTACTCTTCCCTATTTTACTTCTGATGAGTCTTTGCCTAAGCAGCATAGGTTCAAGCCAAGACTACGGCAATTTCGACGCTTATCTGAATGCAATGACCGAACAGAAAAAGTTCATTGGCAGTGTTTTAATCGCTCAAGGCGATTCTGTAGTTTACCACAAAGGCTTTGGCCCGGCTTCTGCAGATGGAAGTAAAATGAATTCACCTGAATCGCAATTTTTGATCGGGAGCATTACCAAGACCTTCACGGCCGTTGCTATCATGCAGCTTTTCGAAGATAAAAAACTGAGCCTTTCTGACCCCTTGAGTAAATACATCCCGCTTTTCCCTCAGTCGGACCAGATCACAATTCGCCACCTGCTCTCGCACAAATCGGGAATCAAAAATTATACGGAACTGCCTGATATTAACGAGTGGAAGGCCGATGAAATAAGCGCACTACGATTGGTGGAAAAAGTAATGGACTACCCATTGGGATTTGAGCCAGGGACCATGTTTTCGTATAGCAATACCAATTACCTCTTGCTCGGAATGATAATAGAACAAGTCACGGGAGCGGATTACGAAAAGTATATCCAAAAAAATATTCTGAAGCCCGCAGGGTTAACTCATACAGGGATGGACCAGAACAAGGCAAAGAATCTTTCCGAAGGATTGGACCTCGTAAATGGCATGTGGCAAAAAGCAGACGAGGTAGATGTGTCTGTTCCCTTTTCGGCGGGGGCATTATACAGCTCTACAAGCGACCTATATTCTTTTTCAAAAGCCTTCTTTAATGCCGAATTCTTCGAGAATAAATCAACTTATGAGTTGATGACCAACTTTGATGAAGGAAGCTACGGTCTTGGAGTCTATGTAGAACAAGTTGATGAACAATTCTACATCGGTCACACCGGCGGCATAGACGGATACAGTTCTGCTTGGTATTATTTCTACGAATTAGACCTTCACGCCATTGTGCTCTCAAATACGATGGGCTCAAGAAATAATGAAGTGATGGATGCCATTGTTCACGCCCATCTCGGTGAAGAAATAGTTCTTCCCGAGCCTAAAATAGCCGTAGAACTTCCTTTGGAAAACTTGGAGAGACTCGTTGGCGCCTACGAAATTCAAAAAGGCTTTAACCTGAATATTTTTCTGGAAAACGGAAAGCTGATGGGGCAGGCTACGGGTCAAGGCTCCCTGGAGCTCTTTGCCGAAAATGATTCGGCATTTTTTGCCAAGGTAGCCGATATTGAGATCACCTTTCACCAAGAAGGAATCCAAGAAGCAAGCGCGCTCACCTTATATCAAGGCGGTGGAAAAACAAGAGCTCCGCGAATTGAAAACAATCGCACTGCCGTAAATATCGACATCGCTGATCTGGAAATTTTGCAAGGAACTTATGTTCTTCAGGAGGGATTTGAAATCCGAGTATTTGTAGAAGGAGAAAAGCTAATGGCTCAGGCCACTGGACAAGGCTCTTTTCAGCTTTTTGCTGAAAACCGCCAAGATTTTTTCACGGAAGGCTTGGGTATAGAAATCTCATTTGTCTTCGACGAAAAGGGAGAAACGAAAAGCCTCACTCTATTCCAAGGTGGAGGAAAATATGAAGCCGAAAAAAGACTCCCTTAAACAGAAGGCTCTGCAAATTTCCATTTCTTTGCAGCACAAATGGAATCAATGCCAAAAAGTACCTTATTCATTACCCTATTCAGTCTTTTATCAATTAACCTGTTTTCGCAGTGCTTAGAGTGGTCAAACCCATCTGCTGAAGTTGGGTACTCCGTTTTCGGATTCGTTCCCTGCACAGGAGATACATTGACAACGAGCTCATTTGAAGTTTGGCAATCGGATGCCTACGAAATAGAAAACCTGGAAGCAGGGGGCACCTACGAGTTTTACCACTGCAACGGAGCGGGAGCCTGGACTCCCGAATACACCGTCTTTGCACCCTCCGGAGCCATAGACGCTTTCGGTGCGGGAACAGGCTGCTCGATTTCTTGGACAGCCAGCGAGTCGGGTACATATCTGGTAGCAATTAACGAAGTGGACAGTTGCGGTGTGACGGGGTCAATCGACAACGGTTTCCCTACGCTTATCACTCTTTCGGGCGGCACAGACTGCCCTGCCCCACCCGTTTTTATTGAAGGTGCAGAAAGCTTTGAGGCAGACACACTGCCGGGTTGCTGGGTATCGTACAATGAAGATGGCGATATCTTTAGCTGGTTTATTGACGATTCCACGGTCGAAGCCTTTGACGGAGTGCAGTATATGAGAAGCAGTTCCTTCGTGCCCGGTATAGGGGCCATCAATCCTGACAACTACTTGGTATCTTCGCCCAGACTCATAAGTGAAGGGGATTCTCTCTACTACGTGGTTTCTGCCTTTAGTGAGTTTTTTCCGAATGAATTTTACTCCATCGAAGTGGCAATCAATGGAAATCAACCCGAAGACTTTACTGAGATTTTTTCCGAAACGCTGAGCTCTACCAATTGGGAAGGCCGTTCCATCGATATGAGCGACTACGCCGGGGATCTCGTTTACATCGCCTTCCGTCACCACAACTCTACCGATCAGTCAGGCCTCTTGATCGATGCCGTGGCCCTTCCGGGAGAATTAGTGGAAAATTGTGCCGAGGTTCTCTCTACTGACGCTGATTTGGAAAAGCTTTCATTTGGCCTTTACCCCAACCCCGCCAACAACATAGTAAACCTGTCCAACCGCAACGAATCGGGCGATTACCTGATTCGCACCTTCGATGTGAACGGAAAACTAGTCTCTTCGGAGCAAGTCAGACTGGTTGAAAATTCCGTTCACCAAATGGACGTAAACCAACTGAAGCCCGGTGTTTACACGATTCAGATTATTGGTCGTGAGGCAGTGGGAAGTCAGAAGTTGGTTGTCCAATAAGAATCATTTCTAAACTAGCTTTGACCCATGTATTTCAAGAATCAAAGCGATACCATTTGTGCTTTATCCACCGCTCCCGGAATGGGCGCCATTGCGCTTATTCGCCTTTCGGGAAAAGATGCGGTAGAGATCGTGAATAGGAGTTTTTCAAAAGACCTTTCAACTGCTGAGGGTTATTCCCTTCATTACGGTACGATCAAACAAAACGATGAACCGATTTACGACGTAATTGCGGCAGTTTACCGCAATCCCAAGTCATTCACGGGCGAGGATGTCGTCGAGATTTCCTGCCACGGTTCGGAGTATATTCAAGGCCGCTTGCTGAAACTTTACACCTCATCGGGATGCCGCATGGCCGAGCCCGGGGAGTTCAGCATGCGGGCTTTCGCAAATGGTAAAATGGACTTGAGTCAAGCCGAGGCCGTGGCGGACTTGATCGCCTCGTCGACCCAAGCAGCGCATAAATTGGCCATGAACCAAATGCGCGGAAACTTCTCAAAAAAGATCAACGAATTGCGCGAGCAGCTCATCCACTTTGCTTCCATGATCGAGCTGGAGCTGGACTTCAGCGAAGAAGATGTGGAGTTTGCCAACCGCGATGATCTCAAGGCATTGGTCAACTCCATTCAAGAAATCGTGGTCGACCTGATGGAGAGCTTTGCTACGGGGAATGCCATCAAAAACGGTGTTCCCGTCGCCATACTCGGTGCTCCGAATATGGGGAAGTCTACCCTGCTCAATGTCCTCCTCGACGATGACCGCGCCATCGTTTCCGAAATAGCGGGAACCACCCGCGACACCATCGAAGACGAAACAACCATCGGCGGTATCCGCTTTCGCTTTATCGATACGGCGGGAATTCGAGAAACCGAAGATGAAATAGAAACCATCGGTATCGGCCGGGCATTCGAAAAGGCGGGGAAAGCCAGTATTGTGCTCTACTTGGTCGATGCGATGGAAACGAAGGTGGAAGAAATTGCCGAGGCCTTGGCTTCCATCCGCGAGAAAATAGGGTCCGATCAGGAGCTGCTATTGGTGGTCAACAAAGTGGACAAGGCCCGCGACTTGAACGAGGTGAAAGAGAAATTCAGTTCGATTCCCGAGGCTCAACTTATCTCCGCCACGGACGGCGTGGGATTGGAAGCCCTGCGCGAACGACTCCTCGAATCTTCCCGCTCCATTATGGTGGAAGGTCACGATGTGGTGGTCACCAATATTCGCCATTTCAACGCCCTTTCGGAAACGAATGAATCGCTCCTCTCCGTCCTCACGGGACTCGAAAACGGCATCACGGGCGACTTCCTCGCCATCGATATCCGCAGAGCCTTGCATCACCTCGGTGAGATCACGGGAGAGATTACCACGGATGATCTCCTGGGGAATATTTTTTCGAAGTTTTGTATCGGGAAGTAACCGTAGTATCGAATCTTGCTTTATTGCTTGCTTTTTGTAACAGTCAACTATAAGAAAGGCATGCTATCTCCATGAATTAAAAGTCGTGAATGGACAAACATCAATAAAAAAGCCTCGGCAAAACCGAGGCTTTTTTGGAAGGGTGAATCATCACTCTATTGAATCGTAATCTTTTTCGTGCGTTTTCCTTCGGGTGATTGAATTTCCACAAGGTACATTCCAGGTGAAGCGCCTTCTATTTGAACCTCCATTAAAGTAGAAGTCCGAATCTGTTCGTGGTGAATCGCGCGGCCGCTGAGGTCGTAGATGCTCATAAAGGCACTCGGATCAATATCTGACACATCTATCCGGAACCAACCATTGTTCGGGTTGGGGTAAATCTTGAAATCAGTCAACTTACTTTCTGCCAAACCGGTTACATCACTGAAGTAAGCATTTAGGAAAATGCTCGAAAGTATTGGTGCTGAAGCTGGTTGGCATATCGGCATAGAGGTAAAGCTCAATGCCTTCATATTCCAGCGTCTGACCGATGCCTGAGTCAGAGTAATGGTAGCCGAATTGATGCAATCATTTGCCGGAACAAAGATTTCAAAGCCAAAATCAGTAGCGGAAAGGTTTTCTCCAAAGCCCTGTAAAATTGCCCCTTGTGTGTTGGTTGCCGGATTTACTTTGAGATTATAGTATCGGTCATAATCACTGTCATTGCAAACATTGATTTGGAAAGTGGGTTGGCTTCCTGTTGGGATATCTTCTAGTGTGATTTCAGATTCTCCATCTTCAAAAGTCAGCAATGGCTGATCGATCTGAAACCCTCCTTCATATGGGCAACTCGATTGAGACAAGTCTTCGTTTAGCACAAATGCAGGTGTACCAAATGCCTTGTCGGCGTCAGACATCGAGGTTGGTGTTATCGACCTGCATCATCATCCTCAAGGTGGTATCCTATGGTATTCTCAATTTGACTACTCGAGGAGGTAGAGGAACCCTGATCTGTCCTTGCTCTGATCTTAACACCGGCTGAAGCTCCCGAACCATTCACCTCTGCTCCTATCTCAATTGCAACGAAGGCATCAATGTACATATTGGTTTCAATGGATTTCATTTCACTTATGGTCGATGTAACTGATTGATCTAAACTAGTTCCTCCATTAAAAGCTGTACTCGTTGTGTACTCAGCTTCGGCTTTAAGCTCTTCATTGATCTGAATGGCCTGTTGCCACACTTCCAATTGATCAGATACAGTTTCGTAGGCAGCGGATAAAGGTTCGAGTGTGGCAAGGTTTTCCTGCATGTCCGGAATGATCGTGTTCATAATGTGGATCTTGTGGCTAGATTACGGTATTGGTTGTCCCCATTGGAGCAAGGATCGTCATTTCATTCTTGACTTGAGGTGTGGTACGGGATCATTCTCATCAGCATGAACGTCTTGTAGATACGTATGCATAATTGGTTGCAGTGGCGATAAAAACATCACTACCATCGCCCACTTGACCATTTTCAGCATTCGCTTCGGGTAGGCTGTGCTTGTTTCTAAAACACATTTGGACTCCTTCACCGTAGTTCGTGCAACTCCAATTTCCCTGACGCCTCCGGAGAGCTCTGCGTACACTTCATAATCAACTTCAGCAACGAGTCCCAAGGAACCTGATGCACCTAGTCTTACACTCGCCCACGTTTCCAGAGAATTATCGGTTCCAATACTCATACCATAGCCATGGCAAGTTGTTGAATTCTCTTCAAGGAAAGCATAACTCCGGTCGCCGGGAGGATCCCTGAGAATAAGATGTGGTAGAGTCGGGGCTTGGGTGGTCCATTCCGGATCTTCCAGGACTTCGTCTCCAAACACGGTTACTCTTGTTAGGAAGTCGTAGAACACACTTAAAGGATTGGGACCATAATTATAAATCGTCGCACGCAATTCCTCACTTTGCAATCCCGAGGAGGTGGGACCGCTCATACTGAGTGGAATAGTATAGGTGAATCTTCTGAATTCCCGATCTGTTCCATCTATCTCGACAAAGCCCTCTTCCATTTCCTTTAGTTCTGATTGATAATCAACTCCACCGAAAGTTACCTCAGCATAATCGCCAACGTCCCAGTAACCCGGTGCAAATGCTAGCGCACAGAAAGGAAAAGAGCCCGAAGGATAACATATGTATTCAATTTCCAAAATAAGTTGAGCAGTTTGAACAGGTTCATCATTGGGGTTATTCTCAAACATTCCGAAGCGATTTGCCAGCGGTTGGGCAGTAATCAGTGCCAGTTCAACCGGGCTTACCAACCCTCCTTCGCTAAACGCAAAACGAGGATCGCAAGTTGCTGCGCCACCCTCCATGGTCGCACAGACATTAATGAAGTAGTTGGCATTTTCTATTTCATATTGAACACAAGATGAACTTTGTGCTATAATATACTGTGCGAATAAGAAGCAGATTAGGAGTTAATATTTTTCTTCATCACGATAGATTTTATGATTTGGCAAAGCAAATCCACCCTCAGAGTGAGGTTCATAAAACCCGCATGATATAGGGGTGTTACTGTCCATCCAAAGTCCGCCATCTTTCCTTGCACTTAGCCTAAAAACAGTCATTGACCAATGTCAACTCCTTTATTTTTAGAACTTCCGTGCGCGATGGCATCGAACCTTCTGGCTCAGCCAATCGGACTCCCATTGACAGACTCTACTGATCTCTCCGTCCATGCGTTTTTTTGATCAGCTCTGTTCTGCTCTTGGACATCCAGCCTCCGGTAAATTTTTTTGATGTGATCGCGCACTGTTTCCGTGGAGATGAGGAGCTTATCGGCAATCAGCTTGTAACTGAGGCCTGCCATGATGCCTTCCACAATCTGACTTTGACGTGGTGTGAGATCTTCGTGAACACTTTTCTTCGGTGCAAAGTGATCGATTACTTTGTTGCGAGTGATGGTGGGTGACATATAAGGAGACTCTTGGTATATTGTTCAGATGGCATCTGCTATTGGAGGGAAGGGAGTTCCTTTGGTAAGATAGGCGGAAGCCTCGGCAAAACCGAGGCTTTTTTGGAAGGGTGAATCATCACTCTATTGAATCGTAATCTTTTTCGTGCGTTTTCCTTCGGGTGATTGAATTTCCACAAGGTACATTCCAGGTGAAGCGCCATTTACTTCAACATCCATAAGAGTAGAAGTCCGAATCTTCTCTTGATGAATCACTCGGCCGCTAAGGTCGTAGATGCTCATAAAGGCACTCGGATCAATATCTGACACATCTATCTGAAACTGACCGTTACTCGGGTTGGGATAGATCTTGGAATTCGGGTAAGGTATTCTCTCCCACTCCCGTTACATCAATAAAGTATGCATTGAGGAAGATACTTGAAAATATTGGCGCTGAAGCCGGCTGGCATAAAGCATAGAGGTAAAGCTCAATACCTTCATAGTCCAATGTCTGATTCGATGTCTGGGTGAGGGTGATGGTGGCCGAATTGATGCAATCATTTCCGTCGCACAAAAATTTCAAAACCAAAATCAGTGGCGGAAAGGTTTTCCCCAAATCCCTGTAAAATTGCCCCTTGTGTGTTGGTTGCAGGATTTACTTTGAGATTATAAAACCGGTCGAAATCACTGTCATTGCAAACATTGATATGAAGGTAGGCTGTTCAGGTTGGGATATCTTCCAAGGTGAGTTCTGCAGTGCCACTTTCAAATGTCAGCGCTGGTTGATCGATCTGATACCCTCCTTCAAAATGGGCAACTGCTTTTGGACAATAGTTCATTCAAAACGAGACCGTGCTCCAAAGGCCTTGTCGGTATAGATATCCAGGTTGAAATTATCCGTTAGATCGTCATCCTGAGATGGTACCCTATAGTATTCGTATTTTGATTGCTTGAGAAGGAAGTAGAACCCCTGATCTGTTTTAGCCCTTACGCGCACGCCGGCTGAGACTCCCGAGCCAGCGACATTCGCTCCAACTTCAGTTGCAACGAAAGCATCGATATACATATTCATCTCAATCGATTTCATTTCGCTGGTCGTCAAAGAAACTGATTGATCTAAACCAGGGCCACCGACAAATGCTGTCCCCGTGTTGTATTCGGCCTCGGCTTTTAGTTCTTCATTAATCTGAATAGCCTGTTCCCACACTTCGAGTTGATCAGACAAGGTTTCGTATGCAGCTGACAAAGGATCCAAGGTGGCAAGGTTTTCCTCAATATTGGGTATAACATTATGGACGATGTGATCCTGAGTGTAAACGACCGTATTTGTGGTCTCAAGGGGTGCCAATATCATTTTATTTTCAATCTGCAGAGGGGCACACGGATCGTTCTCATCGGGCATAAACGTCTTGTAGATGCCGTATGCATAGTTGGTGGCAGTGGCAATAAAAACATCATCACCATCACCCTCGAGACCATTTTCAGGATCGGTCTGGTATTCTGTGCTTGTCTCAAAACACATTTGGTACTCCTCTTCGGAGGTTCGTGAAGCACCGATCTCAACACCTCCCGAGATCTCTGCATAGACTTCGTAATCAACTTCTGCTACGATTCCAAGTGAACCTGATGCTCCTAATCTAACACTCGCCCACGTTTCCAGAGAATTATCGGTTCCAATACTCATACCATAACCATGGCAAGTTGTTGAATTCTCTTGAAGGAAAGCATAACTCCCGTCACCGGGCGGATCACGAAGAATAAGATGCGGAACCGTTGGGGCCTGTGTGGTCCAATCGGGATCTTCCTGCAATTCGCCACCAAATACGGTTACTCTTGTACCAAATTCAAAGGCTACGAAATTTTCAAAAGCGTCTTCATAAGCCGTTACTAGCAATTGTTGACTTTGCTGTCCTGTATAAGTAGGATGATCTGCATTGAGGGGAACTGTATAGGTATACCTTCTGACATTCACATTCGCTTCCGATCCATTCAGTGGTACATTCATATTACCTATTTCTACCTCCATTTCAGCTTCATACTCCAGATTTCCAAAGACCACATCGACGAAGGATAGGTTAGTAGGCCAATTGCCACCGGTATTCAGGCTTATGTATTCTACTTCGATAATAAGTTGAGCAGGTTCTTCATTGGGATCATTCTCGAACATTCGAAAGCACCACTCCGGAGGATAGGCTGTGAGCTGTATGGTCTCTATTAAACTGAGAGATTCTCCATCGCCAAAAACAAATTGAGGACTGCAAGACTCTACCCCACCTTCCATGGTCATACATACGGAATAGAGCCGAGGAAAATTCAATTCAACTTCTGAATATGTATCATCTATGAAGCAAGATGAACTCTGAGCGAATGTGAAAACCTCAGCAAAGAGCAAGCAAATAACGGTCAATGTAGTTTTCATACCAGTAAGATTATCGGTTACGAAACAAATCTACTTGAAGAGTGAGGGTCATAAAACCCCATGATGGGGGGGTACTTAGATCTCTCCGTCCATGCGTTTTTTGATCAGCTCTGTCTTGCTGTTGACATCCAGCTTCCGGTAAATTTTTTTGATGTGATCGCGCACCGTTTCCGTTGAGATGAGGAGCTTATCGGCAATCAGCTTGTAACTGAGGCCTTCCATGATGCCTTCCACAATCTGACTTTGACGTGGCGTAAGATCGTGGTGCACACTTTTCTTCGGAGCAAAGTGATCGATGACTTTTCTTGCAATGGTGGGTGACATATAAGAGCCACCTCGGTGCACCGTACGGATGGCGTCTGCTATCTGAGGAAAAGGGGTTCTTTTGGTGAGGTAAGCCGAAGCTCCGGCACAGAGGGCTTTGAAGATGCGATCGGAATCATCGAAAGTGGTGAGCATAATGATGTCTGCTTTCGGCCACTTCGCCTTTATCGGGCGGATGCCTTCCAAACCGGTCAAAGTCCCTGCTAACCCGATATCGAGGAGAATCACATTTGGTTCTTCGGGGGTGTAAAGCTCCAAAGCCGACTCCACACTTTCAGCAACAGCAATCATTTCCATGCCTATCTGCGCATGAATGAGGCCTTGAAGGCCTTCGCGAACCATGTGTTCGTCTTCTACGGCTATTACTTTTATTGCTTGAGTCATCGGTCGCAAGGTATATCGGATAATGGAGATCTAAACCCCATATTCATGGGATCATCTAATTGGCAGCTTTATCATAATGTACACCCCATCCTTACCGTCCATGAAAAAAACTCCTTTCAGGTTTTTCACCCGCTTTTGCATATTATTTAAACCCAGTCCCGTTTTCTTTTGGTCTTTAGAACTGAATCCCTTTCCATTATCTCGCAGTTCCAATACAATCCAATCATTCTCTTTCTTCAGTAAAACCTGCACCGTATCCGCTCCTGAATGCTTAATGGAGTTCGTCAAAAACTCTTTAAAGATGAGCAATAGCGCATGCCTTTGCTCTGTGGAGAGCTTGAATTGCTGATTTAGTCCCGAGCTATTGTACAAACAGCGTATATTCAATGGCTCCAATTGTTCGGAACTGAATTCCTTCATTCGTTCCAAAAGATCCTGTACCCGCGAAGAATCCGTATTGACTGCCCAAACCACATCTCGTAATTGTGACATCGCTTTTCGGCTTGAGGTGGCAACGCGTTGGACTGCATTTTTGTGCTCATCATCCACTGAATAGCTGATCAGATCCATCTGATACGCTACGCCAGATAGCACGCTACCTACATCGTCATGCAAATCGTGGCTTAACTGATTCTTCAAACGCTCAACCTTTAGCACTTGCTGAATGCGGTAGCGGTAGAACACATACGCAATAATCATCGCGAGAAGAATTATGGCAGAAATAAACCACCAGGTTTTGTAGAAAAACTCCTGAACGAATACATTCATTCGGATGGGGCTGGCGGGATTTCCTTTTGCAGATATACCTTTCAGGTCCAGGGTATAACTTCCGGCATCCAGGTATTCGAATCGCAAAGTCGATTGACGCTTTAACCCTTGCCACTCTGCCATCTCCTCGTCATTTTCATTTTGTAGCCTAAAGAAATAACGGTGATCAGTAGCATTGTAGAAATCATCCAGTGCCAGATTAATGCTAAAAGAGCGATTGTTGGCCGGGATTTGTAATGTTGACGAACCTATCATTGCGGCAGTTTGAATCTCCGTTTTCCCATTGGAGTCAAAATAAGTGATTTGACTAATCAGCGTTTGACAGGAATCGCGTGTACCTAGCAGTTCTTCCTCCCTAAATTCACAGACACCATTCATTCCCCCAAAGAAAAAATCACCTTTCCCGTCGGCGTAGCTGGAATGACGATTCATTTCATTGTGAGGCAGACCATTCTCCGAATAGAAATTGGTGAACCGCCCCGTCTGTCTGTTCCAATGCGACAGGCCATTGTAGGTGCCAAACCAATATCCCGTTTCTCCTTTTTCAATGGTGCAAACGGTATTATCTGAAAGCCCATCTTTTACCGTTCGGTTCCTTGTTTTTCCTGTGGCTGCCTCGAGCTCAACCACGCCGGCACCATCCGTGGCAAGGATATAAGTAGAATCACTTTCCTTGTAGATATCGTGCACCGTAGGAAGCGGAAGCGTGCGATGAGTGATAGTTAATGGCAACTCCTTCGGCAAAGGGGTCAAAGAATCTGTATAAGCTTGTAGAAATCTATCCTGAAGAGGGTCCAAGTGAAAAAGACCTGAGACGGTGCCATACCAAATGGTTCCATCGCCAAAATTTTCGATCATGGAGGAGTAAACCCCGAAATCGAGCAATACCTCGTTGATCAATGGGGTATTTACTTTGGCCTCATTCTTCAGGTCGTACAAAATCAGCTGATCGTAATTCGAAATACAGAGTATACTGTCTTGGAGCAAGGTTGAACATTGATATTTCGTATTCAATCTGATATTTGGCGATGATATTGCCATGACTTTTTTGAAACGACCTTTTTGATAATTGTACCTCAAAACATTCCCCTGCTGTAGCACCAAAATAATGGTACCATCTTCTTGCTGATGAATACCCCTTACCGGCCCGATGATTTCAGATCTGCCCGTCTCCACATTTTCAATCTGAAGAGGTATAAAATCTTGGTCTCCCGGATGCTTTATGAAGAGCTGATTGAAATCAGTACCGATCAATATGGTTCCATCTGACAATTTAAAAATGGCTCTTGTGCTTAGGCCGTATTCCCAATCCTCAATGTCACTTGACAAATGATTTTGCATTTCAATGACCTGAACGTCTATCTTAAACAAGCCATTATGAGAGGTGAGAAATATGGAATTGGAGAAATCTCGACCATATGGAGCCGGCTTAACTTCTACCAAGTCTTCCAGCAAATATGTGATATCGACAGGTGATCTGCCCTTGAGTCTTAATTCTGCAAAGGGTTTCTGCCTGTCACCGTTCCAAAGAATAGAATTTCCGTAGGAATCATAGATCACTCCAACTTCGCCTTCACCCCCGCTATTCACGGTATTTTGTAGCAGCAACTTCTCTCCTTCAGTCTCAATCCATTTCCAATTATCATCAAAATCATCCAACTCATGAGAGCTAAAGTCACCTGAAGCGGGATTGTACAAAAAGAATTGGCAGATCTTATTACTTGGATTGTCCAAAAAGATCAAGATTCTACCGTCTTCCAGTTCGTTCAACGAGTAGACATAATCTTTTGGAAAGACCGTTTGGATACACTCATGTTGAGGAAGAGGTATTTCGGTGCATCGGTAACCGTCAAAGCGATTGAATCCGTTGTATGTACCTAGATATACAAAGCCATTACTGTGCAAGAGTGAACTCCGAATCCTATGATCGGACAGACCACTCGATTTACCATAATGATTAAGATTTAAGCTGATTTTCTGCGCATGCGATGGCATACCAAAAAGAAAAATTGACGTGAACAACAGCGGGACCAAAAGAGGTCCCGCATTAATAAATCGACCAATTTTTCTCATCGCACTAAAAGTAGAGAATTCTTTACTTCCATCCTTGGTATCATAAACCACGTCGAACAATCATTTTGATGATAAAGGGCTTAGGCAGATATTGATCTTGAAATTGAATCAAAAGAACTCTTCTTTAACTTCGCTCCATGAACAAATCTGTAAACGGCTCCTTCGAAGTCAACCTCCAACCGCTGGAGTCCTCAGCCCAAGACCCACTGCTGGGTAGAATGAGCATCGACAAAACATTCAACGGACCTCTTGCGGGATCGAGTAAGGGCGAAATGCTCAGCGCCCGAACCGCAGTAGATTCTTCGGCGGGTTATGTCGCGATCGAAAAATTTTCGGGAACCCTCGAAGGAAAAAAAGGCAGTTTTGTGCTGCAACACTTCGGGATCATGAGTGGGGGCAATAACCGCCTTATCTTGGAAGTGGTACCCGACTCGGGAACGGAAGAACTCAAGGGAATATCGGGAAAGATGGAAATCAAACGTGAGCAGGGTCACCAATACGTTTTCCATTACGAGCTGATTTAAGTGGACTTCTTACATTCGTAAGAAATGCTACGACTATGAAAACTCTGGGCTTAATTGGCGGAACCTCTTGGCACGCCACTCAAGAATATTATCGATTGATCAATGAAGGATTTTGCGCTGCAAATGGCGGCTTGGAAAGCCCCAAACTTATTCTGTACAGTATCAACATCGCGGTGATGCGCGCTAACGATAAGGAGAAGATCATTGAAACCTACACAGATGTTTCGAAAAAACTCGAGCAGGCAGGTGCGGAGGCCATTGTGATTTGTGCCAATACGCCGCACCTGGTTTGCGACACGGTTCAAGAAGAAATAGGAATCCCCTTTCTTCACATTGCCGACGCTACAGGAAAAGAGGCGAAGCGGATGAGACTGCAAAAGCTCGGATTATTGGGCACCAAGCCTACTATGAAAGGCAAGTTCATCTCGGGAGTTCTCGAGGAGGGCTTCGGCATTGAAGTCATTACTCCTGAAGACGATCGATTTGACACCACCCACGATTATATTTCCAACGAACTTACCCAAGGTGTCTTTTCCGACGAGGCGAAATCCTTTTATTTGCAAGAAATTGAACTGATGAAAGAAAAGGGTGCTGATGGAATTATCCTTGGATGCACAGAGCTCCCTATACTACTGAAGGACACTAAGGCAGCTTTGCCATTACTGTCAACTACTGACCTCCACGCTCAAATGGCGGTGGAGTTTATTCTCAGCTAAAATTATGTCTTCAAACGAACACAAAAAGCGTTGGTTGATCTTTGCCCCACTTGGATTGGTTTTAGTAGGAGCGGGACTATCCATGGCAATTGATGCGGGATTTTATCGAATGAACGGAGCCGCCACGATTAACTGGATTCTATATGGAACGGGCGCTTTGATCGTTTTTAATACAGGCTTGTCCTTCTTTGGTCAAGGGATCATCGAAAAAATAAACCACGACCAAGAAAAACCATAAAAATCACCTCGATGAAACAGTACCTCATTCTTTTGCTACTCAATTATCTGTTTTTGACGGGCTATGCCCAAAATGAATCTCCACCGATCTATCTCGGGCTGCAGGTCAGTCCGAATTTTTCTTATCGGGTATTGTCAAACAATTCGGGAGAATCGAGCGTGGATGATGACATCGATTACCTCAACAACCGAGAGGAAGCTGCATTGGGTTATCGGTTTGCAGCAGTAACGGGAATCAAAGTCTCGGAAAACTGGACTTTGGAAGCGGGCATCGCTTATGTTAGAAACTGCACACGTTTGAATCTTACATTTGGAGATGATGCTGATCCCAGGAGAGGATTCATCGACGAGAATCAATTTACCGAAGGAGAGTTGGAAACGTGCTTGGCTTATGCAGGTATTCCTATAAGAATCATCTGGAATTTTGGCACAGAGAAAACGAGGGTTTTAGCCTCCTTTGGTCTTTCGCCTCAAATATTGCTGGATCAAAATACAACGGCCAAACTTTCAAATGGAGATAACACGGAAGAAATGGATATTGATTCCTTTGAAGATGCTGCAGGATTTAACCTCAGTCCATCCTTTGGAATTGGTGCAGAGTTTAAGCTAAACGAAAATTTCTTCCTGCGAGCTGAGGGCATTGCACGATTTGGAGTAGTGAATATAAACGAAGACTCTCCGATCAATTCATACATTTACAGTTCCGAATTAAATGTGGGTATTTATTACAATCTGGTCAAAAAATCACAAGGAGGTTCTTAGATTCCAGCGACTGGTTCCAATTAATTCTGAATGATCGATCGTGGTATAAGAATTGAGAAAGACGAAACCATAAAATAATTTGACCCGTATTAAGCAAATAAGTTTAGGGTCGTCTATGCTTACTGTGAAGTTGTTAGCAGAATGATTGAGATTCTTTAAATATTTCAATTCTTACTTGGCTTGATGATTTTAATGAGAATGCAGTTGAAGTTTTGGCTTAACATTCGCTAAACTTTCAAAAAGAGTCGACCTGAACTAGTTTTGATCCGACAAAAAAAAGGTCTATTTTTGGTCCAATCGAAAAGCCAACTTGAAATTCAACCGCTCATTTGGCTTGAGTTGGAGGTATTTAATAAACTCTAAAAACAACCGAACTCGTGAATACAGTATTCAGCATCGACGTAGAAGAATGGTTCCATATATTGGAAACTGATTCTGTGTCTAAAACTATATCTGACTGGGATCAGTACCCGAGTAGAATCAATGAATCCATGAACATGCTTTTTGATGTTCTGGATAGACATAACGTTAAGGCTACGCTATTTTTCCTAGGCTGGGTAGGCGAAAAATACCCACATATTGTAAAAGAAGCCTGCAAGCGAGGTCATGAAATTGCCTCTCACGGCTACTACCACGACTTGGTATACGAACTGGGGTATAAAAATTCAGAGAAGACATACGGCGTTCAAAAGCCCTTCTGGAAGACCTTTGCGGTCAAGAAGTAAGAGGTTACCGAGCACCGGGATTTTCACTTACCCCTGAAGCCTCTTGGGCATATCCTGCTTTGATAGAAGAAGGCTTCACATACAGTTCGTCTATTTATCCGGCTAAACGTGCCCATGGTTTTTTCACCGATTTTGGAGATGAGCCACGCGAAATAATTTATCAGGGGAAATCAATTATTGAATTTCCAATGACCGTTTTGGAGGCTCCGTTTACCTCTTTATCTTGCTTCGGCGGAGGTTATTTCAGATTATTCCCAGTGAGTTGGTACAAGGCTGCCACCGAAATGCTCAAGAAGAAAGACAAGAACTTGATCTTCTACATTCACCCGAGAGATATTGATATCGAACAACCCAAACTTGATCTTCCAATGAAGAGAAAGATTAAGTCATATATCAATGTTGGTAGTGCCTTATCAAAAATTGATAGGATTTTGGAAGGTGAGAATTACACTTGCTTTGAAAAGGTGATCGAAAAAACTCAGATTAGTTCTCTACCTAAAGCAATCGTACACACAGAAAAAGGCATCGATCGTACATTCTTGAACTTTGAGAAAAAGCTTGGAACTGTTCAAGAAAAAAGAAATCCTCGCCGTGTGATTCCAATCGCTACTACAGATTAAAACTAACTTGTAGTCAGTTAATGAGACATTATTAAAGAATAAGCCCTTCGGAAAATCGAAGGGCTATTTTATTTCCATGAGAGTTTCAGATTCATGCTCGCATGCTGAATAATTCAATTATCCCTTGAAGAATTATGTGTTTTGAATGCTCGGTGGTAAGTCTTTCTGAATCATATCCATCAACATAACCAAATCTTCGTCCTTCGCAAATTCTTTTCCGTTCAGTAGACTGAACTGTTTAAAAAACTCTTCGCCCGAGAGCTTGATTTCTCGGTACTCTGCTGCCAGCATTAGGGCTCTGAGATGCGGATTGTAGTTACCCGAAGCTTCGCGATCCACCAATTTCCAATTCCGATTGAGCTTCACCATCTGTTCGGTGTTTCCGATCTTGAGCTGAGCAAAAAAGTAATTTCGAAAAAAGTAATGCCACCTGAACTGGAAGATCTTACTACCCAGTTCGTCGAGAAACCGCGTGGCAAAGCCCGCGCACTTCGCGTATTGCTGCTGCCGATTTAAGCAACGGCAATAGTTAGAGGCAAAAACCACCCTTCTGTTTTGATCCAATGTTGCCTTGTACATCGGAAAGGTTTCCTGCATCTTTTTCATGGCCTCATCGCCGCGATCGAGATGGAGTAAAACGCTGACGTAATTGTTCAGGTAGTACAAGTAATCTTCTGTCTGGTGCTTTACCGATTGATACCCAAAGTAGGCGGCCCGCTCGTAGTCCCCTTTCGAATTGTAAATGATTAGTTTGTTGGCGTACACATTTGCCAATATGCGTCGGGGTAAAAATCACCCGCGAAGAGTCTCTCTCTCCAGCACTCCTCAAAAGGTTCGAAAAGAGAATCCCATTTCTTTTGACCGATGTGGTACATGAAATAAGCGAGTAGCGCGTAAAACCGATTCTTCTTCGACAGCTCCCTATTTTTAAACGCAGACAAAAGCCAATCAATCTGAGACTTTTCCAATTCATTGCGTCGGGAAAAAGCGATGATTTGAGTCAGTTCATTTACCTGGTTCTCTACTGCACTATTCTCCTTCACCGCCGTGCGATGTTCATCCAGAAATGCTTGCACCATGGCATAATCAGAGCTGCGGAAACGCCTCAAAAGGTAGCCGCCGTAATTTTCCACTAGTCGGTAAAAGCTATCCATGTGAAACCATCCGATCTCAAAGGATTTCATCTCATTCAAGATTCTGCTCTGTTGCTCGGGAGAGATAGAGTCTACCGTGATGTGGTAATTTGTGCGGCTGATCCACTCGAAATAAGCATCGACATCCCGCTCTTTGAGCTTTTTGGAAATGCTCGCGAGGAGCTTCGAATACTTGCGCAAGTCGATGGAAGGATCGAATTCGATGCCCTTCCATGGCTCGGCTACCCGCTGCTCAATTCTTTTGAGAATTTCCAGTACTTCAGCGTCCTCGTAAGAATTATTGTTCTGCACGTACTCCACCTCCGAAGGAAAGAGAGTGTCCACAAAAGCGGTGAATTTCTTGAGCTTAGGCATCGCCTGCTAAGGTAACTAGTTCAGGAAATTCACGATCAGTGGATTCACCTCATCGGCTTTCTCGTACATCACGAAGTGACCGGCTTTAGGAACCAAAACGGTCGTACTGTTCGGAATATATTTATCAGCTGCATCTGCAACTTTATTCGTTCCATACCCATGTAAGAATCGGTTTGGAATCAGCTGATCCGCTTCTCCAAAAACTATTAATGTTCGCTGGGTGAGTTTATCCAAATCTCGAATAACGGGCTGGTCAACCATACCTTGAACACATTTTGGAATGATATTGCAATACCACAAAAACTCATCTCCCGCTCCAGTCATCGCATACCTGTCGCGAACCATAAAAAAAGCATCGTCGGGCATTTTATAAAAATTATGACCAATATTTGATTCAATGGCCTCAAGCGGTGTGAGCATCACGTTTCGAGGTGTAATAATATTTCGGAACCATTCTTTTTCGCCTTCAGTAAATGTCTCTATACCTGCAGGGGCAATCAAAATGAGTTCCGACACCATTTCAGGATACTTTAGTGCAGCCACAATTGATATCTGTCCACCCATGGAATGACCTGCTAGTGTAAACTCCTCCAGACCTAAAGCACGGGCAAACTCAATAACTACATCTGCAAAAAAGGTCATGGAACCTTCGTAATTTCCTTTCGACGATTTACCATAACCGGGAAGATCAATTGCGATACATCGATAAGTATCCTTTAAACCGGCAATATTTTTCTTCCATGCAGGAGCATAACTCCCCAAGCCATGGATAAAAATTATAGTTTCAGCCCCCTGCCCTTCATCCATGTAAGCAATGGTAATATCCTTTGATAAGGCTTGCTTTGAAACGGGGTACGGATAGACAAGATCTTCCATTGAAGAAACCTTTTCCATGCCCTCGTAGAGCTTTTGCCCAGTGGCTAAAAAAGAAATTGAGACAAAGAAGAAAGTGAGGATTCTTAATTTTTTCATAGCCTAAAACATTAACCATTTAAATGCGACAAAAACTGTCCAAGGATCGGTGGGCCTTCTATTCAAAGCATCCTCTTCATTTACAAAAGTATCACCGTTCGCATAGGGATCGTCATAAAAATCGCCAAGCCATACATTGGCTGCCCGAAGTTCAAGCTCCATAAAGGTCTTAATCTTCCATATCAGACCGAGGTTAGCTTCAGTACCCAAATAACTACCTCCTTCATTGGTTGAAACCGTTGAAAACGCCATACCCCCATTTGCTGAGAGAATGAATTTATGCGGAATAATTGCTCGTTTAAATTGCAGTGTTACTGCATTTAAGCCCAAGCCCAAATTGGAAATATCGCTCACCAAGGGCATATAGCGGTTTACCACATTTCCCGATGGGAAGAGGATATTTGCTGAAGTGCTAATCGGCAAGTTTCCCGGAGCACCCCAAGTATTTCCGGTAATTACACCGTTGTATTCTCCATCGGAAATGCCATTTCCATCACCCGAGGTAAATATGTAATCGAATCCAACCTCATCATCAGGTGTGTTGCCGTAGCGATAACCATAGCGAAGGTTAGCACCAATACCACTGATGGTCGCGATAGTCCTTGAAACACCTTCAATAGAACCGACATTGTAATTGGCGAAACCCGAAAGTCGGTGATTGCTAAAAGCGTACTCGCGATTGTAATCAAAAAAGGTTCCGAGCCAAGCTACGTTGGTGGTGTATTCTCGTTCGTCAAAAACAAATCTAAAAGCACCAGTATATTCGGTTAACAAGCTCTTGGGCCCTTGGCCAAGAATGGATGCACCTCCCTTACCTGCCGACTTGTCATTGATCCAATAGACGGATCCACCAATATTGAATTTCGGAGAAATGCGATACATCCCCATGAGTTTAGACAACCAAACATCGTCGCGGAGTTCAATCTTGTTCTCCCATAGATTATAAATTCCACCCGAAATATTTCCTCGATCAAAATCCTTTCGAATACTAATTCCAGCCGCATCTCCAGCCCAGTAGAAGAGCCTATAACCCGTTTGTTGAAGCTTGTCGAAAGTTGTGCGATAGGGATGGTAAGGTGAATCAAAAGCTCTTAAGAGGCCAAAATTAATGGCCATTCCTTTTGCGGGAACAATCTCTAGTTCGAGATTTTGAGTTTGAATATTAACGAAATCAGCATTAAATCCTCCTCCTTGATTACCTCCTGCTCCGTAAGAGGCATCTCCCCAAGTCCAATCAATTTCGAAGGAGGCTCGAAGGGTCACTTTTCCATTCATTAGCTTAGGAGTGTAGATGAAAAAGGGAAGAAATCGTTGTTCTACAAAAGCTGTATACGTAGTATCGCTGGTTCGCGCAGTGCTTCGCCCAAAGAGTCTTCCAATAACTTGCCCCTGAAAAAAATCATTGGTAGGATAATAATTTGAAGTTACTGCTTGATTAAAGAAGTAAGCAATAAAAGTGAGTTCCTTATCAGACTTAACTGGAACCTCCTGATTGAAGTAGAAAGGTCTTCCAAAAACTGTAGTATCTGGATCGATAAATCGCTGTGCTTCTAATCCAATAGAACCGATCAGAAAAAGTCCCAAAAACAAGTATCTAAGAAATCTCATAGTGTGAATAAAAAAGCAGCTCCCAGAGGTGGGAGCTGCATTTGATTTACTGACGGGTATATTTTTGAATATTGAGCGTTCCAAATGCGCCTCCAGAAGTCGAACCAAAGCCGCCATCTTGGGTTGGAGCCGTAACGCCTGTTATGGTTGGGGTAGTTTGTGCAACCTCATACCACATGCTGTCAGGAGATGCTTCATAAACGGCATAAATGCCCTCAGCGGTAAGAGAGGAAGGCGAAGATTGATTCAAAGTGATCGTGTAAATACCTTCACTATTCGGTTCTTCAGATACTACATAAGTACCCTCGAGGGTGGTTGTAGCACCGTCTGCAATACTCTCAACAATATACGTGTTATCGGCATTGAACTCTGCATTGACTCCTGTTACTCCGGCACCTGCGAGAATACCGGAAACGTCATATGCGCTCCAATTACCAACTACAACATTTACCGGTGCGGGTGGCGGTGCATTGTCCTCATCGTCATCGTCGTCGTTACAGCTTGCTACAAAAAGTCCAAGGCTGACAAGGCCTAGAAAGAAAAATTTACTCGTTTTCATAATTTATTGGTTTTTGTGTTTAAATGATTTTGAAAGTTTCTGCTTGTCAATTTTCCCCGTAGCGTTTACAGGGAGTTCATTTTCAAAGAAGAAATATTTTGGAATTTTAAATTTTGCCAGATTCTTCAGACAGTATGATTTTAATTTGTCTTGAGTCAAGCGATTCATTCGGTTTCAGCACGATAAAAGCAGCTCCGGATTCACCCCACTTCTCATCGGGAACACCGATCACTGCTACATCTGCAACTGCGGGGTGGTCTTGTAAGACCTTCTCCACTTCTCGCGGATAGACGTTTTCTCCGCCGCTGATGTACATTTCTTTTTTCCGCCCCGCCACGTAGATATAACCTTCGCTATCTTGCCTTACCAAGTCGCCCGTCTTGAACCAGCCGTCCGAGAAAGCAGTTTGATTGGCCTCTTCGTTGTTCCAGTAGCCGGGGGTCACATTGGGGCCACCCAGCCACAATTCGCCAACCTCATCAGGGGCACATTCAGCCCCGGAGTCATTGACAATTTTTCCTTCGACGTAAAAATTGTAAAACCCGATGGAGCCTCTTTTGCGAATGGTATCGCTCTGATGGAGAGAAGTCACGTTGGGGCCGACTTCCGTCAAACCATAGCCCTGACGAATGGGAATATTCTTTTCTGCCCATAGCTCAATCATGGGGATGGGCAAGGCCTCACCACCAACGATGAAATAGCGGATGTTGGACAAGTCAGCTGTTTTAAACGCCTCGGTGTCGACCATCATTTTCAGCATCGTTGGCACGGCCATGAAAAGCGTTGAACCACTGCTTTCGAGCTTTTCCATCACTTCTTCGGCCACGAAATCGTTCTGCAACCAGATGGTACCGCCACGATGGAGCAGCGGAGTGATCAAGACATTCCAACCTCCCGTATGGAAAGCAGGCATGCAATTCAATGTGACATCATCGGAAGTCAAATCAAGCCGAAGCGCCGTATTGACACTGTTCCAAAAGAGCATCTTGTGGGTGTAAATCGCTCCTTTGGGGAATCCTGTTGTACCCGAGGTATAGAGAATGAAAATCGGATCATTTTCCTCAAGTGAGCTTAAATAAGGCGCAGCCTTTTTTCTCAGGTCGGCAAAACCGATCTGCGTATTCTTGTTCTCGGCTAATTTTTCTTCGAAGACAGCTTCCGCCAAAACCAATTTAGCCTTTGAGTCTTCGATTTGATACTCCACCTCGCGTGGGGTCAATCGGGTATTGATTGGCACTAAGATATAACCTGCCTTTTGAGCGGCACCAAAGAGAGCGATCAGCTCAATCGAAAAAGTGGAAAGGATCGCGATTCGATCTCCTTTCTCCAAGCCATAATCGCGGTGCAATACTCCCGAAAAATCGGATGCCAAAGCGTTGAGCTGCGCGTAGGTTATTTCTTTTTCGCCCTCCACCACAGCAACTTTTTCGGGAGAGTACTCAGACCATTTTATAAACCAATCAAACTCCTTCATAATGGCTTGGTTTGAGGTTGAACAGAACCGACCTTTTGGGCGGAAAGCAAGATCAACATACCGATCGCCGAAGAGATCAATATGGCATAAGTAGCGGCAATGGCGGGGTTGTTTATTGCGCCTTTCATGTAGGGCCCTATATTTCCATAATACACCGAAAAATGGACGAGAATAGCAGTGACGGAACTCACAATAGCGGCGATGGGAGAAGTCTTTTTTGAGAACATCCCCATGACCAAAGGAAAGAAAGCGGCACTGAAAAAAGCATAGACCCCGTTTTGGGCAAAACTGGCTACACTCAAATCGGGATCAGCAATTTGCCGCGCCGATAAAATCACGGTAAGTACGGCCAGTCCAACGATGACTCCGCGGTTGAGCAAAATCTTCGATCGATTTGACCAATTGGATAATGTGGTAGAATTGGCAAGAAAGAGATCATTGGTGAATGTAACCGAAAGGCTTTGAATCAATCCTTCCAAAGTGGATATTCCCGCGGCGATTAACCCCAGAGTCACCAAGAGTCCCGTGCCCACTCGGAAATTCTCAACGATATAAGCCGGCACGAGTTGATCGGGTGGCAAAGGATTGCCGTTTAAAGTCATATCGGGAAAGCTGATTCTCGCGTAAAGCCCTACAATCACGACGGAAAAGAAAATGACCATGGTGAGAATCGCCGTCAGTAGATACTGATTCACCTGAGATTCATCCTTCAGAATCAAGGATTTGGTAATGATGTGAGGCTGACAAACCACGGCCACGCCGATTACAATTTGACAAAAGACAATTTCGAAATAATCGCGGAAGAGAAAACTATCGGGATTGGTGTTCTCGATCAGGCGTGGATCGATGGTTTCCAAGGTGCTCATAAAACCCGACCAGCCCTCGGCAAAGTATTCGTGGCCCGATAAAATCAAAATCACGGCAACGATAAGCATCAACAGTGCTTGGATGGTATTGGTGTAAACCAAACTATTGGCACCTCCGAACATCATGTATCCGAAAACGAAAATGACGATGCCAAACATCACTACCGTCGGGTCGGCACCGAGCGGAGCGGCGAGCAGCTGGGCTAAGCCAACTACGATCAATACGATAAAGGTGACCAGTAAAATGGACAGCAACGCGAAACCCGTTCCGTAAGCCTTACTTCCAAATCGATTGGCCATCCATTGCGCCATGGTCAGCGCCTTTACTTTGGTGCCGTGGGCTCTGAATCGTTTGGTGAGCAGCACCAGCGATACAAATGCCGCGGTAGGTAAAACGAGCACATAAGCGATCAATCCCGAAACGCCGTAAAGTCCAATCAAACCCGGATTAATTATAAAAGTAGCGGCCGAAGTCATGCTGGCCGCGAGTGCCAAACCAACCGCTACGGGGGAGAAGGCAACGCTTCCGAGTGCATAGTCTTCGATATTTCCCGTGTTCTTGGCTCCCCGAAATACCACAACGAGAATGACGCCCATCAGAACGGCGAGCATCAAAAGAGTAGGCCATATTTCGGTAAGACTACCCACGTAAAAATGGATTTAAAATTTTCATAAAACCGTCCAAGTCTTCGATGTAAGGGGAGTGGCCGCATTCCTCCATCACTTCTTCGCTGAAGCTGAAACCCGCTTTCTCAAGTGCGTAACGCGTTTGCGAAACCATCGGCTGAGGGGCGCATTGATCGGCTCCGGATAGTTTGGAATCAAA
>CALOFA010000032.1:0-40844 GCA_942492545.1 uncultured Cryomorphaceae bacterium | reverse complement strand
AGAATACACTATCGATCAATTCGCACCCTGAGGCATCGATGGCTGTCACATCGTATCGACCGGCAGCGAGGTTTGGCAATGTGCTGTTGGCTTGGAAAGACCTCCATCAAAAGAATACTGAATCGGATCTGCCTCCTCCACAATTTTGAAGCGCTATGGATCCATCGGTTCCATTCAAGCACGTTTCTTGCGATACGGTGATATTCAAATCTTTTCCAAGACACGCGGCATCCTCGCAGACAGTGGTGGCATTCCCCAGTAAGTTTTGAAGATTGGCATTGACGTGAGCTTCCATCCGTTCTACTTGATCTTCTCTGTAAACATGTATAGGCAAGCGTCATCACAATAATCCATAGCTTGGCCAAAGAACAGGTTCGGTGCACTTACAATCGCTTCGCCGATTGCGTAGCATCCGTACATTTCTGTATCTGTAGCAGGGGTGTCGTCAATTCCATCACCAACGCTTGCACAATCCAAATTATTAAAAGGATGCTCAAGACGTGTCATGGTCCGCCGAGGCCATAAGTTCCACTTAAATTGCCATTGCAATTGCTAGTGCCAAAATAAGCAAGTCCACAAACGACCACATCACCATTTGTAATTCGAGCGGAGAAAATCCTAAAGGGTTATCCATATCTCTGATTCCCCAATTCATGTAGCCGCTCCATTCGGGAATATTTCCGACTTCGTCATATTCATCAATGGTGATGGCGTAATCTCCTTCGGCTATTCCGGAACCTGCGGGATGATTTAACGTTGCTGCTGTAAAATTGAATACAGGACTCACCATTATTAATTCCGCCAAGTGGCTTGGCCGTCCTGCCAATTGGTAATGTCGGTATTCGTTCCTGCAAAATCAGCATTGATCGCAGCAATTTGACTCAATGCCATCTCTTCCGCGCAAGTGAGTTATGCCCGGCGGACTTTGAAAATGGCAACGGGAATGTAGAGCATTTCGTCACAATCCATTTTCGGACTCGTTCTTGTTATTCTTAAGCCATTGGCGGATATTTTCCATCTTTTGCTCGTGGCCAGTTGCAAAATCAGGGTCCTGCATCATCTGTTCGTGGTATTGGATCAGTGTGACACCGATCAGGTCTGTCTCCCCCTGTTGAGCAGATACTTGAAGAGAAAAAAGGGTAAGTAAGAAAATGGATACTATTACTTTCATAATAAGATCTTGCAAGGTGCCAGAAGGTAGTAAGACTGCAACTAAATGTCTACTAATAATTGTCCACAACAGGTGGAACTCTTGGTTTCATAATTGTGACGCATGAGCTTTAAAAAGATGTATCAGCAAAAAAATCATCCAACTCGAAAGAAGGATGATTTCAGTAAATGTATAGAAAATCCTAGTTATCCTTGACCTCGCCCCGCAGAGAATTGACGTTCCCATCAAATTTGTACAAATTCTCGGTTTTAATTACATCAAATCCTGCCTGACTTACTTGTGTTTGCAATGCTAAAACAGAACTGTAAGCAAAAGGGGTTTCATCTTTGCTAATCCAACGACATTTCCAGTGATTTGTGCAGAGTCTCAGGAAACCCGTTTGATATACTTTTACACCTCTGTTAGTCACCATATCGAGACTTAGAGTGCCTTCGGTGATTTTGATCAACTGGTCACCCAATGCATCAGGAGTTCCTTTTTTCCAGTCCAAGAAGATATCTACACCTATGAGTTCTTTCTTAGGTTCAAGCCACTTTCTTTTTCCGATTTCAATAGGCTTAGAACCTTTCTCATAACTCACTTTTGTCAATGTTTGAGGTTCTCGCCCTATTCTGCCTATTACTGCATCAGCAAATTCCCTTTGTACCGACTTTTTCCTTGCTCACTCCTTCACGTAAAATGTCACACGCTTGCGTACACCGTCTTCCATTGTTCTGAGCCAAGCATTATGAACTCTTTCGGCTACATCGGGCTGATTAATGTAAACTAATACTTGGATTGCACCCATCAACAACCCTGATGGATTTGCCAGGTTTTTGTCTTCCTGCTCTTCTTGCAGCAGAAACCTGCGAATGGCTCCCAAAGTGGCATATTGTCTCCGATGTTCGCAGATCCTGCAAGACCAACCGATCCCGTGATTTGTGCTGCCACATCGCTCAATACATCTCCGTAGAGGTTGGGCATTACGATCACGGCCAAAGTACCAGGGGCATCAGCCACTGCTGCCGCCCCTATGTCAACGATCCAGTGCTCGTCTTCGATTTGAGGATACTCTTTAGCCACTTCTTCGAAAATCTCGTGGAAGATTCCGTCAGTAAGCTTCATGATGTTGTCTTTGGTAAAGCAGGTCACTTTTTTGCGGCCATACTTCACTGCGTATTCAAAGGCGTATCGAACGATTTTTTTAGACCCGGTATGGAGATCAACTTCGGGCACTGGAAATACATCATCCGTTTGGCGATGCTCAATACCTGCATATAGATCTTCGTTTTCACGAACGATCACCACATCCATTACAGGGTGTTTGGTGTCGATAAACGGGTGTAATGAAGCACATGGTCGAATGTTTGCATAAAGTCCCAATGTCTTTCTGGTCGTAACATTCAAACTCTTAAATCCACCTCCTTGAGGGGTAGTAATCGGAGCTGTGAGAAAATACTTTTGATCGGCGAAGGGCCTCCCATGATTCAGGAGCAATACCTGCCTTGTATCCTTCGAGGTAAGCTTTTTCACCAATGGTAATTGTTTCGGTTTCTATTTGTGCACCGGCGGCTTCCATGATTCGAAGGGTTGCATCCATAATTTCAGGACCAATTCCATCACCGTGTGCAACGGTTATTAATCGTTTTTCAGACATAAGTGGATTTTTTAATTCGATGCAAAAGTATAAGCTCAGGGCATATGTTTTGGACTATACATAAGCTTCATTGCTTTTTTTCTCAATTGCTCAGGAAAAGGCAGATTATTCTATAAACCTTATCGATTTGGTTAATTCAGGTCTGCGAAATATATAAAGTCGGAATATGTAGGAATAGGGCTAAGGAGTAAAACCTTCTGGCTCTATCCACAGCACGGAATTGCCTGTGCCGAATTCATTTTCTTCGTAAGCGGGATTATCGGGATCAATCATCCATTCTCCGTCTACTCTGAATTTATAGAGATACTTGCCGGGCTTCAGTTGGATGGGGAATTTCCAAATGCCTTCATCTCTTATCATTCTGTTGTTTTCTTCGCTCCAGCCGGTGAAGTTTCCCGTAACCAGAACTTCCCCTGCTTCAGGGTATTGATCAAGCGTGAACGTCCAATTTGCTTCCGGGGCAAGGAAGCTGTTTTCGTACTCGCCATGGCGAATGACATATGGATTGTTCGGATCGGTAATCCACTCACCGTCTACAACGAATTTGTACTCGTGATTTCCCGAAGATAGGACGTAAGGAAGCTCCCATCCACCCGCTGTTTTTGTCATGACCAATTCGGCAGGGTTCCACGCATTAAAGGTTCCCGCGAGTCTTACCTGATTGGCGTCTGTAAAGCCATTGAGCCGAAACATTATGGTATCACCGATGGCCATAAAGGAGTTGAAATTCCCCGCTCCGTCGGGGCGTACAATCGGGTTTTCAGGATCGGTGACCCACTCGCCGTCTACTACGAATTTATATGCGTGAGTGCTCCTCTTTTAAGAACATGGGCAGTACCCATCCATTGGAAGTTTTGGACATTTTGAGTGCTTTTTTATTCCAATCATTAAAGCTACCCGCTAAATAAACTTTTTTAGCATTTCCATAATCCTCCAGCTCGAATTTGTAATTGTACTTGTAAAAGATGCTGTTTTTGGAACCCCAGCCGTCATTCTCACTTAAGGCATTTCCCGGGCTTTAATCCAGTTTCCGTCTACGATGAACTTATATAAGTACTTTCCCGGTATGAGATTTAGCTCTATTTCCCAACCATCCCCTGTTCTCTTTAATGGTAAGCCCGACGTACTCCAACCATTGAATGAACCTGAAATTAGAACCTCGCTCGCATCTTCATATCCCGGTAAAATAAATTTTGTTTTACCGCTTGGGTATTGCACAATCACAGGTTCCGTCAAACGATTAACTCCATAGGTAACATAATCCATATCCACATAGCCCGGGCCGCCATCCAGGCCTGAGGCAGGATCGTTCGGAGAAAAAATCACGTCATTTTTCCAGTTCATTTGACCTTTCATTTCGCCAATGGTTTTGGATAATTTAATCTTATCGCCCGCGACTTGTTGGACAGTCCAAGCTTCTCCCTCAAATTCGAAATTGCCACTTGATGGCTTATTCAGAATTTGTTCTAGCATCAATGAGTCCAATCCATATTGAAGACTCACTTCCGCGCGCTTTTCGGCATCCCAATTTTTGTGTAGGTAGAAGACCAAATTGCCATCTTCGAGCACGCAAACGTCTTCCTGGGCTTTTGCCGTAAGGCTAAATACCATGAAGACCAACAGCGCCATATGTCTTACCCACATCTTCATTCGCTACTAAATTTATCAAATAAGCATAGCTTGAGGTAATTTTTCTTGCAGTTTATTCTGACTACACCTTTGGAAAGAAAATCAAATCCGAGCATTCCGTCTATTTGGGTGCCGTAAACATCGCTTATTCCATCGAGATTGGTAATGAGCGTTTGCATTCCCAAAATAGTTTTGTCACCCATCTTAAAGTCGTTTAATCTGCCAAAGAGGATTTCTACGTTTCCTTCGCCAACTCCGCTCAAACTGCGACGCCCTGTAATCGATATGGTCTCCAGTACTTTTTTGTTTACTCTGGAGTTCAATGCGTTGGTTTCTGCCCCTGTGTCGAAGCCGAACCGAAGTTTTTTTCCGGCAATGTAGCAATCGGTAAAAATGGTATTGTCAAATACCCCGATGGTTTGTGTGATTTCACACTCAAAAGTTGGTGGAGCTTTTATGCAATCTCCACTTTCATTCGTCTTATATAGTTTTAGCACATTGTTTCTGACGTCAATCTCCATCTCAAAACCTTTGAAGAGATTAAGTCCGAGTAGCCCCAGCACTTTTATGCCTCTTACATTTTCTATTTCTCCGAGGTTTATCAAGTCGGCACTTAAGTTTGCGTAACTGATGTTTTTGAGTTTTAGGCTGTCCACCTTTACCAAGTCAATCAGATTAGATTCTCCTGTAACGCCTTTGGCCGTCGCGCTTTTGCGTTTCTTGTAATTTCTGAAATAGGTGCGGTTCAACACCAGATAGGGTGCTCCGGTATCGAATATGAAGTTTCCGCGGAGTGAATCGACTTGAGCTTCAATGATGAGCAATCTACCCGCCCTTTTAAAGGGAATGGTCACCACATCCACGTCACAAATTGCAATGGGATCTACCGTAACCATTGAAAACATTTCGCTTTTCGGCGCAAAATCATAGGATTGACTTTGCGTCAGAAATAGAAAGGAGAAGACGAAGGGCAGCAGTTTCATCCGGTACCAAAGATGATTTCTTTTTCAATTGGTTCGATGAAAAAAGTGTTAAACGGTTTGTTAATTATGTAAAGAATACTTTACATTTGTAAAGCAAACTTTACATTATGAAATCTACCTTATTTCCCTATTCCTACCGCTATGTCGGCTGGCCACTCCTGATAGCAGGGTTGATTCTCGGCTTTTTTGTTGTGTTTTTTGAGTTTTCTATCCCATGGTTGGATTTTACTGTTGTGGGCATTGGAGAAGAGATTGCTCTGGTTTCAGGTCAGGGTGATGCTTCATTTCCCATTTTAATAAATGATAATTTCACCAATGAGATTGTTGCATTACTGGTACTAATTGGTGCTGTGTTTGTAGCTTTTTCTAAGGAAAAGGTAGAAGACGAGTTTTTTCAACAGATCCGATTCGAGTCCTTAATTTGGGCCTTGAAAATTCAATCTCTTCTGTTGTTGTTGGCCATATTGTTTTTGTACAACATTGCCTTTTTGCAATTTATGATGATTGCACTGGTTTCTTTTTACGTTTTCTATATCGGCAGATATCATTTCCAATTAATGAAACTTAAAAAGTCAGATCATGCAGAATAGACTCAGAGAAATTCGCATGAGTGAGAACCTTTCTCAGCAAGCTTTGGCTGAAAAGACAGGTGTGAGCAGGCAGAGTATTCATGCCATTGAAAAAGGCAAGTATGTTCCCTCTACGGAACTGGCACTCAAAATCTGCCGTGAATTGGAAAAGAAGGTAGAAGACATTTTTTTTCTGGATTAGCCCAATATTCGCCTGATCCAGCTGAACTTGGTTTTGGTGTAAGGCGGATACTTTAAGGAAGGATCTATCCAAGTGGCCGAATCGACAATAGTCTTGGCATTGCTAAAACATTCGAAGCTGTAGAAGCCATGATAGTGGCCGCTTCCGCTTTGCTGGAGGCCTCCCACGGGCAAGTCAGGATTTCCGAATTGGACCAGTGTATTGTTGATGCAACCACCACCGAATTCTATTCTCGATAGAATGAAATCCCGCAAGGCCTTATTTTTTCCGAAATAGTAACAGGCCAAAGGATAGCGGTTTCTTCTTACAATGTCGAGAATTTCTTTTTCCGTTTGCCAAGTGATAATGGGTAAGACGGGGCCGAAAATCTCTTCTTTCATCACTTCATCGTCAAGCGAAACATTTGCGAGAATGGTAGGAGCGATGTACAAATCATCACGGTCTGACTGCCCTCCGATCATCACGTCTCCCGAAGTCATCAGTTTTTTGATGGCGTCGAATCTCTTGAGATTAATAATCCGAGGGAAGGATTCACTCACCTTAGGGTCTTTACCAAAAAAGTCTTCAATTGCGTTTTCAGCTTCTTTCAAAAATTGATCGCGAAAACCTTCCTTGACCAATACGTAATCGGGACTTACACAGGTCTGACCCGCATTCATGAATTTTCCCCAGAGAAGGCGCTTTACGGTTGTTTTCATGCTACCCGTACCATCGATAATGGCGGGACTTTTCCCTCCCAACTCCAAGGTGGTAGACGTGAGTTTTTCAGCGGCCATTTTCGCAATGGCGCTTCCCACCTGCGGACTTCCCGTGAAGAAAACGTGATTGAACTGAAACATATTCATTAACTCAGGAACCACCTCGTGCCCAAGGCCCTGCACCGTGCTGACGAAGGCAGGATCGAAGACTTCAGAAATAATGTCTTCAATAATTTTGGCTGTAGCCGGAGCATCTTCACTGGGCTTCACCACCGCACAGCAACCCGCCGCAATGGCTCCTGCCAAAGGGTCCATCACCAACTGAAACGGATAATTCCAAGGGGAGATGATCAGTACCACACCTTTTGGTTCGTAACGCATGGTGGTGGAAGATGGCTGCATGGCCAATGGAGTGTGCCGTTTTATCGGGCTCATCCATTCTTCAAGATTTTTTTTGAGGTAGTTGATTTCGTCTATTACGATGGAAATTTCAGTCATGTAGGCTTCCATTTCCGATTTTCTCAAATCTGCATGAAGGGCCTTGAGAATTTCTTTTTCATTTCGCTTGATCGCTTCCTCCAAGCGTGTAAGCTGTTCTGAGCGAAAAGAATATTCGAGAGTCGAGCCTATATCGAAGAAATCTCGTTTGAGTTGAAATACTTCGGGCGTAATGGGTGTTTTTTGAACGGTAGTTTTTTCCAAGGTTTCGGGCATATCGAGTCAGAGTTAAAACTTGGATTACAAGCAGAAGTCAGTCACTTCAGGAGGTATTTCATAACCTTCGTCAGTGGCTTTGTCCAGAAAGATTCTGAACTTTTTGCAATCACCACTAAAGTAATAAATCAAAGCCTGCAAATAGATGCCTTGTGCACTCGGGTCTTTTATCGACTTCATTTCCTTCAAGGCCTTGTCGTATTCTCCATTTAGCATGAAAGCTAATGCAAGGTCTTCGGTAATAGCCGGATCCAAATGTTTGTCGAACCTCGTGAAGAGGGGGCTGTTTAACATCTTTTCGTTCAATTGGTAGAACCGGTCAATTCCGTGTAGTTCATAATTCGAAATGTTCCGTTCGAGCAGGTAAACCAGATCAGTGCCACCGCGGGAATTAATGAGAAGCCTGTCTGTTCTTAATTGAAGTTCACTTCGTTCAGACTCGGTAATGGTGTTTATATTTTGCGCCGTGGCTGTAGCGGAAATTCTTTGAGCTGCATAGTCATGCTCGTCAAAAATCAAGTTCACAAGTAGCGCTACTTCCAGATTTGTAACGGGTGGCATGGCCGAATTCATTCTGTCAAAGAAAGTGCGGTGTTCATACTTTCCTCCCGAAGTTTTATAGACTGCGGAGTTGAACGAAAGTCTGAATATATCCTTCAGAGATTGAATTTGCGATGGGTCGGCCAGAGCGTCGTAAGAGATCTTTTTGTATTCAGTATTTTCGGGAACGTTTGAAACATCAAACGGGACATTTCGGTCCCAAAATATCAGTCCCACGTCGAGCAAATTACTGCTTGATTGGAGAGCTTCCAATGCTTTTAGGTCTTTGCTAGAGCGACTTCTGGCCATTTCCTCATTGATCTCTTCTATCTTTTGAGGAAGAATGGCTGCCATGGCGTAGTCATGATATTCGTCTTTGCGAAGAAATCGCGGGAGTTCAATTTGACCATTTACAATTGGCATTTTTACCTGGGTTTTGATCCTTTGATTACCTCCGTATTTAAAGTTGTAATTCCAAAGCAGGTAATTGAGGCGACTTGATTCTGAGCCAAAATCTAATGTGAGATTCATTGAGAAATCTTCGATAGACTTGCCTTTAATAATTGATTCAATAGGTAGTTTAGAGATGTTTTCACCGAAAATTTCATAGCGAAGAATGGTATTTTCTTCTTCAGCTATCCAAATTTTGGCAGATAAAAATTCCGGTGCTTTCGAGATTAATTCAAATTCTGATATCCCTGTTTCGTTGTTGTAATTCGTCAGGTTTATTTTGAAATCCTTGTACAAACTTCTTTTTCCGAGTCTGCCCGGGTGCAGCGGCCAGACAGATACTTCTGATCTTTCAAAAGGAGAGAATTTGCAAATCAGGCCGGCTGTGTGAATACTAAAAAATTGCAGTTCATTTTCAGGGTCAAAGTTGCTCTGCACAAATGCAAATTCCAAATCTTCAGGCACGCCTGTCTTGTCAATCGTGACGATTCCTTCTCCTTCCAAAATTTCTATCGCGTTGTCTTTTGAATAAGATCGCACCGTCAGCTGACCGATTGCTAGTTCTTCAAGCTCTCCATTTCTCCTTTTTTCAAAAGCTTCAAAAATAATTTCAGCCCATTTCTTCTCACTGTCAGGCGTGATATTAACCTGACTCAATTCGTTAACTGATTTGGTCAAAGCGATGATTGGGAGCTTTTCGAGCTCGTTTGGCTTTAGCTTTTGCGATTTGTATCCCAAATGAGATATAAGCAAAAATTCGGCTTCCGAAAGCCTGGTTCTTGAGATAGAAAAAAATCCGTCTTCATTGGCAATCACGCCCATATTGCTCGGCAGAAGTCGCACAGTAGAGTAGGATAACGGGATACCTTCTTCGCTGACCACTCGCTTTTTAACATAATCTTGTGCGCTTGCAATAAACGCAAATAGCCCGAAAATCAATACCGCCATGTACTTCATGGGCGCCAAGGTAAAAAGTGAGGTTTTAATATGGCCTCAGAGCGAAGAGCTTTTTAACAAAAAATTGAAATTCTTGTTAAAACCACCGATATTGATTCAAATCCTAAGTTCATTATGAAAAATTTCCTTCTTACTGCAGCCCTTATTTTTTTCGGAATTTCTGTCACCGCTCAATCTTTTGAAGTCGGAACGGCCGAATACACCTTTTTTGATTCGGAAAGGAGTAGAGAGATCCCTGCCCTTATCTATTATCCTTCAAACACTCCCGGTGAGAATACGGCTCCCGCCAATTCTGCCTTCGGATTTCCCGTGGTATCTTTTGGGCATGGATTCGTTATCGAGCCTGCTGCATACGGTTGGCTAGGCGAGGTCTTGGCGACCAATGGCTACATCATGGTTTTGCCCGCGACTGAAGGTCAGTTGCTGCCTGCGCCCGACCATTTGAATTTTGGCCGAGACATTCGCTTTTGCGCCGAGGAGATTATTCGGCTCAGCGAATTGAACGGAAATCCCCTTTCGGGAAAAGTATTGCCTCGGTATGCCATGATGGGACATTCCATGGGAGGCGGCGCCACATATCTGGGGGCAGCTGAATCAACAGAGGTAACTACAACCATAACTTTTGCTGCGGCAGATACAGATCCGTCTGCAATTTCAGCTGCTTTAAATGTCAGCGTGCCATCGCTCGTAATCGCTGCCGAAGAGGATTGCGTCACTCCGGTCTCTTATAATCAAACGCCGATGTTTGAAAATTTACCCGCAGGCGAGAAGGCTATTGTAACCATCGACAATGCTTCCCATTGCAATTTTACTGATGGTAGTGCAGGCCTCTGTTATCTAGGAGAAGCTTTTCCGTGTATCGGATCAGGCCCGTTTATACCACGTGAACAACAGCACGAGCGCGTATTGGAACTTTTGCTGCCGTGGCTCGACCAATATCTCCGATCGAATTGCACTTCGGGCGAACTCTTTTTAACGGAAGTTCAAGAAGGAGAAACCGCAGGGAATTGGACCAGTCAAGTTTTTGGTGACGAGGCGCTGCTTTGTTCGTCAGATTGTGATACGCCACAATCTGTAGTTATTTCTGAAGAAGGGTCTGGCTTTGAGTTGAATTGGCAGCCGGTGGAAGATGCACTGGGTTATCAAATTCAATCCCGTCTGAACGGAAATATCATCGGATCGATCAATTCTTACAATACGTCTTTGTCTGTCCTTCAATTGGACAATGCGTTGGATTATCAGTTTAGAGTAAGGGCCTTTTGTCCGGCTCAAGGATTGGGGAGTTTTAGCAGCTGGCAATCCGTTTCGGTATTGTCACTTTCCTTGAATACCCAATTTGGGTTGACTTTGAATTATGGTAGTACCCGCGGAATTGCGATTATTTCTATTCAAGATATAAGTGGAGAGGAGTTGATAGAACACAAAGTCACGGACTCCATCGGTGATCTTGATATCTCTTCTTTGCCAAAAGGATTTTACGTTGCAAGAATTCAAGACTCATTTGAAATTGAAGTATTGAAATTCTCCATTCAGTAAAATGACGGAAAAAATCTGCTATTTTGCTCGATTATATCTTGGCATATGGCAGACGAACACACAAAATCAAACGAGGATAATGCCCGCTTAGGGCAGGAGCAAAAAGTAGAAGAAAGCAGCAGAAATCTGGCAAGGCGTTTTTCTCTTTTATTGATGGAGCTTTATAGATTTCTATCTGCTTTGCTCAGTATTCGGGAAGAAACCGACTACGAAAAAACCCGAGAGGGAATCGTAAAGGATGTTTCTTTCAGAGGCCACACGGTCTACATTTTGATCTGTTCCATTTTCATTGCCTCCATCGGGTTGAATCTGAACTCACCCGCGGTAATCATCGGAGCCATGCTTATTGCTCCGCTAATGGGGCCGATTTTAGGTATTGGCCTTGCTCTTGGTACCAATGACGACGAGCTGCTGATTAAATCCTTGAAGAATTTCGGGGTTATGGTGAGCATTAGTTTGATCACGAGCACAGTGTATTTTATTCTCACCCCTTTGGTCGAATATCAGCCCGAACTTTTGGCCAGAACCAAGCCAACGACGCTTGACATTTTCGTAGCTATATTCGGTGGTGTCGCGGGAATCGTGGCGGGTTCGCGTAAAGAAAAGAGCAACGTGATTCCCGGGGTAGCCATCGCGACTGCGCTTATGCCTCCGCTCTGCACAGCAGGTTTTGGCTTGGCTACGGGAAATTGGCCGTTCTTCTTCGGAGCGTTTTATCTTTTCCTTTTGAACTCTGTATTTATCTGTGCGTCTACGCTGATTGGTGTGCGTTACCTTCGTTTCCCTCTCCGCAAATTCATCAATCATAAAAGAGAGAAAAAGGTGAAGTTTTACATGGCCTTATTCACGACCATCGTCATCTTGCCTAGTCTTTGGATTTTTTGGGGAGTGCTCAAGGAATCTTGGTTTAAGGGCCATGCAGAGTCATTTATAGCCGAAGTTGTACAAATGGACGGAGCACGGATTGTTAATCAAAACTTTGTTTACAACGACTCTCTTTCCACCATAGAAGTATTCGTTTTTGGCTCTCAAGTTCCCGCAGATACAGTAGATAAATGGCGATCTAAATTGCCATTGTACGGCTTGGAGACTTGTCAGCTTGAAGTATTTGACGGAGATAATGGTGACAACGAAACCAATCTCGACTTGCTTTCGGGAAAGCTCCAAGCCAGTATTCGAGCAGACATTGTAAAAGATATTTATGATCGAAACGAGGCGCTGCTGGAAGACAAGGAAGAGCGAATCAGATTATTGGAGCGGGAACTCAATCGCAGAGTTCAATCAGAAGTTAATATTGACGTTTTGAGCAAGGAGCTGGCCATCACTTTTTCTGAACTCAAGAGCATAGCCTATGCTACATCTTTCGAAAAAGACTTTCAAACGAATGGAGTGGATACCATTCCGAGCTTTTTGGTAAAGTGGGATCCCAAGCTTTCTAAGAAAAACAGGCTCAAAAAAGAAGCTCAACTAAACGAGCTGATGCTTGTTCGGTTGAGCTTAGATACAGTTCGAATAATTCCTTTCGAATGAGTTCGATTTTACTGAATTAATATTTTACCGGTAAAACGGACATTGTCGCTGGTCGTAAGGTTGAAGAGGTAAATTCCTGCCCTTAGCGAGCTGACATTTATTTGTTCGTTAGCTGATACGAGTTTCTCCATTGTCTTCTTTCCGGTTATGTCAAATACTACGAGTTGAGATTTGCCCGGGAAATCCTCCAGTCCATTGATTATCACAAAATCTTTTGCAGGAACGGGGAAAGCGCGCATGATCTGCTTTTCTTTATCATCAGTGCTGTTTACACCTTGAACGATCACAGTCCCTGACATTAGCGCAGGGTGTATAGCACACTGGTAGTCATAGTTCCCGACGTTTTCAAATGTGAATTGATATGTCCATAGTTCACTGCTCGCCTCATTGCCAAAGGCCACAGGATTATTAGGGAATGTTTCAGTGTTCCCATCTACATTGTGAAACCCTTCGGTATTGGTCCATATCACAATGTCGCCTTGGTCAATGGTGAGAACTTCGGGATCAAACCCAAAATTAAAGACCGTAACATTGTGTGTGGTTTGTGCCGAAACACCTGTCGCAATACTTATTGAGAATAAAAGAGTGTAAAGTTTGTTCATACTTTGATTTTTTTCGGGTGAGCGTAATTAGAGTTTAAAGAAAGGTTATTTCTTGTATTCATCCTTAAGAAGTTGCGGAAAAGATTTTTCAAATTTCTCCACTTTTGGTTTGCTGACTTGCTGAACATAGCCGTTTCCTTGATTGGCGGGGTAGTAGTCTTGGTGGTATTTCTCAGCCGGATAAAATACTTTAAATTCTACCACTTGGGTGGCAATTGGTTTGTCGAACTTAGAGTTTTCCAATTCTTCAATTTTGGATTGGATGGCTTTTTTTTCCCTGTCATTTCTGTAGAAAGCTATCGACCGGTATTGTGGTCCACGATCGGGTCCTTGCCGATTAACTTGAGTGGGATCATGGGCTCCAAGAAAAAAGACGTCGAGTAGTGTCTCGAAACTTACCACATCAGCATCATAGTATATTTGAATAGCCTCAGCATGGGTTGTTGTTCCTGTACTTACTTCGCGGTAGGTAGGGTTGGCACTCTCTCCTCCTGAGTACCCTGAGATGACATACTTTACGCCTTCTACTCTTTCGAAGACAGCTTCAGTGCACCAAAAACATCCTCCCGCAAAAGTAGCTATGGAGAGATTTTCAGTGTTTTTCGGAAGTTCGGCAAATGATTCGTCCTTGTCGTACTGTGCAGTGCTGCAAGATACCAAGAAGGAAAAGGTCAGGAAGAAGAGAAATCTCATGTTTTTATTTTTAGTAACAAGTGAAGAATGCATTTTGTTACCAAACAAAACTTAAGCCGGAACTTCGGACTTTTCTACTTCCGTGATTGCTTCGAGTGCTTGACCGATATCCCATTTGAGGTCCTCAACATTTTCTACTCCGACAGAAAGACGGACCAACTTGCCGGTAATGTTCATTTTTTGTCGTCCCTCTTCTGAGACATCCACATGTGTCATGGTCGCAGGGTGCTGAGCCAGACTCTCCGTGCTTCCGAGGCTCACGGCCAATTTCACCAGCGAAAGACGGTTGAGAAAAGCGAATGCTTCCTTCTCTCCGCCGCGTACGTCAAAACTAATCATGGCCCCATTGCTAAGGCATTGCTTCTTCATGATTTTGTCGAGATGGTCGTCTGTTTTCCGCATAATCGACGGATAGTATACCCTTTCTACCAGAGGATGATTGTCCAAGTAGATGGCGAGTTCCTCCGCATTTTCAGCTTGTTGAGTCATTCGCACCTTCAGCGTTTCCAGACTTCTCATGAGCAACCAGCCCGTCCATGGTCCTGCCATATTTCCCAAAAAAAGTACGCAGGGTTTTAATTCTTCCCATTAGCTCTTTTGAACCCAATACGGCACCTGCGATGAGGTCGCTGTGACCGCCGATGTATTTTGTGGCCGAGTAGATTACAAAGTCGGCGCCGTGCTTTAAGGGGTGTTGCCAGAGCGGCCCCATATACGTATTGTCTACTGCAAATATGACTTGTTTCTCTTCAGTGCTGTGCTGATTCCCCAGTTTCGATAATGCTTCCAAATCTATCATAGCATTGGTCGGATTGGCGGGTGTTTCCACATAGATCATGGCCAATTTATCTGCCATACCTGAATCTTTGAGTCTCTGCTCGATTTCTTCATTTGAATCATGCGCAGAGAATTCCAGTATGTTGATTTTGAATCTGTCTAATACATGCTTGGTAAAGTGATCGGTACCTCCGTAAACAGGTGAGCTCATCAGAAGCAAATCTCCCGGATTTAAAAACTCGAGCATAACGGTAGAGATAGCAGACATTCCACTTTCAAAAACTGCCGCATCATCGGCTTCATCCCACAGGCAGAGTCTGTTTTCGAGAATCTCCAAGTCGGGATTGTTGATTCGGCTATAAATGAGCCCGAGTTTTTCGTTCGGCTCCGCTTTTTTATGGCCGTAAGCGACCTCAAAAAATCGCTTTCCCTCTTCGGCGGTTTTAAACTCGAAAGTGCTTGTTTGGAAAATGGGTGATTTGATAGCTCCTTCTGACCATTCGGGCTCGTACCCGTAGGACATCATCAGACTTTCAGGCTTCAATTTTTTCATGATAGAAGTGTTTGTTCAAAAGTATGAAATGCCTGAGTATAATTCAGTAAACAGAATATAATTCTATATTGGCGTAGAAATTAGAAATATTAGCCTGAAACGATTGGCTTGACAGAACCATTTTAGAATGAATATCTCTCTTGACTCTATTGACATGAAAATTCTGTCTTTGCTCGAAGCAGATTCGAAGCTTCGCACCAAAGAAATTGCCACGAAAGTCGGCTTGAGTACCACCCCTGTTTTTGAACGAATTAAGCGATTAGAAAGAAATGGTGTAATTCAGGGCTATTGTGCCAAGGTGAATCGCAAAGCCATGGGACGAAACATCATGGCCATATGTTCCATTTCGCTGAACCAACACCGCACTGAGTTTCTGACAAAGTTTGAAAAAGAGATTGTCGACTTTACCGAGGTGACTGAATGCCTCCACGTGGCCGGGCAGTTTGATTATCTTCTTCGCGTGATGACCCCTGACATGGAATCATATCGAAACTTTGTGACCATTAAACTCGCTTCACTAAAAAATATAGCTCAAGTCAGAAGCAGTTTTGTGATGACCGAAGTGAAGTCAATCTAAGTTATTGAGGAAATTCCCCTCCTGTTTGACTAGGTATGTTTGGCTTATCGCTCCGTTCAATTTCCGTCACGAAATACTTGGTATCTCCCCGCCAAGGGAGTACAACGTATTTTTCGTCGTAGCGAAGTCTCACCCTTTCTCCGCTAAGTGCAACCTCCTCCAATTCGTTAATGAGATCAGTATTGTCTTTTTCAATACTAAACTCAAATGTTTGTGACAGTTGATTGTCACTTTTTACCGCACCAAAGCTGAGAAGATCCAATTGTCCTTCGTAGGTTTTGAATATGGCTCCCTTATTGCTGACTTTTAAAACTACTCCTGCTCTTACGCCGGAGCTGTAAACTCCGTAATAGAAGAATAGCATAACTGCAATAAACAGGACAACGATGATGGCGAGGAGTCGTCGAAAAAATTTTTTCGCACCGGATTTCGCGGAAGCGGTTTTTTCAGAAAAAGTGCTCATAGGGAAGTATTTCCCACGAAATTAGCAATAGAAACCCAGTGCACAAGGAGCCGGACCATCAATTATTGATTTTCACGATAGGAGTTTGTTTAGAGTTTCCATTTTGAATGACCACCAGATAGTAAACCCCGCTTGGAATACCCGATGTTGTCATTTGGAAATTCTGTATTCCCCCTTCAGGAATAGTACCCTGTTTAACCAACACAGCCGAAGAATTATATAAGTTGTAAAATATCGGCCCATCACAAAAACTTCCCACGTTGAGTGTGAAATTTGATTCGTGTGGGTTGGGATAAACATCTACATAAAGACACTCGTCTTGTGTTTGATTTAAATCTTCTACTAAGTCAATAACGTCAATTCGTACTTCGGCAATGCCGTAGCAGTCTCCACCATAGTTGGAAGCGGCAGTCAGTAGAACGTAACGGGCAGAGTCTCCTGCGAAATTAAATAGCTCTTCTCCCTCGTAGAGCGGGTCTCCGGGCCCTTGAGATGCAATGAACTCTCCAAGTGTTTCCCAGTTTTCAGCATCGAGGCTGTAATCGACCGTGAAGCTATGAAAGCCTTCGGTCAATCGATCAGGTGCATTTATGTTCCAAAGCTTTCCTTGGCCCAATTTGTACTTGTGTCTGAAATCGTACATGATCCAGTGACCCATGCCTCTTTCAGAATTTGGATTTTCTGATTCTTCACAAGAGTACCAGGCATCATTCCAAGATGTATTGTGTCGATCGGGATAGCATTGCGAAAACAATTGCGAAGACACCAAAAGAGCTAAAACCAGGGTGAGATTTTTCATTTTATCAAACATTTGGGTCCATGAATCCGATGGGGTATCCACTTCCGGGTGAATAGAAGTTTTCCAGATCGGGGAAAATTTCAAAAATATCTCCTTGACTTACTCCAAACCAAGCTGCTAATTCGGCAAAATACTCTGATGCCGAAGTTGTCGGGATCAATACTCCCCTTGGCAACATAAGGTCGCTACCGAGTTCTAATGAAGGACAATCACCGAAAATTTCACCTCCGTTTACGGCACCTCCCATTACCATCGCGTTTCCACCCCAAGCATGGTCAGAACCATCTCCATTTGAGGTAAGTGTGCGTCCGAAATCAGATATGGTAAATGTGGTTACATCGTTTTCCACGCCTAATTCTTCCAGTACTGAATTGAATTCGCCCAAGGCTGAATCAAGCATAGGTAGTTTTTCTTCTTGACCTTCCAATATTTCATCGTGATGATCCCAGCCTGCAAAATTGACGAAGAAAGTTTGTCTGCTAAACCCTAAAGTTTCACGAGCGGCAATAACTTTGGCAATCATTTTCAATTGTTCGGATAGTGAACTCGGCGAGAAGGTTGTGTTGAATTCTTCGACTGTAGCCAGTGCTTCTTCCAGCTCAACGTTCCCTTCAACCGATTTTCTGAAAGTATCTACATATGTCTTTTTGTAAATGTCACTGTATTCTTGTTCCAGAATATTGGAGATTCCCTGCTCTCTTAAAATCAGGTAGTTGTTTTCCGTTCCACTTCCTTTAAGCCCGAGCTCTCCATTAGGGGGAATCGAAAATTCATTTGAGAATTCGCCTTTTTGAAAGAAATTATTTCCACTTAGCGAAAAGTTCATCGACAAGCTGGAATTTGCATTTTGAGATTGGATTAAATCGGCTATTCGACCTGCCCATCCATGCGCGGTTCTCTCACCAGGGCGTCCTGTTTGCCAATGTTTAATTTGATCAGAGTGTGAGAAAAGGCCAAGAGGAGTTTGAACTGATTTGGCTTCATATTGAGCCTTAGTTACCGGCTCTACCAAAGTACCGATATTTGATATCCATGCCAATTTCCCTGAATTGAAGAGATTAGCAGTTTGAGGCATACCGGGATGCATGCCAAACAGTTTTCCACCGATAGGATTATGAGTAAGAGGAATGATTTGACTTTGAGGAATAGCTAGATTTGATCGCGTAGTTAAGTACTCATTGTATTCATTCATTCCTCTTGGAATCAGCATATTGTGCGAATCTGCTCCTCCATTCAATAGAATACACACCAGGGCTTTATAATCAGTAAAGTCATCCTTCTTATCAAAAGCAGCAGAAGCGATGGCCTTCATGTTGATAAGGCTGGAAAATAGAGTGGTTACTCCAAGTGCAGCACAGCCGCTGTTTTTAATGAATGTCCTTCTGGATTGGAAGTTCTTTTTATGAGGGCTCATAGTTTATTTTTGAATGGCAAAATCGGGGCTTATTAAAATGAGGTAAAGCGCATACTCAACTCGGTTAGAGAGATATTCAGTACCAAAATTCATTTGTTCGAGTCCTTCAATAAGAATACTTCGCGTGTCAGCACTCATGCTTCCCTGACACAGTGCCACATCGAGTAAGTTTACCAAAACTTCAGGATCTTCGGCTGATGCGAGCAGTTCCGCTCTTTGTACCGGAACAGTATAATTGAGGCCGAGTAAACTGAAAATTCTATCCTGTCTTATCCAGGTATCGGCTATGTTGGCAAAACCTACAGAAGTTACCGAATTGTGAATTTCGAATTCAGGTGCATACAAATCTTGATTAGAAATAGCTCCGTTTGGCTGATAATCGGGTAAGTAAAAATTAAAGACTGAAGGGGATGAGAGCGGGAGCTGATATGTCTGCTCCTCAAATGAGAATCCTTGATTCCAATAGTATGGAATGTTTTCCCTCTCTGCATAGTATCGAGCAAATTGAATATGTCTTCCCACCGGAGACTTTAATTTTCCGTTTGACGGATCTTCCGACCAAAGGCAATCACGGGCTTCTTCGTGAAGAAGAATTTCCTTTATAACTGCTGCTAAATCACCTCTTACGCCATCTCCATTGTCGTTAAATACGGAGGCTACATCACTTATGTATGATCCGCTGGGATTGGACTTGACCAACTGTTGTATCAGTCTTCGCGAGATGAAAGGACCTACGTTCGGATGATTAAATATGTAGTCCAATGCCATTTGGATGTCTTCATCTCCTGTTTGCCCGGCAGGGATAATTTTGTCTCCTAAAATCACTTTCTCGCCTTCCTCATGAAAATCATCGTACATGATCATTGGAACGGTGTATTCTAAAAGCCTTACAGAAGTGTAAAAACTAAGGACATGATTTTCGTCTATGCCTTCCTGAGTTACTGCGGCCGCTCCAAGACCCGTAAATACCTTAGCCAGATTTCTTACATCTTCTGCGTCGTAGGTAGGAATCGGATCTCCGTTGGCATCCGTTTTTAAGCTCCCGTTGGTGTTGAGCTCATACAAGCCTATCGAGAAGAGTTGCATGATTTCTCTGGCAAAGTTTTCATCGGGATAAATGTTTTCTTCCAGATCTGTTTTTTGATTTCTAAAGTGGCTGAGATAGACACCCATCGATGGATGAAGCGCTATTTCTTCGAGAAGTTCTCGGTAGTTGCCAAATGCATTTCTTAGCAATACATCATAATAAGAAGCCAATCCATCACCGTGATTTCTGATATCCGAATCTTTCGAAATCACAAAAATTTCGCTCAAGGCAAAAGCTATCCTCTGCCTCAGGACATCAGGTCTTTTCATCATCGCCTGCCACCAAGCATACTGGAAGTGAACATCATAGTATTCCAAACCTTGGTCATCACCGAAATAATCAATATACCACTGTTTTTCAGCCTGATAACTGCTTCTGCTTAGGGAAGTCATATCCGTTGCAGGAAGAACCATCTGCTCATCAATCCATGCCTCGAAGTCAAGAGTTGCAGACAGATTCTCAATGTCAGCCCTGCGACCACCAAAGGCAGCTTGATAAAGAAATCTCGCGGCATCGGCTTTTCGCCCGTCTAACCCCTCACCATTAATGGTATTGATGGGTGCAGAATTGTCAATCCATTCAGGATCCGAAAAACTGCTGCTCGTGCTTATGATTATATCTTGTGAATGACCTCCACCCACATAATCATCATAGACTTCAAGTTGTGCATAGCTCGCGCTGATGCAAAATATGGCCAAAATAGTAGAAGAAAATTTGTTGAAAGACATAAGGGAGTTTACAGTGGTAGGTTGACATACGAGAAATCTCTATGGTAGTTTCATAGAAATTCTCTTTATTCTTATTTGATTTACTGACTTGCCAAATAGAATTACTGTTCCACGTAATCTTCAGAATAGATATTCAGATAAAATGATGTAATCTTGAAGAGCAGATCGGTTTTGGTTAAAAAGAACTGCTCGTCAATATAGGAGTTATTGTGAAAGTATGCTTGATTAACACAAACCGCGAGTGGGGTGGAGGAGAAAAATGGCATTGCCATACCGCACTTAAATTTGTCCAAGAAGGACATGACGTCACTGTCATAGCCTTTCCCAATTCGCCATTGGCAGAAGCATTGCGTAATAAGGTGGAGGTATTGGAATTTAGAATCGGTAAACTTTCTTTTCTTAATCCTTTGATTTATCAACGGTTATTCGAACTTTTCAACACCCGGCAATTCGATGCCATTATCATGAATTTGCCCAGCGATGTGAAGGCATTTTCGAAACCTGCCGCTGCAGCGGGAATCAAAAAAATCATTTACCGACGTGGAATGAATCATCCGATTAAGGCTTCAACGGTCAATCGGTATTTCTACAAGAATTTCATTACCGATATTATTGCCAATTCCGAAGATGTCAAGCGGAGCGTTTTCAAATTTATACCCGAGTTGGAAGAGAAAATAACGGTTATCCCAAATGGAATAGACGTCTCAAAAAAAATCGAGAAGAGTCCTCCTCGCAGCGATAAGCTTTTGATCGGAAATCTCGGAAGATTGGTAGAGCAAAAAGGACAATTTGATTTGATCAGGCTGGGTTCTCTGCTGGAATCGGAAGGCACGGCATTTCATATTTACATCGGGGGGGAAGGGCCTTTGCGGTCTGATTTGGAAAATGAAATTAAGCGATCAGGACTTCAAGAAGACATCACACTTTTGGGAGAAGTGAAGCCGACTGAGTTTTTTCCGCTCATCGACTATTTCGTTTTCCCATCTCGTTTCGAGGGACTATCCAATGCCATGCTCGAAGCCATGCAGCATGGAAAACCAATCATTTGCTACGACATCGCCTCAAATTCGGAAATCGTGGAAGATGGAGTCAACGGGTATTTGGTCAAACCTTATCAGGTCGAAACCATTAAAAGCCGCTTGCTGGAATTGCAAAAGAGTGCCGAAAAGTACAAGTCGATGCAGGACAAAGGGCAAGAAATACTACAGGAGAAGTTTGATGAGAAAAAGCTTTATCAACAACTGGAGAAACTGCTTCAAGCGAGAAACTAAATCACTTCTCCGTCCAACCAAATTTTGAATTTTCCGGCTTTTTCTCGGCTCACAATGACCTCTTCACTTGTTTCGGGTTTGAGATCCACTTTGAGCTTTCCTTTAAAGTAGCGATGAATTAAACCAATGGATTCTTCTGATGCTAAAAATTGCCTGTTCAATCGGAAGAATTGACTAGGATTGAGTTGTTTTTCCAGCTCGTCCAAAGGTGGATCGATGATGTATCGCTTACCCGAGTTTTGGATCATTTCGGTAGCTCCGTCTTTATAACAGAAGTAGGCCACATCTTCCGTTTTTACGGGAATAAGTCTATCGCCTAGCCGCACCAAAAACCTTTTGCGAAATCGGCTCTCACCGCTTTCCAGAACCTCCAAAAGCATTTCAACCTGTTTGCTTGAATCGGCATTTTCTTGCAGACGGAATCTCTTGAATTTTTCAAGGCTGCGCTTTAATTCCTCCTCTTGTATTGGTTTGAGTAAATAATCAATTCCATTGGTTTGAAAAGCGTTGAGCATATACTCGTCAAAAGCCGTAGTAAAAATGATCGGGCAATGGATTTCGGCTTGTTTGTAAATTTCAAAACTCAAGCCATCCGAGAGTTGAATATCACTGAAAATTAAATCGGGCGACGAGTGATTTTTCAACCATTTCACTGAATCAGAGATGGAGTCGATGACATCGACTATTTCAAAATCCAGATCTTGATTGCGCAACAAGTTGTCCAGTCTTCTAAAAGCAGGTGCCTCATCTTCTATGATCAAAATTCGAATCATAGTTTCACTTCCTCATAAATTCCGTCCTCATCCATGACGAGTTCCACCAAAGGAAGCGCTACCATAAAATGGCTCTGTGTTTTGATGATATCCACTTCTCTGTTTGTTAAGAGGGCGTACCTCGATTGGATATTATCCAACCCGGTATGAGTTGATTTTCCTTCGGCAGGCTTGTGCTGAAGGTTATTCTTTACGATCAATGATTTCCCCTCCTCTGAGTAGATTTTTATTTGGAGCGGTTGATTTTTTGAAACCACATTGTGTTTGACTGCATTTTCGATAAGCATTTGAATGGTAAGAGGCGCTACGTATTTGTCCTGATCCACTTCGTCTAAGTCAATTTCAATATCCAACCCTTCTTCAAATCGCATCTTAAGCAGATAGACAAATGCTTCTGAGAATTTTATTTCCGTACTCAACCGCACCAATTCCTTGTCTTTGAATTGCAGGATATATCGATAGACTTCAGAAAGTTTTTCTGTGAATTTGGCCGCTTGATTTTGATTTTCGTGTATCAAGGTTACAAGCGTATTCAAGCTGTTAAAAAGGAAGTGGGGCGATATTTGGTTTTTTAATACACTCAGCTCAGACCGTAATTGCTGACTGCGCAACTGCTCCATTTCGATGGTTTGCTTTTTCCACTTTGAAAAGAAATACCCCGCTTCATACAAAGTACCCACAATAGCGGTCAACATCAAATTCTTAAGAATATTGGACGCCGCGTCGCTACCCCAATATTCCTGTGATTCTTCGGCAGAATTGAAAAGGTAGCACAGCGCGTAATCTGCAAGAATATTATAAATACAAACAGCCAAAATAGTCGTCAGTATTCTTTTGTGAGTTGAATCAAGTGAAGGCCATCTTTTCCTAAAAAACTTAATGATGTAATAGTCCCCATTCCACATTACTGCAGTGAAAAAAGTAGCCTGTAAAAAGCTTTCGAATGGAATAGGCCATCCGTTATGCAGAGATGCCGCAATCACTCCGACGATTGGAATTCCAATGATCCGCGGCCAAGGCTCTTTTATGAGAAATGACATTTTCATTGAGCTCAAATTACGACTTTCCATTTCAAAATAGAATACTGAGAAGAGCTGAGACGAAACTTTTTACTCCTCAAACAGCAAAATATGCACTTGAAACGGAGTATGTCTTTTCCGACACCCGATTTTCAGTTCACCCGATTTTTTTCGGGCTTCAAATTACTCGTTTTCCGCTTCCCGATATCTTCCTTTTGGCAGCAGCATGAGCGAAATAGATTTGGCTTCAAATCAATATTCTCGATATGAAAACGCTTGTACAATTTATTCTATTCCTCCTGCCGGGATTCATTTACGCCCAAACTCAAACTGTAAAGGGTACCATCAATGACATCGATTCACAAACTCCACTACCCGGAGTAAATGTGATCCTTTTGGATTCCGACCCCTTTCTGGGAACGGTTACCGACATGGATGGAAATTTCCGACTGGAAGGTGTGCCTGTAGGTCGCCAAAATATTATGGTGAAGTTTATCGGATACAAAGCCCAGACGATTCCGAATGTTTTGGTAACTGCGGGAAAGCAGGTCGTGTTGAATATTCAACTCGAAGAATCCGTTGAATCGCTCAATGAGGTAGTGATCACGGCCGATTCCGAGAAAGACCTTCCAATCAACGAAATGGCTAAGGTAAGCGCCAGAACCTTTAGCCTGGAAGAGGTGACCCGCTTTTCCGGTGGCCGAAACGACGTTGCCCGTTTGGCAACCAATTTTGCGGGAGTGAGCTCAGCCAACGATTCCAGAAATGATATCGTAGTGAGAGGAAATTCTCCTACTGGTCTGCTGTGGAGAGTAGAAGGCTTGCCCGTCGGGACGACGAATCACTTTGCCACTCTGGGCACCACCGGTGGCCCGGTAAGTGCATTGAATACCAATTTGCTCCGCACCAGTGATTTCCTGACGGGGGCTTTTCCCGCCGAATACGGAAATGCCAATGCGGCCGTTTTTGACGTGAAATTTAGAAACGGAAATTCAGAAGAATATGAATTCACCGGGCAAGTTTCGGCATTCAGCGGTGCAGAAGCTATGGCCGAAGGACCATTGAATTTCAACAAAGGAGCCTCTTTTTTGGTGTCTTATAGATATGGTATTGCCAGCCTTGCGGCAACGGGAACTTCCGCCATCCCATACTACCAAGACCTCTCATTCAAGTTCAATTTTGGCGAAACCAAGCTCGGCCGCTTCGAGCTTTTCGGCATGGGAGGATTGAGTAGCATCGATTTCATTGGAAAGGATCTCGGGGACGATGATCTCTTTGCCGACCCTTCCGTCGATTCATACGTCGAGAATCAGTTGGGGCTGATAGGACTCAATCACACCATACTCTTCCAAAACAAGTCTTACTTGAAAACAACGGTAGGAGCCACCTTAATGGCCAGCTATTTTGATCAAGATAATTATGTAGACGACACAGACCTTTCTGTAAAATACCGCGCAACGGAGGCCGACGACGAGGAAATGCGGTATACCCTGTCCACGCAGTACAACCGAAAGTACACTGCCCGATTCAACCTAAGAGTGGGAGGTTTGGTTGAGCTGTACAACCTGCGAAGCAGCGTCTTCGACCGTGATATGCGCGTGGAAATCCCCGATGATAATGGAGATGGGATTCCCGATTACTTCATTCCAATAAGAGACTTTGACGACTCTTCTCCATTGACCCAGCTATACGCTCAAGGCGAATATAGATTCACTGATAACCTCAGCTGGACGTTTGGACTGCACGGACAGTTTCTTGAACTTACGGGAGATGCAATGATAGGCCCGCGCACTGCCTTAAGCTGGCAGTTTCAGCCCAAGCACCGTGTTTCATTGGCTTATGGCTTGCACGGCCAAATGGCACCACTTCCTATCTTGCTTTACGAAGGGCAAGTCGGCGAAAATGAGTTTGAACGAACCAATGATGACTTGGAGTTTACCAAAAGTCACCACGTGGTTCTGGCCTATGATTACAAACCGAGCGCGAGTTGGAGATTGAAAGCCGAAGCATACCTTCAGAGTATTTTCGATGCACCCGTTGAACAAGTTTCTTCCAGCTATTCAGTGTTAAATCAAGGAGGCGACTTTGTATTTGACGATCGTGGATCTCTGGTAAATAACGGAACAGGGATGAACTATGGCCTTGAACTTACGCTTGAAAAATTCTTTAGCGAAGGCTACTACGGATTGGCCACTATCTCGCTTTTCGACTCTCAATACGAAGGAAGCGATGGAGTTGAAAGAAACACCGCTTTTAACAATGGATACGTAACGAATGTATTGTTTGGAAAGGAATGGCCAATCGGAAAGGAGAAAAGAAATGTGGTCACATTTGACACCAAGGTGACTTACTCAGGTGGCCGCCCGTACACTCCGATCGATTTGGAAGCAACGCGCGAAAACGGTGGAAGAGAAGTGCTGATGGAAGACTTAGCCTTCAGCGAAACGTATTCTGATTACTTCCGCTGGGATGTGAAATTCGGTTTCCGACTGAACGGAAAGAAGAGCAAAGTGAGTCATCAATTTTTCGTAGACCTTCAAAATGTGACGAATCGCGAAAACATCTTCGTGAAGCGATATAATCCCGTAACGGACGAAATCAACGATGTAAATCAAATCGGATTCTTCCCCGATGTGATGTACAGAATACAGTTTTAGGTTAGCTGCTGTTTTCATAGCGAGAATCACCGCCAAGGGAGAAATCCTGCGGCGGTGCTTTCTTTTCTACCCAAAAACAAAAAACAAAATTGTCAATGCCACAAGCGAAAAAATTGACGCAATTTCCCAAACCACCCATTATTAATAACATAATAGAGTCCCTTGTCCGCTCTATCATCGTTATGAAAAAGAGTCCTTCCTTTTCCCCTGTCATTCATCCATCAAATTTCTTTCGAGACTTGAGACGGTCGATCCCTTTCGGGAAGCGGTTTTTTCTTGGTCGGTGGTTTCGCGATGACTTTGACATTGAGTCGATCCATGTCCAGTCCATACTTATGGATCGACTCCCATTTCTAATGTATGCTTCATCACCTCTTACCGTTTTAAAATTCATCCAGGCGATCACGGGAGCCGAGCAAAAAGAAAGCACGGTGGCTATATCTACCATGGTGGTCATAGAAGTAGAGAGAACAGAAAGCAAGGCAAAAGACCCCACCGCCAAAACGATCAGGAAAGTAGGGTAGGGCCATTTTTTTCATTGCCAAAAGCGATTTTTCGGCACTCTGCCAATGACCGCGGAATGGCATCCATGCAAGTAAGTGTCGTGCTCACCATCGTGGCCACTGCTGCCAAACCTACAATGTAAAAAGCCCATTGGCCCAATTGGGTCGTGTACATCCCGATGAGCATATTGGCGAAAGCCACACCCGATGATGGGATTTCCTGATTGCTTCCGTAAAGAATCAAAGCACCCATTCCCAAAAAGAGTATCCCCATGATCATGGTGCCCCAATAGCCGAAATTGAAGTCACGCAAAGATTCTGCTTTGGTGAGATTCCCGCCCAACTCTGCTTTCTTTTCCAGCGCCCAAAGCGAGTGCCACACAGACAGATCAAGAGGTGCAGGCATCCAGCCCATTAGCTTGACCAGCATGGCCAGAAAAAGTCCGTCGAAAACAGGATCCAAAGCTTCAAGCTTGTGAGGCGACGGATCGAAAAGAGCGGATCCAAAGGCCACGAGTGTGCAGATGGTCAAAAGAAGGATGATGAGTTTTATAAAGCGATCCAGCCATTTGTACTGACCGACCAATAGGATGACCACGGCGATGGTCAAAATTCCTCCCGACACTATTTGCGGAGAGGCTTCGATGCCAAAAAAGAATGCGGAGACTCCACTCGTCACTGCTACTATTGCAGCAATGATGGCAAACATCGTCCCGATGGTGAAGAGCAGAAACAGCGCTACGTAAAGTTTTCCTCGGTTGAAGTAACCTTGGATCAAGCTGGAATTGGTCGACAAGGCGTAAGCAGGTCCTGCCTTAAAAAAAGGGATACTTTGCCAGGTGAATAAACACAATTGCCAACACAGGCCACCACCCGTAAGAAGCACCCGCTCGGGTAGATTGCACCAAATGCGATACGCCTATGGCCGCTCCTGCGTAAAGCAAGCCAGGGCCCAAACTGCCCAGAACGGCGGAGATTTTACTTTTTGATCCCATCAAAATATCAGTGGGACAATATAGTAGGCATAGACGGAAATAATGGCCGCTGCCAGAATATTCAACAAGAAGCCCGCACGCATCATTTGCTGCATGGTGATGCAATTGCTGGAAAAAACGATGGCATTGGGCGGAGTGGCAATGGGTAGCATAAACGCGCAACTGGCGGCGATGGTAAGTGGTATGGCCAATTCCAGCGGATCGCCTCCCAGAGGAATAGCAACGGCGAATGCGATAGGCACCAAAATAGAAACCAAGGCAACATTGCTCATTCCTTCGGTGAAGAAGATGGCGGCGAGTACAATGATGGCGATCACCAAAAACCATGGAATCGAATTGGAGTCTGACAGTACTGTGCCCAAGAGTTCCACGAGTCCGCTGCTGGCCAGCCCGGAAGCCATGGAGAGACCTCCGCCAAAAAGCAATAGAATGTCCCAAGGGAGCGAGCGGGTATCTTCCCAAATCAGCAAAGGCCCTCGTTCGCCGCTGGGAATAATGAACAGGCTTACCGCCGAAGCCACAGCGATGAGCGGATCGCTGAGAAAATCCATCCCGGGCAGCTTTGAAAGAGGCGTTCGGAATATCCAAAGTAGTGCGGTAACGATGAAGACCAACTGCACTCGCTTTTCTCCTGAACCTTGCGGCCCGAGCTTTTCAATCTTTTGGTCGAGTAGATCTCGCATTCCCATCAACCTGTTGCTCTGCACCCGAAACAGAATGCGCGTATTGACAAAATGAGCCAGGAAAGAACAGCATGATCGTCAGCGGTAGCGCCATTATCAGCCAGTCAGTAAAACCAATTTCAACACCCAATGTTTCGCCTGCCAGAGCCGCTAAAACTAAGTTGGGCGGTGTTCCGATCAGGGTGGCTATTCCGCCGATATTTGCCGCGTATGCCAATCCCAAAAGCAAGCAGAGTGTGAATTGATTGCAGGCTTTCTCGGACGGAAATTGATCTTGAAGAAGCTGCGTGATGGACAAACCGATAGGCAGCATCATCATGGTGGAAGCGGTATTGCTGATCCACATCGACATAATGGCTGTGGCCAACATGCTTCCCAAAATGATCATCCGTGGTTGGTTTCCGCTCTTCTTCAGGATAGCCAGAGCAAAACGTTGGTGGAGATTCCACCGCTCGATGGCCAAGCCCAAAACGAAGCCACCGAAAAATAGGTAGATGATCGGGTTGGCGTAATTCGAGGTAACGGATTTTAAACTTTCGACACCAAGAGCGGGAAATAAGACCATTGGCAGAATAGCCGTAGCTCCAATGGGAATTACTTGGGAGATCCACCAAGTAATCATCCAACCCGCAACTCCGATTACCTTAGTTTGGGAATAGTCCAGCGGCACTAAAAAGACCAGCAGCAGAAAGACAATCGGTCCTAAAGAAAGTTGGAAAATCCGCTTCAAGTTGAGTCTTGGTTTATTTTTTTAATCGGTGGAAAAATTGCCGCAAGGCTGATCTGCGCATAAATATAGACGAAAGATAGAGTTGATCAAATCGTGGCGTCTATGCGAGCGTCGACTGCCTCTACAGGCGGAAAGTTCAAGTCTACAATGAAATGTCGAAGTCTATACATCTCATCTTTGGAGAGTTTTTGTCCTCCTTGGGCAATAAGAAAGAGGATAATTCCGATCGCCACGGAGCCTAAAGCCATCCACAGTCCCCACATCTCTTTATCCAAGCTGTATTGAGATGAAGCGATCATAAACCCGACCAGCGCCCCAAATCCGGTTAAGGCATAAAAGAACATGAACATAGTCCATACGACAGGCGCCGGAGCCAATAGGCAGCGAATGACAGTATGATCTTCTTCGTCATCTTTTCGAATGGAAATGTCCATTTGCGGCGACCAAAAATGTCTCTTAGATGAATGAATGCTCAGAATAATGTGGCCTTTTATGTGGCTTGAACCGAAGCCTTCGGGATTATCCGATTTCAGTTTGGAGTCAATAAGAGCCTCGGCCTCATCGCAGGGGAGAGATGTTTCTATCCGAAATCGCGGTCTGAATGTAAGATCTGACATGTGGTTGATGGTTGGATTGAAGATAGTCAATTCTCCATTAAGATGGAAAATCTCTGGCCTGTTGATTCGCTTCTTTCATCTCTTGCCCCAGTTCTTTAAAGTCGATTTTTCCCTTGTTTTTTTTTAAGTGTTCGGCATAGACCAATGCTCGACGTATTTTGATTTCCGAAGATTTAACCGAAGCGACGGCATGAATGATGTTTCTCATCCTACCGGGAGTCAGTTTGTGAAAGAGCACGTCGGCATGCTCATCTTGATCCAACACTTCCCGCAGCTCTATCGGCATTTCCATTCCGTACTCGCTTCGGTCTTTTTCGAGCTCAATAGAGATTTCTTCTCCTTCCATCAATCCCAATTCCTTCTTCCTTTTGTTGTTGAGCAGGATATACCAAGAGCCATTTCCATCGGGAAGTAAGGCACAGTGAAATGGCCTGATTCCCTCGATGCGGCAGATGATTCGCCGATCCTTTCCTTCGATTAATTGCTCAGCAACTGAATTTGAAACAGGCAGAGTATTCGACCATAAATCACTGTTTATAGCTTTAAGTTTGGTTACTATTTTGATCGTTTCTTGCATGACTGTGTTGACAAATTCGTGATTCTGCAATATCATCTATAACTTTCGCCGATCATTTAAATCCACTTCTGTAAAACTAAATAAGATGAAAAAAATCTCTGCAGTATTGCTGATTGCACTATTAACACTTTCAGCGAAAGCGCAAGAATCCATTAAATGCTACTCCACGGAACATGAGCTTGAGCTACAACAAAAATATTCGGATCGAGCCAATCTCGAGCAATTTGAGCAATGGATTTCCAAGGAACTGAAAGACGATCAGATGAAATCCGAAAGGGGAGTGGTTGTGCTGCCCATTGTTTTTCACGTGCTACATTCGGGAACCGCAGTAGGCAATGGTTTGAATTTGTCGGCAGACTTTATCAATGCACAATTGCAACAGCTCAACGACGACTTTCGAAGAACTCCCGGTACGGCCGGATTCAATACGAACCCAGTAGGTGCTGATCTTGAAATCGAATTTTGCATGGCTTTAGTCGATCCCGACGGAAATGTTTTGGCCGAGCCCGGTATTGATCGAATCAATGCTCCCGCTATCGGCCTACAGAGTCCCGGTTACACGACCGGATACATAGACAATCAGGTAAAGCCTGCCACCATTTGGGATCCCGAACAATATGTGAATGTTTGGATCACTCCCATTAACTTATTCTTCTTTAACGTTTTGGGTTACGCTCAATTCCCGAGTGCTTCCGGGCTTGCGGGACTTAATGCAAACGAAGGAGCTGCTGCGACAGATGGTGTGGTTGTTTCAACGGAAACAGTTGGTTCAATCTCTTTTCCCAATCCCTCAGGCGGAGCAGTTGGCGGTGGCAGAACCTTGACGCACGAACTCGGTCATTTCTTTGGCCTTCGCCATATTTGGGGCGATGGCGGCTGTAGCGCGGATGACTTTTGTTTGGATACACCAGAATCTAATGGCTCAAACTCGGGTTGTCAAGTTGGTTCAGTTTCTTGTGGCTCCGTTGACATGGTCGAAAACTATATGGATTACAGCGACGACGCCTGTATGAATATTTTCACTCAAGATCAAAAGGCACGTGTCGATGCGGTATTGTTGAATAGCCCACGAAGGGTTGAGCTTCTCTCAAGCAATGCTTGCTCAGGCGATGTAGCCGATTGTCAAGCGCCTTACCCTGCCGTTTCAGATTTGTCGAGCAATACTGTTGCCAATGGCGTTCAACTTTCCTGGACACCGATCGATGGATCAATCGGTTGTCAGATTAGAGCAGGTTTAAGCTCTGTCGGATTTCAAACGACCGTAACCGTTTTCGCAGCCAATGCTTCAACCTTTTTCGTGCCCGCTTCGGCCATTCAATCAGGTGCCGAGTACCAATGGCAGGTGCGATGCGGATGCTCTTCTAATCCGTTGGTTGTGGGACCTTGGTCGTCTACCGGATTTTTCAGTTTTGGTTCAGCCATTTCGGGTGATGTAATCGCCTTGGATGGTTCAGAGCAAGAGATGGTTCTGTATCCAAATCCCGCTACGGATGTTTTGACAGTCTCATCAGTAAATGGAACTGCGATGCACGTATTTGATGTGAATGGGAGAGTGGTTTACTCTCAATTAATGAACGTGCAAGAAGAAGGATTGATCAGACTCGATGTTTCTTCTTGGTCAAACGGGATTTACTTAATGACCGTTTCCGGCAAGGATGGCTCAGTAACCCGACGGACTTTCGTTGTGAATTAGCTTTAATTTGTTATAATGTGAATGGCTCAAGGCTTTAAAAAGCTTTGAGCCTTTTTCATTTAAACACATTGCATGAATTGGATAGATCTCTCTATTTTCTTTGTTTACATGGCGGCCATGTTGGGTGTCGGCTACTATTTTTTAAAATCGAATAAGGGATCGGAAGATTATTACCTCGCAGGCCGAAACATGGGGCCGTGGCACATCGGCATGTCGGTGGTGGCTACCGATGTAGGAGGTGGTTTTTCCATTGGGCTGGGAGGTCTCGGCTTCACCATGGGCATCAGCGGAAGTTGGATGTTATTTACCGGCTTAATCGGTGCATGGCTCGCAGCAGCATTTCTCATACCCAAAGTTTTTGAGTTGGGCCGAAGAGTGAACCTCTTCACTTTCCCTCAGGTTTTTGGCGAGATTTATGGAAAACGGGTCGCCCTGCTGGCCGCCATTATATCCGCCATTGGCTATCTGGGATTTACCTCCTCGCAAATGCTGGCAGGAGCCAAATTGGCATCTGCCACTTTTCAATCTGTTAGCCTCGATCAAGGCACTTTTGATCATGGGAGTAGTCGCCGTAATTTACACGGTGATGGGAGGCCTCAAGGCAGTTATTTACACCGATACGATTCAATGGATTATTCTCTTGGCGGGCCTCATATTCATAGGTCTTCCTCTAGGTTTTATCTCCATTGGCGGCATGGAGGGACTTCGCGCCGAAACCGATCAAGCCCTGCTCAGCTTGACCAATCTCTCGTGGCAAAACATTGTCAATTGGTCCATCACGATCATTCCCATTTGGTTTATCGGAATGACTCTTTACCAACGAATTTATGCTTCTCGTGATGTGAAACAGGCCAAAAAAGCCTGGTACATCGCGGGACTTTTTGAGTGGCCCATTATGGCTTTTATGGGTGTGCTGCTCGGGCTTTTCGCCAAAGTAGCTGCCGAGCAGGGCATGTTTGCCGAGATCGGTTATGCTTCTGCCGCAGGAATGGATGCCGAGATCGGATTGCCTCTTTTGCTCCCGCACCATTCTACCCGTAGGATTGATGGGGCTGATGATGTCTGCCTATTTCAGTGCGATACTTTCCACTGCCGACAGCTGTTTGATGGCCTGCTCGGGAAATATCGTATCAGATATTATGATGCGTTTCGGTGTTTTTCGGGCAAAAGACGATTTGCGATTAGGGCAATGGGCCACATTGGTGATAGGCGCCGTGGCTCTGCTCATTGCGCTTTATATGGAAAGCGTGCTCGAGCTTATGCTTCACTCGTATGCCTTTATGGTTTCGGGACTTTTCATTCCCGTTTTGTTCGGGCTTTATTCCAGACGACCATCTGAAACGGCGGCATTGTTCTCCATGATCATCGGTGGAGGCCTCACTTTAACCCTAACCATTCTGACTATTGAACTGCCTTTTGGATTGGATCCAATCACCTTTGGATTGCTTGCAGCACTTTTGGCTTACTTGCTTGTTCCCAAGAAGCCCAAAAAAACCCGCTCAGTTGGTACCAAACGGGTTTCGGAAAATTGATTTGAGATTGGAACTCACTACTCCGTGTAGTTCATTTCAAAGACTCCGTTCGTAACCTGAATCGAATCAGGACCACCTGAGGTGAGTAAGCCTTTGAAGGCAAAATTTCCAGAGATATTATTGTTGATAGTATCGTGGGCTGTAATTTCCATTGAACCTGAATCTGCAACAAAAAACTCGGTAACACTCTGTACAAAAAGCGCAGTAATGGCAGATGTTCCGTCAATTGGATAAGTTCCGGGTTCGATATCCTGCTCCAACGTAAGGTTAATGGAAGGAACGCTTAAAGGTGGGGTGACTCCGGTAAGAGTAATGATGGATCCTGCGGCATCGCCCGTCGCCATATTAAAACTACTAGTTCTTGCTGCCTTTGCCGTAAAGCTGATCGTCCCTATACCTGGATTTTCAATATCGGGACCATCATCAAATATGCTGTAAGCGATATTTCTGAACTGTGCATCTGTCAGCTCGAAGAAGTCAGAGTTATTAATCGGATTGAAATACTTCACGAAGAAATCTCCTGATATGGTTCTGTTTACAGAGTCATTCTTGGTGATGTTTAAAACACCGCCTCCGTTGCCATTGGCTTGGTAGGTGTACAGTGTAAAACCGTTTTGGTCAACTGATTCAACCCTGTTCAATGGTCCGAGAGGAGACTGTTGCGTAATGGAATACGACCCTGAATCTGCTCCCGCTATGGCAATAAATAAGGTGTCCGAGCCCCTGACTGCTTTAATGCGAAGTCCCGCTTCATCTAGTTCTGCAGTAACAGAGTTGGTTGACCAAGCTGATGTTTCACCGGTTACCGGATCAACGAGTTGACCGCTGAGCAAGAAAGTTGGCGCCGACGCCGGAGGTGGATCCTCAGCATTGTCGCAAGATGCTAAAAACAGAAGGATAGAGGTCAGAGCAGTTGCTTGTAGCAGGATATGCTTCATAGTAATGTTTGCTTATTGAATTCTTGCGGTAAATGTAATTAATCAGAGAGAACCAATTGTTGATAGGATGACGGGAAACAAAAAAACCGCTCGAACAGGTCAAGCGGTTTTTTGAAAAGTTTATGCTAATGACTAGTATTCAATATCGAAAGAGCCATTGGTAATAGTAACCGTACCTGATCCTAAAAGCTCTGAACCGGTAAGATTGAAGGTGCCTTGAAGCTGATCTGTATCCGTATTATTGGCTGAAACCGTGAGGGTTCCTGAATCTGAAAAGAAAACCTGTGAATTGGAAGTATACGTTACTGAAACATCGCTGAAAATGCTCGACAAGTCGTAATCGCCGGGTGCAATGTCTTCAGGGAATGACATCGTCAAAGAGGTTGTGGGATTGCTAACAGAGGAAGCAGTTAGCTGAACCATTCCTGAATTGTTTGAACTGAAAATTTGATCGAGAACTACATTGGTGCCATCTGCTGTGAATGAAATAGTACCCGCGCCTCCTAGATCAGGAGTCTCAATAGTATAAGGCAAGTCTATAACTATTCCGTCTTGCAACACAACCAAATCCAAAGATCCATCCAAGTTGTAGAATACAGCGTTGAATGATCCGCTGATCATTTGGTTGTCTGCGTCATTAGCTGTAATAACGAAGCTTACCGTCCCTGTGCTGTCAGTAATTCCATATTCATCGCCGTTTGAAGCTGCGAAGTAATTCTCATCTCTCAAAAAGCTAATGTATCAACTACAAAAGCACCAACTTGATTTCCTGAAAGTTTAAAGAAAACTTCGTCTGAACCATTGGTTGCCATTACTTCGAATGTACCATCGAGATTTAGTTGAGCCGAAGCTGAAGTAGCTACCCAATCAGCACTTGTATTGGTAATCGGATCAGTTTCTGTGGCAGTGAAAGTATAAGGAAGTGGAGTCGGAGTTGAATTTCCGTTGTCGTCATCATCGTTACACGAGGCTGCAACCAACAAAATAGAAGCTAAAAACGTTGCTCTAAGCAAGATCTGTTTCATGAGTAGTAATTTGATTTGTTAATAAATTTTAGCGCGGCAAATATAAACATATTTCGGTTTTACCGGTCAGAAGCGGATTTGACGCCGACTAATTAGCGAATATTAGGAATTGCGTGAGGCAAGTCAGACTAAGATTGACTAAATTCGGATGCCATCTATCTGGAAAAATGAACAGAACAATCATAAAAGGAGTCGGTAGCTTTCTTCCCGAAAACGTTATCCGAAACCAAGATTTGGAAAAGCTAATGGATACCAACGACGCTTGGATTCAAGAGCGCACGGGAATAAGGGAACGCCGTTGGGTAAACGACCCGAAAGAGACCACAAGCACTATGGGAGCGAAAGCCGCCAGGAAAGCCATGGCAATGGCCGGTGTCGGTCCCGACGATATAGACTTTGTGATCTTCGCCACTCTATCGCCCGATTATTATTTCCCGGGAAGTGGTGTGCTCGTGCAGCGAGACTTGGGTCTGAAAAATGTGGGAGCCATGGATTTGAGAAATCAATGCTCAGGTTTTATCTACGGTTTGTCGGTAGCCGATCAATTTATCAAAACGGGGATGTACAAGAACATCCTGCTCATCGGAAGTGAGCTGCACAGCGGGGCTTTGGAAAAAACGACTAATGGCAGAGCGGTCTCCGTCATCTTTGGCGATGGCGCAGGTGCCGTTATTCTCTCAGCTGCTGAAGGCGATGAGAAAGGGATCCTCTCTACCTGCATGCACTCCGAAGGTGAGTATGCCGAGGAGCTGATGATTAAAGGACCCGCTACATCGCATTGGATAGATGAAATCCTGGCGGCCGATGATCACAACGAAGCTTCCTGGCGACCACATATGAACGGCAATTTCGTTTTCAAACACGCCGTGACCCGCATGCCCGAGGCCATTGAAGAGGTTTTGGCGAAAGCCGGAAAGACTGCCGATGAAATCGATTTGCTGATTCCTCATCAAGCAAACCTGCGCATCAGCGCTGTGGTGCAAAAGCATTTTAAATTACCCGATTTAAAAGTCTTCAACAATATTCAGACGGTGGGAAATACCACCGCAGGCTCCATTCCCATAGCCATGGCCCAAGCGCTGGAAGAAGGAAAACTCAAGCGTGGCGACTTGCTCTGTTTGGCCGCCTTTGGCTCGGGATTTACCTGGGGTGCTGCCCTGCTCGAATTCTAGTTTCTTCGGGTTGTTGAAAAACAATAATATCCTTTTGAGGTAGCCTCAATCGGTAAGGGTAAATTTGATCTTGATTCTATAGGATGAAGATCAAAAAACAAGACAATGGTGCTGCTTTGCTGAGCAATGACGCAATCGTTGAGAAAATGGATGCCACCGAACTCTTGGCGTTCTCAGATCAACTCAAAGAATTCGTTCTCGACAATGCCGAATCATTTTCTCAGCCACCGCTCAAAGAAGTTTCTTTTCGCGATAGATCTTTTTACGTGGAAGTCACCGATAAGCTCTGGTTTTGGGAAGAACTCGAATCGGGCAAGTGGGAGTCAGATACCTTTGACGTTTTCGATCGCTTTCTCGACAAGGATACCGTCTTTCTCGATATCGGCGGGTGGATAGGCAGTACATTTCTCTACGCTTCTCAGTTGGTCAAAAGATCCTTCGTCTTCGAGCCCGATGAGGTGGCCTTTAAAGAATTAACCGCCAATCTTTCTCAAAACAAATCAGCCCCTTGGCATGCTCATACCGAATCCATTAAAGCGGCCATCGCCCCCGAGAGCGGTTCGGTGAGTATCGGCTTTCGCCACGAAAGCGGAGACTCCATGTCCAGCGTTCTGCTAGGCGATTCGGAAGGAAGCACCGAAGTGCAGTCAGTAAACTTGAGCGACTTTATCTCCGAGCGAGAATTGTCCGATGAGAAGCTCTTCATCAAAATGGATGTGGAGGGATTTGAATACGAAATCCTACCCGCTTTGGGCGAAACCATTCAGTCCTTGGAAAAGGCGAGTTTCCTCATTAGCCTCCATCCCCAATTTCTGCTGGAAAAGCTCGACGCTGAAATCCCTGCGGGCAAACTCAAAACATCGCTGATTCGAAAGGCTTTTTTTGAAAGACACCAAGCTCTGCTAAAGGCCTTCAAAGGCTACAAGTGCACCTTTATCAACGGCAAGCCATTTAAGCCGAGAAAAGAATTGACCAAGGCATTGATCACGGGGCAGTTTTCGAGGGATTTGGTTTTTACGAGGTGAATTTGGAATTTTTACTGAGCTCAACCACCTTGATACTTGTTACTGAATATTCTTTTACTACCTCCTCAGCATAAAATCTTGACTGATGTTTACGGCAACAGGTAAGAGATTTTCCGTTATCTTAGCATGGAAGGGTGAGTCATGAATATAAAGTCATTCTATTCGGGAATTTTTGTCTTTTCTCCCTAAACATTTTGAATGCCCAACACCAGCTGATCAGTCAAGTAGGGGTAAATCCTGTAAATGCCCCGATAGAAGTAGATGCTTATTCTGAAGACGGCTACATCGTAATGCCGGGAAAATGGGGAAGTCAGGTCTTGAACAAAATTAGTGGTGAGTGGGAGACAGCTGAGTTTTATTGTCAAGATGCCGTAGGATTTGATGATTTCAACCTGTATTTAGGTCGGAATGGTGTTTATCGATTCAATAATGGAAAATTTCAAAATATCACTCCGGATTTGGGTGAGGACCATTTTCCTTTCAGTTCACTAATTCGCCAAATGGGTTCATCCGCATTTTTTACTTTTCGCTTCAATGAAATCTGGGTGACTGACGGTACTGAAAACGGAACCGAAATGGTCGATTCTCTAGACGGGGAAATTAAATTTATTTTTCCTCTTGAGGACACACTACATGTAATATCTGAAGGCGAGCTCATTGTGCATCACGCTATAAACATTAATGATGGTAACTCAGTAACCAATACCTACCCTATCCGATGATTCTGATCCTATGACTATTGATCACAATCACTTCACCAAGTTTTTGGATGAGGGTTATGGTCTTTATTCACTAACATCTCGTGAGATAAAATACATTCAAGAGCCTGAAGGATCTCGCTTCTGTCCTTTAAGAAGTAAAAAAAATAGGCGACGATTACTTCAATACGCGCTTGTTGCATAATTGGCAGTTGGCCGAAGGAACAAATTATATTTACCGCATTGATTTTGAAACTCCGTCGGTAGAACAGATTTATTCCTCCCGCAACTCATTATCATGGTCAATTGATCTTGTTGACTGAACAGACTTAGAATCATATCCACCAATTGTCCCCGAACATGGATGAGTTGTTTGAATGGATGAAAACAATGAGTTATACCTCATAAAAGATATATATCCCGGACCACAAGGTGGTATAAAACACCCCTCATTTAGCACAACTTCGAATACTCAACATCTCAACGAAGTTCGCCAAGCCATTTCTCACCAAGGCATGGTATATTTTGCTGCAATTTCTCCCGAAGAAGGTTTGGAGTTTTGGAGGACGGATGGCACTGAATCGGGAACAGTCAGAGTGAGTAACTTCTATGACGGACCCGCAGGAGCTTCATGGATCTCGCCTTTTATCGTTGACAATGAATTGTATGCCTTTGTTCATGACGGAGGCAATAACTTGATTTATAAAATTGATACTGAATTCTCCGGATACCCGGAGGAATCCGATGAGGATCAAGCAGAAGAATGGGATAAGTACTTTCTTCGTGATGGACGCTCCAACGAATATTTCCATACCGCTGAAAGGGAGCCTCAAATTATTTCTCGTTCCGATGGTCTTTCTAGTGGGCATCATACAGGGCTGCCGTATGCTGACCCATACTCTGACAGATGGAGAGAAATCGAATGGAGATTTTAACGAAGCATCTGAAGCAGGCTTTCTTGACAGGCTTCGAGTTTCTCTTACTATCTGATGCAGAGGGTGACCTATGTGTTCCACTAGGGAGAACATCGCACGGGAATCTCAGAAATCACCTCCCTCCCGCGAAAGTGACGACCCTCTACCTGACATTACTTGGATCAATCCAAAATAGCAGACTACTGAATAGATTTCGACGGCCGCGGACTGTGCTGGTCAAACTCGATGCAAACGGCGAGATTCTTTGGCATAAAATCTACAATGAGGATCGCGGTATCCATCTCCACGGTATTGAAGCAACCGCTGAAGCATTATGTATCGGGTTACTGTTCTATCCGGGACTCTGGAATTAGGCGATGGGGTATCGTCATCCTATATAACCCTTGATCTTCTACGGCAAGGCATTTTACCTTGACGGCAATGCCAGTCACGCGGTCACCCCATGGAAGGGGTAGCCAGGTGGTCTGTACCCTGGGCAAATTACTGGCTGATGCGAGAACAGGTTAATGGCATTTCCTCTTTGATGGGATGTTCAGGAAGGTAACTAACCCGGTATTCAGTCGATAAAACAGCAACCGACGGAAACCCAGACATTTTCTGGATCGCGTGATTTTGCCAGAACGATAAATTCAGAATCAGAGATTTGGAAAACAGATGTCAGAGAAAACCGCGGTGGGCGTTGACCCTGAGCACTATCCGCGATTATCCACAGCGATGATCCTTTAATGAAGAACCATGATCCGTCTGAATCTGCCTGTCCCAATTTCTGGATGGACACAGCCTCATGAATCGTATTGAAAGTAATGAGGACAATAAGCGATTTCGAAAATTTCTTCGAAGGCCTGCTTACATGGATGTCTTTTCGTTTATTCATAGCAAAGAATCGGAATATGATGAGGCGCCATTCACCCGTTTTTCGGTGTGGGTCATTGAAAAAATCACTTATACTTTAAATGGAACAGTTGTATAGCAACTCCAAAAAATTCGATATCACGAACAATACCGCCCATACGAAGAGTACAATTAGTTTATTTTATTTTGGATGATGGCTTATAACTTTGTAAATGAGCATTTTTCCCATTTGGCCATCAGTCGGCCTGAAAGGCTTTAGAAAGCACTAGCTTTGGAATTCTCCAGATCTTGCACCAATATTTTTAAAAGACACCACCCCGAAGTTCTACCCGCGGAGAATTTTGCTCACACCAACTTTACCTCTCAAGGATTTCTAATTTATCCAAATCCGCTTTCTTCGCTTCAGACCTTGACCATTGTCATTGATCCTGACCGATTGAAAGAATTCGATTTCTTTGAGATTTATGATCTTCAAGGAAGAGTGGTGCTAAGCAAAAGGATTAACAAATTACACTACAGTATGAATTATTATTCACTTCAATTGTCTGAAGGTGTTCTACACAAAATTATGCTAAAAGGGAGGAGATTCAAGCACACCAAGTTAACACCGTAACCAGTTTTAGTTGGCATTGCGTCGTCCATTTTCTAGAGTACTCAGCGCCACCTCGCCCCTTACAATTCCTAATTGAACATTCGTAATTCGTAATTCAACCTAATCCTTCCGCCCCAACTGTTAAAGAATTTCATCCGGTAATTGCAAGCGGCTTCCATAAAGTCTTGATCCTGAAAAAGTACACCTTCTTCATATGATTTCGACCGACAACCGAAGTCACCACGTCGA
>CALOFA010000031.1:0-13629 GCA_942492545.1 uncultured Cryomorphaceae bacterium | reverse complement strand
TAATAAGCTTAGCGACCTATAAGCCTTCCTACATTTACGAAGCCACTAAATTTTTACTTTATGTTGCGAATAGTACTTGGTATCATTTATTGCCTTTATTTCAATAAAAGCCAATTCACAAGAAGCTTGGGATTTGGAAAGATGCGTTGACTATGCAATGCAAAATAATCTTACTATTCTTCAAAGCAAGCTTAATATTGATCGGTCTGATGTAGATTTAAAACAAAGCAAGTATTCTTTAATTCCATCGCTGAATGCAGGTGGAACATATGGATTTAACTTTGGTCAACGAATAGACCCTTTTACCAATGAATTTGCCCGAGGCCAAGTCAGTTCGGGAAATTTGTTTTTATCATCCAGCGTGGATTTGTTTTCAGCATTCACGAAAATGAATGCCATAAGAGCAAAATGAAAAATCTAACGGCAAGTGAATTTGACCTGCAGAATGTGAAAAATGATATTTCACTCCAATTGTGTTTGTTCTATCTGCAGATTCTATTGAGCAAAGAAAATGTTGCGATTTCAGAACAACAGGTTGAAATTACACAAGCTCAAGTGAAGAGAATGGAACAACTTGTTGCAGCGACCGGAACCACAAGGGAACTTATACGATTCTGAAGCTCAATTGGCTCAAGAAGAGCTGAATTTAACGAATGCTCAGAATAGTGTGAATTTGTCAATATTAAACCTCACTCAGCTTCTGCAGTTAGATTATGAGCAAAGTCAAGGTTTTGATATTATAACTCCCGATCTTACGGATGAAGGCGTGGAATTGCTGAATAATAGTTCTCAAGATATTTACATAAGAGCGAAAGAACTCATGCCTGAAGTACAATGCCGATTACAATTATGCTCAAATTTCCAATCAGCTCAGGTTCGAGATTGAACAAGCTTATGCCGATGCCAAAGCTGCTATGAATAGCTATATGAGTGCTGACAAAGCTGTTAAAGCCTTGGAAGAATCTTTCAAATACGCCGAGGTGCGTTACGAGCAAAATGTGATTAACTCGGTAGATTATAACAATATTAAAACGCGGTATACCAATGCGCAGAGCGAGAAACTGAGAGCTAAATACGACTTTGTATTTAGAACCAAAATTCTTGATTTCTACATGGGAAACCCCATTCAGCTTTAACTTAGGTAAGTCATGAAAAATAAGAAAAGACTCATTTGGATTGCTCTAATTATTGTCACTGTCCTTGTTGTATTGGCAGTAGTAAAGAGCAATAAGTCTGACCGCTTCAAGGTTACTGTTGCTGATGTTTCAAGTCAAACCATTCTTGAAACGGTTATTGCCAATGGTAAAATACAACCTGAAACTGAGGTTGTAATTTCTTCTGAAGTTTCAGGTAAAATTTTGGAGCTACCTTTCAAAGAAGGTGCTGAGGTTAAGGAAGGCGATCTATTGGTAAGGATCAATCCCGATTTGGCTCAAGCTGCTCTAGATCGTGCTCAGGCAGGGTTAACAATAGTGCCCGCGCTAACAAAGCAAACGCCGAGGCTAGACTTGTACAGGCACAGGCTCAATTTAGAAATAGCAAAGTAATATACGAACGCAACCTAGAGCTCTTGAATCAAGGGGCCATCTCTCAGGCGGAATTCGACAATGTTGATGCGAATTATCAAACCGCCGAAGCAGAGGTTGACAGCGCTCGAGAAAGTGTACGAGCAGCAGATTTTAGTATGCAGTCGTCTTTGGCGAGTGTGAACGAAGCGCGAGACTCCTATTCTAGAACAACCATTTATGCTCCTATGGACTGGAACTATCTCCCGATTGAATGTTGAAGAAGGCGAACAAGTAGTAGGAGCTATGCAAATGACGGGTACCGAGATTATGCGAGTGGCCAATCTCGATGTAATGGAGGTATTGGTGGATGTAAACGAAAGTGATATCGTACGCGTCGCATTTGGCGATACGGCCACCGTAGAAGTAGATGCTTACATCAACCGAAAATTTAAAGGAATCGTTACCGAAATTGCCAACTCGGCCAAGTCATCAGGTATGACCGCCGATCAGGTCACCAACTTTGAAGTGAAGATTCGAATCTTGCAAGACTCTTATGCCGACTTAGTCGATCCCGAGCATCCCGAACTGTCTCCTTTCAGACCGGGAATGAATGCCACAGTGGATATCATCACTGCGCGAAAAGAAAACGTCGTGGCCGTACCCATAGAAAGCGTAACGACCCGTACCGACACGGACAAGGCCGAAAAAGTTTCTGCAGTTGACCGTTTGGTCGGCCAAAAAGCCGAAGATGATGCAGAGCCTTTTACCGTCGTATTTGTGCTTACCGATGATGGGAGAGCTCAAATCCAAGTGGTAGAGACAGGGATTCAAGATGATAAGTACATTGAGATAACGAAGGGCATAGATTTGGACACGGAAGTGATCAGTGGCCCATATGATCTGGTTTCTCAGAAGCTGATGCCTGGCGATAAAGTCGAGGCGGTTTCAAAAGAAGATTTGTACAAAAAGGACTAAGACTTTTGGCGAATATACTTTGTCTCGAAACCTCTACTAAGAACTGCTCCGTGGCGCTGTCAGACGGAGAGAACTTGATCGCCTTGAAAGAGGATGGATCAGACAAGTACACCCACGCCGAAAAGCTCCATGTCTTTATTGAAGAAGTTTTGAGTCAAGGCGGAATTAAATTCTCTGACCTTGATGCCGTCGCGGTGAGCGAAGGGCCGGGTTCATATACGGGGCTTCGCATCGGAGTGTCCTCAGCCAAGGGAATGGCTTATGCATTGGGCATTCCGCTCATAGCCGTGAATACGCTTCAAGCCATGGCAATCTCATTGCTTACAGGCGATGAAAAGACCCTCCTTATACCTATGATCGATGCGAGAAGGATGGAAGTCTTTTGCGCGGGATTCGACGGAAAAGGAAATGCCGTTTTTTCTACGCGAGCTGAGGTGTTGGAAGCTGAATCTTTTCCCGAAGCCACTGCTTTCGAAAAGGTACTATACTTTGGCGACGGCGCCGAAAAGTGCATTGAGGTGCTAAAACCAAAGGGCTTTGAATTCGTCGAGGGTGTGGAGGCTTCCGCCAAAGGAATGGTAAAGCTGGCAGCAGAAAAATTCGGTGCTAACGACTTTGTGGATACGGCTTATTTTGAGCCTTTTTACTTGAAAGATTTTGTGGCTGGAGAAAAAGAAAAAAAAAAAAAAAAAAAAAAAAAAAAAAAAAAAAAAAAAGCCCGCCAACTAAAAGTGGACGGGCTTCAATATTTCCAGCGAAACGAACTTAGTTCATTTCCACTTTTTCAATTGTTGAATTCATCGGGGCTTTGGCCGCTTCCATTGCCGGCTTGGCCTTTGTTTTTACCAATGTCATTTCGTCAATCAGGTTTGTCGCACCGGCAAACTTATCAACCATGAACAGGACATAGCGAATATCAACTGAGATGGTTCGCTGAATGGACTTTTCAAAATTGATGTCTCCACTCATCGCCTCCCAGTTTCCGTCAAAGGCCAATCCTACCAGTTCTCCGTTTCCGTTGATCACCGGGCTACCAGAGTTACCTCCCGTGATGTCGTTGGTGCTGATAAAGTTTACCACCAAGTCGCCGTTTTTATCGGCATACTGTCCGTAGTCCTTGGCTTTGTACAGTTCTACCAATTTGGCGGGAACTTGGAACTCATCGTCATCCGGATCCATTTTTTCCATTACGCCTTCCAAGGTCGTGAAGTAGTTGTACGTCACTCCGTCTTTGGGTTCGTAATCGGCTACGTTTCCGAAGGAGAATCGCATGGTAGAATTGGCGTCAGGGTAATATTCTTTATCGGGATTCATTTCTCTCAAGCCTGCAATGAAGAGTCTGTTTCCCTTGGCCAGCATTTCATTTGCTTCAGCGTTTTGTTCTGCTCTGCCTCGGTAAATAGCGAAAAGATCGGCACTGATTTCCTTCATCGGATCTTTGTCGTAGGTCTTTTGAGATGGATCGGCCAAGAATTTCATCATGCGTTCTTTGTCGGTAAAAATGCTTTTGGAATAAACCTTATCGGCATATTTCATCCACTTTCCGTCCATTTTTCCATCTAAGTCCTGCATGTAACCGGGCTGTTGATCCATCGGCACATTTTTGGAATACAATTCATGGGTAACGGCAAACAGCTTCTTGTCGGTAGGCATATTCGCCCCTTCGAAAAATTCTTCGGCGTAAGCCATAAGCCCCTTTTTCATTTCCTCTTTCTCTTCTCCTTCTTCCATTTGCAAATAGCGCTTCGATTTGTTTACCCATTCGGTAAGCGAAGAGATTGACATCTGCTCCGAGGAGTCCTGCTTCCAAAACATAGGTACCGCCAATGACATTCTTGTCAGTCATGGTATAGGCTTTTTCGATCATGTCCAAGGCCATTCCGTACTTGGCTTTTCGAGCAGGGTCAGCATCTGCCCATTTCTGGAAATCAGCTTCCAATTCTTCTTTGGCTTCCTTCACGTTATTGGCTTTCAGCTGCTCCGTTTGGCCGATGAAGTACTTCCAGTAGTTGGCGATTTGCGCATACTTCGATGCATACATCAATCTTACGGCATCGTCTTGCTTCATGTCGTCGCGAAGTGCGGCGAGCTTTGCATCTCTGATTTCAACAATGGTCGGGTTTTTCAAATCCAACGCCTGCTGAATACCGAAAGAGGTCAGGTAGCGATCCGTACTTCCCGGGTATCCGGCAGTCATGGTAAAGTCGCCCTCTTCCAGACCGGCAATAGATACAGGTAGGAAATGCTTTGGAGAACGTGGAATATTGTCTTGGCTGTAATCAGCCGGCTTTCCGTCGGGGCCGCTGTATACGCGAAACATCGAGAAATCTCCCGTTTGTCGTGGCCACATCCAGTTGTCGGTGTCGCCACCGTATTTACCCACGCTCGAAGGTGGTGCACCTACGAGGCGAACGTCAGTGAAAGTCTCGTAAACGAAAAGGTAGAATTCATTTCCCGCGTAGAAACTGCTTACTCGGGCATTGTAATGCGAATCTTCTGTAGCTGCTGCGGACAATTCTTTTCCTTTAGCAGAAATGATCTGATTGCGCTCATCCTCCGTCTCTGCGCCTTCCACTGCGGCAAGCATTTCTTCAGTTACGTCTTCCATTCTAACCAAGAAGGAAACATAAAGTCCTTCATTCGTGAGCTCTTCAGCATATGATTTGGCCCAAAAACCATTGGTCAGGTAGTCAGCCTCTACCGTACTGTTCTCGCGAATAGCGTCGTACCCGCAGTGGTGGTTGGTCAGCATCAAGCCATTCGGCGAGATGATTTCTCCCGTGCAAAAGCCCCCCATCGAAACGATGGCATCTTTAAGGCTGGACTTGTTGACACTGTAAATTTCTTCGGGCGTAAGTTGAAGCCCCATTTTCTGTAAATCTCTTTGGTTCAAACGCTCGATAAGCATTGGCAACCACATACCTTCGTCTGCTCTTACAGACGTGATGGTGATAAGCGCGAGAAGCGCCGAAATGATGATGGATTTTCTCATGATTTTCATTCTGATTTGGTGCAAAAATAACACTTCGTAATGGACCTATCGGAAGCTATACGTATAGCTTTGAATCCGAATGGCTTGCTTTATTTCGTCGCGGGTTAATTCGGCTTGGATGAGCATATTTTCACCGCGGTAAACGTATTCTCTTCTTTCAACTTTTGTGCCGTCCTTGTGCACTTCTTCTGCCAGTAAGTTGCCTACTTCGTCGTACTCGTAATGTCTCGAATATTCTTCATTCGGGCGCTTTACTTCTTTTATTGAGAGAAGGCCATGTTCGTCGTAACTGTAATTTTCTTCTTCGCGGCGGCTGGTCATTACAAAATCCGAGACGAACTTTAAGTAGTAGCCGTCCCGGTCGTAATACCTGGTTTCCTTCCGGTAAGGCCTTCCCGATGTATTGAACTGAGTGCTCTGCAATTGGGTGTCGTATTCCTTGTGTTCGAAGGTTTCCGTTGAAATCTCGGTAACCTGATTTTCTCGTTTTTTCTTTCCCAGTCGGGAGTACTTCAAAGGAATTGGGGCGATCTGTATTATCGTAAGTATAGCAGTAGCTAAAGAGGCCGGAAGCGTCATTCTTCACTTCGCAGCTGAGGCGGCCTTCTGAGTATTCAAAAATCGTTAGGAGCGTATCTCTTGACTTGGTGATTTCCTGAATGGAAACGGTTCTTCCCTTTGAATTAAACTTATATACAGTTTTTCTTCCCGTCGGTTTTATCTTCTCTCCATCGGGTTTGAGCTCGTCAGTTATCACTATTTCGGTGATATTATTCGCCGCGATAAAGGTAGGGTTGAACTTGCTTTCGGGCTCAAAGCCCTTCCCTTCGGGTAGAGTGATGAGTTGTCCGAAGCAATCGGAAAATGCAATCAATAAAAAGAGTAGGAAGGCTGCCTTTCTCAATTTTTTTCGAAAATTTTCTTGATTTCTTCTTCGGCTTCCGCTAAAGAGTTCACCGGTCTTTTGCAGGCTCGATTTTGACAAAGATAAAACTGCAGATCGGTAGAACTTAGTCTGCCTTTGAGCAATTCCAATTGGCTTTTTTCTTCGGCGGCAGCCTTTACCACGAGCGGGGCATATACTTTCAGCTTCCCGATTTCTGTGGTTGCCTTCTTTCCGGCAGCCACCAATTCCGGGGAGCCGATGCTCAGCCTCAGCCAGAGTTCTGCCCAATTGGAATATCCCGATCCGCTATTCTTTCATTCCTTTTTCCACCGCATTGAGTAGTCTTTTGGCTACAGCCTCAAAATGCGGCAGGCGGAAGTAGGAGGAAAGCTTGATGAAGTTCACGGCCATCACCGAATTGGAAGAGGGAATGACGTTATCGTTTAGCTCCATTGGTCGCGAAACCAAATCGGTTTGGTGATGAGGTGTGAAAAAGAAGACCCCCGTTTTTTCGTCGTAAAAAAGGTCGAGGGTTTTGAACGAAAGTTCCTTGGCCTTTTCTAAATACGCTTCCGCAAAAGTGGCTTCGTAAAGAGATAGATAGCCTTCGATCAAAAAAGCGTAGTCTTCCAAAAATCCGTCGATCTTGGCTTTGCCATTTTTCCAAGTGTGCTTTAAGTCGAGCGTCGCCGCATCCAAAAGCTCACTTTCAATAAAGCCCAATATGCTCTTGGCTTCCGCCAAATCGGCTGCTTCCTGCGTGTGGATGTGGGAAGTGGCAAATCCCGTGATCAACATCGCATTCCACGAACAGAGACTTTTGTCATCCGTTCCCGGTCTTACGCGCTCGCTTCTTTCGGCGAGTAATTTTTCATTAACGGCGGCCAGCTCGGAAATAACTTCTTCCTCGGGAATACTCAATGCTGCAGAAAGATCTGAAATGGTTCCTTTTCTAACGGGAATGATATTCCCTTCCCAAAGGGCATTCTGATCCAAGTGGTAGTACTTGGCAAAGTCGGGATAGTTCTTTTCTAAATGGGCTTTGTCCCAAACGTAGAATTTTCCTTCCACACCTTCGCTGTCGGCATCAATGGCGGAGTAGTATCCGCCTTTTCCGTTTTGCATTTCGCGTCGCAACCACGACTTGATGCCATTTGCCGTGTGCAAGTATTCCGACTCGCCAAATGCGGTGTAGGCTTCACTGTAAAGCGTGAGCAGCTGCGCATTGTCGTAAAGCATTTTTTCAAAATGGGGCACCTTCCAATGCGAGTCGGTAGAATAGCGGGTAAAGCCGCCGCCTATCTGATCGTAAATTCCGCCTCGACCCATTTCGTTGAGCGTGAGCTTTACGTGTTCGAGAATTTCTTGATTTTGATTGATGTAGCCGTACTTCAGTAGGAAAGAGTAATTCGACGGTAGCGGAAATTTCGGGGCTTTATTCGGGCCGCCTCGCTCCGTATCAAAGCGAGTTTTCCAATTTTCAACGGTTTCGCTCAGCGCTGCAATTGGCCATTCGGCATTAGGGTCGGGTGGAGGCAGTATGCCCGAAACCTTCATGCCTTGGGTCAGCTTCTCTCCGTATTCGTTTACCTTCTCGGGATTGTCGTTCCAAAGCGTAGCCAATTGTTTGAGCACTTGCACCCACTGCTCTTTGGGAAAGTAGGTTCCGCCGTAAACCGGTTTCCCCTCGGGATTGGCAAAGCAGTTGAGCGGCCAGCCTCCTTGTCCCGTCATCATTTGTACAGCCTCCATGTAGATTTGGTCGATGTCGGGGCGCTCCTCTCGGTCCACTTTCACACAAACGAAGTGCTCGTTCATCACTTCGGCTACCGCCTCATCTTCGAAGCTTTCGTGCTCCATTACATGGCACCAATGGCAACTCGAATACCCGATGGAAACCAGCATGAGCTTGTTTTCGTCGGCGGCTTTTTGGCGCGCCTCCTCACCCCAAGCCATCCAGTTTACCGGATTGTGGGCATGTTGTTGCAACAAGTACTGACTGTCCTCTGCAGCCAGTGTTCATTGGTATGCTTGGGATCGCTCATATTTTAAAACTTGGCTTCGTGCGAATAGTCGAAATCAAACTTTTGACCAATGACAAATGATCGGGCTTTAATGGTGCCTTTGGCTTGGAGGTTCACACTTTTACTAACCGCCGCACCCAAAATAATCGGGATGAGCTGAAGGCTTCCACCCTCAAAGTCCGTTCTCACTTTTGCTTCGATCACGTCATAGAAATTAGAGGGAATAACAATGTTGTTCTCCAATTTGGCCTTGCCCGCTTTCCTTCCGTCCAAGAATAAATCAGCATCGGTAGACGTGATATGAATCTTGTACCCGTTCGGATTGTTGACTCTCAATTTTGCCGTAAAGCTGATCCCATTCTTGTCCAGCATTTTGAATTTTTACTTCTCGAACGTCCTGCACATCTACATTCTTCGTAGGTGCATGAAGTCAAGACTTAAATGACGAAGGCTAAGAGCGCAAGAAAAAGCGCTCTACTTCTTAGAAAGGTCTGCAAAGTTTTTGAAGAACAATGGAATGGTTTCGATGCCTTTGTAAAAATTGAAGAGGCCATAATTTTCGTTCGGAGAGTGAATTTTATTGGAATCCAATCCGAATCCCATTAGAATGGTTTTGAGACCGAGAATGCGTTCAAAGTAAGTGACGATCGGAATCGATCCGCCACCTCTCATCGGAATTGGCTTTTTGCCAAATGCCTCTTCCACTGCCATTTCTGCTGCCTTGTAAGCCACAGAATCCGTTGGAGTAACGGCAGGTTCTCCGCCGTGATGAGGTGTAACTTTCACTTTTACATAATCGGGAGCGATACTCTCGAAATGCTTTTGGAAAAGCTCGGTGATTTTGTCGGACGACTGATTGGGAACTAATCTCATGGATATTTTGGCGTAAGCCTTAGAAGGCAAAACGGTTTTTGCACCCGGAGCAGTGTAGCCACCCCAAATTCCGTTTACGTCCAATGTTGGTCTGATACTGGTTCTCTCCAATGTTGTGTAGCCTTCCTCGCCTTTCACATCGTTGATTTCCAAATCGGCTTTGTACTCAGCGAGATCGAAAGGAGCCAAGTTGAGCTTTTCGCGATCCGCAGCGCTCAAGTCCTCCACGTCATCGTAAAAACCAGGGATGGTAATTTTTCCATTTTCGTCTTGAAGTGAAGCGATCATTCGCTGCCAAGGACATTGATGGGGTTAGCTACGCCACCTCCGTAAATTCCCGAGTGAAGGTCGCGGTTGGGCCCTGTTACTTCTACTTCAACGTAACTCAATCCTCTAAGGCCAACGGTGATACTCGGAGCATCGTTTGAAATCATGGCCGTATCTGAAACCAAAACCACATCGGCGGCCAATTTTTCTTTGTTGGCTTGCATAAAAGGCTCGAGGCTGTCCGATCCGATTTCTTCTTCACCTTCGATCATGAACTTGACATTGCATGGCAAGGTGTCGGTTTTCATCATCGACTCAAAAGCTTTGATATGCATGTACATCTGACCTTTATCATCGGCTGCACCGCGGGCTATGACTAATCCGTCTTTTACAACTGGCTCGAAGGGTGGTGAGTCCCACAGCTCCAATGGGTCGGCGGGCTGCACATCGTAATGACCGTAGACCAAAACTGTTGGTAAGGTAGGGTCGATTATTTTTTCTCCGTACACGATTGGAAATCCACCTGTTTCGCAAACTTCAACTCTATCTGCACCAGCTTCTTCTAGTCTAGCTTTTAGAAAGTTAGCAGCGCTTAAAATATCACCTCTAAATTTTTTATCAGTGCTAACCGATGGTATTTTCAGAAGGTCTAGCAATTCGTTTAAGAATTTTTCTTTATTGTTTTCTAGATATTTAGAAGATTCGATCATAATATTTTTCAGATAAACGGCTAAGATAATACATTCAACCCCTGTCAATGTTCATAGTATGGTCGATTTTTCTATTTTTACTGGTCAGGCAACTCCTATAAGCAGGCTGCGTCAATTGAATACCTATCATCCAGAATGACCAATTTTATTATGTATCTAAGAGATTATTTTAGTCGTTGTGCTAATAACCTGTTTTTTTGAATCTAATCTGCGCGCTCAAATAGCTATTGATACGACGCTTACACCTCCAACAGTTGGTTCAAGATGTTTTGCTCGGAAATGGAGTTAGTGTATCAAACATCACATTTAATGGAATGGATCCTACCATTCTAAATACACAAGCTGGTAGATTTTATGGGACGAGTGCTTTTGTTGATTTTCCTGAAGCTGTGCTTCTGAAATCTGGACATGCTTTTCAGGCGGAAGACAACCTTTTCTTTCCCGTCACTTTTCCTTATCCAGATCCAAATGTGACGAATGACCCTGATTTGCAACAAATCTCTGGGATAAATTCCATCAATAACTGTGCTATTCTGGAATTTGATTTCATTCCAAATGGGGACTCATTGGTTTTTAGATATGTTTTTGCTTCAATGGAATATCCCGGGTTTACGTGCTCAAGTTTTAATGATGCTTTTGGATTTTTTCTTAGTGGTCCAGGTATAGCAGGTCCATTTACAGATGGAGCAATAAATATTGCTTTAATTCCAGACTCAGATATACCTGTTGCCGTAAATACGATCAATTCTGGCGAAGCTTCCAATCCTGGTAATGAAGGGAATTGTGAAACTGCCAATCCAAATTGGATAGAAGATAGTCAATATTTTGTCGATAGTGACCCTCCAGAAGAAGGTGACATTCAGTTTCCTGGCATGACTGTTACACTTACAGCCTACGCTGAGGTGGAATGTGGAGAAGAGTATCACATCAAGTTGGCCATTGGAGATGCATCTGATGGGGCGCTAGATTCTGGTGTTTTTTTAGAAGCAGGATCATTCACTTCTAACAGTGTTGTTAATGTAGAACTTGATATTCCTGTCGGTATAAATGATTCTACATTATATGAAGGTTGCGGAGAAGCGACTCTCCAATTTATTAGACCGAATGATAGCCAAGGAGTTGATGAGACTGCATATTTAAATATTACAGGAACGGCTCAAAATGGAGTAGATTTTGTCCCACCGCTCCCCGATAGTGTTTTCTTTCCAGCTGGAGTAGATACTGTTACTTTTGTTTTATCAGCACCAGCTGATGGAAATTCGGAGGGCATTGAGTATTCGACTGTTGAGATTACCAATATTGCGTCTAATTGCTCAGGAGCAATTATTACAGCCGATTTCACATTTTATATCAATGAAGCGGATCCATTGGGAGTCATAGGCTTCAATGGGGCCTTGGAAGATTGTAATGACGATATAATTTTATATCCAACAGTAACTGGAGGCTTTGGAGAGTATAGCTATAGCTGGTCTAATGGATCTAACGCGGATACAGTCACCGTATCCCCTGGTTTCTCAACGACATATTTTGTTGTAATAAGTGATACTTGCGGGGTGCCCCGATGTGCAAACTTCCTTCGATGTTGAAGTTCCAACATATCCGCCGGTATCCGTTGATGTGGGGGAAGATTTTGTTGTAGAAGAATGTGACGTAACCGTTGATATTGTCCCAGTAGTTTCGGGAGGTTTTGGATTATATGTTTATAGTTGGCAAGAAGACGGAGTTGAAATTGCAAATACTCCAACACTCCAATACCAAGTGCAGAATACAACGAATATTCAACTTGTTGTCACTGATGATTGTGGTGCCTTTGGCATTGATGATGTATTGATTACTGTTCCAGAGCAAGTTGTTACTGCATTTTTACCCGATATTTTTGAAGCTCAATCTTGCCTTGATGACATAATGCTTCCAGCTATTTCGGAAGGGGGAATTGGCCAGAAAACTTATTCATGGTTTGTAGACGGACAATTGAGAGTTACAACACCTGCGCCATTTTTCATGTACAATCCTTCCATGGGGCAAGAAGTTGTTATTGTTGCTGAAGATGAATGTCAGAACTTTGGAGTAGATAGCACAATTATAAGCTTTAATTTTCCAAATGTGGAAATTGAAGTGTACCCTAACGATACTGCAATTTGCCAAGAAGTGCCAATTCAATTGCGCGTTGAAGTCCTGAGCGGTTCTGGGTTCTACAAACCGAGCTGGGAAAATTCCGATTCTACCTATACCTATACAGTTGCGCCAATTGGAAATTCTTCCTATTCGGTAGTTGTAGAAGATACCTGTGGGGTCCGTGCTGAAAAATCAGTAAATATTATTGTTCAGAACCCGCGTGCCGATTTTGATTACGAGTATTTTGGCTATTATGGTATTCAGTTTTCAAATTATTCACTTGCAACAGAACCTGCTACATATTTATGGGACTTTGGAGATGGATCAAATAGTGAAGAAAAAAATCCTTCTCACCAATTTGCGAATATTGATCCTTATGATGTTCTAATGACGGTAATTGACAATATCGGATGTGCCGATTCTATTGGTTTAGTTACAATTCCACCTGCAGAAATCTATATACCCACAAGCTTTACACCAAATGGGGATGGGATAAACGACCTTTTTGGAGTGGAAGGAGCTAATGTTGTAGACTTTGAAATGTGGATTTTTGATAGGTGGGGAAAACAAGTGTTTCACAGTATAGATCCAGAGCAAAAATGGAACGGATCGCACCAAGGTGGAGATCATCACAATCAAACTACAACTTACAATTATTTAATTAGATATCGCGGTATTTATTGCTGAAGAAGATGCCCGAGAAATAACAGGCCAAATAACAGTTATTCGTTAATAGATATATTTGCACACCTTATTAATTAAGTTCAATATGAAATTCAAAATTACCTTAGTCACTTCATTATTGTGTTTTTTGATCTTGACTATCCAAGCCCAAGTTACAGTTGATAACACAATATCAGCCACAGAACTTGTAACCGATTATCTGATAGGAGATGGGGTAGAAGTTGATAATATAACATTCAATGGAGTTCCAGGCGATGAAGCCAATGTTCAGATTGGCTTGTATAACGGGCCAAGCGATGTTGTAAGCTTTGACGAAGGTTTGGTGATGGCTTCAGGTGATGTGGTTACGATAGCAGGAGAATTCGGCGGAGGTTTAACCAATCCGGTTATAGATGATCCTGATTTGGTAGCAATTCCAGGTTTTAATATTAATGATGGAGCAATATTAGAATTTGACTTTTTGTCTACTAGTGACTCAATTCGATTCAATTATGTTTTTGCTTCAAACGAATATCCTGGTTTTACTTGCACCCAGTTTAATGATGCCTTTGGATTTTTCTTAAGCGGACCGGGTATTGATGGACCATTTACGAAT